>CAZYHC010000007.1:0-146522 GCA_964646625.1 uncultured Anaerolineales bacterium
GGGAGAGGGAGGGGGCAGAGGGACGGTGGGAAGTTCGGTGGCGGTGGGCGTGGCTGTGGGGCTGGGACTGGGGCTTAGACTGGGCGTGGGGGTGGCGGTCGGCGTTATGGGGGTGGCTGTGTTTGTGGCCGTAGGCGTCGGGCTGGGGCTGGGACTGGGAGACGGCGTAGGGCTGGGCGTAGACAGGACCGTGGGGGTCATGGTGGGCAGGGTGGGCAGGGCAATGGTCTGGGCCGGCGAGGTAGTGGCTGTGAGGGTCAAGGCCACTATCAAGGTGGAGGCCGGCGTAAGCTGGGCCGCCGGCGGATTAAAAAGGGGCAAAACCCTGGTGGCCCAGAGGATGATGATGGTCAGAGCACAACAAAGGGACAGGATCCCGATAATAGCCAGCAGTACGGCCGGGGTGCGTCCCTCCAGCAGTCTGCGGGTGATGGGCGCATCTTTTCGTCGTCTGGCCTCTTCAAGTTTAGCGGCCAATTCCTCGCTTCTGTAATCTGTATCTTCGGCCTGGAGTTGTTCGAAGACCGCAATGGCCTCGTTCCATTCCCCGCCTTCGAAATGGTTCTGTCCCTGCTCGTATAAAGTCTCCAACCTGGCTTGCCGATCCTGTTTTCGGGCCTCTTCCAGCCTGCTCTCGATATCCTGGTATTCCTCATCCAGGCCCCTGGCTTTTAGTTCCTCAAGGGCCCTGACCGCCTCCTGCCATTGCCCCTCTTCGGCATACCTTAGCCCTTCTCCGTATAAGGTCCCGCGTTCGGTTTCTTTTTTTTGCCGGGTTTCTCTCAACTTCTCGGCCGCGTCCTCGTAGTTTTCATCGACCGCCACGATCTGCTCGAAAAAGGAGATCGCTTCCGGCCACTGTCCCTCGTTCAGGCACCTCATCCCGCGTGCGTATAGATTGGTTAGCTGTCTTTGTTTTTGGGCCTCTTCTATTCTGGTGGTCACGTCGGCGTAATCTGGCTTCCTTTGGGCCACCCGTTCGAAAAGGGTGATAGCCTCCAGCCACCTCTCGCTCTCGAAATAGCGTATCCCCCTGGCGTACAAATCTGACAGTTCCACCTCTTCGCTGGTCTCCGCCAACTTTGTGGCCGCATCTTTGTAGTGGGCATCGACGTTGGCAATCTGCTCGAACCATTTTATGGCTTCTGCCAGTTGGCCCTTGTTATAGCATTCCATCCCCTGGGCGTACAGGCCGGCCAGCTTCTGCTGTTTCCTGGCTTCCTCCAATCTGTGCCAGGCATCTCTGTAGTTGAGGTCGAGATCAACTACCTGCTGAAAGCACTCGATGGCCTCTGTCCAGCGTTCCTCGTCAAAGTTACTCATGCCTTCCGAATAGTGGTCGCGCATGATTCTCTGGCGGCGGGCCTCGCTTAGCCTGGCAAAAGCATCTTCATAATAGGGGTCAAGCTCCAGGACTTGCTCCAGACATTCGGTGGCGCGACCCCACTTCTCTTCCTCCAGGAAGGCCAGCCCTTCTTCGTACAGGTCGGCCAGTTTCTTTTGTCTTGTGGCTTCCTCTAACTCCTGGGCCATGTTCTCGTAAAGGGGGTCTATGCTCAGGATTTGGGTAAAGACTTCGATGGCTCTGGCCCATTGTTTGGCCCCACAGAAGCGGCGGCCCTGGCTGTAAAGGTTGGCCAATTTTTCTTGCCTGCCCGCCTCTTCCAGTTTGGAGGCGATGTCCCTGTAGCTGGGCTCTTTGTCCGAGAGTTGCTGGAAAAGGGCGGCGGCCTCGGTCCATTGGCTCTCGTTGATGAGTTTCATTCCGCCGGCGTATAAATCGGACAGGGCTTTTTGTCGGCGGCTTTCACGCAGTTTCTCAGACACCTTCCATTGGTCGGAGGGGTCGAGAGTCATCATCTTCTCGAAGGCTTCTATGGCCTCCTGCCAGCGCCCTTCGGCAAAGTGTCGCTCCCCGCTGCGGTAGAAATCGGTCAATTGTTTACGCCGTTTGGCCTCGGCCAATTTGGCCGAAGCATCGGCGTAGACCTCTTCCTCCTCGACGATGCGGGCCAGATAATCGATGGCTTTATCCCACTCTTCCCGGTTGTAATGTTCCATGGCCTTGGCGTAAAAATCGGACAATCTCTCCTGTTTACGCGCCTCTGCCAGTCTTCTGGGAGTGTCCTTGTAGCTGGGATCGATATCGACAATGCGCTTGAAATCGACGATGGCCTCGCCCCACTGTCCGCTGTCGAAATGCTCCATGCCTTTGGCATAAAGCTCGGCCAGCATCCCTTCCTTGCGAGCTTCTTCAAGCTGCTGGGCCACGTCCCTGTAATCGGGCCGCCGCTCCACGATCTGCTCCAGCGCCTCGATAGCCTCCTGCCACCGTCCGCTGACGAAGAAACGTCGCCCTTTGGCGTAGAGATCGACCAACTCGTGTTCTTCTCTGGCTTCGGCCAGCCTGGCCTGCGCGCCCCCGTAATGGGGATCGAGGTTCACTACCTGCTCCAGAAACTCGATGGCTTTCGGCCATTCTCCTTCCTCGAAGTATCCGATCCCTTCCGTGTACAGGTCGCGCACCTGTTTACGGGTTCGGGCTTCCGAGAAGCGGGTCTGAGCGTCCCTGTAGAGCACGTCCTGGGATACAACCTGGCCCAGGGTGTTGAGCGCTTCCTCCCAGCGGCCGGCCTCGAACTCCCTCCTGCCCCTGGCGTACAGGGTGGCCAGGGCCGCATCTTCGTAATCGGGTTGCAGGCTTATAACCTCCTCGAAGGCGGCGATGGCCTCCTCCCATTGGCTAGCCTGGAGGTGTTCCTCGGCGACGGAGTAGAGGTCGCGCAATCGTTGTTGCTGTCGGGCCTCCTCCAGCCTGGCGGGCACGTCCTGGTAGGTCTCGTCCAGAGCCATGATGCTCTCGAAGCGCTCGATGGCTTCGGCCCACCGTCGCTGTCCAAAATAGTCCAGGCCCTCGGTGTAGAGGATTTCCAGGTCGCGCTGTCTTTGGGCCTCTTCCAGTTTGGTCTCCGCCTCCTGATAGCGTGGATCGAGGCCCAGGTATTGCTGATCGAGGTCCAGGATCTGCTCGAAGAGGTCGATAGCCCGTTGCCAGCGTCCCTGGTCAAAATGTGCCTCTCCCTGTTGGTAGAGGGCTTCCAGGGCGCGCAGTTGTCTGCGTCTGTCCGCTCTCGTTTCCAGTTCTTGCTGCACTTTTTCCGCCAGGGCGCGGGCTTCGGCGTGGTCGGCGTCGATTGCCAGGATTTCCTGGAGAAGATCATAGGCTCTCTGCCATTGGCCTTCGATCACGCATTGCTCGGCCTGGTTGTAGAAAACAGTTATCTTCTGCCAGCGCAACCTTTCTTCTTCCTGTTTGTGTAGCTCGGCCTCGGCTATTTCAGCCAATCTGAGGGCATCTTTGTAAGTGGGGAGCACTCTCAAGACCTCCTGGAAAAAGTCCAGAGCTTCCTCCCACTCCTTGGCATCGAAGTGTTGCACCCCCTGGTCGTAGAAAAACGAGGCCCGTCGTTCTTTCCGCCTGATCGTTTCTTCGTCCAGGTATTCTTCTTGCTCCTCTTCTTCTTCCTCCTCCTCCTTCTCCGCCAATCGAATTACCGGAGTGGCGTCTCCCTCGTCGTGCGCCTGGGCCTCTGTGAAAGGTGTTGCCAGCGCGGCGCACTCCGGGCAGAGGTCGCCTTCTGCTTCCAGGGGGCGACCGCATTGCGCGCAGGCCAAAGCAGTCTGAAATTGCAGGGGATTGCCCGATACCCATTGCCCACCGTCTTCGAAATACCATTCACCTGAGTTGGCGTCGAGTATCCATAATCTTCCCTGCTCATCTTTAAACTGGAGCTTTTCCACCTCGGCCAGGAACTCTTCTTCTTCGATAATGCCTTTCCGTCGTTCTGTTCTGAGTTGATTAAAACGATTTTCCATCGCCTCTACAATAGTCATCCAACTCTCCTTTACAGGTTTACTCCTTGCGGGGACGAAAGTGAGAGCAAATTATTATTGAGCGTAATAGCTGATACGGGTTTTGGTCACAGATTAATCGAGATGGATATATTATACCCCAGGCTGTCGGCTCTGGCAAGCAGCTCAAGACGGTCCAGGGGCCCAGGAGATGCGTTCGTGAATCCAGCCCAGGGCCTCGTAGCTTTGGGCGTTGTGGGGACGGCCATCGATCGAGCCTCCCAGAGCGAACAGCCGCACAGGTTCACCCTCGCCATCGGGACGTATGGCCCAGATGGCCCACTCTCCATCCCGCTCGGAGGCAAAGGCCAGCCACTCGTTGCCCATCCAGAACGGCAGCCCGTCGCGAGCTTCCTCGTCTGTCAGGCGAAGGGGTTCGCCGTCCTCGACTGCCACCAGGTAGACCTCCCAGTTGCCGTCCCGTTGGGACATAAAGGCCACCCTGCTGCCATCGGGCGAGGCCTCGGGCACGGTGTCACTCTCCCCGGCGGTAAGTTGTAATGGGTAGCTGCCATCGAGGTTCGTCACGTAAATGCCGCAGCCCTCCTCTTCACAGCCGCGATACATGATCTGATCGTCGGACAGCCAGGAAGGGACCTCGCCAAAAACGTCGATCATTCCCCGCTTGATGGTGCGGTACTCGGTCTCTACGGTGCGATAAACGCGTGGTTTGCGGTCCGACTCCTGGACCGAATAGAAAACAAAAATCTGACCATCGGGCGACCAACTGGCACGGGCTGCCTCGCTGTGGGTATTGAAGCGCCAGACATCGCCACCATAGACATCACGCGCCACCAGGCCGCGCTGTTCGTTGTCCCAGGAGCGATAGACAATTCTTGCCCCATTGAAGCCGAGGTGCGGCTGGCTGGCCTCGCTCACAATCTTTTGCCGTCCGCTGCCATCGACGTTACTGACGTAAATATCGTAGGTTGCACGCTCGCCGTCGAAAAGAGGGAAAGCGATGATCCCCGCCGGGATCGGCTCAGGGGTAGGCGTTGCTTCGAGAGAGGGCACTGTAACCGTAATAGTAGCCGTGACCGTGAGCGGGGGCGTGGCTGTATCTGTCGGCTGCGGGGTGAAAGAAGGGGTGAGGGTGGGAGAAGCAGTAGCCGGAGCCGTGGTCGGAGTCATGGTCGTAATCGTAGTAGGGCTGGCGGTGGGGGGAGGGGTCTCGCTGACCAAAACCTGGCCTCTGGGGGGTATGGCCTGAAGAGCAATTAGAATCAGAGCCACGATCAGGAGCAGCCCCAGGCCGACCAGGGCCAACCAGAAAGGCACGGCAGACTGGGAAGGAGCCGCCTCGGTGGGTTGTGGGACCGGGGCCGGTGTAAGGACCGTCTCACCTTTCGCCAGACAACTATCGCACAGGTCAGTACCAGGCTCCACAGGGCGACCGCACTCCTGGCAGGTGGCAGTAGGGGCTGCTTTCTCCACAGGCTCACCTTGCACCCATTCGCCTTCGTCATCGACATAATACCACCGACCCGAATAAGCGCTGATTATCCATTCCCGTCCCTGCTCGTCCTGGAAGCGTAATTTCCCTACCTCGGTTTTGAACTCCTCAGCACTGATATGGCCCTTGTCCCATTGGCTTTTCAACTCATGAAAGCGGTCTTCCATTTCGGCAACGTTCATCCTGTATACCTCCCTGCTGGCGTCCTACGGATAGTATACCATGATTTGGCCTAAAGAAAAAGATGAAGAAGTTGACATAGATTACGGTCATGGATTTCATGGAGGGCCTGGTTGAGGGCGAAATCAGTGACCTGGAACCAGAATAGATCGGCAGGCTGCCAAAAGGTGCGGCTATTGCTCCTCAGAGGTGAAGGTGATATAATAACCGCTATGAAGAGGCTTAGGGCTATCTCTCTCGGCTCGGTGGCGGCCGCCACGTTGGGGAGAGGGAGCTTTACGGCCCGCATCCTGGGGAGTTCCTCGCGGGCCTGCAATTTAATATTGGATACCGCCGACCTTGTGTCGGCGGAGGGTGGAGAGGTCGTGGCCCTGGTGCATCGCCAGGCGGGCAACGGGCCGCTGAACGTCGTGCTGGCCGGGGACGATATCCCTTTTCACCGGTGGGATATTCACCTGCCGGTGGTCTGTCGGGGCGATGACCTTCTTCTGGGAAACCACTGGGCCATTTCCCTGGCTGGGGCCAGGGTTTGGGCGCCGCATCCCTGGCCGCATTTCGAGCACCAGAGGCTATCCACTTCTCTGGCCGGCCTCTATCGCTACCTCCGGGCCGCCGCGCCGCGCCGCGGTCTTTTGACCCTCCTTTTTTGCACCGCTGAGAACGCCGAGCAAACTAGCAGCAAGCAGCTAGCAGCCAACAGCCAGACCTCCGCGAGCTCTGCGCCCTCTGCGGTGAGAAAATCCGCCCTGGCTGTGGCCTTCTTGGAGAGGGCCCGGCTGGAGATTCAAGGTTTGATGGGCGCCCTGCTGAAAGGGGAGTTGGGCGCGATAGCCCTCCACGCCGGGAATTTGGCCGGCCTGGGGCCAGGGCTGACCCCCGCTGGCGACGATTTTCTGGCCGGTTTGATGTGGGGGCTGCGAGTCTGGCCCTGTTCGCTGGAAGAGAGCAGATTGGGTCTGGAAGACGCTATCGAGCTTATGTATGAAGCGGCGAGAAAAAGGACAACCTTGCTCAGCGCCGCTTTCCTGGGTCTGGCTAAAGAGGGGCTGCCCGACGAGACCTGGCAGGATTTGTTGATTGTGCTGGCTGCCGGGGCCGGAAGGCAGGCAGAACTGAAAAGGGTGGCCGAACGGGTGCTGAACCGGGGAGCTACCTCCGGGGCCGATGCCCTGGCCGGGTTTTTATGCCCTTATCTTTGCAGCCTTCTGTAAGCAGCATTGTGTTTATCGATATCCTCGATGACGATCACCTTGTTTATCTTATCCAGGGAGTAGGGGATGCGGTATTGTCCACAGTGCAGGCTGTATACTCAATGGCCTTTCAAACGGTCATGTTCTATGACATCTGCGTTTTCGGCCAGCCAGTAAATCTTCCGCACGATGTCATCGCCAATATCTTTGGGTAGCCTGGCAAGCCTCTTCCTAGCTCTGCCTGATATCGCCACTTTATACATCTGGGCTTAGTCCCAACTCTTTGACGACCTCATCAAAGTCGTGTACATCCCCATCAGCGATCTCCTGCTTGATTTCAGCCAACTCCCTCGCCTTCTCCGGGGTCGGTTCCCAATCGCTGTAGAAAGCTATGTAACCCTGCTCATCGATAAAGCGGGCCTTCACCTCGCTGGGAAGTTTGCCCTCCTGCTTGTCCAGGTAAGCGGAGTAAGCCACTTCGTTGGCGAAGATCAGATAGCCTTCCTCGTCGAGGTAATATCCCCGCTCCTCGCGGATCGCCTCTTTTATCAGTTCTTTCAGATCGCTGGCGGTCAGGGAGCTAACAGGTTGATCCAGGACTAAATTTGACATAACCAGCCTCCTGTCTTATGGATAAATGCGGCCCAACGTGCGCGGGAAAGGAATGGTCTCCCGGATGTGGTGGATGCCGCAAATCCAGGTTACGGTACGCTCGATGCCCAGGCCAAAGCCGGAGTGAGGCACAGAACCGTAGCGCCGCAGGTCCAGGTACCACTCGTAGGCTTCGCGGGGCAGATTGTGCTCCACGATACGCCGTTCCAGCAATTCCAGGCTGGCGGTGCGTTCTCCGCCGCCGATGATCTCCCCGTAACCTTCGGGAGCCAGCAGATCGACTGACTTGCAGACCTCCGGCCGGCCGGGCTCCTCTTCCATGTAGAAGGCTTTGCACCGGGTAGGATAATGGTGCACGAAGACCGGCTTCTCGAAATGTTGGGTCAGGGCCGTCTCGTGGGGGGCGCCGAAATCGTCGCCCCAGGAGATCTCTACTCCCTCTTTGTTCAGGATCTCTACCGCCTCGTCGTACCAGATGCGGGGGAAGGGCGGTGCTACCTTTTCCAGCGGGGCGATGTCCCGTTCCAGCATCTTCAGTTCGTCGGCCCGGTTCTGGAGGCAGATTTGCACAATGTAGCTGACGAACTCCTCTTCTACCCTCATGCATTCCTCTAAATCGGCGTAGGCCATCTCCGGCTCGACCATCCAGAACTCGGTCAGGTGACGACGGGTCTTGGACTTCTCGGCCCGAAAGGTGGGGCCAAAACAATAGACCCGTCCAAAGGCCATGATGGTGGCCTCGTTGTAGAGCTGACCGCTCTGGGTCAGGTAGGCCACGTCGCCAAAGTACTCGGTCTCGAAGAGGGTGGAGGTGCCCTCACAGGCAGCCGGGGTGAGGATGGGGGTGTCCAGGTTGACGAAGCCATTGGAGTCCAGCCAGTCGCGAATGGCGCGGATGACCTCGGCCCGCACCCGCAGGATGGCGTACTGTTTCGAGGAGCGCAGCCAGAGGTGACGGTGCTCCATCAAAAACTCGATGCCGTGCTCCTTGGGGGTGATGGGGTACTCCTCGGCCATCTGCAAAATTTCCAGCCCACTGACCGATAACTCGTAGCCGCCCGGACTGCCGGGAGCACGCTTATCGGCTCGCACCGTGCCGCTCACGATAATCGATGATTCTTGGGTGAGGGTCTGGGCGGCCTGGAAGACCTCCGGGCTGACCTCCTTCTCGAAGACTACCCCCTGTATCAGCCCCGTCCCATCGCGGACCAGAAGGAACTGGAGCCTGCCCTTGTCCGTCTTGTTGTAAAGCCAACCCTTGATGGTCACTTCTTCACCCTCGTGGCTGCCGATGTTCTTGATATAGACGTGTCTGGTCACGATAATACCTCCAAAATTAAGTTTGGTTTCTGCCCTCAGCTACACCTAACGTCAGGGTCAACGTCCTTACAACCTCCCGCTCAACTATCTCGATAAGCGGTCCATAGTCGCCTTCCTGCTCGAAGACGGAGACGTAACGCTCGCCCCTTTCCCCGTCGGCTGCCTCCAGTGCTTTGTAATATTCCTCACGGTCTTCCATACGGATGATGGCCGGGGTATAGCCCTGCTGCATCAAAATCAGGTTCATGATCAGGCGGGCCACGCGCCCGTTGCCGTCGGTGAAGGGGTGAATAGCCACCAGCTTGTGGTGGAATCTGGCTGCCAGTTCGATGGGATGCAGCCTCTCTTTCTGTTCCTCATACCAGCCGATCAGGCGCTCCATCTCGCCGGGTACCTGAAGGTAGTCACAAAAGTAATGGATCGTGCCATCCAATCTAATCACGTGGTTGTCGTCGTATTTGTAAGCGCCAGGTTCGACGCGCTTTTTCACCCGCTGGCCGAAAAGTCCCTTGACCTCGATAAACTTCGTATCCTGCATGACGAGGGTGTGAAAGTCCTTGATAAGCCGCTCGGTCAGGGGGTGTTTCTGGGCCACCACCTCTTCTAGGTAATCCAGGGCCTCGGCGTGGTTTTTGGCTTCCAGGTACTCCGAGAGGGGCTTGCCTTTGGAGGTCAGCCCCTCGCGCAGGAAGAAGGCCGTCTCGGACAGGGTCATGGAACTGCCCTCGATGGCGTTGCTGTGGTAAGTCCACTCTATCCTGAACTTTTCCCGCACGGCGCTGACCCTGTTAACGTCGAGGGGACGATGACTATCCAGTCTGGCTTTCAGGGCATCTACTTGTGCAAATCTTTCTGCCATTACCCTCTCACTTGGCAAAGGTTGCCTGTTTTCCGTGTTATCCGTGACCAAAATCCGCGTCAGCTCCCCTGAAAATATTATATCACATCACCCCCAGATTGTCATCAACAATCCGTTATTTGTCCGCGCCCTCCGCCCCTTCGCGTTTCCGCGCTTCTATTGCGCCTCCGGTCTGGGGCCAAGTTTCAACCTGGCCTTCAGGCGGCCCAGGGGCAACAGTTGGAGAAACTGCCTCATTTCCTCGGTATTGAAGGTGCCCAACAGGAAGAGGACGACGAAGTAAATCACCGCCGCCAGGGGCACCAGGATCAGGAGATGGATTTCGCGTAGTAACCACATTATCCCGCCCATCGCTGCCGAGGCCAGGGCCGGTTGCCAGAAGATGGAAAGCCAGGGGATAGCGGTCAGGTTTTTGCGCACGCAATAATAGAAGGGGATGAGCAAAGCCAGTTCGGACAGGATGGTGATGACCGCCGCCGCCTTGTAGCTGTAAATAGGGATGAAGATGAGGTTGGTGACCACGTTGAAGGTCACGCCGATGGCGAAAGCTTTGGTCAGAAAACGCTGCTGGTCGATGGCGATGAGCACGTATTGAGTCACCTGGTTGATGCAACTGAAGGGGAAGAAGAAGATCAGAAGTTGCAGGGCGATCATGGAATCGGGCAGGTAAGCGCCGCCGCCCAGGATGAGGATCAGTTCGCGGGCAATGAACGGGGTGCCCACCGCCACAGGCAGGGCGATGATGAGCAGCAAACGCAGGGACAGGATGTAGGCGCGGATGAGGGACTCACGGGCCGAGTGCGCGTAGCGGGACATCAAGGGGAAAATGGCGATGGTGAAAAAAGAGGGCACGACGTTCAGCCCATCGATGTACTTCAGGGCCGCTCCGTAAAGCCCCACCACCGCGTCGCCCTGCACGGGTTGGAGGATCCAGATGTCGATGCGGAAGAAGATGGTAGCCAGCAGGTGGTTGATCATCAGGGGGTAGGAGATGCCCAGCATCTCCCGCTCGAAGGTTGAGTCGAATTCCAGGCGAGGCCGGAAGAAGTGCCGTACCGCCAGGTAGAGTAGAACCGCGGCGGTGAAGGCGTTGGAGAAGATGGACACCGCCGCCAGTCCCACGAAACCCCCACTCAGCGGGGGGAGAAGGACCAGCGCCCCCAGCGAAACCTTAACGATGGTCGTGGCCGTGGAGAGCAGGGCCGGATACTCCATTTTCTCGAAGGCGTAGAAAAGCGAGCTGAGGGCGTCCGCCAGCAAACCGAAGAGCAGCCCCACGGCGAAGAGGCCGATAGCCGTTACCGTGTCGCCCGTTACCCCGCCGAAACGCACGTAAAAGAACAGGATGATCCCCATGACCGGCAACGAGAGAAACCACAGAAAAAGCCGCAAAATGGAAACGTTGCTCAGGTAGCGGTTGGCCTCAGCGCGCTCTCTGGCTACCTCGCGGGTAAGCAACGTTCCCAGGCCGAAGCGGGTCAGAATCTCGAAGAAGGTGATGAACGTCACCGCAAACTGGTATCGTCCGGCTCCTTCGGGGGCCAGGATGCGCAGCATGAGCATGGCGAAGGCCATGTCGATGAGGCGGTTAAGCAGGGAGAGGATCATGGGCGTCAGGCTGTTTTTGGCTACCCGCTTGATGGTAGAATCTTCCTCGCTTTCGCGGTAGAACAGCCCCCACAGCCAGTAGGCAACCAAAAGAGCGGAGACCACCCCGGCCATGAAGCTGACGTATAGTCCCACCTTGAAGGACATAGGCGTATACTGGAAGCGCACCCGCTGTCGGCCCGCGGGCAGGTGTACGGCCCGGAAGTTGCCGTCGGCCCGGTAAAGCTCCAGTTCGGTTTCCTGGTCCGGGGTCTGGCGGTACGCTTTCCAGCCGGGGAAGTAGGTATCGGCCAGGATCAGCCAGCCGCTACCAGGCATCTCGGCCTCGACGATCACCTCGTTGATCGTATATTCGACAATCTCTACTTGCTGTTGGTCGCTCGCTGCCCACTGCCCGCCATCCGTCGCTTGCTGCTTGCCCCTTGCTGCTTGCTGCTCCAATATGACGTATTGCCTGGGGTCGAAGCCCTCGTCTTCCAACGCTTCGGCCAGTTGCTCCGGAGGCACGACTCTGGCCTGGGGCACGACGAAAGCACGCGGCAGATAATCCTGGTTGAGATAGACCCTGATCTCCTGGTCGTAGACTAACTTGTAATGAGGGTTGGGGATGTGGCGGGTGGTCAGGACGTATTTGACGTTGAGCAGGTCGAGGAGGGGGGAGTCCAGAGAATCATACTCGGACAGGGGCGCGATGCGATTGTAAAGCAATTCGTCTTGCTCCTCGATGAGGGCCATGTAGTCGGCGTACTGTTTGGGGAAAATGGAATCGTAGCCCCGGATGTCGTACAGGCCGTAGAGCATCCCGGCATTGGCTATAAAGGTCTTCTCCCCAGGGCCTACAAAGCTGGTGAGGCGAAACGACGATGGATCCTGCCGCAGGAACTCGACCACAGGAGGGGTGAAATCCAGCAGCCCGGGGTCGGCGGTGGGGTTGAACCCGTAGCCGAAAGCGAAAAGGTCAAAAGCGACGAGGCCCAGGGCCAGTATCTCCCAGACCGGTCGCTTTCGCAAGGATTCTGGTAGAAAAATGGGACAACGGCTCACACGCAGCACGATGCCGCTGGCCACAAGCAGCAGGCCAAAGAGAAGCACCTGCCTGAACTCATAGCTGTAGAAAGCCCGTGCATCGGGGAAAGCGTCCGGGGCTTTGGCCAGGGACCAGAAGATTTGCGTTACCAGAGGCTCAAGCCGACCGTAAAAGATCCGGCTGAGAAGCAGCCCCAGGACGGTCGCCAGGCCGCCCCAGAAAGCCAGACCTGCTACGACAGTGATGACCGAAGGCCACGCCTTGAGGACGAGCCAGTGCCAGGGCCACGAAAGGCGCGGGTATCCCCTGGCCCATAGCTCCGGGGTGCGGGTGCGGGCCAGATAGTCAGCCCCGATGCCCGCCAGGACGGCCACCGCCAGAGTATAGGGGTAAATCCAGCGGAAGGGGGTGTGTAGCTGGGTAAACCCCGGCAGCCCATAGTAGAGCAGGCCGTAAAAAGGTGTGCCAAAGATGAAAAGTATAGAAAAAACAATCAAGATGGCGAAAATCCAGACGTAACGGCGGAAAGGCCAGGTTTTGCGCCACAGTCCGGGGATGGCTACGGCGGCCAGCAGCAGGGGCAGCAGGCCCACGTAGCTCCCTCCCTCGACGTAGTTCTTGATGCCCCAGTCGGCGCAGCCGGGACCATTGGGGTTGAGCTCACCGTGAGCGTTAACCGTCAGGGGCACCACCTGGCCGCTGAAAACGTCCAGGTAGGTGTGGTGGGCCGGGTTGCCGAAAAAGTTGGGTACCACAAAAGCGATGAGACGACGTATGGGGAAGGCCCAGTCGATCACCTCCTGGTAGCTCACCGAATCCTGGCGAAAGTTGAGGTGGGCCACTTCGTACAGGGGGATGAATTGCACCGCGCCCAGCCCTACCCCCAGGACGACCAGGAGCGCCAGCCAGAAGGCCGCGCGCCCTACCAGAGATACGTCACGCTTTTTCCAGGCCATTATGCCCAGCCGACAGAGAGCGTAGTAGGCCATCAATAAGAGGACGTAGGCCGAGATCTCGACGTGCCCGGCCAAAAGCTGAAAGGCCAGAACTATAGCCCCGACGATCACCCAGGGAATGACCGACCTTCGTTTGGAGCCGGGTGTGGATTCTGAGGGCGAAGACTCTTGAGCCTGGATGATGCGCTCCACGAGGGCCAGCAGGAGCGGCAACCAGGCCGCAGCAGCGATAATCATGGTAAAGACCACGCTGACCACCATGAAGGCGCTGAGCATGTAGATGATGCCTCCCAGCAAGGCCCCCAGGCGACCGACCCCGATGGTGCGGGCGTAGAGGTAGGTAAAAAGCCCGGCCAGGAAAAGTTGGAGAACGGTGAAATAGCCGTAAGCTTTGACCAGGGGGATAACGTAAAAGATAACGCTAAAAGGATAGAGGGCCGAATGCTGACCGGCCGCCAGGAAAGGCAGACCGGCGAAAAGATAGGGGTTCCAGAGGGGAATAGCCCTGGCCTGGATGGAGTCCAGGATGAAGCGCTTCCAGACGTAGTTTTCTAAGACGAGGTCGCTGAGCAACGCATTGTGAGGGGGCAGTTTAACGCCCAGCTCGGCGGCGAAGGAACGCCAGGGTTCGAAGGCAAAAAGGTTATCGAGGGGCAGAAGCGTCCTGGAGCCAAGAGTGACCGGACCAAACAATAGAAGGGGGAGAATGAAAAGAACCAGAAGGGCCAACAAGTCGAGTTTCCATTTTTTTAGCAAAAGTGCCTTCACCTCAGAACGTTCTTGACAAAGCCCAGGACGTATTGGGTGTCTTCAATGGTGGCAGTGCCGCGGGCCACCGAGCCATACAGAGCCACCGAGATCAGCCGTTCCCCAAAGTGTTGCAGGAGCAGGTCTTTGAAAAGGACGGCGATTTTGACGTACTCTTCTGTCGCCTTCATCGAGGTGTATCCCGTCTCACGCTTACAGATTTCTATATCGCCATTTAAGTTCCCAGACCCGCCAGGCCGCTTCCAGCTTGACCATCATCGACATTTTGGACTGGCCGATCCGTCTATCCTCGAAGTAGATGGGAATTTCCAGCACTCTGAAGCCTTTTTTCTCGCAAAGGTAAGCCATCTCTACCTGGAAGATGTAACCGCCGGAGTGGATAATGCTCAGGTCGATGGCCTCCAACACCCGACGGCGGAAACATTTGAAGCCGGCCGTGACGTCTTTCACCTGCAGGCCCAGGATGAGACGGGTATACACGCTGTTGGCCCACCAACTGAGCAGGTAACGCCCCAGGCCCCACTTCTCGTCCAACTGGCCGCCGGATACGTAGCGGGAGCCGACCACCACGTCGTAGTCTTTGATGTTCGCCAGGAACTGGGGGATGTACAACGGCGAGTGGGAGAAATCGGCGTCCATCTCGACAACGTAATCGGCTCGGTGCTCCAGAGCATAGCGGAACCCGGCCACGTAGGCCGTTCCCAGCCCCAGCTTGGCCCGGCGGTGGATGACGTGGATCTGGCCCGGATAGCGTTCCGCCAGATCGTCGGCGATCTGGCCTGTGCCATCTGGAGAGTTGTCATCAACCACCAGGATTTCCAGTCCTTCTATATCCAGGGAAAACAGTTCGGCCACGATCTTCGGCAGGTTGTCCGCCTCGTTATAGGTTGGGATGACGACCATTACCTTCATGGCGAACCCCCTCTCCACTCTAAGCGAGCCATCTTATTTCAGGGCCATTATACTATGATGGGACTAAAGAGTCAACAAACCTCTCTTGACAAACATCCCATAACTAATTATAATGCAGTTGCAATATGAACTCCTATAACTTGAGGAACCAGGGAGGTAAAGTTGGCCTCAGAGGTGCACATTAAAGCGGTCGAAGATAAGAAAGATGTCATGAAATTTATTAAATTCCCCTGGCATATTTACGGTGATGATCCCTACTGGGTTCCTCCTCTCATCCGGGAGCGCAAATCTTTCTTCGATCCCCATAAAAACCCCTTCTTCAAACATGCAGAAGTGGCCCTCTTTCTCGCTCAGCGGGACGAGCAGACGGTGGGCACGATCGCGGCCATCGTAGACGACAACCACAACGCCTTTCAGGAGGAAAGGGCCGGTTTCTTCGGCTGCTTTGAGGTCGTTGAGGATTACGCCGTGGCCCAGCGGCTTTTGGCTACCGCCAGGGATTGGGTCAGGGACCGAGGCATGGAGATAATTCGGGGCCCCACCAACTTTTCCACCAATGCCGAGTACGCCTTGTTGGTCGATGGCTTCGATTCCAGCCCCGTAGTGATGATGCTGTATAATCCCCCCTATTACGTCGATTTCATCGAGTCGTTCGGTTTTCGCAAGGCCAGGGATCTTTACGCCTACATCGCCGACTGGAGCATCTACGGCGGCGGGGTGGAGGGCCTGCCTAAGAAAGTGTTCCGGGTGGCAGAGGCCGTTCGGCGCAAGCACGGAGTACACATCAGGAAGGCCAGGTTGAAGGCGGATTTCGAGGGCGAGGTGGCGATAGCCAAGAAGATATATAACTCCGCCTGGAGCAAGCTATGGGGTTTTGTGCCCATGACCGAGGAAGAATTTGATTACCTGGCTCATGGCCTCAAACCTTTTCTCAGGGAGGACTTTATTTTGATCGCCGAAGTGGAAGGCGAGGCGGTAGGCTTCTCCCTGACCCTGCCCGACATCAACCAGATTCTCTTACACATAAAGGATGGACGCCTCTTTCCGCTGGGATGGCTCAAGTTCCTGTGGTACGCGCGCCAGATGGATACGGCCAGGCTGATCGTCATGGGGGTTATCGAAGAATATCGGGGGCGGGGGCTCGATGCTCTCTTCTATCTGGAAACCGCCAGGGCCTTGCTACAGGCGGGCTACAGACGTGCGGAGATGTCCCTGATTCTGGAGGATAACGAGATGATGAACAGGATCGTCCAACGCCTGGGCGGCAGAGTCTATAAAACCTACAGAATCTACGAGATGGACCTGTAACCACTAAAGCCACCGACGACCCTGGCGGTGGCTGCTTTGTATTGTCTTGTGCCCCTTGAATATTTACTGGAATGTTTACTGGCACGTGGGCGAGTCCAGCACCCCAAAGTAAAAATCCTGTTTGGCTTTCACTTCATCGCCGGTGAGGACCCTTACAGTAAGGGTATAGGGGGTATCTGCTCCTCGCTGGCTGTCGCATTTCAACTTACCGATCCAGAATTCGCCGCTCCTGGGATCGTAGCCTGGTTCTCCTTCAACTCTGACCAGCATGTCAGCGGGAAACGCGATTTCCAGGCTATAGGGACCGGGCAGGTGTTGTTCAGGGGCGTCGGGGTTCCTGTTCTGGCGGTCGATGCGATAGGTGGCATCGCCAATCTGCACGATCACCTCGCCGTAAACGAACAAGCCTTCTTCATAAACGACCCCGGCATTGGGGTTCTCGCTGTTGATCACTGTGCAATTCTCTTCGCCAAGTACGTCCCACAGACACATACCGAGGCTCACCGGCGCATCGAGCGGCACCTGCGTGTTTGTCGGCGTGGCTTCGGGGGTAGGGGAGGAGGGCAGAGGATCGTTACCGGAAGCTTCGCTGATCGAAATGGGCGACGGTTCCGGCGTGGGCGTATCGGTGGGTGCTGGCGTGGGCGTGGGCGGCACCGGAGTGTCCGTCGGGGGCAGCGGCGTGGCTGTATCAGTGGGCGGCGGGGGAGTGTCCGTTGGCGGCTCGGGCGTGGGGGTGTCGGCCTCCGGCGGTGGAGAGGGGGATGAAGCAGTGACTGCTTCTTCTATCGGTGTTTCTTCCATTGGGGTGAGCTGTGGGGTGAACTGAGAAGCGGACGATCCGCTACAGGCGGGAAGAGACAATACGATTGCAGCCGCGATGAGCAAAAGCAACGCTTTTTTCAACATACTCAGGTTTTCAACCTCCAGATTCGGAATTTATTCTTGTACAGGTCTGGCCACGACGATGACGCGATGGGTATTGTTGGTATAGGGCCAGCAGGTAACCATAGTCAGTCGGGTGTCATCGGTAGGAGAGATCCATTCTGCGTTCTTACGGCGCACCTCTTCGGGCATGCCTTTTTCCTTCAAGATGTGCTTCTCCGCAACGGTATAATGGTAAATTCTGTCTCCCGTGTAGAGCTGCACCGCATCGCCGGTTTCCAGGTTGACCACGTAGCGGAAGACCTCACCCTTAATGTTGTGGTGTCCGGAGATGACGACGTTGCCCACCTGGCCCGGATGGGCTGAGGTCTTATGCCAGCCCGCTGCGTAGTCGGCCACCTCCCAGATGCTCACCATCTGACCGTTTTCCTCTTGTAGCCGCCAACCCACCTCAACCACGGGGGCGTCCAGGCCAATGGCCGGAGCCACGATGCGGGTGGGTGGATATCCGACCGGGGCTGGTTCCTCTCTCCCCGTTGAGCCTGGCGTTGGTTCGGTGTTGGCGGGCAGCCCTTCCGGCATCTGGGCAGGCGGAGGATTGAGGGGCGGTGTGAACGCAGGCGACGGGGCAGGTGCAGGAAGGTCCTGCCCGGAAACAGGGATGATCAGCTCCTGGCCGGTTCGGATCTTAGATGGGTCTTCCAGGCCGTTGGCCTGGACGATGGCTTCCACGCTTACCCCATAACGGGCTGCCAGGCTGGATAAGGTCTCGCCTGACTCCACCACGTGAATTATTTGACCAGGTGGGGTGTCAGTGGGGATCGGCGCTTCGGTGGGCCTGGGTGTAGGCGTGTTTGTTGGGGGCAGCGGCGTCTTGGTGGGCGGCCTGGGCGTCTCGGTGGGCCTGGGGGTAGGTGTATTTGTTGGTATAGGAGGCGTATCTGTCGGCGAGAGCGATGGTGCCGGGGACGGTGATGGCCCAGTTGTCATAACCAGGGCGGCCGACTGGCCACGGCCGTTCCAGGCTGCTTCCGTCCGTAGATTGAGATAGAGCGTGATCAACCCCACAATGACCAGACATACCCCTGACCAGATGAAAACCGTCATCAGCAGGGCCAGCTTTTCTAGAGAAGACCATCCCCCTGGATTCTTTGCGCTCATGTCAGCTCTTAGCTCCCTTTTGGGCTACCTGGTTGGAGAAAGGGCCCCGACTGCACGTTGCGTTTCTTAAAATTGAAACATTGATATTATACCACATGACCCCAGAGCATGGCAAATTATAGCATATCTACAGGATCTATGTCAACACGCCAGCCCAGGGGGAGGGTCAGGTCGCCCAGCAGGACGTGAGGGCGGGCGGCACGCACCACAATCTGCCAGCGATATTTTCCTCTTAGCCGGTCCAGGAAGCAGGGAGCAGGCCCGATAAGGGCTACGTCTGCCAGTCCCAGGCGAGCGATTTTGAGCCGCAGGGTCTCGTGGAGCCGTTCGGCTTCCTGGCGGCAGCGCTCGCGGTTGGAGTGAACGTAGACCAGCCGGGCCAGACGACTGAAAGGCGGATAACCATGCTCCCGTCGAAAAGCCAATTCCTGCCGATAGAAGCCCGCGTAATCGTGGTGGCTGGCGGCCTGGATACAGTTATGTTGGGGGGTGTAGGTCTGAACGATGACCTGGCCGCCCAGGATGCTGCGTCCGGCTCGACCGGCTACCTGGGTGAGCAGTTGAAAGGTGCGTTCTCCGGCCCGGAAGTCCGGCAAATACAGGGCGGTGTCCGCCGAGATAACGCCGACCAGGGTGACCAGGGGCAGGTCCAGCCCTTTGGCGATCATCTGGGTGCCGATCAGGACATCCGCCTGGTGATTTACGAACGATTCCAGAAGGGCCTCGTGGGAGCCTTTGCGCCCTGTAACGTCCCGGTCCCAGCGCAGGAGACGGGCCTGGGGAAATGATTCGCGACAGACCGCTTCCACCTTCTGGGTGCCGAGGCCAAAAAAGCGAATCCGAGTGCTCAGGCATTGGGGACATCGCTCCGCCACCTCTCCACGGCGGTTGCAGTAGTGGCAGACCAGATAAGGCTCCTCTTTTTTCCCCTCCTGGCCGAAGTGATAGGTAAGGGGCACGTCGCAGCGGGCGCACCTGAGGACGAAGCCACAGTCTCGACACATGACGAAGGTGGCCGCGCCCCGCCGGTTGAGGAAAAGGATGCTCTGTTGTCCGGCAGCCAGGGCTTTGGTCATGGCCTGGTGTAAAGCGCGGCTGAAGATGCTCAGGTTGCCTGCTCTCAACTCCTGTCGCAGATCGACCACCCGCACCGGGGGCAGGTCCGAATAAACGACACCTTTCGGCGGCTCTCTGGTTGTGGCCGCCGGGACCCGGTATTTCAGCCTTTGCTCCGCCAGGCGTGCCCTGTTCCACACAATCCGCTGCGGTAGTTCCAGCAGCTTGTACTCTCCCCTTTTGGCCCGATAGTAGGAGACGACATCCGGGGTGGCGCTGCCCAGGATCACCTTTGCCCCGCTCAGCTCTGCCAGCTTGATAGCCACGTCCCGGGCCTGGTAATAGGGTCTTTTATCCTGCTTGTAAGAGCTATCGTGTTCTTCATCGACCACGATCAGGCCCAGGCGGGGCGTAGGGACAAACAGGGCCGAACGTGGCCCGATGACGATGTCGGCTTCTCCGGCCCGGACGCGCCGCCAACCGTCGTAACGTTCGCCCGCCGAGAGCTGGCTGTGCATGACCACGATGCGTTCCGGGAAACGGGCGGCAAACCGGTGAATGGTCTGGGGCGTGAGGGAGACCTCGGGCACCAGGATGATCGCTCCCCGGCCCTGCTCCAGGGTGGCCTGCACGGCCCGCAGGTAAATCTCCGTCTTGCCGCTGCCCGTTACGCCGTGTAGAAGATAAACGTCGTGGTCGGCTTTGGCTAACTCCTGCCAGATGGCTTCCTGATCGGGCGTCAGGCGGGGCGGGGTTTCCTGGGGAAAGTGCCTGCCGGCCAGGGGGTCGCGCCATACTTCCTCCTCTTCGAGGCTCACCAGCCCGTGAGCGGCCAGGTCTTTCAGGGTGTTCAGGTTGCAGCCCGTCTGGGCGTAAACCCAGCCGATCCACACCGGCTCTCCCTCCTCCAGCAGCAGGTCCAGGACGGCCACCTGTTTTTCTGCGCCGCGCAGCTTGATGATATGGTCGAGAACCTCGGTGGGCGGTATCGCCAGCCAGACCGCCGCTTCCTGGTCGAGACGCTGGAGGTAGCCTTTATCTTCCAGAGCCCGCACGGTGGCCGCGTTGGCCCTGGTTTGGCGATAGAGTTCGCCTTTTTCTGCTCCCTGGGGACGGTCTCGCAGATATTGCAGGATGGCGCGCGGTATGGGAGCCAGGTCCTCCGTAATAACCTGGTCGAGGCGGTGAGGGGAGAGCAGGGGCACGATCATGGCCCCGCGTTCGGCGATGTGCACCAGGCCCTTTTCGGCCAGGGAACGCAGCGGGGATTCCGTATAGCCCAGGGCCGCGCAGACCTGGGCCACAGTGGGCAGCGGATCGTCGCTTTCGGCCAGCAAGGCCAGCACGTTCGCCTGCTTGAAGGCGCGGCCGCGGCCCAGATAGGGTAGCTCCTCTGCTATCGTGATTTCATCGGCTACCAGGCGCACGAACCGGTCCCGCCTGGGCCGCACCCGGGGCTTGTGCAAATCGGAGCGTTTGACGATCACTCCTTGACGGGCCAACTGGTCAACCTGGGAACGCCAGCCCCGCCCCAGACGCCGTTCCATCTGGCTGGCCCACAGCGGCCCTTCCCGCTCCAGAAGCTCGACGATGGCTCGCTGCTCGGCGGTCAGGTGGAGGGGCTTCTGTCCAGGCTTCTTTCTATGGGCTTCGGGCCCTAACTCCACCAGCGTTTCGGCCTTGCGTTCCAGGCCGGGGGGAAGCATGAGGCGCACCGCTTCGATGAGAGGGGCCAGGTAATAGCCGCTGATCCAGCGGGCCAGCTCTATCTGGTAGGGGAGCAGAACGGGCTGGACATCGACGATGGTCTCGATGTCTTTGGTTTCGGCCACGGGAGAGGTGTCGCCCAGGGAAACGATGACTCCCTGTTGCCGTCCGGTGCGGAAGGGAACGGTGACCAACTGGCCGACGGCAATGAGGTCCAGAAGGTGGGGAGGGACAGAATAATGAAAGGTGGTGGTTAGATAGCTGTAGTCATCGGCCTCCAGCGAAAAGTGTTTACCTGAAACTGGCCGAGGACGGATCCTGGCCCCTACTACAATTTCAGCATACATTTTTATTAAAAATTAACAGCCACCTCAGATTTTTATGGGATATTTGCCATATTGTAGAGTTGTTGAGCGCATGGCTTCATAATTTTGCAGAGGCACGTAATAAGTAACCGAATTGGAAGAGCCTACACAATAACCGCCTCCAGGGGCCAGGTGGCGAATGCGTTCCTTCACCTCCTGCTCGACCTCCTGGGGAGTCCCCAAAGTGAGAGTGTAACCCAGGTCTATGTTGCCGATGAAAGAGAGCCGGTCGCCAAATTCCCGTTTCAACTCTCGTATATCCATAGCCTTCGGTTCGATAGGATGCAGGGCATCGAAGCCTATCTCGATGATGTCTTCCATCACCTCTTGCAGTTTACCATCAGAATGGTAGATGAAAAGCAAATCCCGCTCCTTACAGACCCGCCCCATCTCCTTATACCAGGGGAAGAGGAACCGGCGATACCATGCCGGGGAAATCATCAGCGCTTCGGCGTAGGCAATGTCATCGCTGATCCAGATTCCTCTCACTTCCTCAAACTCGATGGCTCGCTCAAAGCCCTCGTAACTTATCTGGCCGCTGATTTCAAACATGCGCGCCACCAGGGAAGGGTTATCGGTCAGGGCGTGGCAAAAATTGGCGAAACCCATCATCATCCACACCCGGGAAAATATCTTGCCCGCATAAACGATAATTTTCATCCCTTCCGGCAGGTGGCGCGAGCCCTCTTCCAGGGTGGTGCAGTCGAACTGGCGGAGCTCATCCCAGGGGTAAGCTTCAAAATCCTCTTCGTTGGTTATCACTCCCTCCCCCTCGTCGGCCCACTCCACCTCGTGGCCCCCTTCGTCGTAGAAGGTGGGCACGATCGATTTGCCTGAGGTACGTCCGTCAACCACCTCCCCCACCTGCAAGCCGTATGAAAGCTGTACGTAATCGTAGCCAGCCCGATGCCAGAAGTCAATTTCATCCTTCACAGTGCGGATGGGGCGGCCCAGAAAGGCTTCTTTGACCTCGCGGTCAACGTGCAGTTCGGCCAGGGGGACCCTATCCGGCTCTTCCCGCTTGAGCGCCCGATAAAAACGAGTGAAATCCGGTGGCATTGTTGCTTCCCTTCTCTTTGGTTTGGATGATCATATCGATTCATTGCTCTCTGCTGGTTGGTGGGCGTTGCTCTGGCCGCCCCCACGGAGGGCCGTCTGCGCCCCTCTGGCGTAAAGGGAGGTGGGGAATAGACGGATGACCTCCTCGAACTGGTGTATGGCTTCCTCCTCCTTTCCTGCCCGGCGATAGGCCAGGCCCAGGTTATAGCGGCAGGCGGTTTCGTATTTGGAATGGAAGCCCTGGGGCGTGGTGTTCAGGGTGTCCTGCAAAGTGGAAATCGCTTTGTGGGGAGCACCCTGACGCAGATAGGCCACGCCGCTATTGATGAGCGCCGATAGCCGGCCGACGGGGTCCGGCCTGAGCCGTAACGCGAGTTGATATACGGACAGGGCCGCCTCAAGTTGCCCTCTGGAGGAGAGGAGATTGCCGAGATCGACCAGGATACGCGAGCGCATGGTGACGAGGTAAAGGACAGCCAGGAATAGCACCGGGTGGAGGCCCAAACCGGCCACCACCACGGCCAGGCCCAGCAGAGTGATTACCAGCACCTCGAACAAGAATTGCCTGGAAAGACTTTCCTTTTTCACCAGGGAAAGCCCGCCGAAGACAAGGGCGAAAAGCACACCCTCGATGACGATGAGCAGTACAGGATTCATGGGGGTCCTTATTTCCCTTCCGATAGTGATCTTTTTTCGAAAGCGGCGCGCATGGTCTCCCGGATAGCCAGCCTGGCTTTTTCGGCATAGACGGACTCCGGGAAGGTGGAGATCACCGCTCTGAACTCTCGAATGGCTTCATTGTTCTTGCCCAGCCGTCGGTAGGCCGTTCCCAGGTTGAAGTGGCAGATGGCGCTGTGTCTGGGGCTGAGGGGGGCTTGGGTCGTCCCCTCCGCTCCGACCATCAGCGCGGACCGCAAATGAGCAATGGCCTGGATAGGAACGCCCCGACGTAAATAGACCGTCCCCAGGTTAGTGAGGGCCAACAGCCGCCCGGTCATATCCGGCCCCAGTTTCAGGGCCAGATGGCTCAAGGTGAGGGCCAGGTTATGATATCCTACGGCAGAGAGGTGGTTGCTGGCATCGACCAGCAGGCGGACGCGCATGGCAATGAGGTAGATCAGGGCCAGAAAGATGACCGGATTGAAGGTCAGGCCCAGCGTTATTTCTGCCAGGACGGCCGCGCCGGTGAGGCCCAGAATCTCAAAGGCAGGCTGGTTGGAAAGACCTTCCCCCCGCAACAGCGAGAAAGCCCCATAATATAGAATGAAAATCAGGCCCTCAAGGGCAATGATCAGGGTGTGTTGTGGCGGGTTCATTCCTGGCCTTCTCGATAGAGAGCTCCTGCCATGTAACCGACTACCCGTGTGCGGTCGCCGGTCACATCGCCGGAGTTGGCATATTTCAGGACTTTAGCCTTATCGGCCCCCAGTTCCCTGGCGGCCAACATGACTGCTACCACCGGCCCTCCGCCGCAAGCCTCACATTGTCCCCGGCTCATGGCCTGGGCCAGACCCTCCGGATCGTAGGCTTCGACGTGATCCAGGACGACCCGGTCCAGACTCACAGCCGCGTCGTAGCCGTGGAAGTGAGAAAGATCGGTGCTGGCTACCAGCAGGGCTTTTTCGCCTTTCAGGGCGGTGGCTAGAGCCTGGCCCAGCTCGCGGCACGAAGACAAGGATTGATCGCCTATCATAATGGGCGTCAACTTGAAGTCGCCCAGAACCCTCTGCAAAAAGGGCAGTTGGATTTCCAGAGAGTGTTCGTCGTCCTGCCCTACCCGGCTGAAGCCCGCCTTTTTGCTCACCGCTTCCACCAGTTGGCTGTCCACTTCTATCAGCCCCAGGGGTGTCTCGTAATAAGCCTTATTGGTGACGGCAAAACGGTCCATGTACATTATTCGATGGACAGGCGAGACGACCACCACCACCTCGAAACTCAGGCCCTCCAGTTGCTTGTATGCGTAAGCGGCCACCTGGCCGGAGTAGATGTAACCGGCGTGGGGAGAGATGAGGCCGAGCAACTGGCCTTCAATCGGGGCCTCCTCTACGTTAGCCAGATAGCCGTCAATAGTCCTTTCCAATTCCCCTTTCGTACCAGGGTACCACGTGCCGGCGATGACCGACCGGCGAACATTTCTGGGATCAACTTTATCCATGGCAGACCTCCTTACACTTGTTCATTCCTCTTTCTCGGCTCGATATTCCCGGTCTGTTTCGGCCACCACGGTCAGAGATTCAGGCGTCTTTGGCGACGGGCCCTCATACTCCGCCAGGCTTACAATGGCTACTTTATCCTTTTCTCCCTCCTTGACGACGAATTTGATGCCTTGCGCAGTGGCCTCTTCTACAATCTCCCTAAAACGGCGCTGGGCCTCTTCGATGTCGATGTACTTTACTGGCCGCCTCTGGTCGGCGGCTACCAGGGCCGCCAGCATACGTCTGGCTCTTTTATGCTTTTTGCGGCCCAGGTATCTTTCCTCCAAATCGTCGATGATCGCGAAAAAAGAATCGCCCTCGGCTTCGTGGATTTCGGGCAACAGGCGATAACGGTGGGCATAATCACCCAGGGCCTTCTCCGCTTCTTCCAGCGAAAGCTGTCCCGCCCTGATATTTTGGTCAAAATGGCGTTTGATCTCTTTGGGGTCGCTCAACATCATGGCGTAGAGGATGGGATACTCCTTCAGGATGGGGCCGTGATTTTCATAAAATATGCCCCAGGTTTCCCATTCATCCTGCTCATTCCATTTGGATTGGAGAATTCTGTACTTGACGATCATTTACAACTCTCCCTTCCCAAGGTTTTCAACCTGGCAATTGATTTTGCTGCATGGGCGATCTGCTCTGGGGTTGGTTCAAGGATGGGCACCTCGAAATCGGACTTGAATAGTATGTTAAAGTCTTCGCTCGAAGCATTGGCTCTCACCAATGCGCCAATCCCTATCACCTCGCCTAAGATGTAGTCAAGCCTCTCTTGCAGATAAGAGTACTCAGCTATTAGAGCCTGTTCATGTGCATCGGAATTGGCTTTCAAATATAGACCAATGTCCTTTTTGCTCCCTTGCAGCAGGCGGGGATTTCTGATCAATAGAATGTGCAACTCAACTACCTCATGCAGAAGCACACTCGTTCCGTAATAGCACCCATTGGCTAAATCGACGAGTACTTGAGATTCCTGCCCCTGTAGGATAGTAATGTATCGGACGGCGTTCTGCAAATCTTGTTCGGTGATGTGATAGGCAGCAATGATGTGTGGATCAAAAGCAGACAGATCTACAGAGATCATAACTCGATTGTCCGTTGCTCGACCCGGCACTTCTCGGCGGTGATGATGGCTACGATGTGTTCCACCGCCTCGTCTAACTGGCTGTCGCGATTGACCACCACGTAATCAAACTCGGGGAGCCGTTTCATCTCCTCTCGGGCGGTAGCCAGACGCGTTTCCAGGGCTTCGGGCGCCTCCGTATGGCGGCCCTTCAGGCGCCGAATAAGCTCCTCTTCTGAGGAGGTAATGATGAAGATGAAAATGGCTTCGGGCGCGATCTGGCGCACGGTAGCGGCCCCCTGCACGTCGACGCGCATGATAGCGTCCTGCCCGCTGTCCAAAGCCTGGCGTACCTGGGCCTTGGGGATCCCTTTATGTTGGCCGTAGACGATAGCGTGCTCCAGCAACTCACCACCTGCCAGCATGGTGGTAAACTGTTCGGTGGAGAGAAAATAGTAATCCACCCCATGCACCTCGCCCGGTCGTGGCGGACGATCGGTGGCCGTGACCACAAAGTGGAAGGGATACCCCAACTCCTTCATCCGCTTTAGGACGGCGTCTTTGCCCACCCCGGAAGGGCCAGACAGCACCACGAGCAGCGGGTTCGGTTCGGGGGGAAAAAACATTCTGGCCTCCTTCACGTTCCTCCGTGTTTCCCGGCTTGATTTGGAGGTTTGTTTGAGGTATAATATGGGACGATAATATGAGTATGGGTTAGAGGAACGATCATGCCTATCTACGAGTATCGTTGTCACGACTGTCGGCGGCGTGTCTCCGTCTTCTGGCGAAGTTTCTCCGAAATCGACGTGCCCCGTTGCCCGCTCTGTGACGGCCAGAACCTGACTCGCCTGGTTTCCAGGGTAGCAGTGCTCAGGTCCGAGGAAAGCCGGTTGGAGAATCTGGCCGACCCCAGCGCCCTGGCCGGTCTGGACGAAAACGATCCCAAAAGCATCGCCCGTTGGATGAAGAAGATGAGCCACGAAGTGGGCGAGGATGTGGGCGAAGAGTTCAACGAGGTCATAGACCGCCTGGAGTCGGGACAAAGTCCTGAAGAGGTTGAAGCCGCCATGCCTGACCTGGGTGGCGGCGATCTCGGTGACTACGAATAGTAAATCACGCCCCTCACACCCTGGCCCTCCATAGGGTCTCTAGCAGGGTCTCCACCCTGGCTCGGATGGACTCCTGGACCACCTCTAAGGGCTGGCTGGCATCCACCTGCCACCACCGTTGTGGTTCGGCGGCTGCCATCCGTAGATAACCCTCTTGCACCCGTCGATGGAAAGCAAGCTCCTGCTGATCCATGCGATTCCACTCCGTTGCCCCTGTTTGATGAGCGCTGAGCTTGCGTCT
Organism: uncultured Anaerolineales bacterium; assembly: GCA_964646625.1. Classification (GTDB taxonomy): domain Bacteria; phylum Chloroflexota; class Anaerolineae; order CAZYHC01; family CAZYHC01; genus DAOULT01. The sequence goes on from CAZYHC010000007.1 coordinate 26,950, forward strand.
CAGCCCTTCCTCCACCTCGATGTCCAGATAGATGGTCAGGTTCGGTTTTAGTTTGCCGGTGGCGAAGGCGGTGATAACGCCCAATACTTCTAAATCCAGGCCGTGGCCATAACCCTGGTAAGCCAGAGTAGAGTCCGCGTAGCGGTCGCAGAGCACGATCTCTCCCTGGGCCAGGTGGGGCAGGATGACCTGGCCCACCAGTTGAGCGCGAGAAGCCGAATAAAGCAATATCTCGGTCTGGGGAAGCATCTCGGTGTTGTCCAGCGAATGCAGAACCTCTCTGATCTGGTTGCCGATGCCGGTGCCTCCCGGCTCACGGGTCAAAAAGACGGGGTATCCACGCCCCCGCAGATATTCGTAAAGGGCCCTGGCCTGGGTGGTCTTGCCGCTGCCGTCTGGCCCCTCGAAGGTAATAAACAGACTCAAGGGGTTGCTACCTCTTCCGCCTGAATAATTGACCGTTTCAGTACGTATTGCTGATAAGCCCAGATAAGGACTTCTTTCAGAGAAGCTGCCTTAAGATTTGAACCTTCGACCTCAAATCTCATTTCGATCTCTGGGATAACTCCAGGCTCGGCCAGATGAGGGATGAGCAGAGAAAAATCCAAACACTCAAAACCTACAATCTTTTCTGGATAATCCCAATCGTAGCGGATCATGAACCCGTATCTGATCTCATCGACTTTGGCCGGACGGGCTGGGATGCTCTGAAGATACAAGATATCTTTATTCTCGTAATAAACCACCTCTAATTTTGTGGTTTCCATAACAACTTCTATTATCCTTACAGTTCATTGTCAGGGTAAATCCTGACCCGCCTTCTTGGTTCCCGTCCATAGCTATGAGAGATAAGATTGGCGGCGCGGGCCATTTTATGCTGATGACGGCGGATATAGGAGTTTTGAGGCGATAGCTCCACCGCCCTGGAACTGGTCAGCACCTTTTCTATGGCCTCCTGGGTTTCGCGCATGGCCACGGCGAAAGGGTCCAACTCCTCCACCGCCAGCCCGAAGATGTCCGCCAGAAAGTTTTCCATCTGGGTGACGGTGTTGGAACGCAAGACGTAGATAGGGATGCCCTGGCTCTCGGCTTCGTTAATGACTTGCGGGCGCTTGCGGTAGTAATTCTTGAGAGTCACCACCACGTTGGCTTCCCCCAGGTCCTTGACCACGGTCACCGGTAACTGAAGGTTGCGGGCGGCCTGCCTCAAGCGGTTCTGGCCGATGCCGTAAGGATAGACGTTCACCGTAGACAGGTCGGAAGCGGGTCTGGCAGGCATTTTGATGGGTTTTTCTTCTAAAGAAGAGGGGAGGGTGGCTTGTTCGATGTGTACCTGACCTTCCTCGTCACGGTAGCGGGTTTCGGCGGGCAGAGATCGCCGCCGCAGGATGGCATCCATCGCCGCCGCCACGTCGTGATGCACGGCCAGACGATGCCAGTCCTGAATTTCGATCACCACGTCGAAGGTAGGCGGGGCCTTACGTTCCAGGACCGACTTCTGGGTCCCTCGTCGTCGGGCCTCTTCGTCGCTGAGCGTCACGCTCTGGATACCGCCCACCAGATCGCAGAGAGTAGGATTTAGCATCAGGTTGTCCAGGGTGTTGCCGTGAGCCGTGCCCACCAATTGCACCCCCCGCTCGGCGATGGTGCGCGCCGCGGCCGCCTCCAGTTCCGTCCCGATCTCGTCGATGACGATCACCTCAGGCATGTGGTTTTCCACCGCTTCGATCATGACGGCGTGTTGATAGGCCGGGGTAGCCACCTGCATCCGTCGCGCCCGACCGACAGCCGGGTGAGGGATATCGCCATCTCCACCGATTTCGTTGGAGGTATCGACGATCACCACCCGTTTCTTCTCGGCCAGCACGCGGGCCACTTCGCGCAGCATGGTGGTTTTGCCCACCCCTGGCCGTCCCAGAAGCAGGATACTCTGGCCCGACTCCACGATATCGCGGATGATATCGATCGTGCCGTAGACGGCCCGTCCCACCCGACAGGTCAGCCCCACGATGCGGCCTTTGCGGTTACGGATGGCCGAAATGCGGTGTAAAGTACGGGCGATACCGGCCCGGTTGTCATCGTCGAAATCGCTGATGCGGGACACCACATATTCTATCTCTTTCTCCGTAACCTCTTTATCGTTGAGCCTGATCTCGTGATGTAAAAAACGGGCCTCCGACAGACGCCCCAGATCGAGAATGACTTCCAACAACTCATCGCCTCGATTAGCCGCTTGCAAAGAGGCCTCAATAGGCGGTGGTAGAACTGCCAGCAAAGCATCTAAATCATCTGTTATGTGCATACGACCTCTAAACTCGTTATCTGCTTGAGCCGACGATGCCTCCTCCATACGAAGTAGGCGTCACCTCAGCTCTTTTTTCCAAACCAGGTGCTAATTTCAGGGCCGGTTCCCTGACCCTTACACCGGTGTGCTTGACCATAATGGCCCGCCGATCAAAGGCTTTGAACCCCTGGGCTTTAAGCAGGAAGCTCACCTCACTCTCGTATTCCCGCACGTTGCAGTAGATGGGCAGGGGCGGATAGGTGAGTAAAAGGGATAGCCCATAGGCGAGCAGCCCTTTGCCGCCCCGATAAAGCTGGGGATGAAGGGACAGTTTCAGCCAGTGTCCGATCCGGCCCTCGCTGATCTGCAGGTACCCTCCACTCTGGCTCTCTTTATTCTCCAACACGTATTCTTCTTTCCTGGTCCAATCGAACCAGTGGTTTGGACCGAGACCCCACTCCCGAGGAGTCAGCCCTTCGGCCTGTTGCACCAGTCGAGGGGTGAGGGCCACGTACAAACGCTGAAGGGCCCAATCATCCCGGCTGTGGCGACGGCGCACGATAGTTTCAGGCCCACGATCAAGTGGATCGGGCGCGGGATTCAGGTTGTTAACCGCCGAGGCCCCCAGGCGGAAGATATCCTCGCGGGTGTAGACGCTGAACCCCACTTGCTGAAAGACCTCAATTTCCTCGCGGCCTTCCGGTATACTGGCAAAAAGGCGTTGGGTGCCCCATTCGCCAGCCTGGGCGCAGACGTGCCTTAACAAAGAATGCAGGGTCTTTTGGGCGTTATTGGTCTCTGGCAGGGCGGGCGCCAGGTAGATCACGTCTGCCTCTGGTCGGCCCCGTCGCTTCTCTATCTGGGCAAAACCTGACAGCCGGGGCCCTCGTTTCGAGCCGCAGAGCACGTAGGTACAGACGTCCGCCGCGTGAGGAAAACAGAATGAAAAGTGGGTAGCCAAAGCAACCTCTAACGGCGAACGAGGCTGAGTCAGGGCCCTTTCCGGGTCGAGAGAAACCCCCCTTCGCTGTAGCTTGAGAATTAGAAGAACGTTGCGGAGACTGAACGATTTGATCAAAAAAGCACCTTTCTGGTTGAACAAAAGTGACCGATCTATTCCTGCCCTGATCCCTGTCTGTAGGGCCAGGCCCTCAAGGACGGGCTCAACAATGGGAAGGAGAGTTACATCGTCTCCATGTCTCCATGGCCTCTATCTCGCAAAAAAGGCAAACTTCCTGAATATATTGTACTATCTTTTCACTTGCTTGGCAAGTGTCCTGGGGGCGGCCAGAAAATTTGGGCGACTGCTCATACCCTCTCAGAGATTGGGTATTGACAAATTCATAATGACGTGGTATGATTAGTGAGGTATGAGGTATGACCAAGAGCTTAGGTCATTCAGGTTTCGCCCTCTTCCCCATTTCCTCCTTAGCTTCACCAACGCATTGTTCGACCACGTAACGGAACGAAGTCACCTCATCCCGTTGCAACTCCGCGACATTTTTTGCTATTCTCTGCCCGAATATATAATTCTAGAGGGGGTTCACAATGGAGATAAGTCGAGATACATTACTGGAAATGTATCGCCGGATGGTGCGCATCCGGGAATTTGAGTTGGCCTCCATCGATCTGTTCAAACGAGGCCAGGTGAAGGGCGCGGTGCACCCCTACATTGGACAGGAAGCTTCCGGGGTGGGGGTCTGCATGGCCCTCCGCCGAGATGATTTAATTGCCGGTACTCACCGCAGCCACGGGCACAACATCGCCAAAGGGGCCGACCCCAAACGCATGATGGCCGAAATCCTGGGCAAGGAGACCGGCTATTGCAAGGGGCGCGGCGGTTCCATGCACATCGCGGCCTTTGAGACCGGGAGCCTGGGAGCCCTGGCGGTAGTAGGGTCCGGGATCCCGATTGCGGTCGGGGCAGCGTTGGGCTTCAAGATGAAAGGTGAGGACCGGGTGGCGGTGCCTTTCACCGGCGATGCCGGGTCCAACACCGGCAACTGGCACGAGGGGCTCAACATGGCCTCTATCTGGGGGCTGCCCGTCGTCTTCGTCCTGGAGAACAACCATTATGGCGTGTCAACCAATATCAGGGACACCGCCAGGGTTAAGGACCTTTCCATTCGCGCCCAATCCTACGGCATTCCAGGCGTGCGGGTCGATGGCTTTGACGTGGTGGCCGTGTACCAGGCGGCCCTGGAAGCGGTGGCCCGCGCCCGCCGTGGGGAAGGCCCCACCCTGCTGGTGACCGAAGCCTATCGGTTCGAAGGGCACTACGCTGGCGAGCCAGAGGTCTATCGTGACAGGGCTGAAGTGCAAGAATACCGCCAGAAGGACCCCATCCCGCGCTTTCGCCGAGAACTCGTCGAGGCAGGGAAAGCCAGCCCGGAGGAGCTCGAGGCCATCGACGCTGAAATTAAGCAGGAGATGGTTGAAGCGGTAAAGTTTGCCCAGGAAAGCCCTCAGCCAGACCCATCCACCGCGCTGGACTACATCTACGCCTAGATTGTACAGGAGATTAAAAATGGCAACGGTAGAAAGAGATGCAACGTCTTTGGGGGCAACCAGGCCCACGATGTCGCCCGATTTGATCGTGCAGGTGCCGGCAGGGGTGCCCGCCCAGGAGATATCCTATCAGGAGGCCATCCGCGAAGCGCTGCGCGAAGAGATGGTGCGCGATGAGCGGGTATTCTTGCTGGGCGAGGACATCGGCAAGCACGGCGGCGCGTTTGGGGTTACCAGAACGTTATTCGATCAATTTGGGCCAGAGCGAGTGCGGAACACCCCCATTTCCGAGAACACCATCGCCGGAGCCGCCACCGGCGCGGCCCTGGTGGGGATGCGTCCGGTGGCCGAGATCATGTTTGTCGATTTCTCCGGCCTGGCGATAGACCAGATTTGCAACCAGGCGGCCAAGCTGCGCCTGATGACCGGGGGACAGTGCAAAGTGCCCGTGGTGGTGCGCATGGCCCAGGGAGGCGGGGCCGGCAAGAGCACCGCCGCTCAGCACTCCCAGAGCCTGGAAGTGTGGTACGCCCACATTCCGGGCCTGAAAGTGGTGCTGCCCTCCACTCCCTACGACGCCAAGGGCTTACTGAAGGCCGCTATTCGAGACGACAACCCGGTCGTCTTCCTGGAGCACAAGTTCCTGTACTCCTTCCGCGGCCTGGTGCCGGAGGAGGATTACGTCCTGCCCCTGAGCCAGTGCGACGTCAAGCGCGAGGGGACGGACGTGACGGTGGTGGCTTCGGGCTACATGGTCTGGCACGCCATGCTGGCGGCCAAGATGTTGGCCGACCAGGGCGTCAGCGTAGAAGTGGTAGATGTGCGCACCGTCAGCCCCCTGGACGAAGAAACCATCGGCCAATCGGTGCGGAAGACGGGCCGGGCCGTGCTGGTGGCCGAAGCCTGCCGCTCTTACGGGCCGACCGGCGAGTGGGGCATGGTGGTGATGGAGCACGCGTTCGACTATCTGGAGGCCCCCATCGTGCGCGTTACCGGGCGCAACTCGCCCATCCCCTTCGCGGACAGCATCGAAAACGGCGTTTGGCCCGACACAGACGACGTGGTGGAGGCCATTCGCAAGGTTATGGCCTGGTGAAAAAAACTGACCGAGAGGTGACTCCGTGATCAAAATCGCCGCCATGATCGGCGCCCCAGACCTGGAAGAAGACACCCTGGCCGTCTACAGTGGCGACCTGGTCGCAGCTTTTAGCCAGGTGGCCGCGCTGGGGTACGACGGCGTGGAGTTGATGACCAAAGCCCCCGCACAACTGGACGGCGTGAAGATACGCCGCTGGCTGGACGAAAACCACCTGGAGTTGGCAGGTCTCTGCACGGGCCACGTTTACGGAGAGGACAGGCTGGGCCTGGTCGGCCCCGATCCAGAGGTCTGTCGCCAGGCCATGGCCCGCCTGAGGGCCTTCGTCGATTTTGCCGCCGCCCACTTTGGAGAGGGCACGCTGATCAACGTCGGGCGCTCGCGGGGGCCCGGTTACCCCGATGACCCCGCCGGCACCCTGGAGCGGATGGAAGAAGCCTTCCGGGCGCTGGCCGACTACGCCGCGCCGCACGGGGTGCGGCTGGTGCTTGAGCCCATCAACGTCCATCAGGCCCACTACATCCACACCAGCCAGGAGGGCCTGGCCCTGGTCAAAAGGGTCAATCGCCCTAACTTCGGTCTGATGCTCGACGTGTACCACATGAACATCGAAGACGTCGATATCTACGATAGCTTTCGCGAGGCGGGCGAGCATTGCTGGTTCGTTCACCTGGCCGACAGCAACCGAAAGTGGCCGGGCAGCGCCCATCTCGATTTTGAACAGATCGTCAAAGTCCTAAACGAGATCGGTTACGAAGGGTACGTCTCAATGGAGATCCTGCCCTGGCCCGACCCGGATACGGCAGCCCGGTCGGCGATTGAGTCCCTGCGCCGGTACATTCCGAAGCAGGGGCTATAATATTATGAGGAAATACGGGAGGGCACAATGGCCGAAATGACCCCACGGGAACGAGTTCTGGCGGCCCTGAACCACCAGGAGCCGGATCGAGTCCCACTGGACATCGGGAGCGGTTCCAGCACAGGCATTGTGGTGGAGGGGTACGAAAAACTTAAGCGGCATTTAGGAGTATCGGGAGAGACCAGGATCCTGAACAAGATTTTCCGGGTGGCCCGCCTGGACGAGAGCGTGATGCAACGGCTGGGCAGCGATTGTCGTCCCCTGGGGCTCAGGCCCCCGCTGCGCTGGCAACCGCCGCCTGCGGAGCCTGGGACGTTCACAGATGTGTGGGGGGTTACCTGGAGGCAGGCACAATACGGCGACGGTTGCTATTACTGGGAGCTGGCTCGCAGCCCGCTGGCCGAGGCCAGCGTGGAAGATTTGGAACGCTATCCCTGGCCCGACCCCCTGGATCCGGGCTTCACCGCCGGCCTGGCCGAAGAGGCCAGGGCTCTTTACGAGGGTACGGACTACGCCATCGTGGCCGACGGCGGATTCAAGAGTTTCTGGGAACTGGGATATTTGCTGCGCGGCCTGGAGCAATTTTTGATGGACCTGGTGATAAATCCGGAGTTCGTGTCTGCGCTTATGTCCAGGCTGCTGGAGATTAACGTGGCGGCCACGGGACGCTTCCTCGACCTGGCGGGCCCCTACATCCAGGTGTTCCGCACGGCGGACGACCTGGCTACCCAGCGGGGGCCGTTGATGTCACCCCAGACCTATCGGGCCCTCATAAAACCTGCATACCAGAAATATTACGACTTCATCAAGTCCAAGACCGAGGCCAAAATCTTCTACCATAGTTGTGGGAACGTGGTCGATTTCATCGACGACCTGGTAGAAGTCGGCATGGATATTATCAACCCGGTCCAGGTTTCGGCTATGGGCGACACGGCCGCGTTGAAGGCCCGCTTTGGGGACAGGGTAGTCTTCTGGGGCGCGATCGACACCCAGCACGTCCTGCCGCGCGGTTCGGTTGAAGAGGTGGAGGCCGAGGTGCGGCGACGCATTCGCGACCTGGGACCGGGCGGCGGGTTCGTCCTGGCGGCAGTCCACAACATCCAGCCCGACGTGCCCCCTCAGAACGTCGTGGCCATGGCCGAAGCAGCTCGCAAGTTCGGCACCTACCCCCTGGCTGTGTAAGGTGCACGGCACTATGAAAAGAAAGTGCCGCGCACCAGTCACGATACTTTGGAGGATTCATGGCCGTTGAATTTTTCATGCCCAAAATGTCGGACCACATGGAAGTGGGCGAGATCATTCGCTGGCTGGTCGAAGAAGGCGATCAGGTAGAAAAAGGACAGGTCATCATGGAAGTGATGACCGACAAAGCGGTGGCCGAGTTGGAAGCGCCGACCTCTGGGGTGTTGAAGGGAATCAGAGCAGGGGCGGAAAATAACGCTAAAGTGCCGGTGGGGGAGACGCTCGCTTTCATTGCCGCACCGGACGAGGAGGTGCCAGCTCTGCCCCCCCTGGGCCTCGCCGAAGCTAAAGCAGAAGCGCTCCCTCCCCCCCCTGAGCCCCGCGCCAGGCCGGTTAAAGCCCCACCCGGTCAGGTTCGGGCCTTTGCCGAAGCACAAAAGGCCGTGGCTCCTAAAGCGGCTGAAGGGGTCCGAGCTTCGCCGGTGGCGCGTCGTCTGGCCCGCGAACGGGGGGTAGACCTGGCCCTGGTGACGGGCACCGGCCCCGGGGGCAGGATTACCAAAGAGGACGTGCAAGCCTTTGCCGAAGCTGCCCCAGCCGCTCCGCCTGCTGAGGAGGACGTAGAATGGGTGGATTTGACTCCCATCCAGCGCCTGACAGGGGAGCGGATGCTGGAGAGCGTCCAGACTGCTCCCCAATTTGCCCTCACTATTGAAGTGGACGTGACCGATGCCCTCTGGTTGCGTGAGGCCCTGATGGAGCGGATTGTGGCCGAAACGGGCGAGCGGTTGTCCATCACGGCCATTCTGGTGAAGATCGTGGCGGCGGCCCTGAAACAGCACCCACGGGCCAACTCATCCTTTGAGGGGGGGCGGGTCAAGCTGCGCAAACAGATCAACATCGGCGTGGCGGTGGGTACTGACCAGGGGCTGGTGGTGCCGGTCGTCAAAGAGGCCGATCAAAAATCGCTGGCTCAGATCGCTCAGGAACTTAAGGTCTTCCAGGATAAGGCCCGGAAGATGCTCTTCAGCATCGAGGACCTTTCGGGGGGCACGTTCACCATTTCCAACCTGGGGATGTACGGCATTGATCGCTTCGACGCTATCATCAACCCGCCGCAGAGTGCCATCCTGGCTGTGGGCCAGATTGTTAAAAAGCCGGTTGGAATGCCGGACGATACCGTTGCCCTGCGCCCCATGATGAGCTTGACCTTATCGGTGGACCATCGCAGCATGGACGGCATTCAAGGGGCCAAATTCCTGGCCGCAATCAAAGAACGGATCGAAAAGCCTTACTTTTTGCTCTAAAAGAGGTATAAAGGTGCCTGGCACTTTCAAAATGCCAGGCACCTCGACACGAAAGGAGGAAGCTTTAATGAGACTGGAAGGCAAGGTAGCAATCGTCACGGGGGGCGGCTCTGGTATTGGGCGGGCGGCGGCTGAACTGTTCGCCCGAGAAGGGGCCAAGGTGGTGGTGGCCGACTACAAGGCCGCTACGGGAAAGGAGGCCATGCGGGCCATCAAGGACGCCGGAGGCGAAGCAGTCTTCGTTGAGGTGGACGTTTCTGACTCGGCGCAGGTGGAACAGATGGTGCAGGCCGCGCTGGACGCCTACGGGGGCATAGATATTTTGTTCAACAACGCCGGCGTGCTCATCTTTGGCACAATCCTGGACACCGAGGAGGAAGCCTGGAACCGGTTGATGTCCATCAACCTGACCGGCACCTTCCTGTGCAGCAAGGCCGTGCTCCCCCACATGATCGAACGAGGGGGCGGTTCTATCGTCAACGTGACCTCTTCGACCGGGGCGCACGACGCCGCCGGCAACAGCGCGGCCTACGTAGCCTCAAAGGGTGGGGTGGCGCTGCTCACCAGGGCCATGGCTATCGACCACGCCGCAGATAAGGTGCGGGTCAACGCCATCGCCCCCGGCCCCACCGACACCCCGATGTTGAGAGACAACTTTTCCCCGGAAGCGCTGGAAGCGTTCGCCGCGACCTTCCCTATGAAACGCCTCGGCCGGCCGGAGGAGTTGGCTAATGCCGTTCTGTTCCTGGCCTCTGACGAGGCTTCCTTTGTTACAGGGTCTATATTCGCAGTTGATGGGGGGCAGACCGCCCAGGTTTGAGTTGGCGTGGGCTTGCCATTCTGGGGTTGTGGGGAGATAGATGGGTACTGAGAGTCTGTTCCGTGCGGTAGGCACTAAAGGTCGGCTGGTCGATCGCGTGGTCAACGAAATCCAGGAATTGATCGTTAGCGGTCGGCTCGACCCGGGTACGAAGTTGCCCCCGGAGAGAGAATTGGCCGAGGAGATTGGGGTCAGCCGCACGGTAATTCGGGAAGCGGTTCACATTCTGGTGACCAAAGGATTGCTGGAAACCAGGCAGGGGGTAGGGACCATTGTACGACAGGTGACCAGGGATCAGCTTGTCGAACCGCTCAGTCTCCTGCTCCAGACCAGCGACGGGGGGATTTCTGTCGAACATCTGCATCAGGTGCGCTGTATTCTGGAGATAGAGATCGCCGGGCTGGCGGCCCTGCAAGCGACGGAAGAGGACGTTGAAGAGTTGAGACGGATTGTGACTGAGATGGAGATGAGATTGGCCCAGGACGACCTGGAAGCATTTGCCGCCAGAGATGCCGACTTCCATCAGGCGTTGGCCAAGACCACCCGCAATCCTCTCCTGGTCGTTTTGCTGGACTCGATCCGGGATTTGATGCAGGAGGTTCGTCTCCTGGTGACCCGCCACCCTGGCCTGCCCCAGCAGGTCATGCCCGATCACCGTAAGATTCTGGAGCGGGTGATCGCCAAAGACCCGGCGGGCGCTCGTCAGGCCATGCAGGAACATCTTGAGCGTGCCCGCCATATCCAGCAAGTAATCTTGATGCAGCGGAATGAATAACAAAGACAAAGGAGGTTTCCAAAAATGATTTTCGCAACAGGTCTCAGTGTACCGGAAGGGCCGGTGCTGCTCTCGGACGAAAGCTTTCTGGTGGTCGAGATGGGAGCAGACCGGGGCTGCGTGACCCACATCAGCCCCGATGGCCAGACGAAACGCATGATCGCCAAAACTGAGCGGCCCAATGGCCTGGCTGTGGACAAAGAGGGCTTCATCTGGGTGGCCGAGTCAAAAAAACCCGTGCCCTCGCTGCTGCGCGTGACGATGGAAGGCCAGGTGGAAGTGTTCCTGACCGAGTGCAACGGGGAGCCTTTCTTGTTCCCCAATGACCTGGCCTTTGGGCCTGATGGCGCCCTGTACATGACCGATTCGGGGATTCACATTGACGAATTCGCGCCAGGGGGAAAAGTTCGCTCGGACTACATGAAGGTAGAAACGGATGGACGGGTCTACAGGATCGACGTGCAGACTAAGGAGATCAAGAAACTAGACACCGGGATTCGCTTCACCAACGGCGTCGCCTTCGACCCCGACGACAACCTTTACGTCAACGAAACTCTGACCGGGATGGTCTATCGTTACCAGTGGAAAGGGGGAGGAGAGGTTGGCCCACGGGAGGACTTCGGCAACGTGGTAGACCCGGCGGGGCCGAAGGGCATAAAGGGCCCTGATGGGATGAAGTTTGGGGCCAACGGGCATCTATACGTGACCGTCTTCGGCCAGGGGGACGTCACCGTGTTGGGGCCGGATGGCGCGGTGGTGGAGCGGATCAAGACCGAGGGCCTGATGCCAACCAACCTGGTCTTTGGCCTCGCAGGGTCGCAGAAGATATACGTGACCGAAGACGAATTCGGCACGCTGGAGGTGTTCGACGTCGGTACCGACGGCTTGCCCCTGTACACGGGCGAGGTGAAATAGCGGCAAGACCTCAGCGAACTCTGCGCTCTCTGCGGTAAATCAACACGGAAGATGGATTTTGATAGCTTGTAGTGACGACTTTAGTCGTTAGGGTTTGCAAATGGCTGATAACGAGAGAATCTTCGTGCAATCCGAGCTTTGTCGCGATTGCCAGGCGTGTACGTTGGCCTGTTCACTTTACCACGAGGGCCAGTGCAACCTGGGCCTGGCCCGCCTGGTAGTTACCAAGGACATGGCAAAGTACGAGTTCGATGTCCTGATCTGCCAGCATTGCGACTCGCCCGAATGCGTGGCGGTCTGTCCCGCCGAGGCCCTGCTGATCGACGAGCGGGGAGTGGTGACCATAATTGACGATGAGTGCACGCGATGCGGAGCCTGCGAGACCAGTTGTCCCTACGGGGCCATCTTCTATAACCAGGCCCAGGACCGGTATCTCAAGTGCGATCTGTGCCCCAATCGAGAGGAAGGCCCCCTGTGCGTTGAGATCTGCCCGGTGGGGGCGTTGACCCTCGTAGAGGTGGAGGCCATCAGGGAGGAAGGGTGAAATGCCTTTTGGTTGGGTGGGCAAGATTCTGGACGTTGACCTGACGACAGGGGAAATTAGCACCCGAGACACCATGCCTTATGCCCGCGATTACCTCGGCGGGCGAGCCCTGGCCAGCCGCATAGCCTGGAACGAGATTCCCGCCGGTACAGATGCTTACGCTCCAGAGAACCGGGTCATCGTTGCCACCGGGCCGCTGACTGGCACTTTGACCCCCACTTCGGGCCGCACGGTGATGACCAGCGTCTCCCCCCGCACCTACCCCAGGCCGTGGTATACGCACTCTACCCTGGGCGGCTGGTTTGGACCAGAACTCAAGTACGCGGGCTTCGACGCCATCGTCATCCACGGTCAGGCCGACTGGCCCGTCTACCTTGAGATTCGCGATAGTGAGGTGCGCCTGGTTGAGGCCCAGGATTTATGGGGCCTGGACGCCAGGGAGACCCAGTTGACGCTCAGGGGGCGGCTGGGCCACCAAACCCAGGTGTTGACCATTGGCCCCGCAGGAGAGAACCTGGTTCGTTTCGCTACCGTCCAACACTCCGAGGAGAACGCCGCCGCGCACAGCGGCTTTGGGGCAGTCTGGGGCAGCAAAAACCTGAAGGCTATCGCCGTTCGGGGCACGGGAGGAGTGCCCGTAGCCGACCCGGATGCTTTGCTGCGGGAGGTGCTGGGGGCAGGCAAGAACAGGGATTCACTTTTTATATCCTTTCTGGCCGGGGAGGGGAGAAAAAAACGCCGGCCGGTTTGTAGCCAGGCTTGCACCTTCAACTGCTTGGTCAGTAACTACGCCTATGCTAAGGACGGCCGCCGCATACCGGGCCAGTGCGTTGGCGGCGTGGCCTGGTTCAGCGACGACTTCATGAAAGTCACAAAGTACAGTGGGGGCGGCGTTGAGATACCCGCCAGCAAGAACTTTGGGTTTAGCAAAGAAGGGCCGCTGCACGAAATCTGCAACAGCCTGGGCCTCGATCTGTGGTTTCGCGTGGTGATGCAGCCCTGGTTCATCCGCTGCCAGGAGTTGGGTATCAACGAGATCAGGGGGCACCCCATTGACGTTGATGATATCTCCTGGTTTGAAAATTTTATGTATCAACTGGCCTACCGTGAGGGCCTGGGCGAGATCTTTGCCGACGACCTGGTGCGAGCCATGGATGAGTTGGAGGGTGAACTGCCGGAAGAATTGATCCGCCTGGGTCGGGCGTTGGAATTTGACTTTGGCTTTCCTGCCCACCGCGAGGGGCGTTTCTGGGACGAGGAGCCGCTGCCTTTCTGGGTGATCTCGGCCATGATGCACGCCAGTACCAGCCGTGATCCGACGATCGGCGCCCATCACAGCTCCCTTCTCCTGGCAGATTTCTTGCTGGCCGACCGGGACCTGGCTCTCCGCCAGTTCCGCGTTCTGTCGGAGAAGGTCTGGGGTTACCCGGATGCGCTCGAGCCCAACTTTGAAAACAAAGCGCCGGTGGCGATTTGGAGCCAGCATCAACACGTGCTCATCGACTCCCTGCCCCTGTGCGACTTTGCTTTTCCCCAACTGGTGCGCCCCATGGAAAGCCGGGAAGAATGGCAGAACACTGAGGACATTAGCGGCGATCTGGACCTGGGCGTTCGGTTGTTTGCGGCGGTCACCGGCCTGGAATTGACTCACCAGGAGATGGAAAAGGCTGCCGAACGTGCTTTCACCCTGGAGCGAGCGATGTTAGCCCGGGCTGGACGGGGGCGAGAGATGGAAGAGGCGTTGGCCCCGCACTTCAAACTGCCGTGTCGGGCCGATGGCACCTTCATCGACGAAGAGGGCTTTTCTCGATTATTGGATGAGTATTATTCGGCTCGCGGCTGGGATCTGGAGTTTGGTTGGCCGCAGGCTGACCTGTTGGAATCGCTCGGCCTGGAGGAAGTTATTCCTGAATTGGAGGGATACCGTAGTTAGTATGGGAGAGAAGATTTCGAAGGACCTGGCGTTGCAGCTCTACGAAACGGTGCAGCGGATTAGAAGCTTTGAGATGGCGGTGGTTGAGCTGTTCGCCAGGGGCAAGATCCCTGGTTTCCTGCACACTTACGTTGGCGAAGAGGCGGTGGCCGCCGGGGTCTGCGCGGCTCTGCGTCCCGACGACTACATCATCAGCACCCACCGTGGTCACGGCCACCTGATCGCCAAGGGCGGCCGCCTTGATTTGATGATGGCCGAGTTATTCGGCAGGCGCACCGGCTACTGCAAAGGCAAGGGCGGCTCGATGCACATCGCCGAGCCGGACCTGGGGATGCTGGGCGCTAACGCCATCGTCGGGGCCGGGACCGCCATCATCAATGGCGCGGCGCTGACCGCTCAGTATCTAGGTACCGACCAGGTGGCTGTGGCCTTCTTCGGCGATGGGGCCTCAAACACGGGGGCGTTCCACGAGGCTTTGAACATGGCCTCGGTCTGGAACCTGCCCTCGATTTTTGTGTGCGAGAATAACTGTTACGCCGAGTCCACCCCGCAATGGTACCATCAGAAGATTAAGGATGTGGCCGTTAGAGCCGTAGCTTACGACATGCCCTCCATCATCGTGGACGGCAACGACGTGGGGGCGGTCTACCTGGCGGCTAAAGAGGCCGTGGAGCGCGCCCGAGCGGGCGGGGGCCCCACTTTGATCGAGGCCAAGACCTATCGCCTGCGCGGCCACTACGAGGGAGACCCCCAGATGTACCGCAGCCGCGAAGAGATAGAAGCCTGGGAGAAAAAGTGTCCTGTTAAGCGTTGGCGGAAGGCGTTGCTGGAGATGGGGGTGCCCGCCGACAGCATCGAGGAGATCGACTCTCGGATAGAGCAGGAGATCGAGGATGCCATTGCCTTTGCCGGGGAAAGCCCCCTCCCCGATCCGGCCGAAGCGCGCTCAGATATCTTTACTCCATTGCCGTCGGAGAGGTAAGATGGCTCAGATAACCTATCGGGAAGCAATCAAACAGGCGCTACGCGAGGAATTGCAAAATGACGAGCGGGTATTCATGCTGGGCGAGGACATCGCCGAGTTCGGCGGCACCTTCAAGGTTTCTCTGGGGTTGCTGGAGGAGTTTGGGCCCAGGCGTATCCGCAACACCCCTCTCTCAGAAACGGCTATCCTGGGCGCGGCGGTGGGCGCCGCGGCTACGGGTCTGCGGCCCATTGCCGAGATAATGTACAGCGACTTCATCGCCGTGGCCCTGGACCAGGTGGTCAACCAGGCGGCCAAGATGCGCTACATGTTCGGCGGCAAGCTCTCACTGCCGCTCACCATCCGCACCACGATGGGCGGGCGGCGCTCGGCAGCGGCCCAGCACAGTCAGTGTCTCGAAGCCTGGTTTATGCACATTCCCGGCCTCAAGATCGCCATGCCTGCCAATGCCTGCGACGCCAAAGGGCTGTTGAAAACGGCCGTTCGTGACCCCAACCCGACCATCATTTTTGAGAACAAGATGCTGTACAACGTGAAAGGGGAGGTGCCGGAGGAGCCTTATTTCGTACCCTGGGGGCAGGCCCACGTCGTCCGCCAGGGGACTGACGTTACAGTGGTGGCCCTTTCCGATATGGTAGATTTCTCGCTCAAGGCCGCGGAGAGGCTGGCTGGCGAGGGAATCTCGCTGGAGGTGATCGACCCGCGCACCCTGGTGCCGCTTGACATGGAGACCATCGTGCGGTCGGTGCAGAAGACGGGCCGCCTGGTGGTGGCCCACGAAGCCTGCGTGACCGGCGGGGTGGGCGCCGAGATCGCCTCCCAGGTAGCCTATCGCGCCTTCGATTACCTGGCTGCCCCCATCGAACGGGTTGGGGCCAAGGATTCCCCCATCCCCTTCAGTCCCATCCTGGAGCGCGAGATTCTGCCGGACGATCAGGACGTGGTGGAGGCGGTATACCGCGCCGTGGACTATGCGGCATGACGATGAGTTAAGGAGGAGAAACGTGATATTGATATATACCATCGCGTGGCTGGTCATGCCTATCATCGGAATCGTGAACGGTGTGATACGAGGGTTAGGATATGAGAGATTCCTGGGCGAGCTGCGCGCCCATCAGGTGTCATCCGTGACCGGGGCTGTTTTGTTTGGCCTTTATACGTGGGCTTTGAGCCTTCGGTGGAGGATCGAGTCAGCCGGCCAGGCCCTCGTCATCGGATTCATATGGCTGGCGCTCACGATAGCTTTTGAGTTTCTCTTTGGACATTACGTGATGGGACATCCCTGGAGCAGGCTTTTTCACGATTACAACATCCTGAAAGGCCGGGTCTGGCTCCTCGTTCTCATCTGGATCACAATCGCCCCATATGTCTTTTACAAGCTGGGGGCCTGAGCCATCTAATAGTTGAATAAGGAGTGGAATACCATGGGAGTCGTAAGAATGCCAACTTTTTCATGGAGAGAGCTGTTGACCCAGTGGAGCAAAGAAATCATCGAGTCCGGTGAATATGAAGGTGAATTACCACCCGAAGTCGTCGCGTCGGGTTGGTTAGGCTATCCCGGTGCGACGGATGATGAGATCGCTGCCGCCGAAGCGCGTCTAGGCACAACATTTCCGCCTTCCTACCGTGAATTTCTCAAGGTGACAAATGGCTGGCGGATGACCACCACCTTCATCCGTAAAATACGGTCAACTGAAGAAGTGGAATGGCTTGCCACCCAAGATCAAGAAATGATCGATATCTGGATGGAGGGTGAACAAGAAGTGGTCTCAGACGAGGAATATCTTGTCTACGGGAGGAAGGCCGTGCAACCCCTACGCGCAGAGTATCTGCAAACAGCTCTGGCGGTCAGCGACTATGGGGACGGCATCTATCTGCTCAACCCTCAAATTGTCACCCCAGAAGGTGAGTGGGAAGCCTGGTTTTTTGCGCACTGGGTCCCGGGCGCTGACCGTTACCGCTCGTTCTGGGAGTTGATGCAGACGGAACACGAGCACTTCTTGTACGTCCTCAAGAGCGAGAGAGGTGAGCCCACCCCCTATGCCGATCCATCGCTTGGCGTGGATGCTGAAGACCTTGATGGGATCGTTGCCGCACTTAAGACCCCCCAGCACCGCCTGGCTGCGCTTGAAGCGCTGGGCAATCTGCGTGACACACGCGCCTTCGAGCCAGTCTTGGAGATTTTTCAGGACCCTGACGAGGATCTATTCACCCGCGAATGCGCTGCCCGGACACTGGGAGAACTGCGCGATCCACGTGCCGTCAAACCCCTCATCGACACATTTCGGATAACGCCTGAGCAGATGAGCAGGATGAAGCTCACCTCGTTGCCTGGAATTGATCACATCCCTGGCGGCGCATCCATGCTCGACGACGTTTTCATTAATGATATGATAAGCTACCTGGAATCTCTCTTTGGCACAGCGATGGCAGATCATCTACGCGCCACGCTGACCCCCGAGGCTATAGGCAAAGGTCTGGCTGACCATTTGAAGCACGCAGTCAGGCAGGGATTACTTACACTTGGTGATGTCGCTCTTCCTGGGCTTTTAGACGCGTTGCAGGATGCTGATCCCAACGTGCGTCGTGAGGTGGCCTCGATATTATGCTATGTACAGAGTCGGGAGAATGATGAGCGTATCATACGTGCTCTCACTGCTGTGCAGCAACACGATCCCGATCCACACGTCAGAAATACAGCGGCCCAGGCGCTCAGGAATCTAAAAGGTCGGCAATCGGACACAATGATTTCTTAAGGCAGCAGGGATGATTGGATAGTACGAGATGAAAGGAGCGGAATACTTATGAAAGCAGCAGTGTGGCACGCTCGACGTGACGTTCGAGTGGAAGAAGTGCCTGAACCGCCTTCGCCGCCGCCAGGGCAGGTGAAGGTAAAAGTGGCCTGGTGCGGCCTGTGCGGCACCGACCTGCACGAATACCTGGGAGGGCCACTTTACGTACCGGCCGACGCCCCGCACCCGCTGACAGGCGCTCAGGCGCCGGTCATCCTGGGCCACGAGATGTCGGGGGATGTCGTCGAGGTCGGACCGGACGTGACCCGGGTAAAAGTTGGCGACCGGGTGGCCCTTTGCCCCATCATCGGCTGCCTGGAATGCCAGTGGTGCAGGTCGGGCTTGATGGGCCTCTGTACGAACATCGCCTTTCTGGGCGTCTCCTGGCATGGTGGGGGGTTCTCGCAGTACGTGAACGTCCACGATTACATGTGTTACCACTTGCCCCCTGAAGTGTCCTACGAAGTAGGCTCCCTGGTGGAGCCTTTTGCGGCCACCTATCGAGCGGTAAAGCAGGCCGACGTGCAGCCGGGAGAGACGGTGGCCATCGTGGGCAGCGGACCGATCGGCCTGATGGCCCTTCAGTCGGCCCGTATAGCTGGCGCGGGGCAGGTGGTAGCCTTGGAGCCAGCAGCCAGGCGCCAGGAGTTGGCCCATCGATGCGGCGCCACGGCGGTTATTGACCCTGTGCATCAGGACCCGGTGGCGGCCATCGGCGAACTCACAGGTGGAGAAGGCGCGGACGTGGTGGTGGAGTGCGCTGGCGTTGAAGCTACCGGCATTCTGGCCGGGCGGATTGTCCGCCGCAAGGGGCGGGTGGTGGTGATGGGCGTCTTTGAGGAGCCCGCCCCGCTGGATTATACCGACCTGGTTTACGGCGAGAAAACGGTTATGGGCAGCATGGGGGGCTATGGGCTGTTCGACGAGGCTATCCAGGTGATGGCTGAAGGAAAGTTCGATGGGGAGCCCCTGATCACCGGACGCATCGGCCTGGACGACATCCTGGCCGGGTTTAAGGACTTAATCGAGCATAAAGAGGAGAACGTCAAGATTTTAGTATCACCCGATTTATAAGGGAGTTGAGTAGATGAAACTGTCTGTTGTGACCCCCACCCCGGAAGTCGAAGCGGCTGTGCCCGTGGCCCTCCTCTCAGGCACTTTTGCCGAGCGATTGCAAAAGGCGGCCCGGCTGGGCTGCGACGGAGTGGAACTGATGGTAGTGCGCCCGGCTGAATTAGACGCCGGAGAAATCCGCGCCCAGGTGTCAGCGCGGGGGCTGGAAGTATCCGCCATCGCCAGCGGCGCCATTTACATGGTGGACGGGTTGACGCTGTTGGCCTCCGATGCGGAGGTGAGCCGCCGGGCAGAGGCGCGACTGCGGGCCCTGATCGACTTTGCGGCCGCGGTGGAGGCGCCGCTCGTAACCATCGGCGGCTTCCGGGGCCGCTTAGCCTGGGCTGGCGGCGGCCACCAAGCGCGGGCCAGGCTGATCGAAATCCTGGGCGCGGCTGCCGAAAAGGCCGCGGAGCAGGATGTGCGTCTGGCGCTCGAGCCTCTCAACCGCTATGAGTCGGATATAGTCAACAATGCCCGCCAGGGGTTGGCCCTGATCGAGGAAGTGGGGCACAGCCATCTCGGCCTGCTGCTCGATACATTTCACGTGAATATCGAAGAGCCGTCGCTATACGATTGCTTTCGGCAGGCGATGGCCGCTGGACGGCTATGGCACGTCCACCTGGGAGACAGCAATCGCCTGCCCCCCGGCCAGGGACACATCGACTTTGCGGGCATCGTGGCCGCGTTGGGCGAAGCCGGCTACCGGGGCTACCTCTCGGCTGAACTGCTGCCCCGTCCCGACCCGGATGCGGCCGCCGAAGCAACCTTACGGCACATGCGGCAGTTTGTGCCGCTTAAGAGTTAACGATGAAACATAAAAATGTCACCACGAAGTCACCAGGTCACAAAGTTTCTTTGTGCCTTGGTGGTTAAGTTCTGCGGGGCTATTTTCAAGGTAGTTGGTAAGGAGGCTAGCTAAATGGCAAGCGAACTGGCTCTGATCCATACGGTATCACCTCTGATAGAGGTGTTCAATAAGCTGGGCGCGGAGTTGTTGCCCGGCGTGCAACTCAGGCATATCCTGGATGAACCGCTCCTGGTGCGGATACGCCAGCGCGGTCGCCTGGCCCTAGAAGATTCGACGCGGCTGCAATCACACGCGGTTATCGCCGAGCAGGTCGGAGCAGATGTGGTATTGGTCACCTGCTCGGCCTTAACTCCTTACGTCGATGACGCCCGCCAGAAAGTGGGCATTCCGGTGGTGAAAATTGACGAAGCGATGATCGCCGAGGCGGTGAGCAAAGGGGCCAGGATCGGGGTGGTGGCCACTAACGAGACCACCCTGGAGCCCACCCGCCAGTTGTTGCAGGCCCAGGCCGACCTCTCGGGCAGGCAGATCGAGACGGAACTGGCGCTGGTAGAGAAGGCCCTGGCCGCGCTGATGAGCGGGGACGGCGCCACGCACGACCGCCTGGTCAAAAACACCGTGCTGGAGATGGCGCCACGGGTGGAGGTGGTGGTGCTGGCCCAGGCCTCGATGGCCCGCGTGCTGGACGTGATCCCTGAAGCCGGGCGCAAAGTGCCGATTCTTTCCAGCCCCCATCTGGCCCTGGAACAGGTCAGGCGGTTGTTGGCGGGTGCTTAGCGGACGTAAGGTGCCTGGCACTTTTGGAAGTGCCAGGCACCTACCAAAAATACAGGACGCGCCCCTTACAGAATGGCTTTTCAACGCCGGGAAAAGTGTTCGGAGAGTGTTTGATGAAAGCAGGATTGGTTATGTGTGGGCCGGACGTGGATTACGGTCCTCTGGCGCTGCTCAGCGGCACGTTTGAAGAAAAGGCCGCCAAAGCAGCCGAACTGGGTTATGATGGCATCGAGTTGATGGTGCGCGACCCGGCTGGTCTGGATTGGGGAGCCGTCAAGGACACCCTCGAAGCGGCGGGCCTTGAAGTCCCGCAGGTGGTCACGGGGGAGCTTTTCGGGGCTGATGGGCTTTGCCTGGCTACCGCCGACCAGGATTTATACCGTCGGGCGGAAGAGCGCACCTGCGCGGTGATAGACCTGGCCGCCTATCTGGGGGCGATGGTGAACGTCGGGCGGTTGCGGGGCCAGTTGAAGTTTCTGGGCCACGTGCCCGACGCCTGGGCGATGGCGGTTGATCGCCTGCGAAAAGTGGTCGCCTATGCCGCCGAGCAGGAGGTAAAAATCACGATGGAGCCGATCAACCGCTACGAGACGGACTTTATCTTCAGCGCCGCCGATGGCATGCGCCTGATCGAAGACCTGGCTAGCGACAACGTCGGGCTGATGCTCGACCTGTTTCACATGAACATCGAGGACGATTCCATTGAGGGAGGGCTGCGCCTGGCCGGCGATAGGTTGTGGCACGTCCACATCGCCGACTCGAACCGCCATTACCCCGGTAGCGGCCACCTGGATTTTGACCGCATCTTCGCCACGCTGAAGGATATGGAGTACCAGGGCTACGTTTCGGCAGAGCTGCTCCCTCTTCCCGACCCTGACACCGCCGCTCGGAAAACGATAGATTTTCTTCGGACGTATGTTTAAGGAAATGGTAGGCGATGGCAATTGGTGGGGTGCTTGACACTGCACCAAGAGCAATGTACAATAGTCGTATGGAAGGAGGTGGTGAAAACGGCCTGACAGATAGTTGGTTATCGAGAACGAGGATGTTCAAAAGTCACTCTAATGATTAAAGGAGGATAACAATGAGTATTAAAAGGTTTAGCATCCTGCTCATCGTCGCCATGCTGCTGATGAGCTTGCCAGTCGCCGTCTTCGCCCAGGAGCCTTTCAGTTCGGCGGAGAAGGCGGTTGAGGAGGCCAAGCAATATGCCGGCACCACCCTCAACGTCGTCTGGGAAGCGGGTTTGCAGTCTCAGGACCCTCTGACCATGGGGCCCAAGTGGGAGGAGCTCACTGGCATCGAGATCAACGTGATCGAATTGGCCTACAACGACATATACTCCAATCAGCTTCAAGATCATTTGACCGGTGGCGGGGCCTACGACGTGATCACCTTCTCCCCGATCTGGCTGATAGACTTCGTTAACGCCGGGGTGGTGGAACCGCTCAACCCCTACATCGAGAAATACATGGACCCCGCTGACCTGGAGGACTATCTGCCGGTTTACGGTAGCGAAGGGTACGCCAGGCTCGGAGATACGTGGTACGGGCTGTCCGACGATGGGGACGTTTTCGTACTATACTACCGCAAGGACCTGTTTGAAGACCCCGACAATATGGCAGAGTTCAAGGAAAAGTACGGGTACGACCTGGCTGCGCCCAAGACCTGGCAGGAATTCGACGACATCGGCAACTTCTTCACCGACAAGTACGCCCCCGATCTCTATGGCGGGGGCATCCAGCGCCTGGAAGGTCAGGCCTACTCCTGGTGGTTCGGGCACTTCAGTGGACACGGCGGACAGTTCTTCGATCCGGAGACCATGGAGCCGCTCATCAACAGCGACGTTGGGGTGCAGACCCTGACGGAGATGGTGAACCAGAACAAGTTCATGCCGCCCGGCATCGAGAAGTGGGGCTTCATGGAAATCCTGAGCGCCTGGATGGAAGGCAAGGTGGCCATGATCATCACCTGGCCCCCGATTGGGCGGTGGTCGGCAGGCTACGGGGCGACCGCTGAGCAGTTAGCCTGGGTGCCTCCGACGCAGGTGGCAGGCAAGGTGGGTTATGCGCCCATGCCTGGCGGACGCTCGACCCTGGCCGGCGGCTTCTCGCTGGGGGTCTCGGCGGACAGTGGGAACAAGGAAGCCGCCTACCTGTTCATTCAGTGGTTGAACAGTCCCGAGATCAGCCTGGAACGGGTGATGTTGCCCTATGCTCTGCGTGACCCCTATCGTCTGTCTCACTTCGAGTCGGAGGAGTACCGTGCGCTGTGGCCCGAAGCGCCCGACTACCTGGACACGCTGGAGGAGGCGGGCATGGCGGGGCAGTTTGAAATCGGCCTCCCAGGGGCCCGTGAGTACACGGAGGCCGTAGACAACGCCGTGACCGGGGCCATGGCCGGCACCGATCCGAAGGAAGCCATGGACGCCGCCGCGGCGAGGTGGGACGAGATCACCGAGCGGCTGGGGCGCGACAGGCAGAAAGAAGCCTATCTCACCTGGCTGGGAGGGCCGTGGAACAAACCCGGTCCTGAGGTTGAACTCCCCTAGGAAGTCTCTTGGTTCTCTAAACGCTCCGCGGGCGGTGCGGTTCGCCCGCGGAGCGCCTATGGTATTTCTTTTCACCAGTTTTCGACTTTTCGCTCGCTCTTGGTCCCCGTCTCGGGGACGTTCACAACGAACGTTCGTTGTTAGTAGCACGATACTAGCCGCCGATGAACACCGATGAACGAGATAAAGAGATAGAACATCGGCGTTTATCTGCGTTTATCGACGGTTATACCTTACGGTCACCGCCCCCGGGACGGGAGCTAGAGCAGGGGCAAAGACTAAGGAGACGCTATGGCAATTGCGCGTAAGGTTGAAGAGCCAGGGACCAGAACAGGCGTGCTCGGCCACAAACGCCTTACTCCGTGGCTGTTTGTGGCCCCTTGTTTGATCGTGATACTGTTAGTAACCATCTTTCCCACGATCTACTCTCTGGGGCTCAGCTTGTTCCAGTGGGAAGCCACTTTGCCGGAAAAGCCGTTTATAGGGCTGGGCAACTACGTCCAGCTCTTCCGTGACCCCCGCTTTCTCCATTCGATCCTGACCACCGCTATCGTGGTGGTGGTGGGCGTGAGCCTGGAGCTGGTGCTGGGCTTCGGGCTGGCCCAGGTGCTCGCCGAGATGGTTGAGGGGCGCTCCGTCGTGGTGACCGCCTTACTGCTGCCGGTGACGGTCATGCCTGTGGTGGTGGGATACACCTGGCGCTTGCTGTGGGACGCTCAATACGGCCCGATTAATCAAATCATCGGCCTCGTCATCGGGCGGCCATTCCAATACACCTGGCTGGCGAAACCCCCGACGGCCATGTTCGCCATTCTGGTCACCGAGATATGGCAATGGACGCCGTTCATGTTCCTGGTCTTTTTGTCCGGGCTGACCGCTCTTGATCCGGAGCTATTCGAGGCCGCCGATATTGACGGCGCTTCTGGCTGGGGTAAATTTTGGTTTTTAACCATACCTCTTATGCGTCCCATCATCATTGTGGCGGTGCTCATCCGTGGGCTGGATGCCCTGAAGTTCTTTGACGTTATCTTCACTCTCTCCGGGGGAGGGCCAGGAAACTCCACAGAAACGATTTCCTTCTACATTTACCAGGTCGGGTATCAGTTCTTCCGGCTGGGGTATGGCGCTGCGGGCTCCTTTATCCTGTTGATTTTCCTGGTCGTGCTGCTGACGTACCTGCTGAGGATGTTCAGGACGGTGTGGGAGTGAGAGGGAACACAATTTTCTCTGTGGGAGGGATGCTATGACTGCGCGAAGACGCAAGGCCATTTTTCGGATATTTCGATACGTTGTAGCTGTGGCGGCTGTGATATTCTTCCTTTTTCCCATCGTGTGGATTGCTCTGACGGCCTTCAAGACCCCCGCTGAGTTTCTGACCAGCCCGCCGGTATGGGTGCCGCGCACCCCTTCCCTGGGTTACTTTGAGCACGTCATTATCTCGGGGGGCCTCAAGTCGCTCAGGAACAGCCTCATTATCTCCACGGCGGCCACCTTGCTTTCGCTGTTGATTGGCTCGTTGGCGGCTTATGGCCTGGCCCGCTACAGGGTGGGAGGCGACAACCTGCCTTTCTTCATCCTGTCCCAACGGTTCATGCCCCCGGTGGCTGTGATCTTTCCCTTCCTGCTGGTTTTCAAAATGCTGAAGTGGATGGATACCCACCAGGCTCTAATCGTGATATATCTCACCTTCAATCTGCCGTATGCGGTGTGGATGATGCGGGGCTTTTTCCTGGAGATCCCCGTTGAGATAGAGGAGTCGGCGTTGGTGGACGGCTGTTCGCCCTTTGGGACGTTCTGGCGTATCGCTCTGCCCCTGGCGGCCCCTGGCCTGATCGCCACCGGGGTCTTTTGCTTCATCTTCAGTTGGAGCGAGTTCTTCTTCGCCGTGTGTCTGACGCGCGCAAAAGCGGTGACGTTGTCGGTGTACCTGCCCAATTTCTTTGGCAAGCACATGATCCAGTGGGGAGAAGTTGGAGCCACCTCCGTTATGGCGATGATACCCCTGTTTGTCATGAGCGTCTTTGTCCAGCGTTACCTGGTGCGTGGCCTGACCTTGGGGGCGGTGAAGTAATCCAGAGGACATCCTTTCACAGCCCCCCGGAATGTTCCCAGGTAGGACAGGAAGGACATCATGAAACGCCTCAATAAAAACGATCTCCTGACCAGCCTTCCAAATGAATGGCCCACTGACCTGCTGCCAGAGATCCAGGCCCAGGTTAAGGCCAGTGGTCGCAAAGTTGTGGTGCTCGACGACGATCCCACCGGCACGCAGACCGTTCACGGCGTGCCGGTCCTCACCCAGTGGGCGGTAGAAACGCTGCGCGCCGAACTGGCGAATGACCTGCCCGCCTTTTTTCTGCTGACCAATTCCCGGAGTTTGCTGCTGGCCGGGGCGCAGGCTCTCAACGCCGAAATTGGCCGTCACCTGGTAGCAGCGGGGCGACAGGCCGGTCGGGAGTTTGTGGTGGTGAGCCGCAGCGATTCGACCTTGCGCGGGCACTTCCCCGGCGAGGTAGAAGCGCTGGCCGAGGCCCTGGAGCAGGACTTCGATGCCTGGCTCATCATCCCCTTTTTCTTGGCCGGGGGCCGATACACCATTGGCGACGTTCATTACGTGGCCGAAGGTGAATGGCTTGTGCCTGCGGGCCAGACCGAGTACGCACGTGATGCGGCCTTTGGCTATCGGGCCTCGGATTTGCGCCAGTGGGTGGAGGAAAAGACAAAGGGACGCGTTTCATCTAAAAACGTGGCCTCGGTCTCTATCGAGGACGTTCGGCGTGGCGGCCCGCAGCGGGTGGCCGCGCGTCTGGCCGGTCTGGCCCGTGGGAGTGTGTGCGTCGTAAACGCGGCCAGCCCGCGCGACCTGGAGGTCTTCACCCAGGGTCTGCTGACCGCGGAGGCGGGCGGCCAGCGTTTCCTCTACCGCACCGCCGCTTCGTTCGCCCGGGTGCGCGCTGGCATCACCCTGCGTCCCATCCTCACGCGCACCGATCTGGCTTTGAGCGAGTCGGGCGGGGGGCTGTTCGTGGTCGGCTCGTATGTGCCCCGCACCACCAGCCAGGTTGAGGCCCTCCTCGCCCAGCCGGGGATGACCAGCGTCGAAGTCGAGGTCGAAGCCTTGCTGGACGACAATCGCGGGCAAGACGAGATCGGGCGCGTGGCGCACGAGGCGGACCAGGCGCTACGCGGCGGCCAGGATGTAGTGATCTACACCAGCCGCCAGTTGGTCACTGGCGAGGACGCCGAGAGCAGCCTGGCTATCGGGCAGCGTATCTCGGAGGGGCTGGTGGCCATCGTGCGCGCCATTTCGACCAGGCCGCGCTACCTGCTGGCCAAGGGGGGCATTACGTCGAGCGACGTGGCGACCCAAGCGCTGGAGGTAAAACGAGCGTTGGTGCCGGGGCAGATCCTGCCTGGGGTCCCGGTGTGGCAGTTAGGGCCGGAGAGTCGCTATCCGGGCCTGGCTTATATCGTTTTTCCTGGCAACGTCGGCGGCCCGCGGGCCCTGGTCGAGATTGTCACGGCCTTGAAGCCGGGAAGGTGTGGCCTCCGCTAAACTTCGACTCTTTTGTAGGGCTTGCAATCTTTGCCAAAAGGTGATAGAATACATGAAGCATCCAATAAAGCAGTGCGGGCAGATTGACATCAATGTTAGAAAAAGCTAGAACCTTCCCAGGTATCAATCCGATATATCACGCTAAATTTTATTCCTCTAAAAGCGTGTTTCCCCACCCCATTACTACTCTCTGTGATATCCAATCAGCTACCACAAGAGCCAGGCTATGCTGTGTAGGTGGATAATCTGGGGTTCAGTGCTGGGTTGGTAGTTCTGAAACCAGTGAGACAGGAGGAGGTGATGCTTATAACTGATTCATTCTCGTTCTAAAATAACTGCACAATAACGGATAGGAGGAAAGGATCATGAAAGGCGTAAAATTGCTGGCTTTGATGTCTATAGTGGTCATGCTTCTGAGCGTGGTGCCGACGGCCTCGATTTCTGCCCAGGAGGGCGAGTGGCCAGATGTGATCAAGATAGGGCTTATCAACCACCTGACGGGCGATGCGGCGGCCTACGGCCAGAGCATGAAGAAGGGCACCGAAGTGGCCCTCAAGGAGATCAACGACGCCGGCGGCATCCACGGCCATCCGGTAGAAGTCATCTACGAGGATGATCGTCTGAGCGCCGCCGACGCCCAGACCGCTTTTCTCAAGCTGGTGGAGACGGACAAGGTGCCGGTCATCATGGGGTCTGGCTCCAGCACGGTCAGTCTGTCCATTTGTCCCAAGGCCCAGGAGTACGAGGTAGTGCAGATTTCGTCCATCTCCACTGCGCCCTCGCTGAAGGATTGCGGCGAATACTTCTTCTCGGTCATGGCCTCGGATACGGCGCAGGGGCCGGAGTGGACCAAAGTGGCCGAGCACCTGGGGGTCAAGGAAGCGGCGGTGATGTACCTCAACAACGACTACGGGATTGGGGTGAAGGACACCTTCGTGGAGTCGTTCGAGGCGGCGGGGGGCACGGTGCTGATCGCCCAGCCGTTCGAGTTGGGGGCCAAGGACTTTCGCACCGAGATTCTGAAGGTACAGGAGACCAACCCGGCGGTGGTGTTCATCGTCGATCACGTGGCGGAAGGGTCGATTGTGCTGAAGCAGGCGTTGGAGTTGGGACTGGAGGTGCAGTGGGTGACGGACGTGTCGATGGTGGCCCAGGAGGTGGTTGATCTGGCGGGCGAGGCTTCGGAGGGGGTGATGGGGCTGCGAGCTGGCTCGACCCAGACGCCGGAGTACCAGCGGTTTGAGGAAGCGTTTGTGGAGATGCACGGAGAGCCGCCGACCATCTGGGCCGACTTTGCCTACGACACCATGATGGTGGTGGCTAAAGCCATCGAGCTTGGGGGATACGATGCGGACGGCATCCGCGAGGCTCTGTTCGAGGTAGGGGAGACCTACGTGGGCGCTTCTGGCACGAAGCGGTTCGACGAGTACGGCATTGCCGAAGGGGTCTACGAGTGGGTGGTCGTCAAGGATGGCAAGTGGGAGATCTACGAGGGGTCGCCCACGCTCCAGCCCCGGGAAGAGGAAGTTGAGCTACCGGAAGGACCGATCAAAGTGGGGCTTATCAACCACCTGACGGGCGATGCGGCGGCCTACGGTCAGAGCATGAAGAAGGGCACCGAAGTGGCCCTCAAGGAGATCAACGACGCCGGCGGCATCCACGGCCATCCGGTAGAAGTCATCTACGAGGATGATCGTCTGAGCGCCGCCGACGCCCAGACCGCTTTTCTCAAGCTGGTGGAGACGGACAAGGTGCCGGTCATCATGGGGTCTGGCTCCAGCACGGTCAGTCTGTCCATTTGTCCCAAGGCCCAGGAGTACGAGGTAGTGCAGATTTCGTCCATCTCCACTGCGCCCTCGCTGAAGGATTGCGGCGAATACTTCTTCTCGGTCATGGCCTCGGATACGGCGCAGGGGCCGGAGTGGACCAAAGTGGCCGAGCACCTGGGGGTCAAGGAAGCGGCGGTGATGTACCTCAACAACGACTACGGGATTGGGGTGAAGGACACCTTCGTGGAGTCGTTCGAGGCGGCGGGGGGCACGGTGCTGATCGCCCAGCCGTTCGAGTTGGGGGCCAAGGACTTTCGCACCGAGATTCTGAAGGTACAGGAGACCAACCCGGCGGTGGTGTTCATCGTCGATCACGTGGCGGAAGGGTCGATTGTGCTGAAGCAGGCGTTGGAGTTGGGACTGGAGGTGCAGTGGGTGACGGACGTGTCGATGGTGGCCCAGGAGGTGGTTGATCTGGCGGGCGAGGCTTCGGAGGGGGTGATGGGGCTGCGAGCTGGCTCGACCCAGACGCCGGAGTACCAGCGGTTTGAGGAAGCGTTTGTGGAGATGCACGGAGAGCCGCCGACCATCTGGGCCGACTTTGCCTACGACACCATGATGGTGGTGGCTAAAGCCATCGAGCTTGGGGGATACGATGCGGACGGCATCCGCGAGGCTCTGTTCGAGGTAGGGGAGACCTACGTGGGCGCTTCTGGCACGAAGCGGTTCGACGAGTACGGCATTGCCGAAGGGGTCTACGAGTGGGTGGTCGTCAAGGACGGCAAGTGGGCCCTTTACGAGAAATAAAGATCGAGCAGGCTGGGGGAGGGGCTGGCTCCCCTCCCCCTGTCTAGGGCCATGGCGATACAGAAGTGATATGATGAGGTAATAGTTTAATGAGAATTTTTTCCCAATTATTCGTTAACGGTCTTATCGCCGGGGGCAACTACGCCCTGGCCGCCATCGGCTATTCTATGGTCTATGGCATTTTGAAGTTCATTAACTTCGCTCATGGCTCGGTGGCTATGGTGGGAGCCTACATCGCCTTTGTGCTGACCATATTCCTGGCTAATTTTCTGCCTCTCGGTTACGTGCTTATTTTGCTCCTGGCTTTTTTGCTTAGCATGGTTCTGACCGGCCTTTTGGGCGTGAGCATCGAAAAGATTGCTTACCGTCCGCTGCGTCGGGCTCCCAAGCTGGCCCCTTTGACCACCGCCGTGGCCGTCTCCTTCGTCCTGGATGCGGCGGTGATGATCCTGGTAGGGGCAGACATCAGAAGTTACAAGCTACCCGTAGTGCGGGGCTGGCGCATCGGTCCGGCGTCCATCACTCCCCTTCAGGTTACCATCATCGTCGCCAGTCTACTTTTCATGCTCTGTCTGCACCTGCTGTTGACCCGCACCAAGCTGGGCAAGGCCATCCGCGCCGTGGCCGACAACCTGAGTCTGGCCGAGGTAGCCGGCATGAATACGGATATGATCATCTCCGCCGTGTTCGCCATCGGTTCGGCTCTGGCGGCCGCCTCCGGAGCCCTCCTCGGCATGGACTCCAATCTCCAGCCCACTATGGGTTTTATCATCACCATCAAGGCTTTTGCGGCCGTGGTTTTGGGGGGGCTGGGCAACGTCTATGGCGCTATCGTGGGTGGGTTTATCATCGGCCTGGTAGAGAACATGGGCATCTGGTACCTGCTGGGTGGCGACGCCCGCTGGAAAGATACCATCGCCTATAGTATTCTGATTCTGGTGCTTTTGTTCCGGCCGGCTGGTATCTTCGGCTCCAAAGAAGAGGCCGCCGCCGGGGTGTTGCAATAGAAACAAAGGGGCCTGGCACTTCCAAAGTGCCAGGCCCCTACACCAACAATAGAGGAGAGGTGAGGTTATGGAACTGGTTGTTCACCTTCTGGTGTTGGTTGCCATCTACTCTATCCTGTCCATCAGTCTCAATCTCCAGGTGGGTACGACGGGGCTGTTTAACCTGGGAATGGCCGCTTTCTACGGCGTTGGCGCTTATACTTCGGCCATCCTGGCCCTGAGGGGTGTGCCCGTCTGGCTCTCCATACTGGGGGGCGTGCTCGTGTCCGCCTTCGTCGGGTTCCTGATCGGCTTACCCACCCTGCGGCTGGTGGGCGATTACCTGGCCGTAGCCACTATGGGACTGGGAGAGATCGCACGGGCCGTTTTCAAAAACTGGGACTCGATGACTCGTGGGGTGAAGGGCCTGCCGGGCATCCCCCAGGCCAGCCTGCTGGGCATTACTTTCGATTCCGCTCCCAAGTTCCTGGTTCTGAGCCTGGTTATGCTGGTCATCGTCTACATCGCTGCCGAGCGTTGGCTCTCCTCTCCTTTTGGCCGGGTGCTCAAGAGCATCCGTGAGGACGAGACGGCCGTGCAAGCCCTGGGCAAAAATACTTTCTGGTTCAAGATGTGGGCGCTGATCATCGGGTCGGCCATGGCCGGGCTGGCGGGCAGCCTGTTTGCGCACTACATCAACTTCATCGATCCTTCCAGCTTTGTCATGTGGCTGACCTTCTTCATCTTCCTGATCATCATGCTGGGCGGGTTGGGCAACAACCTGGGCGCAGTGATAGCCACCGCCGTTTTTGTGGCTGTGCGGGAGAGTTTGCGTTTTGTTAATCTGCCGGAGCAGTTGAACCCCGACGCTTTGCAACAGTTGATTTTCGGGGTGTTGTTGATCGTGGCGACCATCTATCTACCACGGGGCATTGTCCCGGAAAAGAAGGCCGTCATCGAGCGACCACAAACCTCGGGAGATGGTTGATGTTAAAGATTGAGAATTTAACCAGGGATTTTGGGGGGCTGAGGGCTGTTGATCGGTGCTCTTTTGAAGTGCCGCAACACGCTCTATTTGGACTGATCGGGCCTAACGGTTCGGGCAAAACCACCGTCTTCAACCTGGTGACTGGGTTCCTGGAGCAGACCGAAGGTCAGGTTTTTTTCAACGGCCAGAACATCACCGGCCTGAAGCCTTACCAGATCGTCCATCTCGGTTTGGCCAGGACCTTTCAGCAGGTGCGGGTTTTCCGCAGCATGACCGTGATGGAGAACATGCTGCTCGCTCCCAAAGAGCAGAAAGGGGAGAACGTTTTTTGGGGATTGGTCAAGCCTGCGGCGGTGCGGCGACAGGAGAAGGAGAACGTCGAAAAAGCCTATGAGCTGCTGGCCCTGGTAGGTCTGGAGGGATGGGCCAACGAACTGGCGGGCAATCTGTCCTACGCCGAGCAGAAAATGGTGGAGATCACCCGCGCCTTGATGACTGACCCTGAACTCATCTTGCTGGACGAACCGGCGGCGGGCATCAACCCTACCCTGGTCAACCGCATCCTGGACTACATCCGCAAGCTGCGCGACGAGCAGGGCAAAACTTTCCTCATCGTCGAGCACGACATGCGGGTGA
The DNA here is from genome assembly GCA_964646625.1 of uncultured Anaerolineales bacterium. GTDB lineage: Bacteria > Chloroflexota > Anaerolineae > CAZYHC01 > CAZYHC01 > DAOULT01. Next base: position 58,944 of record CAZYHC010000007.1, read on the forward strand.
TCATGAATCTGTGTGAGCGTATTGCCGTCCTGAACTACGGCCAGAAAATCGCCGAGGGAGCGCCGCAGGAAGTGTCTAATGATCCGAAGGTGATCGACGCTTACCTGGGTATCTGAGAGAGAGTTAATCGGACCTTTTCAAAATTTGTGCTCAATGTAGCTATTCCGACTCGTATAAAGCCGGTAGTTATCTCGCCTGATGATGGTCAGGTGTCTTTCAAAAAGTTGCCAATCCCTGATGGCTTCCAGAAACCGTTTGACGACAGCATTGACTGTCTTCCAATCGGTAGGGTCTACTCTGATGATGATAATACCGGGATTGGAACCGATGGGGAAACGTCGGCGGTTGGCGAAGTCACGGTAATTCAGCGTCAAAAGAAGCCTCTTTGTTCGGATAGCCAGTTGAATGACTTCTTCGTCTGAGGCCCCTTGTTGGGCGGAAGCTTTGATTTCGGCAACGTCCAGACCTGCATTTCTCAGGAGTGAAATCGTTGGAGCGTTAATGCACTCATCGGCGAGTATCTTCGTCATCGGGGTTATCAATGCGCACGGCCAGGGCAGCAAAGCGCCCGGCGGCCCGAATTTGCTTATCCGTCAAATCCGGGTAGCCTTCTTGAATCTGCTGGATTGTATAGTCGTTGGCTAGATGGTCCATCACAACCCAGACCGGTATGCGCGTTCCGGCCAGGACCGGTTGTCCTCCACAGATGCACTCATCAACTACTATATCGCCGGGCATTTGCTCCTGAGCGAGCTTTTGAAGCAGGCGAAAGCGTTCTTTGGAAAGAGATGCAGCTATACTTTCTGCTGCGGCTTTGGTGACAGTCACCGACATTAATAGTTTACCTCCCTGATCTCAGTATAGCATACCGGCGATAAAAAAGCAACCGTCAGGAGTGTAGCACATGACCATGCTGGAAATCAAAAATCTGGTGGCCGGTTATGGCCCAAGCGAGGTGCTGCATGGCATCTCGATGGAAATTAACGACGGAGAAATCGTCACCCTGGTGGGCGCCAACGGGGCAGGCAAATCCACCACCCTGCGCAGCATCTTCGGGTTGACCGATATCCGCTCCGGCCAGATCGCTTTCCAGGGAGAGAACATCACGGGCCTCAAGCCACACCGCATCGTGCACAAAGGGCTGGCCTTCGTCCCCCAGGAAAGAAGCATCTTTGCCACTCTGACCGTGCTCGAAAACCTGGAAATGGGAGCCTACACCGTCGAGGCCGACCGGGTGAACGACCGGATAGAGCGGGTATGCGAACGTTTTCCTATCCTCAGAGAAAGACGCCACCAGAAGGCCGGCACCCTATCGGGCGGCGAACGGCAGATGTTAGCCATGGCCAGGGGGCTGATGGTCGATCCCGCCTTGATGCTCCTGGACGAACCCTCGCTGGGGTTGGCCCCTAAAATTATCGAAGCCCTGTTTGAGCAGATTCAGGCCATCAATCAGGCGGGCACTACCATCTTCCTGGTGGAGCAGAACGCGCGGCGAGCGTTGGCTCTCGCCGATCGCGGGTACGTTCTGGAGTTGGGCCAGATCGTGTCTGAGGGTGGGGGGCGGGAACTCCTGGAAGACGAGCAGGTGCAAAAGGCATATTTGGGAGCAGTTTGAGATATGAGTACTTCTGCATTCCGGCAGGTGGAAAGTCTGCTGGATCAACTAACGACAAATGAACAGATTGCGTTGATCGAACTTCTGGCCCGCCGTTTGCAACGGGCGGAAATCTTCGGTGCTCCTTCCGCCCCGCGGGACCTTTACGGCATCTGGCGGGATAAATTCCCGCCTGATATGGACCTCGACCAGGACCTGCGCACTATCAGGGAAGCATGGCAGGAAGACATACAGGATGTCTAACTTCACGGTTGCCTACGTTGCCGATACACATGCTCTGTTTTGGTATCTCGCTGCATCACCACGCCTTGGAGATGCAGCCCATGCTGCTTTCGACGCTGCTGCACAAGGGGCGGCTGTTATCTATATTCCAGCGATTGTGCTGGCTGAGCTCTATTTCCTTAACGAGAAATATGGGCGTCCGCTAGACTTCGTTCAGGAATTTGCGCGCCTGGCGAGGAGTGGGCAGTTCGTCTTTGTGGACTTTGCTGCCCAGGACGTACTGCATTTCGATATGGATGCAGCCGTGCCGGAGATGCACGACCGCATCGTTGTGGGGGTGGCACGTCGTCTGGGAGTTGCCTGTCTTACATGCGATGAGCAGATTATGAGCAGTGGCTTGGTAACAGTGGTATGGTGATCTCTACTTCAGGCTATCTGGAAGACGAGCAGGTGCAGAAGGCTTATCTGGGAGCGGTGTGAGCAAAATGAAAATCTCTATGATCGTTCACGGTGGGGCCTGGGACATCCCCGACGAAGAGGTCGAGGCTCACCAGCGCGGCTGCCGTAGGGCACTGCTGGCAGGCTGGGAGGTTCTGAAAGCCGGAGGCCGTGCCCTGGACGCGGTGGAGCGGGCCATCGTGGTCATGGAGGACGACCTCACCTTCGACGCCGGGGTTGGCTCCTTCCTCAACGCCGAGGGAGTGGTGGAACTGGACGCCGGCCTCATGGACGGCCGCGACCTCAACGCCGGGGCAGTGATGGCCGTGCCCAACGTCAAAAATCCCATCGTGCTGGCCCATCGGGTGCTGGAGAGCGAATACGTTTACATCGTGGGGCCAGGGGCCGCCCGCTTCGCCAGGGAGGTCGGCCTGGAGGAGTGCCCGCCCCAGGAGTTGGTCGTCGAGCGGGAGCGAAAACGCTGGGAGGAGCGCAGCAGCACCCCCTGGGATATCTTTGGCGGGGATACGGTGGGAGCGGTAGCCCTCGACCGGCGGGGAAACGTGGCGGCCGGTACCTCGACGGGCGGCAGCCCCTTCAAGCCGCCGGGCCGCGTGGGGGATTCGCCTTTGGTGGGCTGCGGCTACTACGCCGATAACACGGCCGGGGCCGCCTCCTCGACTGGCCACGGCGAAGCTATCATCAAGATCACCATGGCCAAGAGCGCGGTGGACTTCCTGCGCCAGATGAGCGCCCAGGAAGCGGCCGAGGCGGCCATCCGCCTGCTGGCCGAGCGGCTCGATAGCCGGGGTGGGCTGATCCTCATCGACAGGGAAGGGGCAATCGGCCACGCCTTCAACACACCCCGCATGGCCCGCGCCTACCTGAGCGAAGGGATGTCGGAGCCGGTGGTGGAGGTTTAGTTGAGCAAGCTGACTCGGATTCTGATCACGGATGTCACGGATTACGGGGTAGAGAGAGCGTGAACAATGTTGTGGGAGCAGTTTGGTATCATCTTGAAATCTTGGTGAGATAGTGGTATCATAATAAATGTGTAAACGATCCGTGAAATCCGTGAAGAAAATCCGTGTCTGCTTTTATCAATAAACAAAGGAGTGCAGGCTTATGAGAAGCAACTATAACGTACACGTGACCCCCCAATTCAGGGTGCTTAGCGACGATCAGGTGGAGGAGTTACATCTGGCTACCCTGGAGGTGCTGCGCCGCACCGGCGTGGTCATCCTCGAGCCGGAAGGCGTGGAGCTGCTGAAAAAAGCCGGGTGCAAAGTGGACGCTCAGCGGGTGCGCATCCCGGCTCATCTGGTGGAATGGGCCGCCAGCGCCGCCCCGCCCTGCATCACCCTCTGCGACCGAAATGGGAAACCGGCCATGCGTCTGGAGGGCGAGCGAGTCTATTACGGCACCGGCTCCGACACCCCCAACGTGGTCGATCCCGACAGCGGCCAGAGACGACCGGCCCGCAAAGCAGATGTGGGCAACATCTCCAGGGTGGTGGACTTTTTGCCCCACTTGGACTTCATGATGTGCATGGGCATCGCCTCGGACGTGGATCAGTCGGTTTCGGACCTGCATCACTTTGAGGCTATGGTCAGTAACACCACCAAGCCCATTGTCTTCACCGCCTGGAACCTCGACAACCTGAAGGACATCGTGGAGATGGCCGAGGCGGTGGCCGGCGGAGAGGAAGCGTTACGCCTGAGCCCCTTCTGCGCGCTCTACACCGAGCCTATTTCGCCCCTCCAGCACGCCATAGAGGCCAGCCAGAAATTGCTCTACATGTCGGGCAAAGGGCTGCCTACGGTCTACACTCCGGGGCTGATGACCGGCGCTTCCGGCCCGGTGACCATCGCCGGAGGACTGGTGCAGGGCAACGCCGAGCTGCTTTCCGGGCTGGTGATGTCCCAGCTAAAGCGGGAGGGAGCGCCTTTCATCTACGGCGGCGGCGTGCTGCCCATCGACATGCGCACTACTTTGATGTCCTACGCCGCGCCGGAGTTCATGCTGGCTACCTGCGCCCTGAAGGATATGTCGCGCTATTACCGGCTGCCCATGTTTCACTTCGCCGGGTGCACCGATGCCAAGACTTTCGATCAGCAGGCCTCTCTGGAGGGGGCGTTGTGGGTCCTGCTGGCCGCTCTGAACGGAGGCAACCTGGTGCACGACGTGGGCTACATCGACAACGGCCTGACGTCCTCCTACGAGATGCTGGTGTCTATGGATGAGGTCATCGGCCTCACTAAACGCATTATGGATGGGGTGGTGGTGGACGACGAGACGATGGCCCTGGACGTCATCGACGAGGTAGGGCCGGGCGGGCATTTCCTGGGCACAGAGCACACCTATCGTCATTTCCGCCAAAACTGGTTCCCGAAGTTGCTCGACCGTACCAATTACGATATGTGGGTAGAGAACGGGCGGCTAACTCTGGGCGACCGGGCCATAGCCAGGGCGCGAGAGATCCTGGCCAGCCATCGACCCGAACCGCTGGACGAGACGGTGGCTTCCAGGCTGGCAGACATCATCGCCCGCGCCGAGAAAAGAACCGGGGTCAGGGAATAACATTGGAGGTTAAGGTGCCTGGCACTTCCAAAGTGCCAGGCACCTGGGAGGCAGACCGATTATAATGAAAAGCAATTACAACGTACACCTGACCCCGCAGTTTCGGGTGCTCTCCGACGCTCAAATGGAAGAGCTACACCTGGCTACCCTGGAGGTGCTGCGCCGCACGGGAGTGGTCGTCTACGAGCCGGCGGGGGTGGAGCTGTTGAAAAGGGCCGGTTGCCGGGTGGATGGGCACCGGGTGCGCTTCCCGGCCCATCTGTTGGAGTGGACGCTGCGCTGTGCTCCGCCGTGCGTCACTCTCTGCGACCGCAACGGGAAGGCGGCCATGCCCCTGGAGGATGGACGAACCTACTACGGCACCGGCTCCGACACCCCCAACGTGGTCGATCCTTATAGTGGTGAGCGACGGTTGGGCCTGATCAGGGACGTGGAGGACATGGCTCGCCTGGTCGATGCCCTGCCCAACCTGGACTTCGTGATGTGCATGGCTATCGCCTCGGACGTTAAGGGGGCCATCTCCGACCTGTACCACTTCCGGGCCATGCTGACCAATACCACCAAGCCGATCTGCTTCACGGCCTGGAACCTGGCTAACCTGAAAGATATCGTGGAAATGTGCGAGGTGGTGGCTGGAGGAGCAGAACAGTACCGCCTTAACCCCTTTGCCATCCTGTATGCCGAGCCGGTTTCCCCCTTGCAGCACGCCGTGGAGGGCACCCAAAAGTTGCTCTACATGGCGGAGAAAGGGCTGCCCATAGTCTACACCCCGGCGCCTATCGCCGGTGCTTCGGCCCCGGTCACGATGGCCGGGGAACTGGTGCAGGCCAACGCCGAGCTGCTTTCCGGCCTGACCATGGCCCAGCTTAAACGGGAAGGGACGCCCGTCGTTTACGGCGGGGGGCTGCCTTTTATGGACATGCAGACCATGATCGCTCCTTACGCCCCGCCGGAGTTTTTGCTAAGCATGGCGGCCATGACGGACCTGATCCGTTACCGCTATAGATTGCCCGTCTTCAGCTACGGGGGATGCAGCGATTCCAAAGTGTTCGACCAGCAGGCCAGCCTGGAGGGGGCGCTGTGGATCCTGATGACCGCTCTTTCGGGCGGCAACCTGGCCCACGACGTGGGCTATATCGAGTCCGGCCTGACCGCTTCGATGGAAATGATCGTCATGAACGATGAGGTCATCGGCCTGGTGAAGCGCATCATGGGCGGCGTGGTGGTGGACGAAGAAACGATGGCCCTGGAGGTCATCGACGAGATAGGGCCAGGGGGGCACTTCCTGGGCACAGAACACACCTACCGCCACTTTCGGGAGAATTGGTTCCCCGAAATGCTCGACCGCACCAACTACCAGACCTGGGTGGAGAATGGGCGGCTGACCTACGGCCAGAGGGCTAACGCCAGGGTCAGGGAGATTCTGGAAAGCCACACGCCGGAGCCGCTGGATGAGGAGGTGAGCGCTAAACTGGCCGCTATCATCGACAGGGCGGAGCAGAGGGTGCAAGAAAACGAAAAGTAGCAGATGCCTGCGAGCTTGTCTCGCCGGAGGATGAATAAGCAAGGGAAGAGAAAGAAGGAGTATCTATGTCCTTGAGCAAGGTGCTGAAGGTAGCGATCGTTGTCAGTCTGGCGCTGATCTTATGCCTGACCCTCCGTTCTCCGGTGATGCAGGCCGAAGGAGATGATAATAATAATGGGAAAGAGGTCACTCTAGCCGTTCTGGGTCGAGTGATGACTACCCAGCAGCAACCGATCTCTGAAGCGACGGTGCGGGTCTTTGTGGCCGGAGAGCAGCGCCCTCTTCTCCTCGATGGCGAAGAGGTTGACGAAATTGAGACCACCAGCGATGGCACCTACATTGCCGACTTGCGCCTGCCCTGCTCCCTGGTTGAGGACATCGAGCGCGGTCAGGCTGAATTGGCGGTGGAAATCGTCAAGCCTGCTTTTCGTACCCTTCGCCACGTATATGGTAAGGAAGCCCTGGGCGGATCCGAAGATGTATTCTACGCTCATGCCGGCGACGTGGTGTTGCTCTACGCCTTCAATGCGGCCTTCTTCATCGCCACCGGGGTTTTTCTGGTCGTCTTTGGTTTGATCTCCTTCAGCGTCCTACAGGAGACGGTCGCCGCTTTCCTGGGGGCGGCGATCATACTGGGCGTGACGTATACTCTGGGTAGCTTCTGGCCCGATTGCTGGATCATTTCCTTCGAGCAGGCCATCCGCTTCATAGACTTTGACGTTATCTTTCTTCTGTTGGGCCTGATGGTGTTCATGGCTATCATGGGCCAGACGGGCGTCTTTGCCTGGCTGGCTTTCAAATCTTATCAGATAGCGCGGGGCAACGCCTTTATTCTGGTCGTTATTTTGGTGGCCGTCACCGGCCTCACATCTTCGGTTCTGAACAGCGTGACGGTCATGTTGCTCATGGCCCCTATCAGCGTGGAGATCGCCTTGATGTTAGGCATCCATCCTTTCTCGCTGGTCATCCCGGAGGTGTTGGCTTCCAATATTGGCGGGGCCGCGACGCTTATCGGCGACCCGCCCAACACTATGATCGGCTCTCACGTGGGGCTGACCTTCAATCAATTTCTACTCCACATGGGCCCCATCTCTTCGGTTATGATGCTCGTATTGCTGATCATGATCGCCTGGATGTACCGCAAAGAATACAGCCAGGCGCGGTCACAAATCTCGCCCACCCTGCTCCGGCGGTTGGAAGAGGATTCGAAGATCACCGACCCTGCCTTGCTTCGCAAATCGCTTCTGATCTTCATGGTCACCATGATCCTTTTCTTTATCGAGGACCTGTTCCAAATGCCGCCCAGCGTGGTAGCCATCCTGGGCGCCACCGCCCTGCTGCTGTGGACTCGGCCCAGCATGGAAGAGATGCTGAAAGAGGTAGACTGGACAACGCTGGTCTTTTTCATGATGCTATTTATAGTGATAGGGGGCACCCAGGAGGTCGGGCTGATCCCCGCCATCGCCGATGTCATCAAGAACCTGGCCGGCGACAATTTGCTGGTAGCCACCATGCTCGTCGTCTGGGTATCGGGCCTGGCCTCGGCGGTGGTGGCCAACATCCCTTACACCGCCGCCGTGTTGCCCATTATTGTCTTCCTGACAAACACCGTTCCCGGCGCAGATAACAACGTGCTATATTGGGCTTTGTCCGTAGGAGCCTGTCTGGGCGGCAACGCTACCTTTATTGGCGCGGCGCCCAATATCGTGGCCGCCGGAGTGCTGGATCGCACCGGCTATCGCCTGTCGTTTATGGATTTCTTGAAAATTGGCGTGCCGGTGACTTTCGTTACCATCTTGTTGCCGAGCATCTGGTTAATAATCCGCTACCTCTAGCCGGGAGGTTAAATCTCCGGTCTAAAACTTTTTTGGAAGGAGCCGATCTAGTGGGTAAAATCCTGTGTGCCACGCGGGGTGGCGAGGAGAGTTACCGCGCCCAGGACAAGGCCATTGCCCTGGCCAAAGAACGCGGCGATGAGCTTGTTTTCCTCTACGTGGTAGACCTGGCCTTCCTGAACAAAGGGGCGGCGCCTATCGTGGTGGACATCAAGGGAAGCATGGACAGGGTGGGCGAATTTCTGCTGGTCATGGCCCAGGAACGAGCCAGGGAGCAGGGGGTGACTGCCACCTACATCCTGCGGGAGGGCGAGGTGTGGAATGAGATAAAAGCGGCCACCCGGGAAGAGAAGGCAGACCTGGTCGTCCTCGGTCAACCGTGCGGCGAAAACCGCATCTTCGCCCTGGAATCGCTTCAGGCTTTCGTCGCTGAGATCGAGGCCGAGACCGGTGTAGAGGTGCTCGTCGTTTGAACCCTGAGCACGAATGAGCGAATGAGGACGCCTGATGTGCTGGGTTCGTTCCATTCGTCCCTTCGTGTTATCAATTATTATATAATAAAGGGTAAACTATGCCACCAATCTTTCCATTTACAGCCATTGTGGGCCAGAAAAGAATGAAGATGGCCCTCATCCTCAACGCTATCAGCCCTCAAATCGGGGGGGTGCTCATCCGTGGAGAGCGGGGCACGGCCAAATCGACGGCGGCCCGCGGGCTGGCCGCCCTTCTACCGGAGATCGAGATCGTGGCCGATTGCCCCTTCAATTGCGATCCCCATCATCCCGAAAGCGTGTGCGACGATTGCCGCGCTCGTCTGGAACGTGGGGAGGAGTTGCCCCTCTCCCGTCGTCAGACACGCTTTGTGGACCTGCCCGTCAGCGCCACCGAGGATCGGGTGGTGGGCACCCTGGACATCGAGTTAGCCATCAAGAAAGGCGAACGCCACTTTGAGCCCGGGGTGCTGGCCGCCGCCAACCGGGGACTCCTCTACGTGGACGAGGTGAACCTGCTGGACGATCACGTGGTCGATCTCCTGCTGGATTCGGCGGCCATGGGCGTCAACGTGGTGGAACGGGAAGGCATTTCTTTCTCCCACCCGGCCCGTTTCATCCTGGTGGGCACGATGAATCCTGAGGAGGGCGAGCTTCGGCCCCAGCTTTTGGACCGTTTTGCCCTCTGTGTGGAGATCAGGGGCATCGTTGACCCCCGCGCCCGGATGGATATCCTGGAACGCTGTGTCCAGTTCGAGCGCGACCCCGACGCCTTTCGAGCACAGTGGCAGTCGGAGGAGGAGCGCCTCTGCCGCCGCATCGTCCGTGCCCGGCAGCTTCTGCCCCAGGTCACGTACCAGCGCACCGACCTGTTTACTATTGCCGAACTGAGCGCCGGGCTGGGGGTCGATGGTCATCGCAGCGACATCGTTATCCTCAAAGCGGCCCTGGCCCACGCTGCTCTGGCCGGACGCCAGACGGTGACCGAGGAGGATATCCTGGTGGCTGCCGAACTGGCTTTGCCCCATCGTCTCAAGAAACAACCTTTCCAGGAGACCGAGTTACGTTTTGAGGAATTGGAACATAGACTGGAAGAGGTCAGAAACGAGGTAGCCGAACAGGAGATGTCTCTCCACCTCGAAGACGACCCCTCCACGATAAAAAAAAACGAACTGACTGATGAGCAGACCACTGAAGGCCAGACGCCCGGCCAGAGTTTTGGCGCGCCGCTCAAGGGACACCAGGCCATTCCTTTGGGACAGGGGTGGGCTGTGGATATGGCGGTGGAAATAGGGCCGGTCTTCAAGCCCAAACGCCTGGAAACTCCGCTGGACAAGATCACCCGACATGCCTCAGGTAGACGCAGCTCCACCCGTACCGACCGCAAGCGGGGACGTTACGTCCAGAGCCGTCCGGCTCACGGTCAGCACGACGACGTTGCCTTTGACGCTACCTTCCGTCAGGCCGCTCCCTACCAGCGCCGTCGCCGTGAAGAGATGGCCCTCAAGGGAGAGCCCCAGGTGGCTATCGCCATCGCCAGGGAAGACCTGCAACGCAAAGTGCGGGTGCGTCGCGCCTCTAATCTCATCCTCTTCGTGGTCGATGCCAGTTGGTCTATGGCCGCCGCAGAACGGATGCAGGCCACCAAGGGGGCGATCATGTCCCTCCTGATCGACGCCTATCAGCGCCGAGATCGGGTGGGTCTGGTCACTTTTCAAAAAGACCGCGCCAGGGCCGTTCTGCCTTTCACCTCCAGCGTGGAGCTGGCCCAGAAAGCCCTGAAAGATATCCCCGTGGGCGGTAAGACCCCTCTCTCCAGCGGCCTGATGCTGGCCTATCGCCTGTTCGTCCGGGAGATGCGCCTGCATACTGAAATCATGCCCCTCATGATCCTTCTGACTGACGGGGCGGGCAACGTGTCTATGAGCGAGATACCTGCTCACGACGAATCCCTCATGGTAGCCGACATGATCCGGGAAAAGGGAATCCGCTCCGTGGTGATCAACATGGAACACGTTTCCTTCGATCGGGGTCTGGCCCAGGAATTGGCCGACGCCTTGAACGGCCCCTGCTACACCCTGCGCGAGTTAAAAGCCGAAGAGTTGTATCATACGGTGCGCGACGAGCTTCAGTAGAAAAACCGCCTGGCCTTGTGTCGGCGGTAGAAAAAGCCAAGATGAACCATAATTTGCCACAGGCGTTCCTGGCGGACGTCGTCCGTGGGGCAGAAATCGCCTACGAGCGTCCAGAGTTCGATACTCACATCCACTCCATGATCTCGGATGGGGTCTGGTGGCCCTCCCGGGTGGTGGCTGAGGCTCGCCGCCGGGGGCTGCGGGCCATCGCCCTCACCGACCACGACCATATCAGCGGGCTGGCAGAAGCCCTGCGGGCCGGGGCCGAGTCTGGGATCGCCATCGTTCCTGGGGTGGAGATCGACACCGACGAGGACGGGGTGGACGCCGAGATACTCGGCTACAACGTCCTGGGCCCCGATGGAACCGACCGCAGGATAGAGGCTTTTTTTCTGGAGATCAACCGCCGGCGCCTGGAGAGAACCCGGCGGTGGATCGAGTTGATCAACCAGGCTTACGAGACGGGACAGGTGGAGGAGATCAACCGCTCCTCGCCATTACAGTTGGCACCGAAGCCTGCCCGCCCGCTTGACCTTCAAGCCCTGCTGGAACATCGCCTGAAACGGCCCATCGCCCCCGAGAAGATGGACGATTGGCTGGTCAGGCTGGTGTTTATGACCCCCCACATGTGCCTGTTCCTGTTGGAGTGTGGCTATATTGTGAATCCACCACCGTCTGACTCGCTCAGGGAGGTTAAACGGGCTTTCTTCGTAAAAGACAAACCGTTCCACGTTCCCATAGACACACCCACCCAGGAACAGGCTATTGGAGAGATCCGGCAGAGCGGCGGGACGGCGGTGCTGGCCCATCCGGCCCTCATCAAAAATCTGGAGCCGGAATGGAAACCGAGGGAAAGCGAAAGGTTCACCAATCCCAGAAAGAAGGGCAAAATCTATCCTTCTGAACTCATCGAACGCCTGGTCGATCAAGGGCTTGGAGGGATCGAACTGTATTTCTACGAGGCCAGCCGCGATGAGCAGTTTAAGAACCAGGAGGAATCGCGTCAGGCCAACGCCTACTTTGCCAGGTTGGCGGAAAGCTATGGGCTGCTCACCACCTTTGGCTCCGATTGTCACGGCCCCCGACAGGGCGTGGACGACGTCAAAATGGGGAGATTCGGAGGCCGAAGACGGATTACCAGTTAGGTGCCTGGCACTTCCGAAGTGCCAGGCACCTTAAAGGGTTGGAGTGCGCTTGAGCGCACTTCAGCTATCAGCCTGGCCATTGATTGCCAGGCGGGGAGGATAACCAATGATGGAAACAACTTCCTCCGAGATCGAGCACCTTCAGAAGTTAATCGGCATTTTGAACAAGACCCTGCGTAGCCTGGAGGAACGGGCGGCTCTCCATGGTGGCGAGGTGTACGCCCCGATCGACACCCAGCACCAGCTTTCCAAAACACGCCAGGAGATCGCCCGTCTCAAGAAAGAGTTGGCCGCCCTGCAAGCAGCACCCCCCGAAGGCGCTCCGCCTCCACCGTGCATCCCCCAAAACCTGCCCCCGCGCGGCGAGTTCATCGGGCGGGAGAAGGAGAAGGACACCTTGCGCCAGGCGTTGGCCTCCCGCTCCTACCTGGTGGCTATTGAGGGCATCGGCGGCATCGGCAAGACCGCCCTGGCCCTGGAGGTCGCCCACGAGTGTTGGGAAAATAGGCTTTTCGAGGCCGTGATCTGGACCACGGCCCGCGAGCGCCCCATCGACCTGACCAACGTCCTGGACACCATCGCCCGCACCCTGGATTACCCTTACATCGCCCAGATGCCCCCCGGCGAAGAGAAAGAGCGCGAAGCCGCCAAACGCCTGCGCGCCCAGACCTGCCTGCTGATTGTGGACAACTTCGAGACCATCGCCGACGAAGGGGTGAGCCGCTTCCTGGCGAATTTGCCCGAACCCTCGAAGGCCCTCATCACCAGCCGCCACTTCACCCTGGGCGAAGCCCGCACCATCCCCCTCAAGGGCATGGAGCCGGACGAGGCCCTGGCTCTGATCTGCAACGAGGGCCAGAGGTTGGGCTTGGAGTCGGTGGAGCAGGCCGAGGACCGAATCCTGCTGCGCCTGTACGAAGCCACCGGCGGCGTGCCGCTGGCTATCAGGTGGGCGGTGGGCCAGATCGCTCAGCGGGGGCAGTCGCTCGATTCGGTGTTGGAAAGCCTGCGCCAGGCCGGAGATGACGTTTTCGGGTTCATGTTCAACCGTTCGTGGGATATGATGAGCCAGGAGGCGCGGCGCATCCTGGTGGTGATGCCCGTCTTCGCCTCGTCCGCCTCCAAAGGGGCCATCGAGGCGGCCAGCGGCATATCCGGCTGGGACTTCGACGAGGGGTTAGCCCAGTTGGTGGAGATGCGGTTGATCGAGGTCGGCGGAGGGCTGGAGGAGGAGCCGCGCTACGAGGTGCACCCCCTGACCAGGGCCTTTGGGAGCGCGGAGTTGAGGAAAGACCCGGCCCTGGAAGAAGCGGCATACTTGCGAGCGGCGGAGCACTATCTTGAGACCCTGGCCCCGTATGGAGGCCGGTACAACCGTCAGGGCTATAAAGGTTATGACGAGATTGCAAAGGAGATCGAAAATGTTTTTGCTATACGGGAGTGGTGTTGGTCTGCGGAAAAATGGGAGATGCTGCTAAGGCTTCAGGATTTGTTGTCCCTATTCTTGTGGATTAGAGGTTTCTGGCAGGAGCGATTTCAATTTGGGGAGCAAGCGATGCACGCCGCGGAATGTTTGGAGGACCTAGCTTCCCAAACGGAAATATTAATAGAGGATATAGGATTGACGAGAGTTATATGTGGAGATATAAGGGGGCAGCAGCAACTACAGGAAGCACTCGATATTTCTCTCAAATTAGAAAACCCCTTTTACACAGTTAGAGCCCAACACTGCCTTGGGTGGCTGGCAATGGTGCAGCAGGATTATACCAAGGCTACTGAGTGGTTTGAAGCCGTTTCAGAAATCATCGCTAGGGGAGATGTCACAGACAAAGGATCGATTGCACGCTTGAAAGAGAGCCTAGCTATCATTGCATATAAGCAAGAAAATTATAATGAAGCAGAAAATTTAATTGAAGATGCTAAATCAATCTATATAGATATAAAGGACGATATAGGAGTAATTAGAATACTAGATATAAGCGCTGACTTAGAACTTGATCGTGGTAGATTAGAAGAGGCATGGAAATTATACCATGAGGGTCTTGTCATTAGCCAAAGAGTCGGCCACCCGGAGTATACAGCCTGGTCTGCAAGGGGACTGGCTAAAGTAGCAGAGAAACAGGGTTTGAGGGAAAGCGCCTTGGGGTGGGCACGAAAAGCGCTGGAGATTTATGAGCGACTGGGAGCAAAGCGCGATGTTGAGGAAGAAGCACGCCAGTTGGTGGCGCGCCTGGAGCAGGCCCTGGCGGCGGAGGACAACAACTAAAAAAGCAGGCTACTCTACCCAGGGCTTCCTCGCTGCCAATCACTATGGAGGAGAAAAGCTCCGTGTAGCCCGCTTGCTACGATTATCATACCACACAACAGAAGAATTGTCAAATGACCTTGAGATTGCGGACGTTAATACCTCAACGAGCACGAAAGGAGTTAGCGACGATGACCACAATTGCATTGTTTGGCGCGGCGGGGAAAGTCGGTACTCGCATCGCCGACGCTCTCAGAGACGACCCTGATTACCGCATGCTCTACGTCGAAGCGGGCGAAGCTGGACTGGCCCGGCTGCGCGAGCGGGGGCTTACGCCGACCTCCCAGCAAGAGGCCGTCCGTGAAGCGGACGTGTTGATCCTGGCTATTCCTGATACCTTGATTGGCACGGTGGCCGCAAAGGTCGTCCCTGCGCTCAAGAGCGGCGCGTTGGTGATCTGCCTCGATCCGGCTGCCCCGCATGGCGGCGAATTGCCGGAACGGGAGGATATCGCCTACTTCGTGGTGCATCCCTGCCACCCGCCGGTGGTGAACGACGAGGTTGACCCCCAGGCGCGTATGGACTTCTGGGGAGGCAAGGCCAAGCAGAATATCGTCTGCGCCCTGATGCAGGGCAGCGAGAGCGATTACCTGCTGGGCGAAGAGATCGCCCGGAAAATGTTCGCCCCGGTGATGAGCGCGCACCGGGTCACGGTGGAACAAATGGCGATCCTGGAGCCGGCCCTGGCCGAAACCGTAGTGCTCACCTGCCAGGTCGTCATAAAGGAGGCCATAGAGGAAGCGGTCCGACGCGGCGTACCCGCCCAGATCGCACGGGATTTTGTGTTGGGACACATGAACTGCAACATCGGCATTTTGTTTGGGTACATTGACGCCCAGGTTTCCGAAGGCGCCAAAATGGCCGTCGAACGCGGCAAGAAAAGCATCTTCCAACCCGACTGGAAAAAAGTTTTTGAACCCGAAAACGTTCTGAAGGAAGTCGAGGCCATCACCCGGGGCAGAGCGGCAAAATAGCCTAATGTCCTGGAACTACCTGGGAGTTGACTCCCAGCAGTACGAGGCGATTATGCGATTAGGCATCAGTTCATATACTTACACGTGGGCCATCGGCCTTCCGGGACATCCGCCCGACCATCCGATGGGGGCGGTAGATTTGTTGAACAAAGCGGCAGAGTTGGGCGTTTACCTGGTGCAGGTTGCCGACAATCTGCCCCTCGACCAGCTTTCACCTGCCGAACTCGACGCCTTTGAAAAACGCGCCTCTGAGCTGGATATCAACGTCGAGGTTGGCACGCGCGGTATTGGCCCCGATCATCTCCGCGCCTATCTGCAATTGGCAGCGCGTCTGAGGTCGCCTATAGTGCGGGTCGTGGTGGACACCGCCGACCACCATCCAGACGAGGACGAAGTAATCAATACGCTCAAAGCGGTCGTGCCCGAGTTCGAACGTGCTGGAATACGTTTGGCGATTGAAAACCATGATCGCTTCAAGGTTAAAACGTTGGCCAGGATGGTCGAGCGCATCGGCAGCGGTCACGTCGGCATCTGCCTGGACACCGTCAATTCCTTTGGCGCTTTGGAAGGTCCAGAGGTAGTGCTGGAGGTACTTGGCCCTCTGGTGGTAAATCTGCACGTGAAAGATTTCTGCATCTTTAGGGCCAGCCACACGATGGGTTTTACCGTCGAAGGCCGGCCAGCGGGTCAGGGACGGTTGAATGTCCCCTGGCTGCTTCAGGAATTGCGCAGTCAGGGCCGCGACCCCAACGCCATCCTGGAACTCTGGACCCCGCCTGAGGAGACACTTTCCGCCACCATCGCCAAAGAAGATGCCTGGGCTGCCGCCAGTATCGAATACCTGCGTAAATTGATTCCAGATAGGAGGTCATTATGAGTACAGTGCTCGTCACCGGTGGCTCCGGTTTCGTCGGCAGTTACGTCATGCGGATGCTGGCCGAGCGGGGCGACAAGGTGATCAACTTTGACGTGCGCCAGCCCGACCCCGAGGCCGCCTGGTGGCTCAAGCCGGTCGCCGACCGAATTCAGTTCATAGCGGGCAGCGTCGATAACTGGGGAGACGTGGTCGGGGCAGTGAAGGAGCATCAACCCGATAGTATCATCCACATCGCCGCCGTGGTGAACCTGCCGCTCCTCGACAAGCGGCCCGCCCTGGCAAAGAACGTCAACTTTGGAGGCACGTTCAATATCCTGGAAGCGGCCCGCCTGTTTGACGTGGGGCGGGTAGTCTATTTTTCCAGCATCGCCGTATTGCCAGGCATCCGATATGAACCGGTGGACGTGAATCACCCGGTTTTGCTTGCCAACGAAGGGCCGGGGGCGAGTTTCTACGCCGCCGCTAAGGTAGCTAGCGAAGCCTTCTGCTGGGCCTACCATCAGTCGTATGGGGTGGATTTCATCATTCTGCGGCCCTCGGCGGCATACGGCTTCGGGATGCGGTACCCGATCTTCATCAAGCCCATGGTGGAGAATGCGGTGCGGGGCCTGCCCACTCGCTTCAAGAAAGGCCGTGAGTTCCCGCGCGACTACACTCACGCCGCCGATATCGCCCAGGCGGCAGTGAAGGCCGTAGATATCCCGCCCCACAAAGTACAGGACCGCCTCTTCTTCGTCGCCACCGGACGGCCGCTGGTTACCGCCGGGCAGTTGGCCGAGATCATAAAACGACAGATTCCGGGGGCGGATATTGAGATCGGTTCTGGCCTGTCGGAGGCTGATTTGATCGAGATACGCTATCGAGGCGTCCTGAGCATCGATAACGCCAGGGAACAACTGGGCTACGAGCCCCAATTTGCAGACCTCGAGAAGGGAGTAGCCAACTACATCGAGTTGTATCGCCAATACCTGGAGGAGCAGCAAGCAGGTAGCAGCCAGATGTCTGCTCGCTTCTAGCCCCCGTCCTCGGGGGCGGCCCAGGCGTGAGTTGGGGTCAAAACGCCCTCGGGGACGAGGGCTAAGAGCCTTTGAGCCATCCATTGCTTCCAAAAGACGCTCACATAGGGAAAAAAGGAGAAAGGACTTGAACACAAGGACAAAGTTTGAGTTTCTGGGAAACGCGGCTTACCGGATTACCAACCGCCAGGGAAAAATCATCCTCATCGATCCATTCTTGAACGAGAGCGACTGCGCGCCGATCAAGGTGAAGGACCTTGACCAGGTGGACCTGGTCCTGGTGACCCACGCCGCCTGGGATCACCTGGGGGATACCCTGGAGATCGCCCTCAAGTTCAAATGTCCGGTTGTTTGTGGCGGAGAGGTGCGCCATCACCTGGTCAAGCACGGGGGAGTGGACCCCACAAAGGTGCGGGCTGTGTGCTGGGGCCTGCAAGTGGTGGAAGCTGGTATTCGCGTGCGCTCGGTGACTTCGATGCACTGGTCCTTCATCGAATACCCGGATGGGTCGTTCATCTCGGGCCCGCCGATGGGATTCATCTTCTACCCCGATCCGGGGGTGAGGGTCTATCATTCCGGCGATACCGCTATCTTCAGCGATCTGAAGCTATTCGGTCAGCTTTACCAGCCCAACATCGCCTTGATAGCCTGCTCTATGCCCGATAGCGGCCAGTTGCAGAAGCACGGCGTTCCCGAATCGTTTTGCGGCGAGATGAGCCCTCACGAGGCGGCCCTGGCCTGTCTTTGGTTGGGGGTGGAGTATGCCCTGTCTAACCATTATTCTAAGGCCCAGGGCAACCCGGACGTGGAAAAGTTTGTCACCCTTTTGGAGAATTTGCACTCAGACGAAGGGCCGCTGGTTAAGCCCGTGGTGCTGGAGCCGGGCGAAGTCTGGTATTATCCTCCAGAGGAGTGATGATCGGTGAGCTACTCGGAGGGGGCAACGAGGGCTGGCGAGGGATTTCTGGCATCCTGACTCGGTCTACGCCAATGTCACCTGCTCGGTGACGTTTATGCCCCGCCGGCGCAGTTCCTCCACGAAGGGACGGGTTGGCACCTGGGTTTCCACTCCCCCGGCCCCAGGGGGTATCTGATAGCGGGCCATCATCTCAGCTACGATGGCCGCGCTCCAGCCGGTGCAGCGCTCCATCGCCGTGAAGCCTGTCTCCTCATCGAAGTAGTCTATTAATTCCACGGTGGCCTCGGCGTTCCGGCCCTCTTTCTGGCCCACCGCCTTGATCCGCACGATGACCATGTCCCTGTCCTCGGGGAAAGTGACCTTGGGCTCAAACAGCGCGTGAAAGACGTCGCGAGGCACGACCTCCACGTCCCCGATCTGGAGAGGCGTCAGGGCCCACAGCCCCAGCTCGTAGAAGGCACGCAGTTGTGCAAAGTGCCCCGGATAGCGGAGCGTCTTATTCTGCAACGTCCGCAGTTGGCCCTCGAAGGTCCAGGGCATGGTGTCGGTCCCGCCGCCGGTGACAAAGGCCTCCAGGAGGCCGATGGGTTCCGGGAACTCGACCGTCTCCAACTCCGTCATCGCCTCCACCTCTGTGACCTTCCAGTCCCGGATAAAGGTGGCTGGCTCGGCGTACTCGTTGGTCAGCCCGGCGATGTGGAAGGTGAGCAGGTAGTTGAAAGGTGGTCTGGGGTTCTGGGGGAGCCCTCCGTCCCACATGTAGACGTCAACCGCCTGGTCCAGCAACTCCAGGGCATAAGTCATCAGCGAGGTGCCCATGCCCGGCACCTGGCCGCAGTTGGGGACGATGCTGAGGCCAGCGGCGCGGGCCTGGCCGTCAAAGCCGTGCTGCTGGCGGGCGATGCCGGTGTGCCCGCCCAGGTCGCACATGTGAGCCCCAACCCGGATCGCGACCCGGGTGATGTCCAGGTTGTAATAATAGGGGACGGCGCTGAGGAACGCGTCAACGCCGGTCAGCACCCGCTCGACGGCCTCTAGGTCGGCGACATCCACCTGAACAGGCTCGGCGATGGTTTTGCCCCTCAGCTCGTTGAGCCGCTCTGCTGCCCGGCGGGCGACCTCCAGGTCGTAGTCCGCCAGGATAACGCGGCGGGCATCGCCCCAACGAGCCATGTCGTAGGCTGCGGCGGTGCCCTGACGGCCTGCCCCAAGAATGGCGTAAGTGTGTGACATTGCTTCCCCCTCCCGGAGCCTGTAATCAGACCTGACAGGTTCAGGCCAAAATCTGCCAGGTCTTGCCCCTCGCTTAAAGTAGTATATCAGATTTCACCCCGATTGGCAACGTGTAGCGGGGAGATGGGGATGGCGTTTTGCCGGTTATGAATGTTGATGTATAATTGGTAGAAACGTCAGAGAGGACGGCTTATGAGGGGCCTGGAAGCCGTCGAGAGCTTGCAAAGTTTGGGCAGGACTCCTTTTCAGGAGATTTGCCGGGGAGATTTGAGCGGGTGAGCGATCTCAGCCTGGATGAACTTGCGGAACGCTGCACGGAAGAGACGGAAAAATATTTACATAACCAACCTTTTGATGAGCGGTATTGTTTCGAACTCTTTCGCCGGGCCCTGGTGGACAGGGAGCAGATGGCCTGGAAAAGTCTGTACGCTCAGTATGAACCTATGGTGATGAAATGGGTTCTGCGGCACAGCGGCTTACTGAAGAGTGGGGAAGAGGCCGCCACCATCGTAAATGGGGCTTTTGGCCGCTTCTGGCAGGCGGTGAGTCCCCAAAAATTTGCCGATAAATTCGAAAGTCTGGGCAAGCTGCTACGCTATCTTAAGATGTGCGTCCATAGCGAGATAACAGATTGTCTCAGAAAGAATACCACTCCCCCCCTTGTTTCTCTGGACGAGTACGTCGAAAGCGTCGAGGACCGACGAACGCCTGAGCCTCAGCGGGCCTGGCGGCTGGAACGACTCGAACAGGTGGTGATGGCCCAGGCCAAAAGTAGAAAAGAGAAGCTGATCATCGAATTTACCTTTTTCTATGGGTTAAAACCCTGCCAGATCTACGAACTGCACGGCGGGCTGTTCAAAAGCGTCAGAGAGGTCTACAGCGTTAAGCGTAACGTCTTGAACCGGCTGCTCAGAAACAAGGAACTCAGGGCGCTCAGAGAGGAGATAGAGGGGATGGAGATGTGCTAAAAACGGCGCGTCTCTCGTTTATTATAAGAAGGGGGAAAACATCATGAAGCGGTGCTCCGCCGCAGATGGAGTGACAGAAGAAGAACTGCTGGCTTACCTCGATGGGGAAGCGGACGAAGCGACCAAAGCCCACATCGGGCAGTGCCCGCGCTGCGCTGAGAGGGTCAGGAAATACGCCCGCCTGCAAAACGCTCTCCTGGCCGCCCTTTTCAGAAGCAAGTGCCCATCCCCGGAGGCGATTGGGGGCTTCCACCTGGGAATGCTCTCCAGGAAAGCACAGGCCAGGGTGGCCGCCCACCTGGCAGTATGTCCGCATTGCGCCGGAGAGTTAGAAGAGATGAAGGCGTTCCTGCAAGAGGAAAGGGGAGAGGAAAAGGAGCCTGCTACCAGCCTGGCCCCCCTGGTGAAAGAGCTTGACGAGCGGCTGAAAGCTTCCGCGGAAAAAGGGATGGAAATAGGGGAAGGAGCTATCGAAAGAGTAAGACGCTACGTGATGCGTTGCGATCCGCTGGGCGAGGGCGGGATAGCGGTCAGGTTTCTGGAAGAGATGGTCCCGGTCCCCTCGTTGCACTACGAACCGCCGGTTGAGATAGAGGAGAAAGTCCCCTTTAGGGAGGGCCCGGGGCCAGAAATCATATTTCGATTGACCCTCAGCACCGAGGTGGATGCCAGCTTCACCGCTTATAGACAGCAGGACCCTGCCCTGTGCACCCTCGAGGCCCGGGTAAAAATCCCTGCCCGGGGGCCGAAGCTGGCCGGTACGGAGGTAATCATGGTCAGGGGCGGCAGGTCTTACCGCTCCGTCACCGACGAGGGGGGTCTGGTCCGCTTCCAGGACGTGCCTGTCGTCGAGTTGCCCCACATCTCTTTCCAGGTCGTTCCCCCTCAGGCGGAGGGCGAAGGAGCATAACTTAACCGGGTTTGTAGGACGACTAATGGTTTTGGGTTTGTAGTAACGACTTCAGTCGTTATTCTTGTATTAAAAACGATGAACGACTAATGGTCTTTGACAAATTATTTGGGTAATCCGGGGTATGAACGCTCTTGGTTCGTGATATCTTGGTGTCTTGGTGTCTTCGTGGTAGTAAACTTAACACCAAGACACGAAGGCACTAAACTACAGAGCATTTATGCCCCGGATTGTCCCAATAACTGGTGGTGTGAGATCACGTGTGGCGCAAGAGAATGGGGCCGCTCCAGACCATGCGCTTCCATCAGGGCTACGTTGCCCAACACCTCCCGGGGAGGGCCATCGGCCACGACGCGTCCCTCGTCCATCAAGACCACGCGGTGGCACACTTCGAGGATAAACTCTAAATCGTGAGAGGCGATCAGCATCGTCTCTGGCGAGGCTTGCAGGAAGCGGATGAGGCGCCGACGGGAGCGGATATCCAGATTGGAGGACGGCTCGTCGTAGATCATCAGCCTGGGGCGCATAGCCAGCACCCCGGCAATCGAGACCATCCGCTTCTCGCCCCCGGACAGATGATGAGGGGGGCGAGCGGCCAGGTCTGAAACCCCCGCCACTGAAAGAGCTTCCGCAGTCCTGGCTACTATCTGATCTGGGGGCAATCCCATATTTATAGGGCCGAAGGCCACGTCGTCGCGCACCGAGGGGCAGAAAAGCTGATCGTCCGGGTTTTGGAAGATCATCCCGACTTCGGGTCGAAACTGGCCGGGCGCCACCGGCTTTCCAAACAGGACGATGGAACCCGCCTCCGGTTTTAGCACCCCACAAGCCAGCAGAAAAAGGGTCGTTTTGCCCGCCCCGTTGGGGCCAACCAGGCCCACCCGCTCTCCTGGCATTACCTTCAGGTCCATGCTTCGCAATACGCCGGGTCTGTCCGGGTAGGAGAAGGTCAGTCCAGACACCGCCAGCGCGGCGGCGTCGAAGGGGCCGGATTGCGTACTGCCTCTCTCTCTGGTCATGCCATCCCTCCCAGTTGTCGCAGCCATAACTCAGCGAAGACGAATCCCCCCGCCACCAGGAGGACCGCAGCCAGGCCCCCGATGTCGCCCGGATGGGTCCGAAACTCCTCCCCCAGGTGCAGTCGAACCTGTCCCTGAGAGCGACTTTCCGCTGGTGAACGGAGGGATTGGCCGTAGCCGCGCAGGATCATGGCCTTGTATACCCGGTCGGTCTGCTCGTAGCTCCGCACCAGGATGCTCCCTGTCAGCGAGGCCAGAATGCCCATGCTCTTGACCTGCCGCCCGCGAAAACCGCGCAGGCGGATGGCCGTCTGCATCCGTTCCAGGTCATCCCCGATTTTATAAATGTACCGATAGGAGAAGAGCACCATGTCGGCCAGGGCGGCGGGCAGGCCCAGGCTACGCATGGCCTTCACGGTGACGGAAAATTGCGCCGTGCCAAACAGGACAAAGCTGACAGTCAGGATGCAAACGAACTTGGTGGCCACCAGCAACAGATCCAGGCATCCCTCTCGCCAAAGGATGAGCGGCCCAAGACGAAAAAGGACGGTCCGCCCCGAAAGGAAAGGCAAGAAAACAGCCATCAGCAGGAGAAAGAAGCCGGGAGAGCGCAGCCGCACCAGCAGAAAAGACAGGGGTAACCTGGATAGGACGTAGATAACGCCACTGATCACGGCCATGGCCGGCAGCAAGCGCAAGTCACGAACCAGGGAGAAAGCCAGGATCAAGAGGAAAAGGGCTATCAATTTGTACCTCGGGTCCCAACGATGCAGCGGGGACCTGAGGTGCGCATACTCGTCGAAGTCAAGTCTCATTGGTTCTCCAGAAGTTCCGGCCTGACCCGCTGTAGAAAGAGGGCCACCAGCGCGGTAAACACGCCCTCGATAATCATCAAAGGAACGTGGGCCAGGGTCAGGGCGTAGATGCTGGCCCGTTCTGCCTCGGGATCGAGGTGCGCCGGGATGGTAGTGACCAGTAAGGCTAAGGCCAGCACCGCCGCCAGGCCAATCGCCCCCCCACCAGCCAGGAAGCCGAGCACTCCCGTCCAGAACCGACTCTCTCTGGGGCGGAGCCTGAACAGGTAATAAGCCAGGATCGCTGGCAGCCCCATCATCGTGGCGTTGACCCCCAGCGTGGTCAGCCCACCATGATTGAACATCACCGCCTGAAAAAAGAGTCCAACGAGGATGGCCGGAAAGGCCATCGGGCCTAACACCACGCCCAACAGCCCGTTTAGCACCAGGTGGACGCTGGTGGGCGGGATGGGGATGTGGATCCAGGAGGCGACGAAGAAGGCCGCCGTAAAGATGGACGCCTTGGGGACGCGGTCCTGCTTGAACTGGCGAAGCGAAAGCCCGGTAGCCAGGGCGGTCGTGGCGTATCCGCCCACGCAAACCGCGGCCGGGAGCACACCGTCGGGGATGTGCATCAGTCTGTCCTCCCCTGGTCCGGGTGGGTCCTGCGCCTGGAAAAGAACAGGGCGGTGCCGACGAATCCCCACCCCACACAGGCGGACGTGATCGCGATCTGGAGTGCGCTGTAGCCGGTGCTGCCCGCCATCGCTCCCCTGCCTTCGCCAATTTCAACGTGAATCATATCGCCGTGACCAGCCTGGCGCACCTGGATGTCCCAGGTGCCGGGCTTCGTGGGGTCAGGGGTAAAGGTAAACTGGCCGTCCTCATCGCATTCGCCGGTGAGCCAGGGTGTAGAGGGGTCGTCTGGGGCGTAGACCGTTACCTGACCGCCCGCCATCGGCCTGCCGTCGTCGTAGCTGGCGGTGATCTCCACCGTGGTGGCGACCCTGTACTCTATCCTGGCCCCATGAGCCAGAGATAAGGCGGGCAGAACCAATGCCAACAAAAGAGCAAACAGAACAACGAACAGACTGGCGAAAACTTTTCGTTTCATGGCCCGAACTCCTCCGGGTAAAGCCTTAATACTCGCAGTGACAGTGGCCTTCCCCAACGTGGCCCAGGGTAGGCAGGATGTCTTCGAGCATCTGGTAGTCTTCGGGAGCGAGCTTTTCCTTGAGGCCGGCCAGGTCTACGTCGAGCTCTCCTCCCTCGGCAATGGCGGCGAACATCTCAAAGCCGGGGGCGCCCAGGTTCAACTCGTCGTCCAGGGGCGTCTCGGCGTCGCCGAAGATGTGGTCAAAGTGGAAGGTCATTTCCTGCTCGGCGGTGCTGCCTTTCTTGAGAATCCCCTTGCGCTCCTCGCCCACGAACTCGCCGCAGGTGTATTCGTACTCGTTTTCCACCTTGATGGTGAATTGGACCTCTTCACTCTCTTTCGCGGCGGTGCCCGTTATAGCCAGGGAGTACCCCTGGGCCGGGCCGCTGGTCGCCTTGACCATCTTCCAGTGAACAGCGTTGTAATGGCCTTCGGGGGTGTCTTTGACTTCGCCGACCAGGATCGGATCGGCGTTCTCGTCCCCCTCTGCCAGATCGACGGTATGGGTGCCGGGCAGGCTGACCTCTTTCCCGGCGCTGACCTGGCCCCCCTGGTGCGCATCGTACGGCGGGTCAGCCTGGTAGCTTTTCACCTCTGCCAGGGTGATGTACACCTTATCAAACGTGATGGCCCAGCCGTCTTTGGAGACAAAACCTTGCCGCACAAAGTCCTCGCCGTTGGCGTATAACTGAAGCGTCCCCTTGCCAGGGCCACAGGCTGCCAGGGCCATGCTGAAAACGAACAGGGTGAAAATGATCGGGACAGGCATTCGTTTTCCCATTTTTATTCGGAATCCTCCTTTTGATTTTTCATCTCTTTCATCCGTGTTGATGTGCCTTCTCATCGCAGAGCACGCGGAGTGCGCTGAGATTTCAACAACGAACGTTCGTCGTTCTCGGCGCTCTCAGCGGCCTCAGCGGTGCAAAATAATCCGTGCAATCTGTGACCTTAATCCGTGTCAGCCTGACACTCCTGGCACAGGCCCGGAATGGTCAGTGAGCCCGAGTCTACCTCGAAGCCGTAGCCTGCCCCCAGATGGTCGATGAGGGGTTGGATTTCCCCCTGGTCCACCCCTATGAGCGTACCGCAGGAGCGGCAGAGGAGGTGGAGATGTGGGCCGTGCACCCCCAGGAGTTCGTAACGACGCTGCCCATCGCCCGGGTCGATGACGGCCACCAGTTGGAACTCCTGGAGAAGCTCCAGGGTTCGATAGATGGTGGAGATGTCCACGCAGGAGCTTAGGGTTTGAACCCTGTCGTGAATCTCCTCGGCGGTAGCCAGCCCCTCTACCTGGTGCATGACCGTCAACACCATCTCCCGTTGGGGGGTGAGCCGGAAGCCGCGCTCGCGGAGTTGTTTCAGGAAGATTTCCTCGCAGGCCATTGTCGCGCTCCTTTGCTGTTGCAATTGATTGCAGTTGCTATTATAGCACAACTTCTCACTTTGCGCAAACGCGGACACGGATTCTGGTCGCGGATTTCACAGATGCGGATGATTCGCAGGCTGGTGTTTATTGCGTAAAAGAGGAAATGGCGGTATAATGGCGGCGTAGAATCTGGGGCGTCCTGGAGGGGCAGAAAATGGTGGATATGGATGGCGTTCTGGAGGAGTTTGTTCGGGGGAGACGAATCCCCATCTTTGGCGTAGCAAGTGCCGATGGCTTTGAGCACACTCTGCCGGGATGGCATCCCAAACAACTGATGCCTCGGTGCAAAAGTGTGGTGGTCTTCGGCTGTCCGTTCGTGGAGCATCCCCTGCATGTGGATGAAGAAACCCATATTTCCGATCAGTCTTGGTGGGCTGCAAACGAGCCGGTATATCGCCAAGTGGCAGGATGGCGGGGAGAGTTGGTCGATCTCTTTAACGAGTTTGGCCTGGGAGCAGCTAATTTTGGGGGGTTTTGGCTCACTTCCGAGCCCACGTTCTCCTATCGGCTGGCGCAATACGAAGCAGGGCTGGGCGTTTTCGGGCGTTTTGGGGTCTGTTTGAACCCTGATTTCGGGTGCTACTATTATGCAGGTGTGCTGCTCACTGAAGCGGAGTTGACCCCTTCCGATAAGGACAGATTGGTGGATTTCGAGCCCTGTGAGGGCTGTAGTCTTTGCGCTGAGGTCTGTCCTGTAAAGGCCCTTGACGTGTCCCAGGCTCCAGCCAGGGGCTACAACCGGGAGCTTTGCACGAGGTTCGTCCTGAAGCTCAAGCAGCGATACGAGAGGGGTGTCAGCCACCATTTTGACAATGTGAAAGTATGCTCTCATTGTTTCACTGTTTGTCCCTGGGCTAAAAACAAAATGAATCGGGGCACATCGTCTAACACGGCGTAAGCGGCTCAGGTATCGGATCCATTCGCCCGCAAAGGGCAAAGAAAAGGGTAGAAAGGAGGTAAATCATGTATCGCTTACTTTTGGCTCTGGGTATGACCTTTGGACTGTTATTAGCGCTTGCGCTCGCGTTGGCGGTTCCGGACATCAACTTGCAGCAACACCTTGACATTAACGTAGACGATTTTGTTCCAGGCGGTCGCCTCACCTCCGGCTACTGTGAGCGGGTGCGCAACGGCCATCACGAGACACACCCCGGCGTGGACATCGCCGTGATCTCCGGCACTCGGTCGCTGCCGGTGACGGTGACGGCGGGCGTCACCGGCCATGTGGAAGTAACCTATCCCTTTACTGGTCACCACTATGCTGCCACCGCGTCGAACTCTGAATGGCTGCGCAACTTCAACACCGTTGTGATTAGCGATTCGACCAGCCACAACTTTTTCCTGTATGCCCACTTCTCAAGAATTATGTCAGGCATTGCGGCCTCGACGACGGTGACGCCCGGCACGCCCATCGGCATCATCGGCGGCATGGGGGCAGCGTGCACGAACACCTTCGGCAATCACCTGCACCTGGAAATCCGTCGAGATATCGGGGCGTCCGGTTGGGCGACCGCAGAACTCGACCTGGTGACCAGCGGCACCAAAAACCACGCCATCAGCCCCACGCTCGTGCTCGGCCCGAACATGAGCGTGACGGTCCCATCAAATGCGGACAGGGGAGGTGGGGGGATGCACAATTACAGCTACGAAATTATCAATGACCCGACCAGTGACCTGCCTGTCGAGATTCTGCGCATCGGCTACAAGGGCACGTCCCCTTACACCGTGACGAGCGTTCCAGAAGGGTGGACCTACAGCACGTGGCCCGAAAGTCCAGACTGGGTCTGGTTCTACGCTCCTCCGAGCGCACCAGGGGAGCCTGGCGCTACACTTGCCGGTTTTGCCTACGCCAGCCTGGACCCGCCCGGCCAGGTGCCCTTCTTCGTGGCCTACGACGATGCGGGCCACGGTGGTGGACTGGGCCACACGGAAGTCACAGTGTGGGGGGCGTATAGCAGGCCACCCACCTACTTGCCAATTATACTGAAGAATCACTGACCGACCCGAAACTGACCCTGAGAGGCATGGTGGCGAAAACATTTCAAGTTAGACCGTTAAATAAAGGCGACCACGATTGGGTGGCTCGTGTCCTTGCAGAACATTGGGGTTCCACGAAAGTTGTGACGCGCGGCAGAATCCATGATGCCGACGAGTTGCCTGGTTTCGTGGCGGTGCAGGAGAATAAACCGGTGGGGTTGGCGACGTATCGCATAGATGGCGACCAGTGCGAAATTGTCACGCTTCATAGCCCGGTAGAAGGGATAGGAATTGGCTCTGCTTTAATAAACGCGGTCAAAACTGTGGCCGTTTCCGCAAGGTGCAGGCGCCTCTGGCTCATAACCACCAACGATAACCTGGCGGCTTTACGCTTCTATCAAAAAAGGGGGTTTCTGCTGGTGGCGGTGCACCGCAATGCGCTCGAACAGTCGCGCCGACTAAAGCCAGAAATCCCCCTGGTGGGCATAGACGGGATCCCACTTCGAGATGAAATAGAACTTGAAATGCTTTTGTGAAGGAGAAAAACCATGTCTTCCGAAGCGGCATCATTACCCCCTCTGGAGTTCCACCTGCTGACGCCAGAGCGCTGGCAAGACCTCGAAGCGCTGTTTGGCGAGCGAGGCGCTTGCGGCGGCTGCTGGTGTATGTGGTGGAGAGTGAAGCGATCTCAATTCGAGAAGCAAAAAGGCGAGGAGAACAGGAGAGCCTTCAAGGAAATAGTGGATTCAGGTGAAATTCCGGGTCTTCTGGCCTATGCTGAGGGTCAGCCCATCGGCTGGTGTTCGGTGGCTCCCAGGGAAGACTTTCCAGTTTTGGACCGCTCTCGGACGCTGAAGAGGGTGGACGACCAGCCCGTTTGGTCTGTGGTCTGCTTTTTTGTGGCAAAGCCGTTCAGACGCAAAGGGGTTACAGCAGAGTTGTTGAGGGCCGCCGTGGAATACGCCAGGGAACGAGGGGCAAAAATTGTCGAAGGATATCCCATCGAGCCGAAGAAGCCCGACATGCCTGCCCCTTTCGCCTGGACTGGTTTGGCGTCCACGTTCCGCAGGGCGGGATTTGTGGAAGTACTGCGGCGGTCAGAGACTCGACCAATTATGCGCTACTTTATCGAAGAGTAGCAGGATATACGCAATTCTTTTTAAGGAGGATTTTTTGCTATGGATTGGTTACTTGGTTACTTTGATCTGAGCGGGGTGGCTGTGGGCTCCAACGCTCAGGCGATAAGGTTTTTGCCGGAGGGCGCTGTCGGTTACGGTCTTACCCCGGAGTGGCAGTTGTACATCTATCTGGCGCTGGTGGTTGGCATTATTGCCAACAACTATCTGAGGTCCTTGCAGAGGGGAGGCTGCTTTTTCTCCCCTCGTTCGTTAATCATCAGCGCCATCAGCGGGGCGGTTTTGCTGCCCGTGGTGTATCGTCAGGTGCAGTTGAACCACGCCGAGCCTACCATCGTGCAATTGGCCATGATCTTCACCACCGGCCTGGGCTATGAGAGCCTGCTGGGCTCGGCGGTGGATTTCAGGTTCACGGGGCAAAAACGGCGTTGATGGGCTCTCTTACGTATCTTCTTGGGAAGCGCCAGCATCTCTGGCTTATGGCCGTTCTGGTGGCGGCTAATGCCTTCATAGCGCTCACCGAGCTCTCGGTTTTACGCTATTTGAGCGCCGTTCTGCTGCTCTTCTTCCTGCCCGGCCTGGCTTTTATGGAACTGATGGAGCGCATGGAGCTGGTCGGGGAGGTCAGTTGGTTTGAGCGCCTGACGCTCAGTGGCGGCCTCAGTTACGTTCTTTCGTCGCTGGCTACGCTGATTGTGCACTATCTGCCTGGCCCCATAAGTATGGCCTCGATCCTGCTGGCCTGCGACCTGCTTATCCTTGTGCCCTTGCTCCTGAGTATGGGCCGTCCCCGCCTGGGAGGGGATAGCCGCCTGTCTTTTAATTTTAACTGGTCGCTGGTGGTCTTGCTGGTAATGGCGGCCTGGCCTCGCCTGGTCTTCCTGGGCTATTCCGAATTCCAGGGCGACGAGGCGGTGGTGATGTTCACGGCGGCCCAGGCCATCGTGGGCGAGGAGCACGCCCTGTTCACACACAGCAAAGGCCCCGCCGAAATACTTTTGCCGACCGGCTTATGGCTGCTGGCCGGGTGGATAGACGAGTTTGGGGCGCGGCTGCCCTTCGCTCTGGCCGGGCTTTTGGGCGTTGCGGCCCTTTACGGGCTGGGCGAACGGCTTTTCAACCGGTGGGTGGGCTTGCTGGCTGCTTTGCTTTTGGCCGTCAACGGCTACTTCGTGGGCTTTGGGCGCATTGTGCAGTATCAAAGCCTGGTGCTGGCTATGAGCGCTCTGGCTTTGTGGTGCGCTTACCGTTTCCGTGCCGACCGGGCCGGGGGGCACGCCTTGTTGAGCGGGCTGTTTCTGGGCTTCGGCCTGTTGGCCCACTATGACGCCGTGCTGACCCTGCCGGCGGCGTTTTACCTGCTGGCCGGGCGGTGGGCCGAGGGCAAAAAGTGGCTGGCCCTTTGTCTGTTTCTTATGGTGGTCGTGCCGCTGCTTTTTTACCCGCCTTTCGTGGCCGACCAGGAGTTTGCGTCCACCTACGGCTACCTGGGAGGCACCAGGCTAGGCCACAAACTGCCCGTCAACAACCTGCCTTCTTTTTTCGTGCTGAGCACGGTTTACAATTCGACTTACTACCTGGTCTTTTTGATCCTGCTTTTGGGTTGGGCGGTGGTGGCCGCTTTTTTCAGGCTCGACGTGGGGCGGAAACTCTGCTTCATCTGGCTGGCCGTACCTGCCGTGTTTTACCTGTTTATTGTCGCCAAACCGCTGACCCACGTTTACACCCTTTTCCCGGCCTGGACGCTGCTGGCCGGGCTGGCCCTGGACCAGATTGATGGGCTGTTGAGGAGGATTAAATGGGCTATGGCCGGGCGGGCGGTTTTCGTCGTGCTCTACGTTATCTTTGCCTGGTACGTTTTTCTGGTTTTCGTCTGGCACGACCCGGAATACAAACGCACCTACCCGGCCCACAAAAACGCCTTCTACTGGACAGTCTACGACGAGTTGCCCCCGGCAGGCTATTTTGGTTTTCCTTACCGCGCCGGGTGGAAAGCGGTGGGCGAACTTTACCGCACCGGGGCGTTGCAGGACGATTATCTGAGCAACGAGGAGGAGATCATCACCTTCTGGTACGCACGCGGCGCATTCCGCGCCTGCCCCGACCATGCCCCTGACTATTACCTGATAGCCGAAAACGTGCAGGATGAGCGGCCCATCGGCGATGGGCCGCAGGACTATGCCCTGGCTGGCACCGTGTCGGTCGAGGGCCGCCCCAGGCTGCGTATTTACCGACACCCCCAGGTCCGCGCCGAATTTGGCCTGCTCGCCGCAAAGGACTACGAGGCCGACTTCGACCGCCACACCACCCCCCAAAACGTGGCCGGAATAGCTATCGACCACCCTTTGAACATCACGCTGCAAGGGCCTTCCAGCCAGGTGCAGCTTCTGGGCTACGCCCTGGATACCAGCCGCGCCCAACCGGGCGGTAGCCTGCGGCTGACGCTTTACTGGCAGGTCGAAAAACGCCTGAGCATCAACTACTACGTCTTCAGCCACCTGGAATCAGACCGCGTCTGGGGCCAGAGCGACGGCGTGCCCGTCTGCCACAACTACCCCACCAACGCCTGGCGGCCCGACACGGTAATCGTTGATCGCCGCTGGTTGCCCATCTCCCCCGAAACGCCGCCGGGCCGCTGCCCGCTGCTGGTCGGTCTATACGAGCCGCAAAGCGGACAACGCCTCGACGTCCTCGACCAGGCCGGGAATCCACAGGGCAACAGCGTGCTGTTGCAAGAGGTGACGATTGAGTGAAAAGCCATTCCTTCCAGCCCATGGCCTGGAAGTCAACTTCCAGGCTGATAGCCCAGGTGCGCTAAAGCGCACTCTAAAATATTTTCAAATAGCAGGCTTCAGCTTGCTTCGGCTTTTAGCCTGGGACTCTGAGTCCCAGGCTTCTTCTCGCTTCTTTGTGGCTGCCCTCTGGCTGCTGGTCGTCCTCTATGCCGCCACCTTCAGCGCCCTGTCCATCCACCGTCACGCCGTGTTCGAAACACACGGCTACGACCTGGGCAACGTCGATCAGACGGTCTACAACACCCTGCATGGCTGCCTCTTCTGCTTCACCAACATGGACGGCATCGAGATGGATGGCCTGGAGAGCCGCCTGGCGTTGCACTTTGAGCCTGTCCTGTTGCCCGTCTCTTTGACTTATCTACTCTATTCCAGCCCGGTGACTCTGCTGGTGCTGCAAACGGTGGTATTGGCTCTGGGGGCCTGGCCCGCCTTTCTGCTGGCCAGGGAAAGGCTGAAGAGCGACTTTGCCGGGCTGGTCTTCGCCGCCGCCTATCTGCTTTTCCCCGCCCTGGAAGCGGCCAACCTGTTCGACTTCCACGCCGTGACCCTGGCTGCTCCCTGCCTGCTGGCTGCTTTCTATTTCTTGCAGAAGAGGGCTTACCGTCCTTTCGCCTTGTTCGCCGTCCTGACCATGAGTTGCAAGGAGGATATGTGTTTCCTGGTGGCGGCGCTGGGATTATATATTATCGTCGTGCAGCGGGAGCGGCGGGCCGGATTGTGGACCGTCCTGGGGGCGGGGCTGTGGTTCTGGCTGGCCGTTTTTGTCATCACCCCCCCTTTCAGCCCGATGGGGGCTAACATCCACCTCAGGCGCTACGCCTACCTGGGCGATACCCCCTGGGAGATGCTGAAAACCATCGTCGGCCGGCCGGGGGTTATCGTCGATCAACTGTCGAGGGCTGGCGCCCTGAACTATCTGAAAGGCTTGCTTTTGCCCCTGGCCTTCCTGCCCCTGTTAAGCCCTCTGACCCTGGCCCTGGCCTTGCCCTCGCTGGCCGTCAACCTGCTCAGCGAAAACGCTTTCATGCACCGCCTGGAGGAGTTTCACTATGGGGCTCCCCTGGTGCCCTTCATCCTGGTCTCTGGCGTTTACGGCCTTGAAACCCTGAGCGGAACCTTGAGCCGCTGGTTGAAAATCGATTCTCGGAGGTTGATCTATCTCCTGTTGGCCCTCGTCCTGGTGGTCAGTTTGGGATATCATTACTGTCGGGGGTTCTCGCCGCTGGCCGCCCCTTTCCGCTGGCCGCCCCTCACCGCTCACCACCGCCTGGCCCAGAAGTTCATCGACATGATCCCGCCGGACGCCGTCCTGAGCGCCCAGATCAACCTCAACCCCCACGTCAGCCAGCGCCGACGGGTCTACCAGGTCGTCCACCGCGACGACATAGAATACGTGTTTCTGGATGTATCCACTCTGCCCAACAAGGACCACGTACACGGCTACCTCCAGGACTGGATCGAGACGGGAGAGGATTTCGGAGTGGTAGCCAGCGAAGACGGTTACATTTTGCTCCGTCGGGGCGCGCCGCATAAGCCTTTGTCCGACGACTTCTACAGCTTCGTCACGGTGGATAACCCCGCTATCCAGTACCCCATGACGGTCGATTTCGGCTCCAACAGCGAACTTAACAGCGAACTTAACAACGAACGTTCGCTGTTGCGTTTCCTGGGCTTCGACGTTCTCTAT
Source organism: uncultured Anaerolineales bacterium (assembly GCA_964646625.1). GTDB lineage: Bacteria > Chloroflexota > Anaerolineae > CAZYHC01 > CAZYHC01 > DAOULT01. The sequence continues at coordinate 92,122 of CAZYHC010000007.1, forward strand.
AACCGTGAGGAGGAAGTGAGCTTTAACCTGTACTGGACGGCCTTGCGGGAGGTGGAGCGGGATTATCTGATCTCCCTCTACCTGCTGGACGAGGCAGGGAACGTCACGGGCAGCACCGACCAGCCTCAGCCGGTGACGGTCTGGCACCCGACCAGTCATTGGCAGCCGGGGGAAACGGTGCGCGTGGTAGCCAACACCCTGTCCTGGTGGACCCGCGACCGGGCCCGTTACGGCATTGCCCTGGGCGTGGTGGATGGGCCCGATCCCTGGGAGATAGGCCGCCGCCTGAAGCCCCAGGTGCGGGAGACGGACCTGGCCCCCAGGCTGATGGCTGACGGCACAGTGCTGAGGCTGCTGGAATTTGGCAAACGGTGCGGGATGCCCAGAGGCATCGAAGCCCGGCGGGTTTTCGCCAGGCCGAAGGTGCAGCGCGAGGTGGGGATCGACCTGGGCGGAGTGGTGCGCCTGGTGGGCTGCGATCTAGCGGCCAGGGTCAAGGCCGGCGATACCCTGCGCCTGACCCTCTACTGGCAGGCCCTGGCTAAGATAGAAGAGGATTACACCGTCTTCACCCACCTGCTCGACGAGGAGGGGCGAGTTTTCGGAGGCAAGGACAACCCACCTGTCCGGGGCACTGCGCCCACCGGTCTGTGGCTAGAGGGCGAGTTTATCCAGGATGTATATGAGATCGCCGTCCAGCCCGATGCCCCGGCCGGGGAATATACCGTCGAGGTGGGCCTGTACGAAGCCAGGAGCGGCCAACGGCTGAGTGTGGACGGGAGAGACCGTGTTCTGCTTGGCCCGGTGCAGGTTGAAAGATTTGGGGAAAAGTGATAAAATCACATTCCAATGGCAGGAATGGGAATCGGGGGAAGTAACGTGCGGTCGGAAGGCGATGGTCGGCGCTGGAGGCCGGGAGGGCGTTTCTGGCTCGTCCTGGCTCTGGTCGCGGCCAACGTGGTTCTGTTGGCCCTTGATTTTTGGCCCTTGCGTTACGCGGGCGCCCTCCTTTTGCTCTGCATCCTGCCCGGTTTCGCTCTTCTGGAGCTTATCCCCCTGGCCGCAGAGACCGACCTGATAGAGAGGATTGTGCTTGGCTGTGGAGCCAGTTACGCCCTCTCGATGGTGAGCACTCTGCTTCTGCATTATCTGCCCGGCCGCATGACCGCCGTTTCGCTGCTCGTCGTCTGCGACGTGCTCACCCTTGCTCCTCTGGCCGCGAAATCCGTGCCCAAAATCCACGCCAGAGCCTTTTACCACAAAGAACACCAGAAGTATAGAGGTAAAGGCTTTGTGCCCTTCGTGCTCTTGGTGGTTATGATTGTAGCTTCGTTCTTTCGTTTCGCCTCCCTCGGTTATTCCGAGTTCCAGGGGGACGAGGCCCTGGTTATGTTGCGAGCCGCCCAGGTCGTCGAGGGCTGGGACGATGCCCTTTTCGCCCACGGCAAAGGCCCGGCCGAGATTCTGCTCCCTGCTGCCTTCTGGCTTCTCACGGGCAGGATCGACGAGGCAGGAGCCCGTTTTCCCTTCGCCCTGGCTGGTCTGCTGGCGGTAGGTACAATCTATCTCCTGGGGCGGCGAATGTTCAGCCCGCGTGTGGGGCTGCTGGCCGCGTTCCTGGCCGCCATCAACGGCTATTTTGTGGGCTTCGGCCGCATCGTGCAATATCAAAGCCTGGTTTTCCTGATGATGGGCCTGGCCCTTTTCTGTTATTATCGTTTCTACGCCGACGGGACCGGGCGTTATCAAGTTCTTGGGGCGTTGTTTGCGGCCTGTGGTCTTTTGGCCCACTACGACGCCGTGCTGGTGTTGCCCGCCATCCTTTACCTGGCCTGGAGAAGCTGGAAACAGTGGAAGGTGGAAAGCGTTGGCGTTGGGCTTCGGGGGTACGTCTTATCATTGGCCGTGTTTCTGGTTTTGAGCGGCCTTTTCTATCTCCCCTTCTGGCTCGATCCCCAGGCGGCCACCACTTACCGCTATCTGGTAGGTCGGCGTCTGGGGGGCGGGATTTTACATAACAATCTGGGCTTTACTTTTTTGCAGAGCACCGTCTACAATTCGACTTACTACTTTGTTTTCATCGTTCTGGCCCTGGTCTGGGCGGTGGTTAAGCGTCTGAGGGCTGGCCGGGCGTCCTTCTTTTCGGTGGAGTGGATGGCCTGCCTGATCTGGTTTGCTGTGCCTTTCGTGCTCTACACCTTCCTGGTGGCGCATCCGCTGACCCACGTTTACACCTTTTTCCCGGCCTGGATGCTCGTGGCCGGACTGGGACTGGATGATGTCTGGCAGATTCGTAGTGACGACTTCAGTCGTCCATCCACGAGGACAGCGATTAAAATCGTTACTACGAGCGTGGCGGCCCTGTTGTACCTGGTCTTCGCCGGGTACATCTACCTGGCCTTTATCCAGTGCGAGCCGGAATACATCTGGACCTACCCGGCCCACAAGAGCCCCTTCTACTGGACGGCTTATCGCCGCCTGCCTCCCGCCGCGTTCTTTGGTTTCCCCTATCGAGCCGGGTGGAAGGCCGTCGGGCAGCTTTACGCCGACGGGGTCCTGCGGGGCGATTACGGCAGCAACGAGGAGGGCGAGATCACGACCTGGTACGTGCGGGACGCCATACGTTCCTATTGCCCTGACGCTGAATACTACGTCATGGCCGGGCGGGTGCGAGACGACCGGCTCGGAGTCTCCCTGCCCGAAGGCTACGTGCCGGCCGGCATGGTTGCGGTGGACGGCAGGCCCGAACTGCGCCTTTACCGCTGGCATGAGGCACAGCGGTATGGTGAAGCCTCCTCGATAACCTATGAGGCGCAGGAGGCGGAAGCCGCCTTTGATCGGGGCACGAGGCCGGAGGTCGTCGCTCGGCGGCCGGCCCCTGCTCATCCGCTGGCTGCCGACCTGGGCCATCGTATCCGCCTGCTGGGCTACGATCTGGAGCGCGAGGAGGTGCAGCCTGGCGAGAGCCTGGTGCTGACCCTTTACTGGGAAGCGCTGACCGCTGTGGGGGACGATTACAGCGTTTTCATCCACCTGGAAGACGAGCGCAACGACGAACGTATTTGGGGCCAGCGGGATGGGTTGCCCCTATGCGGCTTTTACCGGACGTCGGACTGGCGGCCCGGCTACCCCGTGAGCGAGCGTTACCGGGTGCCGGTCGGGGCCGATACCCCGCCTGGCCGCTATCCCCTGCTGGCCGGGCTTTACGACCCCGAAAGTGGCCCACGCCTGGAAGTTTTCGACCAGGCCGGAAACCCGCAGGGCAACAGCGTCTTTTTGCAAGAGGTGACAATCATTGAGTGAAAATGTGAATGGAGGTAAGCCAGTTGCCAATAGCAGCCTTCGCCCCTTCGCTTATTTGTGTTTCGTTTTCCTGGTAGCCCTTGTGCCGCGTCTGGCAGGGCTTTCGGCTTTCGTGGCCGGGGACGAACCGAACTGGGCGGATCGTTCTGCCCTGTTCCTGGCCGCTTTGCAGGAAGGGCGCTGGTTCGATACCGCCCAAACCGCTCACCCCGGCGTGACCACCATGTGGAGCGGCGCTTTTGGGCTGCTCCTGACGGGCTGGGATTTTTCGCAGGCGGCGAACCCGGCAACGCTGGCCGCCATGCGGCTGCCTGTCGCTTTGCTGAGTGCGCTGGGAGTGGCTTCGCTCTACGGGCTGGGGCGGTTGCTGGTCGGAGAAAAAGCGGCGCTGCTGGGCGCATTGCTGGCCGCTTTCGATCCTTTTTACCTGGCCCACTCGCGCATCCTGCATCACGACGCGTTAGCCACCACTTTCGCCACCGTTTCCGTTTTGAGCCTGGCCGTCTATTGGCGAAATGATGATGGCAATGGAGAAAGGGGGGCATTCTGGCCTGCTCTGTCGGGAGTCATGGCTGGATTGGCCTTTTTGAGCAAGGCTTCGGCTTTGTTTCTGCTGCCTTTCGGTTGTGGGGCGTTGTTGATCGCGGGGCGGAAACGGACGTTGAAATTGAAGATGAAGAGCCTGGCCGTTTTCGGGGGGGCGATGGCTCTGGCGGTGGGGCTGGCCTGGCCCGCCATGTGGGTCAGGCCGCTGGATGCTTTGCGGCTGACTTTGGGCGGCTCGCTCGAACTGGCCGAAGCCGGCCATCGGCAGTATTTCCTGGGCCGGGTGGTGAGCGACCCCGGCTTTGGGTTTTATCCGCTCGTTTTTCTATTTCGGGCCACCCCGCCGGTTTTGCTGGGGCTGGTGGGCGCTTTGTTCGCCTGGCGAAGGGAAAGAAGGTGCCAGGCACCTGGATGGGGGGCGGGCGTTTTGGCAGTGTACGCCCTGCTTTTCGCCGTTTTCATTTCGCTCGGCGCCAAGAAGTTCGACCGTTACCTGTTGGCCGTTTTCCCCACGCTGGACCTGCTGGCCGGATGGGGACTTTATGGATTGTTCGAGGCTGCGGCCAGGCGCTCGACTCGCGGGAGATTGGGGCGGTGGTTCGCCGTTGGCTGCGTGTTGGCGCAGGTCGGCCTCAGCCTGCCTCATCACCCCTATTACCTGAGCTACTACAACCCGGCTATAGGCGGGGCGCACCTGGCGCGGCAGGCTTTGCTGGTCGGCTGGGGCGAGGGGCTGGACGAGGCGGGCCGCTACCTGAACGAGAACGACGGCGGACTGGTGGCCGCTTCCTGGTTCAGCCGCCAGTTGGCCGCTTTTTTCCGGGGGCGGGTGGTGGGTCTGGCCGAAGAGGGCGCGGCTTTAAAAGCCGACTACACCGTTTTCTACCTCAACCAGCTTCAGCGCGGCTATCCGGGCGAGGAGTTGCTCGAATATTTCGGTCTGCGGCGGCCCGAATACGTGGTGCGGGCGAAGGGCATCGATTACGCCTGGCTGTACCGGGGGCCGATTTACGGCTTTGGGCCGGGGCCGGCCGCTGGCTACCAGTCGGGCGGCGTTTTCGGCGGGCAGGTGGAGCTTTCCGGCTACGACCTGGAGCCGGCCGCCTGCGGCCAGAAATTGCCTCTGACCCTGTACTGGCGCTGCCTGGCAGACCTGGGGGAAGATTATCACGTCTACCTGCGGCTGGTGGATGAACAGGGACGCATCTGGGCCAGACAGGACCGCTGGCCGGTGCTGGGGCTCTGGCGCACCCTGAACTGGCGGGCGGGCATGTTCGTAACCGACGAGTACGCGTTGCTCATTCCGCCCGGCACTCCGCCGGGAGAGTACCAGTTGGAGGTAGGGCTTTACGCGCTCCAAACGGCGAACGGTAGCGGGCGGGTGCTGGAGGTTTCCGCCCTTCACGGGGGAGCGCGGCCCGGCTTCGGCGGGGGGCTTACGCCGGGAATGGTGACGGTCACGAAGCCGCCCGCCCCACCCACGCTGGGAGAGTTGTCCATGCAGCGCCGGTCGGAAAGCAGCCTGAATGCCGAGATCGAACTGCTGGGCTACGACTTCGAGGGCGGTTCAGCCTCCTCCGGCCAGCGTTTGCCGCTGACCCTTTACTGGCGGGCCAGTCGCGAGGTGAAAGGGGACTACCTGCTTGCGCTGTGGCTGGAGGACGAGGAGGGCCAGTCGTGGGGCGACCGGCAGGAACGCCCCACCCTCCCCGGCCAGAAAGGGGAAATCGGGCGCGACGTGCGGGATTTCCTGGTGTCGGGCGGCGTGCCCGGCGGGGTGTACCGCCTGATGCTCGCCCTGGCGGACGGTCGGACGGGGGAAAGGTCTGAGCCTGTCGCTTTGGGTCGGGTGGAAGTGCGTAGCCGGGAGAGGCTTTACGAAGCGCCCGCTATGCCACATCCGCTGAAAGTCAACCTGGGAAACCTGGTCGAGCTATTGGGCTACGACCTGGAGGTGCAACCGGCAGGGACTTTGCAGTTGACGCTTTACTGGCGGGCTCTCTCCGAAATGGAAACCGCTTACACCGTCTTCGTGCACCTCCTGGACGAAGACGGGCAAATTCAGGCCCAGCAGGACGGTCCGCCCCCACTGCCGACTACCGGCTGGGCGGTCGGCGAGGTGGTCGTTGACGGGCGGGAGGTGATGGCTCCTGCGGCGGGCCGCTATACCCTGGCCGTCGGCCTGTACGACGTTTTCAGCGGGGAGCGGCTGCCCGTTTTGGGCGAAGCCCAGGACGACCGGATCATACTGGGAGAGGTGGAGATTGGAGATTAGGGGTTGGAAGTTGGGAGTTGGAGGTTGGAGCTGGCCGGTTCTGGCGGGCGTGCTGGCCCTCTCCCTGCTGTGGCGGCTGTATAATCTGGACAGCTTCGCCCAGGGCTACGACGAGGGCGCTTACCTGATGTGGGGCGCCCTGGTGAGTGTCGGCTATCGGCTGTACGATCAGGTGCGGGTCACGCCGCCGCCGCTTTTCATCGTTTCCATCGCGGCTGTCTTCAAGGTGCTGGGCACGTACGTGGTAGCGGCCAGGGCGATGATCCTGGGCTGGGCGGTGCTTTTGCTGCTTGTGGTGAGTCTGCTCGCCCGCCGGGCCTGGGGACGTGCCTCTTTTATCTGGCCCAGGTGCCGGGCCACGTCGCCGAAAACAACGCTCGCACAGCCAGCCCGCCGGGAGGCCGGGAACTGGCCGCCGTGGAGTTCATCCAACAGACGACCGAGGCCGGGGATTTCGTGGTCAGCGACGATTTGATGCTGCTTTTCCGGGCCGGGCGGCTCGTACCGCCGCCTTTCGGGGATGTGTCGGTCGTGGCTATTCGCTCCGGCTTCCAGACCGACGAGCGCCTGATCGAGCTGACCGCCGCCTACGATTGCCCGCTGGTGGTGGTCTGGCGGGAGCGGTTCGCCTGGCTGCCCGTGCTGGATGGGGACGGGAACGATCGGGTTTTTCTGGGAGAGATCACGTTTGAGCCACACTAGCGAGCGACGATCAGGTGCCTGGCACTTCCAAAGTGCCAGGCACCTGGGAAGCAATTGGGGGCGCGAAGCCGCGTTGGTGGCCGTTTTGTTCCTGCTGGCCTTCGGGCCGCGGGCGCTGGCCCTGGACCATTTTCTGACCGGCGACGAGTTGGACTGGGTGAAGTGGTCCAGCCAATTCCTGGCCGCTTTGCTTCGGGGAGACCTGGCGGCCAGCTTTCCGGGTTGGGCCGCGCCAGCCGTGACCACCCGCTGGACAGGAGCGATCGGGCTGGCGCTTTATGCCTGGCGGCGCGGTTTGCCCCTGGCGGAGTTTCTGGATTCCATCCCCTATCCCGCCCCGCCGGAGTTGATGCCTGCCGTGCGGTTGCCCACCGTTTTGCTGGCCGCTTTGTGCGTGGTGGCCGTTTACTGGCTGAGCCGGAGGCTTTTCGGAGCCGGGGTTGGGTTGGTGGCCGCCATCCTGCTGGCCTTCGACCCTTTTTACCTGGCCCATTCGCGCTTCATTCATCACGATGCGCTGGTGGCAACCTTCATGATCGTTTCGGCTTTGAGTCTGCTCGTTCATTTCGGGAGGCAGGCTGACGGGCGGCGTTCGTTGTGGCGTTCGTTGTTTTACCTGGTGCTTTCGGGGCTGTGCGCAGGGCTGGCCTTTTTGACCAAATCAACCGCCGCTTTTCTCCTGCCCTTCTGGGGCGTGGCGGCTTTGCTTCACCAGAGGCGCGGGGCCGTTCGCCAGTTCGTGATCTGGAGCCTGGTGGCGGCTCTGGTAGTGCTGGCTCTATGGCCGGCGCTGTGGGTTGATCCTTTAGGGACGATCAAAGCGGTGTGGGACATTGCCAGCACTGCTACTCTCGCTCCGCACGCCAAAGGCACCTTTCTCTTCGGCCAGGCCAGGGCCGACCCCGGCCCGCTTTTCTACCCGGTGAGCTTTCTTTTCAGGAGCACGCCGCCGGTTTTGTTGGGCCTGGCAGCCCTGGCGTTCGCCTGGGCCAGAGGCCAGGTGGGGGAAAGGCGAAGGGCGGCGCTGGCTCTGCTGCTCTACGCTGCCGGTTTTGCCCTGCTGGTGACGGTGGGACACAAAAAAGGCGACCGCTACCTCTTGCCCATTTTCCCGGCCGTGGACGTGCTGGCCGCTTTCGGGTTGTGTAATCTGTTTCGGGTTGTGTGTTCAAGGTTTAAATCTATAGTCACAGCGGGCACGGAGTTCATGGAGGTTAAGACCAAATCTCTTCGTGTTCTCTGTGTACTCTGTGGCTCGGTCTGCCTGGCGTTGCAGGCCGCTTTTGCCCTGCTGCATTTCCCGTACTACATCACTTACTACGATCCGCTGGTTGGCGGTGGGCGGCTGGCTCCCTGGGCGCTGTTGGTCGGTTGGGGCGAAGGTCTGGACGAGGCGGCCCGCTACCTGAACGCCAAACCAGACCCCGAAAGGCTGGAGGTGGCCGTCTGGTACAGCCGCCAGTTTAAGCCCTTCTTCCGGGGGCAGACGGTAGACCTGTTCGATGCCGAACCAACCCTGGGCGCGGACTACGCCGTTTTCTACGTCAACCAGACCCAACGCCGCCTGCCCCTGGCCGGGCTGGTGGACTATTTCCAGCGGCGCCGGGCTGAGCACGTGGTGCGCCTGGCCGGGATAGACTACGCCTGGATTTACCGGGGGCCGGTGGTCGGTTTCGAGCCGCCAACGCAGATAGCGCACCCCGTAAGCGGCACCTTCGGCGGACAGGCGCAACTTCTGGGCTACGAGTTGCGTCCGGCCAGGGTAGAGTCGGGCGGGGAGTGTCACGTGACGCTTTACTGGCGGGCTTTGGCCGAGATGGGCGAAAGTTACAACGTCTACCTGCGGCTGGCAGACGAAGAAGGCCACCTCTGGGGCCAGGTGGACCGCCTGCCGGTGATGGGTTACTGGGCCACAGACCGCTGGCAGCCGGGCACGTTCGTCGTTGACGAGTACGACCTGGAGGTTTTGCCGGGCACTCCGCCGGGAGAGTACGTTTTGCGTGCCGGGCTGTATTCTTTCCAGACGGGCCGCACCCTGGAAGCGGTTGGCGAGGCCGGAAGAGGCCCGGACCTGGCCCTGGGCCGGGTGTTGGTGGTCAGGCCCAAAGTCTTCCCGCGCACAGACGACCTGGCGATGCAGCACGCCCTGGAGCAGAAAATGGGAGACGAGATCGTCTTGCTGGGCCACGACTTCGAGGGCGGCGAGGTTCAACCCGGCGAGGTACTGGCGCCGGTCCTGTATTGGCGAGCGGAAGTTGACGTAAAGGGCGACTATACCGTAGCCCTGCGCCTGCTGGACGGGTCGGGCCGGGTGTGGGCCGAAAAGCTCAACCGGCCCCGTTATCCAACCACCGCCTGGCAGAAAGGGGAAATCGTGCGCGACCGGCAGAAGATGGCCGTCAGCGGGCGCGTGCCGGGTGGAGATTACCAGTTGGCGGTGGCCTTGCTAAAGGTGCCCAGCACTTTGGAAGTGCCAGGCACCTGGGAGGAGGAAAAAGGCCGGGCTACGCTGGGCACGGTCACGGTGCAGGAGCGGGCCAGAAACTTCGAGCCGCCGCCTATCGCCCACCCCGTGCGGGCCAACCTGGGCGGCGTGGCGGAGCTTTTGGGCTACGAAGCAGCGGAGACGCAGTTGAAAGCGGGCCAGACCTTGAATTTGCGGCTTTACTGGCGGGCGCTAAACGAAGTGGACGTAAGTTACACCGTGTTTGTGCATTTGCTGGACTCTTCGGGCCGGATCTGGGGCCAGCGGGATCGCCCGCCGATGCTCCCTACCACCGGCTGGGTAAAGGGCGAAATCATCGCCGACCACTACCGGCTGGAAATCAGCCCCGACGCGCCGCCGGGTGAATACCTCATCGAGGTTGGGCTGTACGACTCAATCGGCGGGGCGAGGCTGCCCGTCCTGGGCGAAAGCGGGGAGGACCGCGTGCTATTAGGCCGGGTGAGGGTCAGGTAAAAACAATCCGCCTCCCTATCGATATGGGAGGCGGATTATTAAAAGGGAGGTAAAGGAGAATTCAATTGTGAGGGCGGGTCGTACTTCTGCCCTTATTGACTTTTCCCTGGTCATTTGCGAACTTGCTTCCTCCCTAATATTATACTACACAAAGGTTATTATCAGGTTAAGATCAGGTTAAGATTTGGTAAAAAATTTCAGAAAATATGTTCTAAAGCAAGTGCGCGGGCTGGCACGACAGGGCCGGCGCCTGGCCTGCTACTCATGGCCTGTATAGTATACCCTGGGGGCACTTTCATCGCTGTGAACCAGTGCACGCTGTTTGTGTGTCTTACTCGAGGCGGAGCTCTCGGACGTATTCTTCGGCGGTGAGATTACTGATGGTGAAGGCCACTTTCTCAAAATATAGGGGCCAGCTACATTGGGGTATGTCAACGCCTGGTTTGGCCAGATCGTACTCTTCGCATATGCTAAGGATGAGTAGGTCAAAAGGGGCTGTAAATTGGTTGAAGCAGCACCATTTAAGTCCTGGTTTGGCCTTGTCTACGTTGGGCAGGGATAAGAGGAGGGAGTTCCACTTCACAATCATGCTTTCTCGCTTTTCTTTAGGTAACTGGTGCCAGTCAGATTTAGATCTCCAAAACTCGACTAAATATGCCATGCGCCCCCCATCCAGAAAAAATTATTTTTAAGGATTTGATTTAGCATGTGGCAATAATCTAGTTTGCTTTCAGGATCGCAACTTGCATTATATCATAAAAAATTAATTTTGTCAATAGCCATCCTCTCACACAAATCTCCTGGCTCATATTTACCTCTGAATTACCATTTGTGGTACAGTCTTCTATGATAAGATGTTGACAAATTTCAGATTTCTGGTATACTAATGGTACCTGGCTGGAACGATTTGCCTTGGAGAAAAGAGAGGGGATGGTTATGACAGAGTTGAAAGAAAAGACTACGATTGAGTGGGATGCTGGCAAGAAGGGGTCAGACGTGCTGGATAAGGCTCTGTTCCACAGGTTCTATGAAAGAGCGACCCAGACGCTTCTGGAAAAGGGTTTTTCTCCCGGCCAAAGCTACGGAGCCAGAGCGGTGCTGGACCTTACCGGCTGGCAATATCATGAACTCGACTATCGGATAAAAATCGGGCTTCTCTCGCCCCGTGCTATTCAGCGGGGCAAGAAAGTGTTCCGCGAATTTGAGTTTGCTAATCTGGTCGAGGCTTTGGTGGTGAAAGAGTTGGAAGAGACCAGGGACGATTTGTCTGTGGCCGCGCTCAGGGCGCTGTTGATTCAGTGGAAACAGCAGGCCCGTGGACCTGGCTTTCCACTCAGCCAATTAGCCAGGGCCTCGAATTATTGTCAGGCCAGGTTGTTATATACGGCCATATATCGTCTCTGTCAGCGCGAGCTGCCCCTTAATGCTCTGTTGGCCGTTTCCAGAAGGACTGCCTCCGCTCAAGAAGAAAGGAGATCTAGCGAATCTCAGGGCCGGGTGGTCAGGCTGACGAAGGCTGAAGCGGCCTCGGTTTTGCTGTCCGAACCCTCTATTAAAAGTCTGCTCAGCGCCGAACGAGAGATCGTTATGACCCCCACCGATCTGGACCCCGCTCAGGAGGACTTCTACAGGATAAGCGCTCCACGCTATTATCTATTTGTGGGCCTGCCTGTCGGCCATGAGGTCGATTTTGAGGCCCAGGTTGGCGCTCACCTGGACGCGTTTGAGGATTGGGATTTCATCGAGGCCCTTGTGGATTTCTGCTTTGGTCTGAAGGAGGCGGCTGTCTCTGCTTCGCAGCCGTTGGAGGTCAGTCCGGCGGATAATCGTAGTCAGTATATGCAAGGCACTTTTCTTTCAGCCATCGCCCGTCTCATCAGTGTCGTTTATCCCGCTTTGTATTGTCTGATATACGGCCCTCCCTACCAGACCGGCAACCTGGAGCTCAAAGCAGTCAGCCCGAATTTCCCTATACCCCTTAATCCCACTCTATCTATCACCAGCGGTCGGCTGTTGTCCGGTTGGGCTTTTGAAAATGGGCAGGAAATCGTGGTGCAGAGGACGGAGGGCGTTGAAGACCCGCGCATTGCCAATCAATTCGAGGAAAGGGCCACCGCTGCGCTGGCGGTGCCTACCTTCGCGGGCGGACAGGTCAACGGCGTGATATACCTGGGGACCAGAAAATCTCTCGAGCCGGGGCAGGATGGCTTTGCTCCCTCGCAGTTCAGGTTGTTCTGCGTGCTGGGGGCTGTCGTCGGGGAAGCGATCGCCAGGGAAAAACTGGTGCAGAAAACGCATGAAAAAAGCACCACAATCGCCGCCGACGAGACTCCGCACCCACTGACCTGGCAGGATTTCGTCGCCTGTCTGGGGCAGGTGGTGGCTGAACTCGACCTGGCGCCCAGGGCTCTCCAGGATTATAGTCTTCTGATCGTGACGGTCAGCGCCGAGTGGAAGGGAGTTATGCCTGGATCACAGGCCGTAGCTTCCTGGGCGATGGAGAAGCTGAAAACGGTGGCCTATCGCTACTGCCGCCAGGAATGCCACCTGGAGAGGGCGAAGGTTTTCGGCCATCCCGAACACGAACACGAATTTATCATTTTCAATGAGGGCTTAAATGAAGGAACCGTCTTCGATGGGATAAGCCAGGAGGAGATTCGGGAGGGTCTTGCCAGGCGGCTTAACTCTTTGGAGAGTTCGCTGGGCCTGACGGTGCAGGTGTGGTCACTTCAGGTCGGCTATTCCGAGTTACGCCGCAGGTTGGAACGTGGCGATGGTCAGGAAGAGTTGAAGCAATTTTTGGTAGCCGAGATTTTAAGTCTTCTGGAGATCACCAAACTGATCGCCGAAGGAGAGCGGGAGGAGAGGAGGGGACAGGATTTGCGGGCCATTTCCAGATACCAACATGCTTATCGTCTGGCCCCTCAAAACACGTGTGTCATCCGCCGTCTGGCCGGGAATTGGGTGCGGCGAGGCAACTATCAGCAGGCTTTGGATTTGTACCGCACTGCCCTGGAGATAAACGAACACGACGTGGACAGCCTGGAATGTCTGGGCCAGCTCTACGCCACTCTGGGGGATTACGATCAGGCCAGAGAGACCTATGACCGGGCTTTGGCCCTCCGCCCAACCTCTCCCGCCCTCCATCGTCTGATCGGTGAAACCTTTATTCTCCAGGGGGAGGAGTTTTGCGAGCAGGCGGTAGATAAGTTCAGGGAGGCAGCCACCTACGACGATATCGACGATCCCAGGTGCCAGGCCAGGTATTACTGGTACGCCTGCGAGGCATATATGCGAGCCGGGCTGATCGAGAAGGCCCTTTACGAAATTCAGCAGGCCCTTAACCTCGACGCTCAGAACGAGGCTTACCATTACGCTCTTAGAAGGGCCTTAAACGCTCAGGCCCACGGGGCTCAGCCGCCTTCCTGACATCCTTCGGGCGCGGACGTCGCTCTCACATTTAGCCCTCGGCAGTCGTCTGGCCTTCTGCCAGGCGTTGCCAGGGGGCCACCGGCGGTATCACCTCGTGTTCTGAGGCCGCGATCAACTCGATGAAGAATGGGCCGCCGTAGCTCAAGGCCTCTTTCAGAGCCAGGCCAATTTTGTCTGGATCGCTGACCTGGATGCCACGCAAACCAAACCCTGCGGCCACTTGCACGTAGTTCAGTGGCTCACGGAAGTCCACCGAGAAGTACCTGCCACCGTGGTGTAGCTTCTGGAGGGCCTTTATCCAGCCGTAACACCCGTTGTTAAATAGAATCAAGATCGTAGGCCCCCCCACGCGCGTGACGGTCGCCAGGTCGCCAGCGGACATTGCAAACGAACCATCTCCACACAATCCCACTACGGGTAGCTCTGGCCTGGCCAGGCGTGCCCCCACCACACCTGGGATGGCATAGCCCAATCCGCCCTGGGCTCGTGGTGAGATGGCCCATCGCCCTGGTTGTCGTAATTCCCACTCTGCTGCTACGTAGGGCGTCGGGGTGCCAGGATCGCAAATAACGATCGTTTCTTCTGGAAGTGCCTTCTGAAGTTCGCCGATCACCCGTTGGGGCATGATCGGACTCTGAGAACTCGATGCGGAGCTCTTTGTCTGAGACTGCCAGGCCGCCTTCAACTGCGCTACGTGGTCGAGCCAGGGGCCCCTATCTATCGGCGCTTTACACCTCTCCTTCAGGGCTTCGAGCAGGTCTGCGAGGGCCAGCTTCGCATCGCCGCACATCCCTTCATCTACCGGGTAGTTATTCCCAATTTCGGAAGGGTCAACGTCGATCTGGAGTAGCGTAGGAGGGTCGGCCAGAGGTGGAACTCGCCAGTTGTCGGTGTCTACATAGTTCACCTTGCATCCGACGAACAGCACCAGGTCCGCTTCCTGGACGATCTGAGCCGCATAAGGGCGGCCACCATTGGCGCCAATAACGCCGAGACTCAGCGGCAACGTTTCGGCCAGTGCTCCCTTGCCGTTGATGGTGGTGGCCACAGGAGCGTTCAGGAGTTGGGAAACGGCCCGTAGCTCCGCATGTGCCCCTGACGACACCAACCCGCCCCCTGCCACGATGACGGGCTGCCTGGCGTGCAGCAGTTTATGCGCGGCGCGGCTGACCGCATCGGGAGTTGGTCGGGTGCGGTGGGAAGGCCAGGACTTGCAGGCATCCTCCGCGTGCATGTCTACGGCCGTAGTGATTTCTTCAGCCAGCACGTCTTTGGGCAGCGTTAAATGTACTGCGCCGGGACGACCGCTGGTTGCCAGGCGAAAGGCGCGTCTTACAAATCTGGGCAACATTTCGGCGCGTTTGGGGAGCGCGGTCCACTTGGTCACCGACGAGAAGAGCTGTGACTGATCGAGGGCGGTGAGAGCGCCCTGAGCTTCGTAGCTGATGGGATTGTCGGTTGTCAGGGCGATCAATGCCACCGACGAGCCGTGTGCTTCCGTAACCCCCGGCAGCATGTACGTCGCCCCGCCGCCGCTGGGCCCCTCACAGATGCCCGGTTTGCCGGTGAGCCGCGCGTACACATCGGCCATGAAAGCCGCCGAACGCTCGTCGCGTGCCATCACGTGAGCGATGCGCCTGGACTCGGCATGTAGTGCATCGTATAAACCTACGGTAGTGTCGCCAGGCAACCCGAACACCACCTCTGTGTCATATCGAATCAGCATTTCTACCAGGGCTTGCGCACCATTCATCTATATCTTTTCCTTTCTCCTTTGCATCAGATAAGGTAGGACGTCGCTCTTGGCCGAGATATAGGTGAGAAAGCTAGGCTTGAATCAGAGCGCCTAGCTCAGACATATCGTCGAGCGCATCCAGTTCCCCTACCAGCGCTTTTATCCTGGCTACCCTGTCGGCTCCAGCCACCGGGCTGGCCAGGCGCTCGAACTTTTTGACGATATCGTTCCAGTTCAACGCTTTCTCAGGATCGCCGCTGGCGGCATCCGCCCGCGCGGTGTATACTTTGCCATCTTTGGTGCCGATTTCTACTACGGCGGGTTCCGAAAATCGCCCCGCAGCGTCGGCATCCAGCAGAGGGTCGCCTGAGACTCGCACTCTCTTCATCATCGAGGCAATTGCTGGATCGCTGCGCTCATCGCGGTAAATGTCCTCCACTCGTAACCCCCCGCGTACGGCGGCTATGGACAGAACGTACTGGGCGCTGTGTGACCGAAGCTCGTTGTTGTCAACGATCGGAACCCCCGCGTGGGGCATCTTGATGGTGATCTCTTCGATGTTGTCCGGTTTTAACTGCTCCTTCTTCTGAATCTCGAAGAAGGCGTCGAGGGAGGCGTGCAAGAATCGGCACATGGGATAGAGCTTGAGTCCGGTGAGGGTGATCTCGTAGCGGAGGCCCAACTCTTCCGTCAAAAGTTCCAGCGCCGGTTTATCCGAGAACGCTTCGGTGGCATTGTAGCGTCCCTCAAAGATCGCTGGCGGCCCGGCAAAGCCGGCCTGGGCCAGAATCGCGGCCGTCACTCCATTTCGAGCCGCAATGCCCATCTGAAACGACTTGGGCATTTGCGTCGGATCGGCCTCCCAGGCCATCAGGCCAGATGCCTGACAGCCAGCCAGCCCGAAGGTGTTGGTCGTTCCCGCAAGGTCAAGGCCCAGTATCTTCGCCGCAGCGGTGGCCGCCCCGAAGGCACCGAACACCGAGGAAGGGTGGAACCCGCGCGAGTACATGGAGGATGGATTTGCAGCCAGGATGGCTCGACATTCTACGTCGTAGGCGGCCACGATGCCTTCGATGAACCTCTGACCCTTGCTCTGCTGCCACTCCGCCACCGCTAAGGCCGCCGGAACCACTGCGGCGGCGATGTGAGCCCCTGTACGAGGATGACTGTCATCCATTTCCACGTTGTCCGCCATCGTGCCATTCGCAAATGCGGCGTTCGCGGCCGGAACACGTTCTCTGAGACCCGCGACCGAAGCCTGAGGCGCGCCGCCCACATCCTTCACGAAGTTCTGAAGGAGGCGGGCGGCTACGAAGTCTGGTGCTGAGGCAGCTAGGATCGAGGCCAGCGTGTCCAGGACCACGATCTTCGTTTGGGTCACCACCGACCGAGGCAGGTTGTGGAAATTCAGCCCCACAGTGTACTCAGCCATCACCTTTGTGTATTCGGGTCGGGGTTTTGGCTCATCCATTTTCATTTCTCCCTTCATCCATCTTTTTTACAAATTTACAAACTGCATACTCCGTCGCTCTCCCTTTGGTCTAGGAGGCCACCAGTTGAATTAGCTCCCTGACATCTGGCAGAGTTTCCAGCCCATTGACCACCTCCATGATCTTCTGGGCCCGCGCCTCCCCGACAATGGGCACGGCCAGGCTAACAAACTTCTGTTCTATCTCACTCCGCGTCATAGGGTTGGCGGGATGCCCTCTGGGGGCGTCCACGCGCTCGGTGAGGACGCGGCCGTCCGTTGTTTTTACTTCGACGATGGCCGGCTCGTGGTACGGGGAGTCGGCCAACTCCTCGGCCCCGACCAGCCTGGTGCGCTTGGACATCGCCCCGATATCGGGCTCCAGGCGGCGATCCTTCAAGAAGTCGTCCCAGCGCAACCTCCGCTCGACTGCGGCCACAGCCATGATGTATTGCGCGTTGTGGGACTGTAGCGGGTTGTTATCGATTACGGGCCGGCGGGTTTCTTTCACTTTGTGGATGATCTCCGCGATCTGACCAGGCTCTACATCGTGCTCATTCAGTATCTTCAGCAAGGCATCCAGCCCGGTGTGAATGTCGTAGCAGCAGGGATATTTCTTGAACCCGTCGTGGCGAGTGATGGCGAAGTCCGTCCCCAAATCGCGAGTGATCTCGCTCAGGTTCATCGCCCCGGAATAGGCGTCGAAGATGTTGTACTTCATGTCGTCAAATACACCGTGCGGGCCACCAAAACCTTTGGCGGCCAGGAGGGCCGCCATCACCCCGTTACGGGCCGCCATCCCGATCCCAAAAGGTCGGGAGTGCTCGGTGGGATCGTTGACCCAGGCGATGAGGCCGCCCGCGATATTACCGGCCAGGCCGTAGGCATTGATGAACTGATTTTCGTCGAGCGCGAGCATGTGCCCGGCGATGGCCGCCGCGCCGAACGTGCCGAAGATGGCGGAGGGGTGAAAGGAGTGTGGATAGGAGTGCGGAGTACGGTTGGCCTTGCTGACCCGGTCAGCCACGTCGTATCCCAGGCTCAGGGCGGTGATCAGTTCGGCGCCGCTGGCTGCCTGGCGTTCGGTCATTACCAGCGTGGTGGGCACGCAGACGGCGGCGGCGTGCACGGGCGGACTGGTTATAATGCCCCCTTCAATGTCTGCGGCGTATCCCATCAGTCCATTCACGAGCGCAGCGTTCGGGGCCGGGGCCTTGAAATCGCGGCCCAGTACGGTACATTCTGGAGCGCCGCCCATGTCTTTGACGTAATCTCCCAGGATCCGAGGCGCCGGGTGTCGGGTCGGCCAGGCGGTAAAGAGAGCTCCCAAAGTGTCGAGGACCAGCAACTTGGCTGCCGCTACCACCTTTTCGGGAAGCTGATCGAAGGTCAGCGTTCGTGAGTACTCCACAACTTGCTTTGTGTTTTTCATAGACTTCTCCTCTCGTTGGGTATCAGATTCCGGCACGCATGCGGGGATCGAGGGCGTCCCGCAGGCCGTCGCCGAGTATGTTAAAGGCCAGGGTCACGATCATGATCGCCACCCCAGGGATGACGGTGGCGTGAGGGGTCGTAAGCAGGTAGGTACGCGAGTTACTGAGCATAGCTCCCCACTTTACCTCCCTTCATTCGTTCACCTGGAGCGAGGTTACTGTTTTCGAGCGTAGTGGCGCATTTTGTCCTCATCCAGGCTTACGCCCAGTCCGGGACCGCGCGGGACGATGATGTGCCCGCGCTCGTACTGGATCGGCTCGGTCACGACGTCGTCGATCAGCATGAGCGGGCCAAACAACTCGCACCCCAGCGATACGGCGCGTGTGGAGGCGGCCAGGTGGGCGTAAGCGGCGGTCCCGATACCCGTCTCCCTCATGCACCCCATGTAGCAAGGGATCCCGGCCCCAACGGCAACGCCAACGACCTGCTGGGTGGCGCGGAATCCCCCTGCCTTTGCCAGTTTCAAGGCAAAGACATCGGCGGCCTGGTGGCGCACCAGGCTTACCGCATCCGCTGGCGTACAGACACTTTCGTCCGCCATGAGCGGGACCGGGAGACGCTCCCGCAGCCGGGCCATACCGTCGAGGTTCCAACGCGGCACCGGCTGCTCCAGCAGTTCAACGTTGGCCTGGCGCAGCCCCTCCATCGCCCGCAGGGTCGTGATCTCGTCCCAGCCCTGGTTGGCATCCACCCGGAGGCGCGCCTCCGGGAAGGCTGCACGCCACTCGTTGATCCGGGCGACGTCCTTCGCGATATCCTGGGCGCCGGTCTTGAATTTGAAGATGCGATGGCCTTGCTCCCACAGTGAGGCGGCCTGCTCGATCTCGATTTTCGCCTCCTCGCTGGCCAGTGTCCAACTCAACTCGATGCGTTCCTGGTAGAGACCACCAAGAAGATTGAAGACGGGCTGATTGAGCACCTTCCCCACGATGTCAAACAGGGCCATCTCCACCGCCGCTTTTGCGAAGTAGTTCCCTTTAGCAACCAGACTCATCCGTTCCAGGATCGACTCAACGTTAAATGGATCCTGGCCGAGCAAGGCCGGGCTGAGATACCGCTCGATGGTCACCTTAATTGACTCGACACTCTCTTCGTTCCAGGATGGACCGCCCAGGCAGGACGCTTCTCCCAGGCCCTCTACACCCTCGTCGGTGCGCACTTGCACGATGGCAAAGTTCTGCACCGCACTTTGGCCGAACGCGAACTTGGGGGTTACGTGAAAGGGGATATCGATAAGACGTACGTCGATACCTGTGATCTTCATGGACATATTCCTTGCTTCGTTGGTACTCTTGCTTTCTGGCGCGTAGCCGACGGGGAGCCAGATCCTACGGCCTGGGAGGATCTGGCTCCCACCGGCTCTTAATGAAAATGAGGAATGACTTCTGGCCCTACCGGGCGCAGGTCTGGCTCCGGCCTCCGTCGATGGGGCAGGAAATACCCGTGATCCAGCCGGCCTGCGGGGAAGCCAGGAAAAAGATCAGCTCGGCCACTTCTTCCGGCTGGCCCACGCGGCCCATGGGGTGAGTGGTTTTGCTGTGCTCCAGGAACGCGGCGTACTTTTCCTCGTCCATCCCGCCCATGCGGTGCAGGTAGGTAACGATCACGCCGGGGTTGACGGCGTTGATCCGCACCCCCTTGCTGGCTACCTCCAGCGCCACGCAGTGCGTGAGCTGATCCACGGCGGCTTTGCTGACGCAGTAGGACAGGACGCCGGGAAAAGAACGGACGCCCGTCACGCTGGACACGTTCACGATGTTCCCCTTGCGTTCGATCAGGTAAGGCATGGCGCACTGGATCAGGTAGAACGGGGCGCGCACGTTTATATTCATCATGTAGTCCCAGTCTTCCAGACTGGTGTTCTCGATGGTCCCCGTAGCGATGATGCCCGCCGCGTTGACCACCACGTCGATCCCGCCGAAGGTCTCGACCGTGGCGCGTACCACACGCTCGATGTCCGCTTCCTGGGTCACGTCGGCCGCAATGGCTTTGGCCTCTCCCCCGTTGGCTTCGATCTCTTTGACCATCTCTGCCAGTTTGCCCTCCCTACGGGCCACGATGGCCACTTTGGCTCCCTCGGACGCAAACTTGAGGGCCGTAGCTCGACCGATCCCGCTGCTCGCTCCCGTGATCAGGGCCACCTTGTTTTTCATTGCCTCCATTGTTTATATACTCCCTTCTATCTTGCATTATATTATTTGTAAAGCCTGGTTGTTGAGTCCTGCCTGGGTTTCACATGAACCCTTCGAACGGCTTGCAGTGGAAGGATTGGTACACCAGGTCGATCAGGTGAAAAATGTGGAAGACCGGCAGGCCGACGGCCTTTTGCACCGCGTGGGTGTAGGGCGGCATGTTGGTGCACTCGAAGACGATGGCCCCTACTGCCGGGTGCTCTGCTACAAGCCGCTTGGCAACGTTCACCATGTCGGTTTCCATCTGGTCCACGTCGAATTCCAGGCGGTTCTCGGCAAAGACCCTGGTGAACAGGGGTTCATCTTCCATGCCCACGATCACCACCGGATAATCCTGGGAAGACCAGCCTACCCCGTTGAAGTGCGCTTCGCCCAGCGCGGCGGCATTGACGGTCATGATCCCGACCTTCTGATCGGGCCTGAGCAGGTGTGACACCAGCGGCACCAGCGCCAGGCTGGAGGTGAAAACCGGCACGTTCACCGCCGCAGCCAATTCCTTCTGAAACAGGGCCAGGAAGCCGCAGTTGGTGGTGACGGCTTTAACCCCTTCCGCTTCCAGATCCCTGGCCGCCTCGATAAACGGCTGGAGCAGTGTCGGATCCCGCTCGAGCACCAGCCGTTTGTAGTCGGCCTTTTCCACGACCCGCAGCCGCACCGGGTAGTCGAAGCTGGACGCGTTGCCCGTATCCCCTGGAATACGCGGGAACCTGGACTGCAACATCAGGATCCCGATCGTGAATCCATAAGTATTATAACCTCCTTTGACCAACTTCATCGTTGACTCCTTTCTAATATTCTTTTATTTAACTGGTCACTGAATAAATCGACTGGACGCAAACGGAGCCAAAACGCTCTCCTCAATTTGGCCCGTGATCAACTCGGCCATGCGCACGCCGGTGATGGGCGACAGAGCAATGCCATCCCCTTCGTGGCCGGCCGCAATGTAAAAGTTGGGGATCTCGGATGACCGCTCCAGGATCGGCAGCCCGTCGGGCGAGGCGGGCCGCAGCCCTGCAAAGGTCCGGATCACGTGTAGGTGCCGCGTCATGGGCATCAACCTGACGGTGCCGCGCACCAGTTTGCGCAGGCCCTCGTAGTTTACGTGATGGTTGAAACCCACGAACTCCCGCGTGCTTCCGACCAGGAAATTGCCCCGCCGGGTTTGATAAGATACCACTCCGGCCGGCAGTTTGTCCTCCTCGGCACCGTCCCCAGAGGGCATCTTTTTGCTCATCAAGTACTGAGCGGCCAGCACCATCCCCTCGATGAATGGCGGAGCAGGCTCGGTCACAAAGATCTGTCCCCGTCGGGGAACGATGGGCAGGTCCAACCCTGCCATCCGCGCCAGTTCGGGCGCCCAGATACCGCAGGCGTTGACTACGGCCTCGGCCTCGATCTCCCCCGCAGCGGTCACCACCCGTTCGATGCGGCCGCCACGCGCCTTTAGCTCTGTCACCGGCGTGTGAGTGTAGATGCGTGCGCCGAGCCGTGTCGCCGCTTCCACCAAAGCCACCACCAGGTACAGAGGGTTGATCACGGAATCATCGGGGCAATAGGATGAGCCGTAGATGTGAGCGCCCAGGGCAGGTTGTCTCTCCCGCGCCTGGTCCCGATCCAGGAAATAGATCTCCAGGCCGTGGGCTTGCAAGTCGGCGACCCTGGCCTTCACGTATTCGGCTTCGCTGGCGGTTTCGGCCACGATCATCCCCCCGCGGTTGTCGAACTCCAGGTCACGTCCCAGTTCGTCTTCCAGCGTTCTGTGGATAGCCAGGCTCTCCAGGGCGAAGGTCAGCTTGGGGCCGGGCGTCTTGGTCTGCATCTGCACCCCCATGGCACATGCGCTGGATGTTCCCGCTGCCAGACCAGCGCGTTCGACCAGCGCCACCTCGACCCCACGTTTAGCCAACTGGTAGGCCACCGACGTGCCGATCACCCCACCTCCGACGACGACCACCTCGGCTCCGGGTAATTTCATGAACTAAAGTCCTCCTCAAAGACTGCTTCAGGCCAGGAAGTTAAAGCGTTGGCCGAGGCCCAACTCCCGGGCGCGCTTGAGCACGGCCGCTCCGACGGCCACGTCTTCGGAGCCCATGCCGATCAGCGCCGCGACGATGATCTCGTCGTCGTCCTCTCGGCCCGCCAGAGCCCCGGCCACGATCTGGCCCAGTTCGCCATAGACCTCGCCCCGGGTGAGCCGGCCATCTTGGAAAAAGCGCACCAACCCGCCCCGGTGCTCCGCCTGCCCCAGGTGGTCAACGACCAGCTTGTCAGCGCTCAGCGTCAGCGCATCGTCGAGTTCCTGGTAGGAGCCCAGTTTGACCACCAGGGCCCCCGGCTTTACCCAGTCCTTCATCACCAACGGCTCGTCGGCGGTAGTGGCGGTCACGATGATGTCTGCCCCCTCGATGGCCTCCTGGTTGTCTTCGACCGCGCCACCCTGTATACCCAATTCGGCGGCCTGGTTCACCAGTCGCTCGCGCGCCTGGGGCTTGAGGTCCAGGGCACGGATTTCCTCCAGGTCAAACCCCAGACTGAGGGCCTCCAGGCTCATCCCGGCCTGGGCGCCGCAGCCGACAAAGGCCGCCACCCTGGCGTCAGGTCGGGCCAGGTAGCGCGCCGCCACCGCCGCCGAGGCCCCGGTACGCAGGTTGGTGATGTGTCCCGCGTCCATGAACGCTACCGGCACGCCCGTTTGGGGGTCATTTATTATCATGGTAGCCATCACGTAGGGGAGATTGTACCTGGAGGGGTTATGGATAAAGCCCCCGGCCCACTTGAGGCCGTACACCTGGGCCGCCTCCACGTAGGCAGGCATGGCGTTCATCCAGTTGGGGATGCCCAGGCTGGACATATCGAGCGTGATTTTAGAAGGCATCACCACCTTCCCCTCGCCATGCGCCTTGAAGACGCGCTCCACAATCGCCACCGTCTGCGCCATGTCGATGCACCACTCAACGTCGGTCCTTGACAACAAGAGAGTATCAGTCTTCATTCAACATCTGTTCTCCTTTTGATGCTACGTTTGATTTATTTTCTTAGTGTCTTGGTGGCTTGGTGTTAAATCTACTACCACGAAGACACTAAGATAATTGGCTCCCAGTTCCCGGGCTTCTTAATCCAGGAGTTTGGCGCTGAATCGTTCCAGCATCCGATCCAGCTCCTGCAAGATGTCTTCGGGCAACGGCTCGGGCTGGTGCGACGCCAGGATCCAATGCACCTTCTCTCTCATGCGGTCGTTCATGTCCTGCCCTCCAGACTGGAGCCAGCTATCGTAATTCTGGCGATCGATCAGCCTGGAGTGGTGGTGCGCGCGGAAATGGCGTAAAGTGTGCTCATCCTCCAGGAAGTGGCCGCCGGGGCCTGCTCTTTTTATTACCTCGTAAGCCAGCGTATCCTCGTTGACGGCCACTCCACCGGCGATGCGGCGGGTCATGGCAATGATCTCGTCGCACATCACCAGGGCTTCCAGCGAGACGGTCATGCCGGTGTCAACGACCGCGATGTCGTGGATCAGGTTGGAGCCAGCGAGGGCGCTGGTCAGGATCGAGTTCGTGGCCTCAATGGCGGCTTGCGGATCCACCACCTTAGAATTGGAGCAGCCAGCGGTGCCATAGGATGGTACCTTGTAGTAGCGGCACATCTGGGTGATGCCTGCCATCATCAGGCTGAGTTCCGGCGCTCCGTAGGTGCACACCGTGGTGAGCATATCCATGGTGGTCAACACCCCCCCCATAATGATGGGCACGCCCGGGTTTTTTAGTTGGGCCAGGGTCAAACCTGCTAAATCCTCCGCCAGGGCCAGGACGATGGTGCCGGCCATCGTTGCGGGCGCGATCCCGCTGGACATGGGCATCGGATTGAAGATGATCGGGAGTCCGGCCTCGGCCATGACCAATAGCTTGCCGATCACCTCGTCCCCGTAGCGCAGCGGCGAACTGGGATCGATGCCGGTGGTGAAGAAGGGGCGCTGCCGCAGCGCTTCCTTGCCCCCGGCGATGACGGCTGCCATTTCCACCACGTCGGCCATGCCCTCTGCCGTGTAAGCGGACGAATAGAGCGGCTTCTGTTGATTGATGATCGCCTGGTAGAACTGGTATCGGTCGGCGACAGGGATGGGCACGTCGCTGGGCACGCCCATGGGCATCGACCACTCCACGTGGGGCAGGTAGTCGCATATCCTGGCCGCGTTCGCTATGCTCTCTCTGGTGCTCAACTTGCGCTCGCCAGTGTATGGATCGTAAAAGTAGGGGGCGGTGCCGTAGGTGCCGAAGTGCACCTCGTAGCCTTCGAGGAGCATCGCCGGTTGGCCGTCTCGCGTGTAGAGCGTCACGCTGGCAGGGGTCTCTCTCAGCGCCTCCATCACCAGTTGCTCCGGGAGCCGGACGAGGGTATCCTGCACGGTGGCCCCTGCTTCTTTGAAGAGGGCTAACGCCTCTTCGTGCGGGAAATCGAGGCCGATCTCCCCTAGCACCTTCAACACTGTCCCGTGTATCTCTTCGATCCCTTTCTGGGTCAGCACCTCGAAAAGCGGCGCTGTAGGGCTTGTGGTACGTAATGGCATCTTCTAACCTCCCTATGTATATCAGATTCGGGCCACAGAGGACTCAGAGAAAGCTCAAGACCTCTGGCCCCCTAACCACCTGAGCTGCGTCGCCCCCAGGGGCAGACTGCCACACAGATCCCGCAAGGCCCTTCCTGGCCCGTGCGCTGGCGGGTCACCCGCTGGGAGGTCGCCCGGCACAGGTGCGGATCGAACAAGGACTCACGGGACACGCCCACCTCCCACGACTGCCCCTTGATCGCCGCTCCGGGGCAGGCGTCCACGCATTCTGTGCAATCCCCACATCGGCTCTGGGTAATCGGTTTGCCGGTCACGAACGGCATGTCGGTGAAGACGGTAACCAGGCGAAGGCGCGGCCCGTGCTCTGGGGTGATCAGGAGGGCGGATTTGCCGATCCAGCCCAACCCGGCGCGGGTCGCTGCGGTCTTATGCTGGAACTGTACCCGAAGGTCACGTTGATACTCGGATTCCAACGCGGATCTGATAATGGTCGCCGGAAAGAACTGGGCCTGATAGCCCAGAGCGCGGATGCGCTCGCAGGTAGCGTCTGCGATCTGGTTCAAGCGGACGTTGACCCGTTCGTATTCGAGCGCGTACTCGGCTGTGGGTCCTGCGCGCACGGCCTCGATAACGTCGGGCGTGAGCTGGACGGCCATAGAGAGCGCTCGTGTCAGGTCCGGGTAAGGTAAGGAAGCCACCGGACTCACGTCCGCCAATCCCACCAGGGAAGCGCCCAGGCTCAGGACCTCACCTGGCAATGACTGGCTGTCTGCGATCTGAGACCCATCTACCTCCTCGAACGTCATCGAAAGTTGTTCTCCTGACATTTTTTGATCAATACAAGAAGCGCGAACCCCGCCAGCGCGCAGACGGCACCTAACTGCCAGGCAAGGCGGTACGAACCGCTCCAGTCCACCAGATAACCCAGCAGGGGAGGCCCCCCGGTAATTACCACGTAGCCCAGGCCCAACCCCATCCCCAACGCCGTGCCGGCCATATCCGGGCCCGCCAGTTCGGTAACACAATTCAGAAAGGTGGGCGCCCAACTCAGGCCGGACAACCCAAAACCGACGGCCAGACACATCACCATCCAGGCCGGGGTGCGGATGGAGAGCGTGCTGATTAGAAAAGTAACCGCCGCAGTCAACAGGGCCACGATCTCTAATGTAATGCGCCGGTTTCCGCCCAGGATGCTGTCGCTAACTACGCCCCAGGCGATCCGGCCGAGCCATCCACTCCCCTGCGCCAGGGACAGGCACCAACCGGCCCCCACCGGGGTAAAGGAGAGCTTTTCGGTCAGGTAGAGTACAAAGTAGGCCACGAACCCAAACTGGGCGATCAGAAGACAGAGTTGTGAGCCCATCACCAGAAAGATATCCTTACGCCATACGTGGGCGCGCAGCGTATGTTTCAAGCCGGGTTTCGAACTATGCGGCCGGGGCTGGGGCACGCAGCATCGCAGGAGCCAGGCTGTGATCAGCCCCCAGACCACGATGACCAGCCCGGTGACCATCAAGGCCAGCCGCCAGGTAGTGGTCAGAGCAATAGTGGGCAGGATCGCAGCCGACAAGGCCGCTCCCAGCGGCACCCCTGAGTGTTTGATGCCCATAGCCGTCCCCCTGCTGGCTGGAGGGGTCCAGAGACTCACGGCCGCTGTCAGAGCAGGGTTAGCTAATCCCTGGCCTGTCCCGGCCAGGGCGATCAGCGCCAACATGGTGGGGAAAGATTGCACCAGCGAGGTGGCAACCATGAGCGTCCCCAGTACCAACATCCCCCCCATTATGAATAGATGAGGGCCGTATCGATCCACCATGCGTCCGACGGGGAACGATACAAGCCCTGAACCCAGGAACAGGGCCGCCACAAGGACACCAACCTGCGCCCGTGTCAGGGCCAGGTCTGCCTGGATGAAGGGAGTCAATGGAGAGACACCAAACACGACCACAGAAACGCTGATCTGGGCCAGGGTCAGGATGCCAATGACCTGGTAGTTCTGCTTGAGTTCGACCGCAAGTTTGCTCATCATGTTTGGAGTCTTATAGCTTGTTTACTTGAAAATCGAGCGCCAGATGTGCCCCTTTCACCCGATAAAATCACCACCACAGGACAGCAAGAGGAGGGGGGCCTTCACCCTGGATTGCGGGAAGGCCCCCAACCTCACAGTGGAGTGGGTTATTCCACCAGCTTGGCCTCATAGTCTGCCGTCTTCATGAACAACATATTGCCGAGCCAGGGATCCCAGTCGAGGTTATTGCTCACGGCGAAGAGGGTGTCAGGCTGCCAGCTTTTCAGGAAGGGCACAACCTCATAGACCTTCACCTGGACGGCCTTCCAGGCTTCAGCCCGCTCTCCCGGATCCATGGTTGTCCTGGCCTTATCCATCAAAGCGTCCAACTCCGGGTCGTTGAAGATGGACAGACCTGACTCGGTGTAGCAGGCGTTAACCAGCAGACTGGCATCAAGCAGGCCCGCACCTCCCCAGGCCACGATGTAGGCGGGTAACCACTCCTGGTCTCTCCACTTGGTGGCGTATATGCTCTGTTCGTGAACCTCCACCGTGGTCTTGATCCCCACCTCACCCAGGTAGGAAGCGACTGCCTGGGCGATCTCCACGTCGTTCGGGTAACGGTGATCCGGACAGTGAAGGGTCATCTCAAAGCCGTCAGGATAGCCCGCTTCGGCCAGCAGTTCCTTGGCCTTTGCGGGGTCGTAGGGGTACCAATTGTCCCCACCCGTCTCGGGATTGTATCCAGGGGCTTCCGGCACCACCGGATAGCCGGCAATCCGACCGTAGCCCATCAAGATGGTGTCGATGATAGTCTGCATGTCTACCGCGTAGTTCATGGCCTGACGCACCCTGACGTCTTGCCAGGGGCCATCAAGCCACTTGCCACGAGGCGATTCCGAGGTGAGGTTGGAGAGCTTGATGTTGACGATCCATGAGCCTGCGGGAGCACTCTTCACTGTGGCGACGCCACTGCCTTCGATTTTGGCCACATCCTCGGCCGTGATGCCCGCCACCAGATGGGCCTCGCCAGCCATGATGGCCGCCACCCGCGTGGCAGGCTCGACCACCGGCCTTATCATCAGGGTCTTGATGGCAGGAGGACCCTGGAAGTAGTCCTCGTTGGCCTCAAGCTTGACGTACTCGTCCGGCACCCACTCCACGAACTTGAATGGCCCAGTGCCCACTGGATTTGTGGCGAAGTAATCGTCACCTTTCTCTTGAATGTACTGGGGCGGCACCATAGCCACCGTGCCACACATGGCAGGGCACATCCATACGGGCAGCAGCGGGAAAGGCTCCGAGGTCACGATGTTAACGGTGTAGTCGTCGATGATGTCCACGTGATCGATGAGCTTCACGTTGGCTCGGCCAGGCGCCCCCTGGTCTGGGTTAAGGAAACGCTCTATGCTGAATTTCACCGCCTCGGCATTGAAGGGCTCACCGTTGTGAAAGCTCACTCCCTGGCGCAGCTTGAATTGCCACGTGGTGGGGTCTAGCACCTCATAGGACTCCGCCAGGTTACCCACTACCTCCATAGTCTCCCGGTCACGCCTTAACAGCGTGTCGAAGAGTTGGCGGTCGATCTCATGGGCATTCAAATCGCAGTGCATGTGCCAATCAAGGGTGCTTGGCTCCCCCTGTTGGAGCACAATCACCTCTGCTTCCTGGGCCACTACAGATGGCGGCACCGCAAAAGCAGACAGCATCAAGGCCAGCGCTGCCACCAGACCGACTACAGTCAGAATTTTGTTACGCATTCCTTTACCTCCCTTAAGTTTCGATACCTTGCTACAGGTATCATTAATGCGGCATTTGGCTCATCCCTTGAACGCTTACAACGGCTATGGAGGAGCGGGTTGGGCCTCATTCAGCCGGCACGTCAGAATAGGGCGGGGGACTCAACCCCAAAGGCTGCCCGCAGGAGCTTAACAGCCAGGTTCAGATGAGAGCGATCACCTCCTCTCTTCGGATGGCGTATTGGTGGCTCACGTGACTTCTGAGGTGAAAGGGGCACATCTGGCGCTCGATTTTCCATTGCCCCTCTAATCCCATAAGCCTTGACCTTACTTCCTCCCTCTTCCTGCCTGAAGGTATGGATCGAGAACGTCTCTAAGACAATCGCCCAACAGGTTTGTGGCCAGAACCGTAATGAAGATAGCCAGCCCTGGGAATACTGCCAGCCACCAGGAAGTATCCACGAAACGTCGCCCATCGGCCAACATCCTGCCCCAGGAAGGGATCTCCAGAGGCACCCCCATGCCCAGAAAGCTCAGCCCGGCCTCCATGATGATAGCATTGGCCAGACCGAAGGTGGCTATCACTATTATCGAGGGGGCGATGTTAGGCAGGATGTGCCTCGACATTATCCGCATGCCAGAGGCGCCTACCGATCTGGCCGCCTCTACGTATGCTTTCTCGCGCACGGCCAGGGTTTCGCCCCTGACCATGCGGGCGTAAGGTACCCAGTTGGCAATCCCTATCACCAATATGACGTTCCTGACACTGGTGCCTAAGGCCCCGATTATGGCGATAGCCATAAGAATGAAAGGAAACGCCAGTTGCACGTCAACGCAACGCATCAATATGTTATCAACGGCGCCCCCGTGATATCCAGCCAGCGAACCCCACACCGTGCCCACAATGCCGGCAACCAGAACCACCATCACTCCTATGATCACCGACGTCCTGGCCCCATGAATGATCCGACTCAGTATATCTCGCCCCAACTGATCCGTACCTAAAATGTATAGCTGGGATTCCCCGGAAAAAGGAGGGAGTAGTCGATCTCTCAAGAACTGTTCCTCAGGCTCATAAGGAGCTAACAAATCCGGGACCACCGCGCACGTCACTATAATTAGCCACACCAACAGTCCCAGGACGGCACGGCGATGGCACAGGATGGAAGTCAGAATGGATGGTATAGCCTTTAAACTCCTCCAGAGTAGTTGGAGGAGTGTGCTCAACTGTCCGGTTGCTGTTGAAGAGGCGATTTCCACTTGCATCCTTCACCTTTTAGCTACTTAAGTCGAATCCGAGGATCAAGGATAACGTAGAGTATGTCCACCACAAGATTCAAGCCTACCAACATGATAGCCACGACACACACCACGGCCTGAATTAAGGGAACGTCCTTATTTATAACCGCCTGCACGGACAGGAGCCCTATTCCCGGATAGGCGAAGACCGCTTCCGTGATTATGGCCCCCCCCAACAGGTTGCCCATATCCAGGCCTATGGCCGTTATTATGGGGATGGCCGCGTTCCTCAGGGCATGCCTGATGATGATCGTCCATTCTCGCAGGCCCTTGGCCCGGGCGGTCCTCAGGTAGTCTTTCATCAACACTTCCAGCATACTCGACCGCGTCAGGCGGGCGGTGCGAGAGGTGGCCCAGGCGCCAAGAGTCACCGTAGGCAACACCAGCGACTTCCACCCCACTTTGCCATAGCAAGGCAGAAGGCGCAGATATACTGAAAACACCACGATGAGCATTATCCCCAGCCAGAAAGTGGGGATACATTGCCCTGAGAGAGCCGCCACCATGGAAATAGTATCCAGCAGAGAATCTTTTTTAATAGCCGAGAGGACCCCCAGGGGAATAGCAATTATGGCGGCCAGTAACATCGAGAGAAGGGTCAGTTGAAGGGTGGCCGGTAGCTTTTCCAAAACCAGCGGCAGGGTGGGGCTGCGGCGGCGCAGTGAGATCCCAAAGTCG
Organism: uncultured Anaerolineales bacterium; assembly: GCA_964646625.1. Lineage (GTDB taxonomy): Bacteria > Chloroflexota > Anaerolineae > CAZYHC01 > CAZYHC01 > DAOULT01. The sequence continues at coordinate 122,510 of CAZYHC010000007.1, forward strand.
CCGCGCACCGCCTTGGTGAGAAAGCTCCAGAACTGTTCGTACAAAGGACGATCGAACCCTAAAGCGTGTCTAAGAATGAGGTAATCCTCTTCGGTCCCCTCCGGCGGCAGGTACAGCGCGGTGGGATCCCCCGTTAAGTGCACGGTGAGAAAAGAAAGAATGGACACGGCCAGAAGCACCAGAACCGCCCATAGAAGCCGCCTGACAATATACCCTCCCATCGAGCCTCCTCAGCTCAAACATCCAACCCGCCGCAAGGTTCCATCCTCAAAAGAGGTAGCGGGGAGAGGGGGGCCTCCCCCCGCTTACTCCTCTTTCCGAGCACTTTGGAAGAAAGACCGCTATAGCTTCGAGCCCGGAGCGAATCCTTTGACCTCTCTTCGCTTACTTCTCTATCTTAACATCCTGGAAGAAAGGCCACCAGAGCTTCGGCCCCGGATCTAGATCTTTGACCTCACTCCGAACGATCCAGTAGAAGTAGGGAGTATGGATGGGGAGCACGTAAGCCTCGTCCAGGACAAGTTTCTGTATCTCTGCCAGGAGGGCCTTGCGCTCCTCGGGGTCTACCGCTTTGCTCTGCTCTTCGAGCAGCCTGTCCAGTTCGGGGTTCTGCACCTTAGAGAAGTTGTAAGCCTCGATCGCGGAGGAGTGGAACATGCCATACAGGAATGCAGGATCGTAGTCCTCTATGGCGTAGCCCACCATGTGCACCTTCCCGGCGCGGCCGAACTCGTCGCGCTGGGTCTGGGGCCCTTCCCAGATCTTGCAGTCGATCCCAACGGCCTTCAGGTACTCACAGAGCAGCTCTTTGTATTGATCCTTGACCTGGCCACTCCTCTGCTGAACCTCAACCAGGCACTTCTGGCCGTCCTTTTCCCGAATCCCGTCGCCGTCGGTATCCACCCAACCGGCCTCTGCCAGCACCTCCTTGGCCTTCTCCGGATCGTATGAGTAGGGCGCGTAGTCAAAGTACCCGAAGGTCGAGGGGGTCAAAAGGGTACCCGCTGGTTCCACGATTCCAGGGAGGACTGTGTTCACTATGGTGTCCCTATCCACGGCGTAGTTGATGGCTTTTCGGACCGCCACATCGTCGGTGGGCGGCTTAGCGATGTTAATGGTGTTTAACCACGTGGTGCCGATATCCAGCCCCCCAAGGACGGTGAAGTTGTCAGGGTCGGCCTTCCAGCGTTCCAGGGCATCCGGGAGCGGGAAGACAGTGGCGTTGAGCTCCTCGCCTCTGTCAAAGAGCGCCACTCGTGTGCCCTGCTCGGGGATGAAATGGAAGATCAGCCTGTCGATGTAGGGAGGGCCCTGGTTTGTGGCACAGGGTGGGCCCCAATTATAGTCGGGGTTCTTCTCCAGGATGAGATAGCTTTGACGCGACCACTCCACGAACTTGAACGGCCCGCTTCCCACTATGTGGTCCTCGAACTCGTCCCCCCATTTCTCCAGTGCTGTGGGAGAAGGGATCCCCATGTAGCCAGTGCTTAGAGAATCCAGGAAGGAAGCGTAGGGCGCTTCCAATTTCACCTTGATGGTGTAGTCATCGATCACCTCGCTGGACTGGTAGGGCTCCATCAACATGGCGCACTTGAGAGATTGGGTTTCCGGATCCACACAGCGATCAAACTGGAGCTTCACCGCCGCGGCGTTGAAGGGGGTGCCATCGTGAAAAGTGACGTCATCACGCAGGTGGAAGGTCCACTCCGTACCATCCTCCGAAATCTCCCAATCGGTGGCCAGCCACGGATGATAGGCGAAGTCATCTCCCAGGCATACCAGCCGGTCGAAGAGCATTTCAGTGGCCATCGTCTCAGGCTCTCCCTCGTAGGCCGCCGGGTCGAGCCCCCGCATTTCCCGGTACAGACCTACTTTCAACTCCTTGGGCTCCTCTGCAACCACTTCTGGAGTTGGGGTAGCGTAGGCGGTCAGGAGCGCGAGGATCATCAAAACCGACACACTTATTAGAAGGGTCCTTTTAATAGTAGACATTCCTCTTTTTACCTCCTTATTTCTGCTTTTAAATCACGACTTTAGACTTCGACACCAGGTCTTCCCAGGGTTCTGCATCACCTCCTTTCGTGCACTTCCTCTCAGGGCCTTTGCCCCCGGCGGTTTCCTCTCTAGTCCATTCTTTGGATGAGCCTGGGATCCAGGGCGTCTCGCAGGGCATCGCCCATCATGTTTACGGACAGCACCGTGATAGCGATAGCCACGCCCGGAAAGAAAGTGATCCACCAGGCCTCACGCAAGAAACGACGGCCCTTAGACAGCATGAGCCCCCACTCCGGTGTGGGGGGTTGGGCGCCCATGCCTAGAAAACTCAGCCCCGCCGCGAGCAAAATGGCCCACGAAACGAACACCATCGCCAGGACCAGGGCAGGAGCAAACACGTTGGGCAGAAGATGGCGGAAGGCGATTCTGAAACTGCCGCAGCCGATAGCACGGGCTGCCTCCACGTACACCTCCTCCTTGGCCGAGATAGTAGTAGCCCGTACCAGGCGGGTGAAGCGCGCGACACCTGTAACCCCTACGGCGAACATCACGGTGTTGATGCTGGGGCCCAACCCAGCCACCAGGGCCAGGGCCGTCAATTGGCTGGGCACCGCCAGGGCGACATCTGCTAACCGCATGATGACCGTGTCTACCCGACCGCCTGCATAGCCGGACAGCAGGCCGATAGCCAGTCCCAGGGACGCGGCGATGATCGAGGCCACCACCCCCACCTGCAAAGAAATATTCGCTCCGTGTATAACGCGACTAAAAATATCGCGGCCGAACTCGTCGGTACCCATCAGATGTCTGAAACTGGGGGGTTGAAGGGCCTCAGACGGAACGCAATGGAGAGGGTCACAGGGAGCCAGGAATGGGGCAAAAATGGCGACCAGAACGAAAAGCAGGAAAATGACTCCCCCCATCAACCCGCCACGATTCCGCACGAAGCGTCGCAGCGCATCTGAAGTCAGACTTCTCGATCTAAACGCTGGTTGGCTTTTATCAGCCTCTACTCTCCGAAATGCTTCACTAATCATTGCAAGAGTCCTCTGAGTTTTGATGTAATCACTCCACCACCACTCGGCGTTCCATCACCCTTTACAGGGGGGTCATTTTAACTGAATGCGCGGGTCCAAATAGCCATAGGAGAGATCGACGGCCACATTGGCCAGGAAGTAGATGAAGGCTATGAACAGCATCAACGATTGGGTGGTAGGGAAGTCTTTATGGATGATGGCCTGGATGAGCAGGCGGCCCAGGCCGGGGCGGGCAAACACTATTTCGATGATCATGGCGTTGGAGAGTGTAGCAGCCACGTCGATGCCAATGATGGTGATTACTGGAATGAGGGCGTTTTTCAGAGCGTGGCGCATTAGCACCGTCCGCTCGATCAGGCCCTTGCTCCGCGCCGTGACGATATAAGGCTGCTGAAGGACTTCGAGAAAACTGGCGCGCGTCAAGCGCGCAATCGAAGCCAGAGGACGGAAAGCCAAAGTGAGGGCGGGTAAGATCAGGTGTTGCCACCCGACCCCGCCAGTGACCGTAATGGGAAACCAACCCAATCTAAGCACAAAAACGAAGACCAACATCAACCCCAACCAGAACGATGGTATAGCCAGACCCGCCACCGAGATAGACATAGCCACATTATCGAGCCAGCTAGTGTGTTTGATGGCCGAGATTACTCCCAGGATCATTCCCAGCACGGTGGCCAAAACCATGGCCGTGACAGTTAACTGGATGGAGTAGGGCGCGAATTCCCATATCAGAGCCGTCACAGGGCGATTGAAGTAGAATGACACCCCCATATCCCCCCGCAGGATGTTAAACAGAGTGTTCACGTATTGCTCGTGTATCGGTCTGTCCGTTCCCAGTTGATGCCGCAAGTTCTCCAGGAGATCCGGAGTTATGAGCCCGGATTCCAGCAAAAACATGGCTGGATCGCCCGGCACAACACGCAGCATTATGAATACAAGAGTAAACACGCCTAATAAAACTGGTATCGATTGTAACATGCGCCTGGCTACGTAACGCATCGAGAATCCCCTCCAGTATTTTAAAGATCCCGACGATACTGCTTGACTTTTGCCTCGTCGAGAGACACCCCCAGGCCCGGTTGCGTGGGCGCCACCAGCTCCCCGCCCTCGTAGTGAACCGCTTCCTGTACCAGATCGTCCATCAGGAACAGGGGCCCGCATAGCTCAGAGCCATGGGTCACGGCCGGCGTGGACAATCCAAAGTGCAAGGCCGCGCTGGTGGCGATGCTGCTGTCGAACATCGTACTGATCACGCAGGGAAGGCCGGCGGTTTCGGCGATGATGGCCTGCCGTTTGCAGGCCAGGATGCCGCCCGCTTTGCCCAGTTTCAGGACGAACAGATCCGCCGCCCGCGCCTTGACGATCTTGAGGGCATCGTCAACCGTGAACAGGCTCTCGTCAACTGCAATGGGCACGGAACATGACCGCACCAGGCGAGCCATGCCCTCCACGTCCTCCCGGCGTAACGGCTGCTCCACGTATTCGACCGCGCTCTCCCAACGCGGAATGATGCGGGCCGCCGTGATTTCGTCCCAGCCGCCGTTGACGTCCACGCGTATCTTGGCCCGTCCTCTTAAGGCGTCTGCGATGAGCAAGACCGCCACCATCTCCTGCTCTGGATCCCCCGCGCCCACCTTTAGCTTAAAGAGGCCCACCCCACGTTCGATCCATTTCTCACCTTCCGCGATAGCGGCGGGCACGTCGTCGGTGTTGAGCACCCAGGTGATCGGGAGCCGATCCCGATAGAGGCCCCCTAACAAATTATAGAGCGGCGCGCCCAATGACTTGCCTGCGATGTCCAGCAACGCCGACTCGATGGCCGCCTTGGCGAAGCGGTTGCCCTTGACCGCAGCATCCATCCGCCGCAGGAGATACTCGATCCTGAACGGGTCCTGCCCCAGGATGAGGGGGGCCAGAAAACGATCGAGCACCACTTTGACCGATTCCGCACAATCCTCCGACCAGTTGGGGCCGCCACAGGCCGCCGCCTCGCCCAGTCCATCTATCCCCTCGTCGGTGGTCAGGCGCACAATGGTGTGGTTTTCACGATCGAAGGTGCCGAAGGCCCGTTTCTGAGGGCGCGGAAGCGGCACATCCAGCAGGAATGTCTCGATCTTAGCGATTTTCATCTCCCAGCATGGTCTCCTTCCCCGTATCGTTTTAAATCTGGATTGGGTAGCTCCCATACTCCAGACTGGCGCTTCGCAAAGCCTGATAGTTATCGAATGGGATCCAGCCCGCAATGCCGTTGCTGGAGCCGATAGCGTAGCTGCCGCCAGGGGCGACGTTGCCTAGCAGATACTTGACTGCTTCTTGCACTTCGTCCGGCCTGCCGCGACTGAGCGGATAGTCCATGTCCACGTTGCCGCATAGACACAGGCGCCTGCCGTACTTCGCTTTGAGCTCGACGATATCCATAGCTGCGGGCTCTATAGGGTGCAGGGCGTCGATGCCACAGGCGATCAGGTCGTCGATCACGTCGTAGAGGTAGCCATCGGAGTGGAAGACGTAAGGCAGCCCCCGCTCGTGGCTGAGCGTGGCGTAACGCTCCACCCAGGGAAATAGATACTGGCGCAGGTACCGGGGGGAGATGATCAGGCTGGTCTTGTAGGCCAGGTCGTCTGCGTGCCCTATCGCTCCCACCGCGGGGTGACGGCTGATCCGCTCCAGTACCTCGTAGCCAAGCTGTCCCACTTTGTCAAAGAGACGGGCGATTAGTGCGGGTTGAAGCTTCAGGGAAAGGCAGAAGGTCTCAAACCCCATCAGTTGCCAGATCCCGGCAAAGACGTAACCAAGCACGGGAAACAGCTTGACCCCGGCCGGAAGATGCTCGGCCGCTCTGTCGAGCTGATCGTAGCTGAAATCGTCGGCCGTCACCCACGGGAATTGCTCGAACTCCTCCATGTTGGTAATAATGCCTGCCTCCGAGTGGGCGAATACCCGTTCGTGGCCCGGATCGTCGTAGCCCTCGTACTGTTCGTGGACGGCCACCCCCATCCCGCGTATGGCTTCGACGATGGGATGGTTCATCTCCCGAAGCAAGCCATCTGCCATGCGCAGGGTCGAACTGGGCTCCAGCAAGGCGTGCAGACCGTGGGCCACGGAGACGTAGTCGTACCCGGCCCTGGTCCAGAACGCCACTTCGTCGGCCCAACCACGAATGGGCCGGCCGAGGAATTTTTCTTTCACGTTGGCGGCGACCCCCATCTCGATGAGGGGCACCCGATCCCCTTCTCCCTCACGCAGGAGCGCGCTCCTGAACCGATTGAAATCGGGTTGCACCGGAACCTCCTCGCTGGAACATTTGACGCCTGTCCGAACCTTTATAAGACCCCAACGTTCTGGAGCACTACACGCAACTTCTCGCGCCCCTCATCCGACAGCTTACTCACAGGCGCCCGCGCCGGGCCGGCCTTGAGCCCGATCATCTCCATCGCGGCCTTGATCACGTTCGGGAAGGTGCCGAGCGCCAGGGCATAGCGCAACGATGCCAGCCGGATCTGCGCCGCGCGCGACCGCTCGTGGTCCCCTTCGAGGAAGGCGTGGTAGAGTTCCACCGTCAGGTCGGGGGCCACATTCGCCACGCAGGCCACAATGCCGTCCACGCCCAGGGCCAACGAGGGATAGAACATGTCGTCGCGCCCCTGGAAGACCGCAAAGCCCGCTTTGGTCTCGTTGAGGTAGCGCAGCGTCAGCCCCAGGTTGCCGCTGCTGTCCTTGAGGCCCACGACATTGGGGACGTGGGAGAGACGGGTGACCAACTCCGGCGACAGCGAGACTACGGCGCGGTTCGGATTATTGTAGGGAATGACGCCGATGCCCACCGACCGCGCAATCTCGGCGTAATGATCGTGGAGTTCATCCTGGGTGGGCACAATGTAGAAGGGCGTGATCATCACCACGGCGTCGCAGCCGACCTCTTCGGCCATTCTGGTGAGATCGATAGCGGCGCGCGTGGTGATGGCTCCCGTGCCCCCGTAGACGGGCACGCGCCTTTTGGCTTCTTCGATTACGATCTCAAAGACCCGCTTTCGCTCCGCTGGCGAGAGCGCCCATCCTTCACCTGTGCTACCCGCAGGGAAAAGGGCATCGACTCCGCGCTCGATCAAAAAGTTCGTCAACTCGCGCAGGGCCTGCTCATCGAGGTCGCTGGCCTTGGTGAACGGCGTGACCATCGGCACCATGACCCCTTTGTGTTCAATTGCCATCTCAAATTCCTTTCCTCGTGCAGTTTTTCTTGCCTCCCAGGTTCCAAAGGGAGATCGATGTTCAATTCGTGGGCAGTCGAGAGTGGTCGTGCAGTGCCAGCCGTGGTGGCGTGGGGTGTCTATAATTGTCACCGGGCCGGCCTGGGTCAGACTGATTTGCCAGAAAGGAAGGACGTGGTAAGAGCTATCTCGCTCGCATGGATCTCTTCGATGAAACCGACGATGTGATCTCTCATGCGCTGTTCGGCCAGCTCCCGCTCTCTCAATATGATAGCTTCCAGGATTAGCCTGTGTGCCTGCACGGAGTGACGAGAGATGGCTTGATCCAGGGCGGCCAGCCGGCGGCCACGCTCGATGTGGGCGTTCAGCCGCCGCAAAGAATCGAGCAGAAACTCGTTCTCGACTCGATTCAGTAACAGGCGGTGAAACTGGCGTCCCAGGTCGGCGCACAACTGATTGTCCCCGTTGTCCAGAGCCTCCTCGGCATTAGCCACGAGCACGGACGCTTGCTCGAAATCCTCTGGCGTCAAATGTGGCGTAGCCAGGTACACCACCAGCCCTTCCAGCCTGGAACGGATCAGATACACGTCATATACATCTTCGACGGAAAAGTCAGCCACAGCGTAGCGGTAATTTTTGTCCTGTTTGACGAACAGCTCGACTTCCAGGCGCTGCAACGCGGCGCGTACAGGCGTCTTGCTCACACCCAACTGCCTGGCTAGAACCGATTCCACCAGCGGGGCACCTGGTTCGAGTTTGGAGGAGAGAATTGCCTCCAGCAAAGTTTCATACACTTGCTGATCTAACGACGGAGGTGTAGTCAGAGGTTCAAAGGTAGCTTCTTCTTGATTCATTGTGTCTCGCACAGGTACCTCACTTAGCCAGCGTGACAGGGACGCCCATCCATCGGTCCGCAGGCCGTTCCTGGGATGGCGTGCCGCCGCTCGCCTGTAACTGGCGGAATGGCTGTCCCTCGCGGGGTCAAATCTGAGAAGCCGCGGGAATCTGGTATATGGTACACGATATACCGCATACCGCGCATTATTATAACACGGATCCCCGCCACTGTCAAATTTGGGGTAGGGGCAAACGCGGAAACGAATCACGCCTGCGCACGGGCTGACGGTGGAGGTATCGGCCCTTGTCGCCCGCGCCCTGGGGGAAAAGGTTGTCTATGGCGCGGTATGGTGGGGGAGGGGGTTTGGTCGGTTGTGGAGGTCAGTTCTTGAAGCCCAGGACTTCCAGGGGCACTGGTTGACATTCCGGCTTGCAGGGTTCAGCCAGACAATCGATGTCCTGCCTGTTATCGATGATACGCGCCACTTGGCCGTCGAGCATTTGAATAACTTTGTCTACATATTGCACCAGGCGCAAGTCGTGTGTCACCATAATGCCCGCCCGGTTCTGTTCGTGAATGAGGCTGGCAAAGGTTTCAACCACCTGGTAAGCCCGCTCAGTATCCAGGCTGGCGGTCGGTTCATCGGCCAGCACGAGGGTGGGTTGATGAACTAAAGCGCGGGCGATGGCTACTCGCTGCCGCTGCCCGCCCGACAACTGTCTGGGCAGAGCCTTCAGGCGTTCGTCCAGGCCCAGTCTGGCCAGGAGGTCTTGGGCGCGTTCCCTGCTCGCCTTGTCAAGTCGATTATTCAACCTCAACATTAATTCTACGTTTTCTTGAACGGTCAGGTATGACACCAGATTGTTGGTCTGAAAGGTAAAGCCAATTTTCTGACGGCGAAACTCCGTCAGTTCGGCCTCGGACATTTGGCCCAAATCTTGGCCGTCGATCGTGATGTGGCCTTCGCTGGGGGCCAGCAACCCGGCCAGCATCGCCAACAAGGTCGTTTTGCCGGAGCCGCTGGGCCCCACCAGGGCCGCAAACTGGCCCGGTGCAATGCTTATCGACACCCCGTCAACGGCTCTGACGGTGTAGCTGTCGAGTTCATAGATTTTGGTAACAGCCTGTGTTTCCAGCGCAGTGGTCATTTTACATCCCTCACGACGACAAGCCTAAAGCGATTAGAGGCTCGATCTTTAACAAAAATCTAATGGATACTAATCCCCCTAAGGGGCCAATGATGAGTAGAGAGGCAACCGCGGTGACCGTAGAGTTGACCGTAAAGGTGACGGGTATGCTGGGGGGGAAGCTTAGCGATAAGCCCAGACTGACCAGACTGCCGATAGCTATCCCCAGAACATTAACTATCAGAATCTGAATCACGGAGGAGACAACGATTGTCAGATTGGAAGTGCCAACGGCTTTGAGCATACCCACCTGGCCGACCTTCTGTAAAGTCTGGATGTGAAAGAAGCCCCCAATAACCAGCACGCCAATTAGCAAAGCGAAGAATTTTTGCGTGTTCAGGGTGCTCTGTTGGGCGCTGTACCCTGGGGTGGATTCGTAGGCTGTCTGGCGGTCAACAGCCTCGATGTCGCTGACTTCGCTCTCTAGAAGCTGGCTCATGTATTCCCGCTTTTCTGGATGGTACAGTTGCACGGCGGCCACGTTTGAGATTAACTCGCCCCGCTCGTCCCTGGCGGTAAGTTGGGGCTTCATTTTGTCCCAGGTGAGATAGGGCACAAAAATGGAAGGCCGCAGGCCATATTTTCGGCTGTCGCCGATGCCCACCACTTCCAGGGTGTAATACTCTTTATCCTTGCCCAGGATCGATTGGATGGTGAATCTGTCCCCGAGCTTAAGGTCGGCCAGTAAGGCCACGTTTCTGTCGATGACTGCTTCTTTAGCGTTCCTCCTGGCGAGAGCTCTGCCCACGAAGGCCGGCGGTGCGCCAGGTTTACCAGGTTCGACGCCTATCAGCGCGATGTCCAGCGGCTCCTCGTCTCCTTCAAACACGATGGAAACAGAGCTGAAGCCGAGGGGCCCCACCTCCTTAACCCCGGCCACTCTTTTGAGGTCATTCAGTTGCGAGCGGCCAATTCTGCTGATTGAAATGGAGAGATCGACGTTCTCCTGGTAGACGATGAGATCGGCATTGAGTTTCTCCAGATATTCTCTGTTGCCAGAGCCCAACCCTTCACCCAGAGCGGCGACGAAAAGCACCAGGGTCGTTATCAGGGCAATAATCAGGCTGAACAATAAAAAGCGGCCTCTATTGCGCCATATTTCTCTGAGGGCCAGGTGTGTCGAGGTAAACACGGCTGCCCACCTCCTTCTTCATTAATATCGCGAGTGAAAAGTGAGCTATACGCATAGCTTATCAGAAAAGTGTTTGATTAAGATAAGAATAACGTTAGAGATTTGTTAGACTTTTCGCCATCTCGCTCTCCGAAGACAGGGGGGAGCCCAAAAAAAGCACTCTTGACGAAAGAGTTTTTCGCCTGTATAATAGTAGCAGTAAGCAGGGCGAATAGCTCAGATGGATAGAGCGCTTCCCTTACAAGGAAGAGGTCACAGGTTCGAGTCCTGTTTCGCCCACTATGGCGTTTGAGGGGATAATCTGAAAAGGAAAGGGGGTGAACGGTAATGTCACGGTACAAAATCATCGGGGCTCTGCTCGTAGCTGCTCTGCTCTCGACCGTGCTGGTCGCGCCCGTGAGGGCTATTGGTGGTGCTCAGGAAGCGGTCCGTTATCTGGAAGGTAAGGGCTACAGGGTCATAGAGTGTGATGTGATCAAGGACTCCCAAAGCGGGGCTCTGATAGCCTACGTAACCATGTGGCCCGCTTCTACCGAGTATGATTACGTGATGGTCGAGCAGGTGATTTTGGGGCACGTTGCCGTGGCTACCGCCTTTCAGCATTTACCCCCCGACGTGGTGATAACGGGTTTGCTCTTCGGGAAATACATAGTCTGCTTCCCGATCCCGATGCTCATGGTGGTCGGAGAGACCGACAACGAGGTCTACTGGGAAACGGTGTTGGATAACCTTTTCGTCATAGATACCGAAACGGGCCAGATCGTGGAGGATAAGAACTTCACCGACAAAGACTTCGGCGGTGGGGGTGGCGGCGGCGATGGAGGAGGCGGCGCATTGGGCGGCAGCGGGGGCGGCAGTGGTGGTAGCGATTGCGCCAGCAAGCTAACCTTGAACTGGACCAACATGCGCTACGGGCCGAAGGAAAGCGAGGTTGCCGCAGTCGCCGGCCAGGAGTTCTCTGTAAAGCTCACCATCCACAACCACACCAACTCCTCGATCAAAGCGCCCTGGTACCCATATTTCGTCCTCACCGACGGGACGCAGGAGTGGTGGGCCGAAGAAGTGTGGATTTATGAGATGGAAAAACAGAAAGATATCCTGCCGGGCGGGAGCGATACCTGGACCTTCGCGGTTTACACCGAACGGCCCGGCGACTGGGTCAAAGCGGGGGTCTTCGAAGCCTGGGGCTGTGAATACTGGACGGAGTTTGCAGGCAGTTACTAAGCACCTGTTCGGAAGCGGGTGGGGGGCCTTTTAGCCACTCGACAGGACGCCGATTTTCGGCCGATTTTCGGATGTAAATTACTCCCGCAATTGTTCGTGGGCGAAGACCTGCCAACGAATCGCCACGTTGAAGGGGGGAAAACTGAGAGAGAAGGGAGGTGAAAGGTTCAACTCCTGTTTCGCCCACTACGGCGTTTGAGGAGATACTCTGAAAGAGAAAGGAGGTGAGAGGTAATGTCACGATACAAAATAATCGCAGCCCTGATCGTAGCTACCCTGCTCTCGACTATGTTGGTAGCGCCTGTGGGGGCCGTTAGCGGTGCACAGGAAGCGGTCCGGTATCTGGAGGGGAAGGGCTACAGGGTCATAGAGTGTGACATGGTCAAAGACTCCCAAAGCGGGGCCCTGATAGCCTACGTCTCCATGTGGTCTGCTTCTGACCAGTATGACGAGGCCATGGTCCGGCAGGTGGTTGAGGGCCACGCGGCTCTAATCAGCGCCTTCCAGAATCCGGTCCCCGATGTGCTGTTGACGGGTTTGCTCATCGGGAAATACATGCTCTTGTTCCCGGTCAGCCACAACGTCATGCTCTCTGCTCTCCAGGGGGAGACCGAGGCCAAGGCCTACTGGGACATGGTCATGAAAAACTTCTTCATCATAGACACCGAAACAGGCCAGGTGGTGGAGGATAAGAACTTCACCGACAAAGACTTCAGCGGTGGCGGTGGAGGTGGTGGCGGTGGAGGTGGTGGCGGTGGCGGCGGCGTATTCGGTGGTGGCGGCGGCGGTGGCGACGATTGCGCCAGTATGCTGACCGTGACCTGGGCCAAAATGCGCTACGAGCAGGAAACCCAGACCGGCGGCCAAAAATTCTCTGTGGAGGTCACCATCGATAACCGCACCAACGCCTCGATCAGAGCGCCCTGGTATCCGTATTTCGTCCTCACCGATGGGACGCAGGATTGGTGGGCCGAGGAAGTATGGATTTATGAAATGGAGAAACAGGGAGATATCCCGCCGGGCGGGAGCGGGACCTGGACCTTCGTGGTTTTCACCGAACGCCCCAGCGATTGGGTCAAAGCCAGCGTCTTCGAGGCCTGGGGTTGTGAATATTGGACGGAATTCAACCGCAGTTACTAATTACCTATAAAATAAATTAAATAAGGAGGTAGGAGGATGTTTGCACCTTTGTGGCAGGGAGAGATCCCTTCAGGACTTCCTCAAGGCGGGATCGATATTGGACGCATCGTGGTCAATATGATCTTCGCCGTTGTCTGGACGATTGTGGCGGCCGTTTGTTTTGCCATTGTCTTCCCCATCACCATCAAACTGTTCGACTCGCTGACGCCCAATATCGATGAGATGGAAGAGCTGAAGAAGGGCAACGTGGCGGTAGCCATCGTGCTGTTTGGCTTTATCCTGGGTGCTTCTCTGGTGGTGATCGCTGTCTTGCTCAAGTAAGCGACACGATCCAGAACCTCGAAGGCCATCGGGTGAGTCTCCGTCCGATGGCCTTTGCTTTCTTACATCGCCACTTGACAGAAGGACAAACAGGTGATATTATTCCCCATGCTAAGCATTAGCCATAATAACCATTAATAATCGAGACAGGGATTTAAAATGGCTTCCCAAGGAGGATAAGGGAGGATACATGAAACAAGATACTCGCCAGATCACAGAGGATATCAAAGAACATCTGAAAGGCGAAGAACTGGAAGAGGCCCTGTCCCTGATCACGGACCTGCATCCAGCCGATCAGGCCGATGTGCTCGAAAATCTGGCCCCTGCTCAGCAGCAAGAACTTATGGCACAATTGTCGCCCCCCGATTCGGCCGACATCATGGAAGAGCTGGAGGATGAGCACGCCGCTCAACTGGCCATTCAGATGGGCCCCGCCGCGCTTTCCCTGATTCTGGATGAGATGGAGGCCGACGAGGCCGCCGATGTGCTGGGCGATCTGCCGGCGGCAACGGTCGCCGTCGCCCTGGAGGCCATGACCGAGGCCGAGGACGTTATCTCCCTGCTCCGCTACCCAGACGACACGGCCGGGGGCTTGATGGTCCCCGATTTCATCGCCCTGCAACCGGAGATGACTACGGCGGAAGCCATCGAACATATCAGACGCATCGGCCCGGACGAAGACACGATTTACTACCTGTTTGTAACCGACGAGAACGGTGTCCTGTTAGGGGTGGTGGGATTACGCCAACTGATCGTGGCCGACAGCCAGCGCCGCATCGAACAGATCATGGACGAGGCCGTCATCTACGTGGAGGCCTGGACCGATCAGGAAGAATGCGCCCGTCTGCTCAGTCGCTACGATTTCCTGGCCCTGCCGGTGGTGGACGAGGGGCACCACCTGCTGGGCGTCATCACCGTCGATGATATCATAGACGTGATCGACGATGAGGCCACTGAGGACATGTACCGCATGGTGGGTCTGACCGAAGAGGAGAAGGTTTTCAGCCCCCTCTTTTTCTCGGTCAGGAAGAGGCTGCCCTGGCTTCTGGTCAACCTGCTCACCATATTTATCGCCGTCAGCGTGGTCAATTTTTTCGAAGGAGCGATCGGCAAACTGGTGGCCCTGGCCGTCTTCATGCCGGTGGTGGCCGGTCAAGGAGGCAACGCCGGGTCGCAAACCTTGACCATCATGGTGCGGGGGCTGGCCCTGGGCGAGATCGACCTGCACAGTGGTCGGCGGGCCTTGCTTAAGGAAGCTATTCTGGGGGTTGTCAACGGCGCGGCGGTGGGGGTGGTGACCGCCGTGATAGCTTATCTGTGGAAGGGGGATCCAGTCATCGGCCTGGCGATAGGGGCGGCCATGATCCTCAACATGTTTATGGCTGGTTTGAGTGGGGTGCTGGTCCCGCTGGGCCTGAAATATTTCGGCATCGATCCGGCGCTGGCTTCGGCTGCTTTTGTCACCGCCGTGACCGATACCATGGGATATCTCTTCTTTCTGGGTCTGGCCACCCTCTTGTTGCAGATACTATGAAGGAAAATGAAGACTCCGACTTTGTTCTTTCTGGTGGCCCTGGTGAGCGTGGCCCTGATCTCCAGCCTCGTCTTTGAGCGGCTGCCCCACGTCGAGGACGAGGTGGCTTACCTTTTTCAGGCCAAAATTTTCGCCCAGGGAAAGCTCTACGCCGTCACGCCGCCCCACCCCGAAGCTTTCCACGTCCCTTTTATCATAGATCACGAGGGCAGGCGCTTCGCCAAATACCCGCCGGGCCATGCCCTGCTTCTCAGTCTGGGCGTTCTTTTGGGGCGGCCCTGGCTGGTCAATCCGTTCTTTGGGGCGTTGTCCATAGTGGTCATCTACCTGCTGGGCCAGGAGTTATACGGCCCTTCTACGGCGCTATTGGCTGCCGGGCTGGGGCTTACTTCGCCTCTCTTTCTGATGCTGGCCGGGACTTACATGTCTCACCCCACCTGCCTGTTCGCGATCTCGCTTTTCATCCTGTTTTTCGCCCGGATGCTCAACAGTGGCCGTTGGCGCTATCCGCTTCTGGCCGGGGTGGCGCTGGGGATGGCCTTTCTCATCCGGCCGCTGACGGCGCTGAGTCTGGCTGCACCCCTGGGCGTATGGGGCCTGGCACGTGGCACGGGCTCGCCCCTGTCCAGGGGGGGCAGAGAGTGGTGGGGGCGCTGGCTGGTTCTGGCTGTCGGGTTCCTGTCGTTGGCTGCTCTTTTGCCGCTTTACAATTTTCAGTTGACGGGCCAGCCCTTGGTCAGCCTTTACAGCCTTTACTGGCCTTACGATGGGCTGGGCTTTGGGCCACAGGTAGGGCCTGACGGTCACACCCTATCGGGAGGGCTGGCTAACGCCTTGCGGGACCTGGGGAAGCTGTCCGCCGATTTTCTGGGTTGGCCGGGGCTTAGCCTGCTCTTGGCGGTCATCGCTCTACTCCCGCCTGCGAGACAGGCTCATCTTTATCCAGCCCTGGAGAGGTGGGATAAACTCCTGGGCGTGGCCTTTCTCTGTCTCGTCCTGGCCTACACCCTGTACTGGGTCGGCGCTACGGTATACGGCCCCCGTTACTACTATGAGGCCCTTCCGCTGCTCCTGCTGCTTACGGCCAGGGGGATAGAGAAGAGATGGAAGATGGGAGATGGGGACTGGGGGATAAAATGGCCTCCGAACACGCTCCGTCTGGCTCTGCTCCTTTTGGTGGTGGGCAACCTGGCCCTCTACGTCCCGCGGCGATTGTCCTTTTTAAAGGGGTTGTATGGCATCACCGCCGCGCCTCTGCGGGTGGTAGAGGCGGCCAACCTGCACCATGCCCTGGTGTTTGTCTCGGCGGAGAAGGGCTGGACAGAGTACGGCGCTCAGTTCTGCCAGAACAGCCCTACCCTGGACTCTGACATCGTATATGCCCTGGATCGGGGCGCGGTCGAGAACAGGGCGTTGATGGCTGAGTATCCTGGCCGCAGATATTTTCTGATGAAGGGCACGGATTTAGAAGAGATACGCGGTGGGAGATAATAAGGCAGAGGCTCGAGAGAGGGATTGAGCTTCCCCTCTCCAATCTCGTTGTCTCGCTGCCCTCTGTGACTTTGCGAAAGGAGCATGAAGGTCATGGAATTAGTTCTGAAACCAATCGGAGTTATTCGTTCCCCGCACACCGTTAAGGAGAAAACTCCTATCCAGCCCTACTTTTCTCAGGCTGAGGGTAAGATCGAGGTCTTTCGGGAGTATGAAGAGGGCCTGTCGGATATCGAGGGTTTTTCCCACATCATTATACTATATCACTTCCACCAGTCGGAGGGTTATGCTCTGCGGGTAAAGCCTTTTCTGGACGAGGCATATCGTGGCCTGTTTGCTACCCGCGCTCCGAGACGGCCTAATCCCATCGGCCTCTCGGTGGTCACTCTTCTGGAGCGGCGCGGTAACATCCTGCGCGTCGGCCAGGTAGACGTGCTGGATGGTACGCCTCTCCTGGATATCAAACCTTACGTGCCCACCTTCGATCAGCCCCAGGGGGTGCGCATTGGTTGGCTGAAAGGAAAACTATATTAGATCAGGACAATGAAAACTCGGGGGTGTGATTTGCAAGACAGACTGGCAAGCATTATTACCTGCAAGACAGGCTCGCAGGCGTTATTAGCACTGGTCCTGGTCACGTTGGTGCCGTCCGCCTGTGGTCAGATCATCACTCCGACGCCCATCATGCCTACCCCTACCGTTCAGGCCGAGGTCACTTCAGGGCCACAGGCCACAGCCACGCCCCTGTTTGCTACGCCAGCGCCTACCTTTACTCCCACCGTTACCCCCACTCCCATCATATACGTGGTGCAAAAGGGCGATACCCTGCTGGGCATCGCCGCCCAATTCGGGGTGAGCGTGGAGGCCATCCAGGAGGCCAACGGGATCGTCGATCCCAGACGGTTGCAGATCGGACAGGAGCTGGTCATCCCCCAGGAAGAGGGTGATCAGACCAGTCCCCCTACTCCAACCCCCACGGCCGTGCCCTATGCCATCGAAAACGTCGGCCTCTACGAAACGCCGGCCGGCGGTCTGTGGTTGCTGGGGGAGATGCACAACATCACCACCGCCGACATTGAACAGGTCCAGGTAGAGGTCTCGTTGCAGGATGAAAGGAACCAGGTGTTGGCCAGGGCCACGGCCTTCACTGCCCTGGATATAATCCCTTCCGGTGGACGGGCGCCCTTTGCCGTTCTTTTCAGGGAGCCGCCACCCGCTTTTGCCAAATACCAGGCCATCGCCCTGAGCGCCGTGATGGTGGCCCGGCTGGGGACCGCCTATCGGGACCTGGCGGTCGTCAACCATCAGGGGGAGGCCAGGGAGGGCCTGTCGTATTACGTGGTCACGGGAGAGGTCAGGAATACGGGCCAGAGTGAGGCCGAGTCCGTCACCGTGATAATCACCGCTTATGACCCCGCAGGATTGGTGACCGGCATCCGGGCTATCGATCTGACGGCCAGCGTGCTGGCCCCAGGGCAGAGTGTCCCTTTCCAGGCCAACCTCTCTCCGGCCGGGAACGAGATCGTGACCTATACCGTTCAGGTTCAGGGCCGACGGGTGGAGTAGACAGGGAATAGGGAATTGGGAATAGGGGTATGAATTTATGACCGAATTCTTTTACGCTTTTTTCAGGACGATCGTCATTCTGGCCGTGCGCCTTCTCACCCGTTGGGAGGTGGTGGGACGGGAAAACGTGCCTGCCACCGGCCCTTTCATGGTTGTTTCCAATCACATCCACCTCTTCGATCCGCCGCTGCTGATGGCCTCTTTACCTCGCCGGGTCAGGCCCCTGATGGCCGATAAGTGGAGACGTAAACCTCTTCTGGGGCTTCTGTTGAGCACTGCTGGCCCGGTGTTCATCCGGCGAGGCGAGGTGGATCGCAAGGCGCTGCGTGAGATATTTGCCGTCCTGGAGCGTGGCGAACCGCTGGCGCTGGCGCCAGAAGGAACCAGGAGCCCTGATGGTACTTTAAAAAAAGGACGGGCTGGAGTAGCCTACATCGCTTTACGGACGGGGGTGCCCATCGTTCCGGCGGGGGTGAGTGGCATTGATAAAGTGTTCAGTTGTTGGAAGAAGTTCCGTCGTCCTCCGGCCAGGGTGGTTTTTGGGAAGCCTTTCACCCTGCCCCAGCCGGCCCAAAAAGCCAGAGGCGAGGAGTTGGAGGGCCTGACTGACCTGATCATGTATCGCCTCGCCGAGCTCCTGCCCCAGGAGTATCGGGGCGTTTACGGCGGGCCCCGTGAGGAGGAGTAATTAAAATCTAGCACGGTAGCGGAAATTTCTAACCTTTTTCCTACCTTTTTTATACCCTTGTCTAACCTTTCAAGTGTAAAATTAAAGTAACTACTTACTTGTTCCCGACAGGGAATTTTTTTGCCGTTAGAGTGCCCGTTACGTTTCACTTATGCGCTCAAGCCGCCACATAGTAGACCGTGTGGACCTTGCCGGCCACTAGGCCAGTCGTTACCGTAAAAGGCTCTTAGTGATGGGGCAATAGCGGTGCTCCGTGTTACTTGGAGGAGACCAGGATATGGCACCGGGGCCAGCCCGTCGCATTCAGGCTAACCGATGTACGTTTGAGAAAGGGCATATCATACAGCCGCGCATGGTTAAATGCCGGCTGTGTTTTTTGTCGCAGGGACAATATGATGTTTATTTAAAGGAGGTAGTACGGTGAATAAAAGGTCTTTGATCGAGCGGGCGTTTATACTGAATCTGGTTCTTTTGCTGGCCATGACCCTGGGCCCGGCCGGTCTCCTGACGGTTCAAGCCAATGGTTGCACCGAGGCGGATTTAGTGGTGCACGAAATGAAAGTGAGGACCGAGGCCGGCGTTTTTCTGAACCCTGGAGATACCGTACCGGAAGGGACCCGCATTAAAGTGTTCGTGACCATCAAGAACGTCGGCAACGTCACTTCAGACGATTTCTGGATGCGGGTTTATGATAACGATGATCCCTTTGCCACCACTGCCGTACATATCATTGCGCCAGGAGAAACCAGAGAGCGCTTCACTGATTACCACACCATGCAGGGAGCGGGGAGGCATGTACTGAGGGTGGATTTAGATATCAACGACGAGGTTGAGGAGTGTGACGAGACCAATAACAGCGCCACATTCGTTATATATGTCGAAGGAGAGGGTGGCACTTATGAGGCGCGGTGGGTCAGCCAGGCCTACGAAGGGGACGAAAATGGCCCCTTTGTTCCCGTGCCTATCGCCGGGCAGTCTGAGGAACTGTGGGTGCGGTTCGAGAACACTGGCACCGCCGTCTGGACGACTGACAACGTGAGGCTGAAACCGCAGGCCCGCGACAACCCTGGCGACCCTCCGGACCTCCGTTTCTCCTGTAACGGGGGCGATGCGGTCGTTTCTCTCTGCAACGTCATCAGCGATGACAACGGGGACGGATTGGTGGATCCTGGTGAGAGCGGCGAGTTCTGCATCCAGCTATGCGGGAATGCCCAACCCGTTGGTCCATACGTGCATGCCATTGACTTGGGGCTGTGGATTCAGAGCGCAGGGGAGTTTATGGACGATCCCACTAACGGTAACCCCTGGGGGAAGGCCAATGTCTGGTGGAACGTTGAGGTTCAAGAGTCCACCTCCTCGACGCTTATCCTGGTCAACCGGGAGAAAGTCTCCGAACTGTTCGGCGACTCTGTGGCGACGGAGCTTATGAGCAAGCTCGACAGCCTGGCGGCCCATCCCAGGGTAAACGGGCTGGTCATCCAGGTGGAGCACGACCCGGATGTGGCCGCCGCTTATGCCGCGCGCGGTGATAACTACGGTGACAGGGACAGGGCCAACGCCGTAGCGGAGGCCATCAGGCAGGTGATCCTGGCCCAATGGGACGCAGATCCTGAGGTGGAGTACCTGGTCCTTGTGGGTGATGATCGTGTAATGCCCTTCTATCGCACGGTTGACGGCACATCTACACCTGATCCATGGACCCTGACCGATGACTTTTACCTCGATCATGAACCCACCCCCTGCTCAGACTGCGCCAACCCGAATGTATACATTCCTGACCTGGCGGGCGGGCGATTGTTGGAGGCCCCAGACCAGATCATCGGCCAGCTTGACACCTTCCTGGCTGGTAGCGAGTTAAATCTCAGCAGTGCCGCTGTTACTGGCTATGAATTTATGATAGACTGCGGCGCGGTTCATTGCAATACTTTGCAGGCTGATAACCTCACCACCGACTGCACCCTGATCGGCGAGTCGTGGACCAGTAATGACTTTATCAGCAGGGTGTTGCATACCTACCACGACGCTACCTCCATCAATGGCCACGCAAGTTCGTATGGTTTCGGTACACCCAGTGGGGTCGTCAATGTTTCAGATTTCACCAACTCGCCGCTTGATTTTGCGCGAGCCATCTTCTATACGACTGGTTGTCACGCTGGCGAGAACGTATTGGGGAGCCTGGACTTGCCGGAAGGCCTGGCCATCAAAAGGGCTAACTACATCGCTAACACCGGCTACGGGTGGGGTTCCAGAGTTAGTGTGGGGCTGTCTGAAGAGTTGATGTGGAACTTCACCAGGCAACTGGTCGTCGGTACGCACTCCTCGCCGGGCAGGGCCTTGAAGCTGGCCAAGCAGCAGTACTTTGCGGACCATCCTGCGCCCGGTGTTTACGATGAGAAGATTACCACGGAGAGCACGCTGTATGGCCTGCCGATGTATGGAGTGATCTCACCAGCGGTCTTTCTATCGGCGGCAGACATCGGTATCAGGGTGAGCGTTGTACAGACGCCCCTGGGGAACGGCCTTCATAAAGACAGCGCCTCCTATTCCTGGTCAATGCCAACGCCAGTGAGTTCGCCCGAAGGAACTTACTACACTATATACGGAACTGTAATCGGCCGGGACGGCGAGCCGATTCTGCCTCGGTTCTCACACGACGTCAGCAAATCCGGGCTGGCATTACATGGGGTGGTCTTCACTGGCGGTTCTTACACAACCGTCAGCCAGGATCCCCCCCTCCAGCGCTTCGTCACTACCGCCGTGCAGGCCAGGCCAGTTGCCCAGAGCTTCAGCGCCCCTGGTTGGTATCCTGAAATCTTCTTCACCCACAATGTATTGAAACTGAAAGCAATGGATAGGGCGATGCTGGTGGCTGCGGCCGGGCAGTACAATCCCAATCTCACCACGAACCAACAGCGTGTCTATACCGGTATGAGCTTCGACATCTACTATCACCAAAGCTCCAGCGATTGGACGCCGCCTCGTATCTGGACCATAGACAAAAATGTAACGGGAAGCACGGTTAAGGTGACCGTGAACGCCAGCGACGCCTCTGGCCTGGAGGCCGTCGTGGTCGCTTACACGGGTGGAGATGGGACGTGGAATAGCCAAGCTCTTACGCTGGTTGCTGGTTTGTGGACAGGGTCTTTCCCTGGCTCGGCAGATACCGAAATCCTGGTCCAGGCGGTCGATAAAGCTGGTAACGTGAACGTGGGTAATGAGGAAAACGGTGACTTACACCTGCCCATTATCCTGAATGGCTTCGGTTAATCGGTGGGGAGCAAGTCGTAGACCCAAAAGCCGTCATCGGAGGCCAGGCAGAGAGTGGAGCGTCCAAAGGCCACGTCGTGGACGTTCATCGGACGGGGCAGAAGCAGGGTCAGCCAAGTGGCTCCGCCATCTTCGCTAACCAACACATTCTCCACAGGCGGAGATTCGGGATAGGTGGATACCTCGGCACAGGCCAGGCGGTCGCCGTTGGCCGGGTCTGCGGCCAGGTCGAGATAAGGGAAGAAGTGTCTTGTTAACGGTAGATGGCCCCGTCGCTCCGCTCTGCCAGGGCTTAGGTGATACAGGGATACATTCCCTTCCATCCAGCCTTCGTAGGAAGCCAGCACAATGTATAGCTCCTCGCTGTCTGGGATAGGAGCGTAGTAAGCAAAAGGACTTTCTTCCGGCAAGGGGAGCTCTTCCCAGATAAGCCCTCCGTCCAGGGAACGATGCAGGTAAATCGGATTGGTGGTCACGGAAGTGTAGGCGACATCCTTGACTTGGCCGTACAAGATAGCATCATCCCCGTAGCGTTGAAAGCCGAAGAATCGCCGGTTGAACCAGCTACCCCGGGGTGGTTTGGGTGGCAGGGGTAGCTCTGTCCATGTTTCTCCCCCGTCCGACGAGCGGAGCAGGGCTTCTAAACCGCCGCTGCGAGGGTCGGTGGCGAGAAATTCCCAGATATACAGCTCGCCGGTGAGGGGATGGGGATGGGTAGAGAGGGCGTTGGGCGGGAGGGTTTCGGGCGGAGCATACCGCCAGGGCAACTTCGGGGGGTGAAGCTGAACCCAACTGGCGCCGCCATCGTCGGAACGGGCCAGGGTGGCCGGACAGTCGATGGTGATGAAAGGGGATTGACCGGGCGCATAGGCGTATAGCTCCTCTTGCCGGGCCGGGCTGGGGATGATCTGCCACGGCCCGGCCTCGGCGGGACGCTCCGGCAGGCCCGCACCGATGCTCTGCCACGAACGGCCACCGTCGTCGCTGCGTTGCAGATCCGCGCCCAGGCTGACGTATATCTCCCCCCAGGGAGCGACCGTTACCTGATGCACTTCCTGACCGCTAAAGGCAACCTGTCTCCACTCGCCCCCTTGTGGCCCGAAGGTGAAGGCTACCAACGCCAGCGCCATCAGGCCCATGGATAAAATGACCACTGTTTTCATCCGCCCATCCTCCCAGTACCAGTTCAGCAGTTTACGTCATGCTTCTTTTTCCAGACAGTGAGTTCACTATACAAGAAAAGGAATAATCTGTCAAGGTCCATAAACAAGAGATACAGGATACAGAGTTCATGTATCCTGTATCTTGTCTCCGCGTGAGGGGATAGTGTGGTCTGCTTCTACTACAGGCCCAGCTTTTTCTTGCGTTCGGCCAATTGGGAGTCGATGGTGTGGCGGTCCAGCACCTCGTCTATCTGATCTTCCAGACGAGAGGCCATCATTTCGCCTTGGGCCGAAGCCTTATCCAGCCGGGCGCGGATGGATTCGGCCATGCGGGCCACATCCGAATCGCCGGCCCCCATCAGGTCTTCCAGGCCGCTCATGGTCTTGTAAGTGATCTCTTTGGCTTTGGCCAGATCGAGAAGGGCCTGAAGCTCCTCCCGCTCTTGCTTGATGGTGGTCAGCCTGGCTTCCAGCTTGAGTTTGGCGTCTTTCAGCTTCTCGTACTCTTCTTGCTGGCGCTCGTACTGTTCTTTATACTCCGTGGCCAGGCGCATGGAGGAGTTGTATTTGCTCTGCTGGGCCACGGCCAGCTCCTCCTTGCTTTGTTGCAGAAGGATATTGATGCTCTTGTCCAGTTCCTCGGCCTTGGCCTGGTATTCCTCGAACTTGCGCTTGAGAGTGTTAACCTGGCCCCCCACCGTGAGAGCGGCATCCTCCAGGTCCTCCAGGTTGTCCTCCACCTGCCGGATGTATTGGTTGATGACCGCCAGTGAGTTCTGCTTCAGAGCCCGATCAACCAGATCGTGTAAATTGGCGGAAATCAAAGTGCTTACTTTCTCTAGCAAACTTGCCATTTGAACCTCCTTAACTTTTGATTCTCAGTGGTGCATCTGACCCTATCATACCACCTTATCGGTGGGCTTGCATGACATTGGACTGACGAAAAGCTGACAAATTGGGTACTCGCTTCCCTACACCGCTCTAAGCGCCTGATCACCACCCCCTCTGGGGATAAACCTCAAGTGTAGGAGCCGCTGTGTTCCCTCGCTCACCCTGAACCGTTCGTCGATGCGCCAACCGGCCACCCAGGCGATTTCTTCTCCTGACACTCCTTCCTCTGAAACCAGAGTTGAAACCAGAATGGGCACGACCTCCCGCCAGCGGCCTGGAATCTTGACGTTGATCATGAACTCTCTCATCAGCTTCCAGCGTCCGCCCATGC
>CAZYHC010000008.1:0-140721 GCA_964646625.1 uncultured Anaerolineales bacterium
GCACTGGGTTTCCTGGGGGCAGACCCGTCCGCAGATGGCCGGCAGGTTGTTCTTGCCCTTCAAGGCCCGCACCGCCCCCTCCATGTCTCCTTCCCGCAGCTTGAGTATAAACTCCGGGATCTCGACCTCCACCGGGCAGCCCGCGATGCAGTGGGGCTTTTTGCATTGCAGGCAACGCTCCGCTTCGAGCCTGGCCCGCTCCATAGAGTAGCCCAGGGCTACCTCGAAGAAATTCTGCCGCCGCTCCTCCGCCGTCTGGCGGGGCATCTCCTGGCGGGGGATATCGCGTCGTTTCTTTTTTCTTTTCTCCTCCTTCATCTTTCTTTTCTCTTCTCGTTTCTTATGCCTTTCCTCTCTTGTCATTAAGGTCTCCTTAGCTGTAAGCTTCCACCGGCATTTGAATATAGTGGTCAGGCTGCTCGGCATTTTCATGGATGGCGAAGAAGCGCCGCTCGATCTCTTTCAGAACGGCGGCGTCGTAATAAACCATGCCACAGCTCAAACACACCTCCACCGGCATGTTGGGAACGAGCAGGTATTTTCCCTCGTGGCTGTAGAGATATTCTATCCGTTTTTCTCCAAACTCAGCAGCACCGCAGAAATTACACTGCACTTCTCTCATGGCTTTCTGATTCCAGGTCATCAGGAGTAAAGAGCTTCAGACCAGGCACACGTTGGTAATGCGCCAGGTTACGAGTTAATAAAGGCAGGTCATAAGCCAGGCAAGTACCGGCCACGAATGTATCCGGCAACCCGATTCCCTGTCCCTGCGCAGCGAGCGTTCTCCAAACCTCTGAAGCCAAATTCGCTGCCTGCGCGTCGAAGGCCAACACCTCTACAACTAAAAATAGCTGCTCTAACAATTCCACCTGGCGTTCTGACCGAACAGCAACCGCCTTGAGCTCATAGAGCGTAATAGCCGTAATGGCACACCTGTAATTTAGCAAGGCAGTCTGTAAAATGGTTGTATGGCGACGTAGATAATCAATAATAATATCGGTATCTATGACAAGCTGCGGGGGGCCCAACTCTTCCACATCTCCTCACGGGCGCGTCTGAACTCGGCTTCATCTTCCTCTGTCCAGATACCACGTAGATTATCCAAAACCTCTAAGATACGTGCCCGCTCTTCTGCCTCTAACTCAATCGGGCGCAAAGCTACCTTGGGGCGAATCACAACGTACTCGCCCGGCTTTACCCCCAGGCTTTCGATAGCTTCTTTGGGAATTATCACATCCCGGCCCTCAAATATCTGCTCCAGAACGGTCATGTTCACCTCACCACGAGATATATTATAAAGGGTACAGCTTGAGCAAATCACTATAGTTTTCGTAAGCCCATGCTTCGTCTTCCCAGAATCGCTCTGGTATCTCTGCCAGAATTTCGCTCATCACTCCCCTACCTTCCGCGATGCTACAACCCGCTATCGCACTCGCACTCTATTTTGAACCTCTCGTAGGCCAGTTTCTCCTCTTCCAGATAGATGCGCTGTCGTTCCAGCAACAGGTTCCAGTCCACTTCGTGGCCGTCGAACTCCGGGCCATCGACGCACACGAATTGGGTGCGACCACCCACCTCCACCCGGCAGGCTCCACACATGCCCGTGCCGTCCACCATAATGGAGTTGAGGCTGACGATGGTTTTGACCCCAAAGGGCTGAGTGGTCAGGCTGACGAATTTCATCATGATGGCCGGGCCGATGCCCCACACGCGGGCGATGTCCTGGCGCTCCTCCAGAATCTCCTTGAGCGGTTCAGTGACCAGGGCCTTGCGTCCGTAAGAGCCGTCGTCGGTGGTGACGATTATTTCGTCGCTGACGGCCCGCATCTTGTCCTCCCAGAACAGAAGGCTCTGGTTTCGAGCGCCGATGATGGAGATGACGTAATTCCCTGCCTCTTTCAGGTCGCGGGCGATAGGATACATGGGGGCGATACCCACCCCGCCGCCCACGCAGATGACCTGGCCATAATTCTCGATTTCGGTGGGCAGCCCCAGGGGGCCCGTGAAACTGGCCAGAGCATCGCCGACGCTCAACAGGCCCAGGTGCATGGTGGTCTTGCCCACCTCCTGGAAGATGAGGGTGATGGTGCCCTCCTCCCGGTCGTAATCGGCAATGGTCAGCGGGATCCGTTCTCCCTCCTCATCGACGCGGACGATGACAAACTGACCGGCTTTAGCCTTACGGGCCACATCCGGGGCCGATACTACCAGCAGCTTGGTAACAGGGGCCAGGTCTTCTCTGGCCAGGATTTCGTACACGCTTATTCCTCCTTATGTCGGTTCCTTATTTGAAATTGGATCGCCGGTATATCTCCTCCAGGCAGGGGCCGGGTTACGTTTCTTCCTTGCCATCTAATCCCAACTCTCGCAAATAGAAGCGTGCGCCCCGCACCAATGGATGTACAGCGTAGGCCACGCATGATTCAACAAGATCATGTCACCCCTCTACTTCCTCTTCGGCCTCCTCTTTAGCGGCAGCTTCAATGCTCTTCGCCTCAACCTCTTCCAGCCCCTCTCGGTCTTCAGGGGAAGCAAAGATCAATGCTATTTCTTCTCCCTGTTCGCCCGTGGTTTGGAGGTGGAGCAGAAAGTCAAGGTGAAGGTCAACCAGGCGTTGATAGAAGGGGTCGAGCCTGTCGTATTTGCGGGTCAACTCTCGGTGGGCAAGTTCCGGGGAATCTGAGGAGGGGGGAGTGAGAAGGGAGTCCACACTGGTTTCCAACGCCTCCGCCAGCCGCTCCAGTGTGCGACGACTGACGTTCTTGCGTTGACCGCTCTCGATCTTGGAGATCATTGAGCGATCCAAAGCACTTTTGTCGGCAAGCTCCCGCTGGGTGAGACCAGTCCGACGCCGCAGCCGTCGGACACGGCCGGCCAGGAACCCTTTTGTCATATCTCGTCTCCTCTCCTATCTCCAAAGTTATTGTACCACACCCGAAGCCTTCTTGTCAATTTGGGGGTTTGCTGGCAACTAGACTTGACACAAAGACCCGCAATGTGATATAATGCCCCTGAGATGAGACGAAAGGCCCCGTTCGCACATACGAACGGGGCCTACAGCTTCAATCCAACCGTTCTGGCCGCCGCTAAGGGCGGTTTGGCCGGTTGCCAGGCGGGTTTACCACCCTGAACTTTGAAGTTTCACCACATCGGCGGCCTGGGGACCTTTGGGACTACTCTCAATGGTGAATTCCACCTGCTCGCCCTCTTCCAGGTTGCGGAATCCGCTGCCCTGAATAGCCGAGTGATGGACAAACACGTCGTCTCCTCCATCACGCTGGATGAAACCATAGCCTTTCTGGCGGCTGAACCATTTGACTGTTCCCGTGATGCGCTCGCTCATTACTTGACGTACCTCCTTTCCCTACGAGTTCCGATTTGCAGGGGGAGTAGTTCTGTATCTGACAAAAACACCCGGCGCATCGTAAGTCCGGGTGTTCTACCAAGCAAGAAACTGGAACCTACTGCATCCTACATTCCCCCGAAGGGGCACTCGCTTATAATATAGCACATTATCGCTATCTTGTCAAATAGGGCATTGCCCTCATGTCAGTCCACCCTAGAGGCACTACTACATATAGGCCCACCGAATTTAAATGCAATTGCCCTGGTCAAGAAATAAAAGGCCGTTGACAATAGCTCGGAATCGTGTTATAATTTGCAAAGTGGATACGTTTCTACATTTCAACTCACTCCTTCCTTGCTGACCTCCGGCCTTGAGCTTTGAATACCACCTAAAACGTTTTTGTTTCGCACGGCATCGTCGTCAGCCAACAAGCGTACACCATTGTTGAAAGTAAGTGGCGTGGCCAAAATATCAAAGAAGGCGGTTACTATTAGAGAGGTGGCGGCGCAGGCTGGGGTGTCGCTGGCTACGGCTTCGAGAGCTCTCAGTGGACGCGGCTACGTAGGCCCTGAAACCAAGCAGCAAGTACACCAGGCTGCTCATGAGTTGGGCTACAAGCCCCATGCCGCGGCCCGCAGCCTGAAACTCCAACGGACCAATACAATCGGGCTTATGATCGCCGACATTGTAAACCCCTTCTACTCGTAATCTCCCCCATCTTATTCGACGATGTGCCGTGGGCCTCTCTGACCAATCCCAGGATGAGCGTGGTGGCTCAGCCCACACATAGCCTGGGTTTCATGGGCTTAGAACGGCTGGCGCAACGCTTAAACGAAATAAACAACGAACGAAATAAACAACGAACGCGATAACGAAAGGAGGTTCAGACATGTCTGATCCTGGCGTGGGCGGCCTGTCAAAGGAGCCCTTGCTCAGCTTATACAGACGGATGTTGCTCATTCGCCGCTTTGAAGAGCGGACGGGTGAGCTATTTGCACAAGGCAGGCTGCCAGGTTTCGTCCATTTGTATATCGGCGAAGAAGCAGTAGCAGTCGGCGTTTGCTCAGTGTTACGGAACGATGACTACATAACCAGCACCCACCGCGGGCACGGCCACGTGATCGCCAAGGGCGGCGATGTTTCGAGGATGATGGCCGAGATCTACGGGAAAAGTACCGGCTATTGCAAAGGCAAGGGTGGCTCTCTGCACATAAGTGACATGAGTATAGGTATGCTGGGCGCAAATGGGATCGTGTGCGGCGGCGTGCCGATTGCGGTAGGCGCGGCCTACGGCTCAGCCAGGATCCGCCACACAGACCAGGTGACAGCAGCTTTCTTTGGAGACGGGGCGACCAGCGAAGGCGCGTTTCACGAAGCTTGTAACATGGCTAGCGCCTGGAAGCTGCCCGCCATATTTGTCTGCGAGAACAACCTGTATGGCGTAGGCACGCGTCTGGGGCGCATCGCCCCCACCGAAGATCTGACCGCCCGAGCCATAGGCTACGGGATGCCGGCTGTATCCGTGGACGGCAACGACGTCCTGGCTGTGCGTGAGGCGGCCCAAGAAGCGGTAGAGCGCGCCCGCGCAGGGGGCGGCCCCTCATTTCTGGAGTGTAAGACCTGGCGCCATCGAGCGCATTTCGAGGGCGAAGACGTCAGCCTTTACCGCAACGAGGAGGAGCATCAAGGCTGGCTGACCAAAGAGCCTATCAAGCGGTTCGCCCAGAAGCTCCTGGAAAGGGGGACCGTCACCCAGGAAGAGCTTGAGGCCCAGGAAGAGTCAGTACGAGCGGAGATCGACGAAGCGGTCAGATTCGCAGAGGAAAGTCCAGAACCCGCCCCAGAAGAGGCCCTCGAAGACGTGTACGTCTAAATTTGTGAGGAGGTTGCATCGTGCCTGAAATGACTTTTATGGCCGCCATCCGCGAGACAATTGCGCGGGAGATGGCAGAGGACCCTCACCTCTTCTTGATCGGAGAGGACGTCGGTCCGTATGGCGGCGAGATGGGGTTAACTCAGGGGCTTTGGGACGAATTTGGAGACGACCGGGTACGCGATGCGCCCATCGCCGAAACGGCCATCGTCGGCTGCGCCCTGGGCGCGGCCATGACCGGCTGCAGGGCCATTGCCGAAGTGCCTTTCGGCGACTTCCTGGGCGTGTGCATGGACCAGATATACAACCAGGTAGCAAAGGTGCGGCACATGTCCGGGGGGCAAGCACAAGTTCCTATCGTCATCCGAACCACGATGGGCGGCTACATAAACGCCGCTCAGCACCACTCGCAGTGCCTTGCATCCTGGTTCGTTCACACTCCCGGCATAAAGGTGGTCATCCCCTCCAGCCCGGCGGATGCCGCCGGGCTGCTCAGATCGTCGCTGCGGGATGGCAATCCTGTGATCTTCTTCGAGCACAAGGGGCTGTATTCCTACAAGGGCCAGGTCCCGGATGACCCGGAGTACACCATACCCCTGGGACAGGCCAACGTGGTGCGGCCCGGCACGGACGTTACGGTCATAGCCACCAGCTTACAGGTCCACAAATCCCTGGAAGCGGCGGACAGGTTGAGGGAAAAGGGCCTCAGCGTCGAGGTCGTTGACCCCCGCACCCTCGACCCTCTCGACGAGGACACCATTCTGGCCTCCGTGGAGAAGACGGGCCACGCCGTCATCGTCCACGAGGCCTGGACAAGGGGCGGCTATGGCGGCGAGATCGCGGCCATCATCGCCGACAAAGGCATCGACTACCTGGATGGGCCGGTGAAGCGCGTGGGGGCCAAGCACGTCCCCATCCCCTTCAGCCCCAATCTGGAAAACTACGTGCTGCCCCAGGTGGATGATATCTGTGCTGCTGTGGAACAGAGCCTGGCGTAATAGACAGGGGGCCTGGGAGTCAAACCCCCAGATCGTCCGCCTGGGGCGAGGGAGCCAGGGCGGGTGATCCCCCACTGCTGGCGAGCAAGATAGAATTCGCCGAATCAAGTCGCTCTGACTACAGCATACAAAGGAGGTGATGGAACTCAAGAGAAAAAAACGACAGTTTAATTCCGATTACCCAAATCAATGAAGGAGGAGAATAACAAATGATTACAAAGAGAACGCTTGTATCTTTGCTGTTAACGCTGACCATCGCTGTCGGCCTGATGGTTCCGGCGCTGCCCGCGGCGCTGGCTCAGGAGGAAGTGACCTTCATTTTCGGGCGCGGCGGCGACTCGGTCCAGCTCGACCCGGCGGTGGTCACCGACGGCGAGTCCTTCCGCGTGACCAACCAGACCTGCGAGAGCCTTTTGGCCTACGAGGGCGAGACCACCAACGCCATCCCCAGCCTGGCTACCGAGTGGGAGGCCTCGGAGGATGCCCTGGAGTGGACCTTCACGCTGCGTCAGGGGGTCAAGTTCCACGACGGGACCGACTTCAACGCCGAGGCCGTGATCTTCAATTTCGAGCGCTGGTGGAAGACCGACCATCCCTACCATTTCGAGGAGCAGGTCTTCGAGTACTGGGATGCCATGTGGGGGGGCTTTGACGATGACTCCATCGTGGCCAACATCGAGAAAATCGACGATTACACCGTCAAGTTTACGTTGAAAGAGCCCTTAGCGCCCATCCTGGCCAACATGGCTATGCCCATGTTTAACATCGCCAGCCCGGCGGCTATCGAGAAGTACGGCGTAGAGTACGGCACGCCCTCCGGGGGCTGCACGTGCACTGGCCCCTTCAAGTTCGTAGAGTGGGTCGAGGGCGATCACATCACCCTGGAGCGCTTCGAGGACTACTGGAGTGAGCCGGCCAAGGTGGACAAAGTGGTGATCCGCGTCATCCCCGATAACGCCGCCCGCTACATCGCTCTGAAGGCTGGCGATATCCACGCTATGGAGCAGGCCAACATCGAGGACATCAAGGCCGCTGAGGAAGACCCTGACCTGTACGTCCTGGCCCGGCCAGCCCTCAACACCGCCTACCTGGCCTTCAACTACAAGCTCCAGGAGTTCCAGGATCCGAAGGTACGGGAAGCCGTCTTCCACGCCATTAATCGCCAGGCCATCGTCGAGGCCTTCTACGGGGGCTATGGCGAGGTGGCTACTAACTTCCTGCCGCCCATCGTCTGGGGGCACAACGACGCGGTCGAAGACTGGAGCTACGATCCGGAGCTCTCCAGGGAGCTCCTGGCGGAGGCAGGCTTCCCCGAGGGCCTCAGCGAGGTGACCTGGGAAGATGGCACCAAAATGCCCCTCAAGTTCTTCTACATGCCGGTGGTCCGTTTCTACTATCCTGATCCCAAGGAGATCGGCACGGCCATGGCCGCTGATCTGGCTAAGGCTGGCATCAATGCCACGTTGGAGCTGCCCGGTGACTGGGCCACCTATCTGGACCTGCGGCGCAACGGCGAGCTGCGAGGGCTCTACATGCTTGGCTGGGGCGGCGACAACGGCGACCCCGACAACTTCCTGTGCTATTTCTTCTGCAAGCCTGGAAACCAGAGAGAGGGCTATTGGGATAACCCGGAGATCGCCGAGTTGTTCCTAAAAGCGCGTGTCACCACCGACCAGGCCGAGCGAGAGAAGATGTACAAGCAGGGCGAGGAGATGCTGCACGAGGACAGAGCCCGCCTTTGGGTGGCTCACAACAGGACGCCGCTCCTCTTCCGCAATGCAGTCAAAGGCTACGTGCCCAACGCGCTCGGCACCGATCTCTATAAGACGGTCAGCATCGAGTAAGAATAGCCATTGGCGCCAGGCCCCGGCCCTGAGCCGGGGCCTGGCTTCCTATTTTTAAACCCGGAGTATTCCTCTTGACCAGATATATTGTACGCCGTATATTATCGATGATCCCCGTTCTCCTGGGGGCTTCCCTTTTGGTGTTCTTGTTCGTTCATCTCATCCCTGGCGACCCGGCAGTGACCATGCTGGGCGAGCGTGCCTCCCAGGAGAACGTAGCGCGTATCAGGCATGATCTGGGCCTGGACAGGCCCCTTTATGAACAGTACTTCATTTTTCTGGGTCGTATCTTGCGTGGCGATCTGGGGCGTTCCATCCACCGCAACAATCCCATCTCAGAGGAGCTACAGCGACGTTTCCCGGCCACCATCGAGTTGGCTATCGCAGCCATCCTGATCGCCACCCTCGTCGGCATACCGGCGGGGATCATCTCCGCCGTCAGACGCAATTCGATCTTCGATATCGTCAGTATGTTCGCTGCTCTGACGGGTGTCTCTATGCCCATCTTCTGGCTGGGCTTGATGCTGCTCTGGTTCTTCGCCGTGGTGCTGCCCTGGTTCCCCACTGGCACCCGCCTTGACGTAGGCATCGAACTCAAAACCGTCACCAACTTATACTTATTAGACAGTATCATCACCGGTAATCCTGAAGCCCTGATAAACGTCCTCAAGCACCTGGTTTTGCCCGG
Source organism: uncultured Anaerolineales bacterium (assembly GCA_964646625.1). Taxonomy (GTDB): domain Bacteria; phylum Chloroflexota; class Anaerolineae; order CAZYHC01; family CAZYHC01; genus DAOULT01. The sequence goes on from CAZYHC010000008.1 coordinate 8,750, forward strand.
TCTGGCCCTGGGCACCATTCCCATGGCTATCATCGCCCGCATGACCCGTTCCAGCATGTTGGAGGTGCTACAGCAGGACTACATCCGCACCGCTGAGGCCAAAGGGTTAACCGAGGTGACGATCATCTCCCGCCACGCCATAAAGAACGCTTTCATGCCCGTCATCACCACCATCGGTTTGCAGGTAGGGAACCTCCTGGCCGGAGCCATCATGACCGAGACCATCTTCTCCTGGCCCGGCATCGGGAAATGGATGTTTGATTCCATCATCGCCAGGGATTACCCTATTGTGCAGGGGATCGCCCTTCTGATCACGGTGGTCTTCGTCTTCATCAATCTATTCGTGGATCTTTCCTATTCTTTCTTAGATCCGCGTATCAGGTACGAGTGATTTATGACTGCTATTACCGAAGACAGCCGAGACCTTAGAATTCCGCTTAGAAAGCAGCGCACCTTCTGGGGCGATGCCTGGCGCCGCTTGAGGGCCCACAATCCAGCCAGGCTCGGCATGTTGATCATTGTCTCCCTGATTCTGGTGGCTGTTTTAGCGCCGGTGGTCGTGCCTTACGATCCGAAGCTGGATTCCAATCTTGCGCTCAGACTCAAGTCCCCTTCTGGCGAGCATCCTTTCGGCACCGACAGCCTGGGACGTGACGTGCTGATCCGCGTTGCCCACGGGGCACGCATCTCCTTGAGGGTTGGCCTGTTAGCCGTGGGTATAGCCCTGCTGGTGGGCACCCCTCTGGGTCTTATCGCCGGCTTCCTGGGAGGGTGGGTGGACAACGTTTCCATGCGTCTCATGGACATCGTGCTGGCCTTCCCGGGTATGCTCCTGGCCATCGCCATCGTGGCCATGCGCGGCCCAGGTCTGAACAACACTATGATCGCCATCGGCATCGTCTACATCCCTCCTTTTGCCCGGCTGACCAGATCTATGGTCCTCTCCCTCAAGGAGCAAGAATACGTCACCGCAGCCAGATGCGTTGGGGTCAGGGATATGCGTCTCATCTTCAGGCATGTCCTGCCCAACAGTCTTGCCCCCGTCATCGTACAGGGTACGCTGAGCCTGGCCAACGCCATCCTGGACGCGGCCGGATTGGGCTTCCTCGGTCTTGGTGCGCAGCCTCCGCACCCGGAGTGGGGGGCCATGCTCTCTGATAGCTATAAATACCTGACCACGGGGGCCTGGTGGGTGTTGCTCTTCCCCGGCCTGGCCATCATGCTCTCGGTGCTGGGATTCAACCTCTTCGGCGATGGCCTGCGGGACGCGCTGGACCCGCGCTTGCGGACAGACTAAATCGAGAGAATACATCAACGCGGCTGAGGGAGACCATCCTGAACGCAAGAGGTTATGAATTATGGAGCTATTGGCAAACAAGGTTGGGTTGGTAACAGGCGCAGCCAGGGGCATTGGCCGCGCCATCGCTGAAGCCTACGCCGAGCAGGGCGCGCACGTGGCAGTCACAGACATAGTGGCGGATGGGGCCAGGGCCGTCGCCGAGGCCATCAACGCCGCCGGTAGGCCCAGGGCCATCGCCGTGCCCCTGGACGTCAGCGACCCGGCGAACGTTCGACAGGCGATGGACAAAACCGTGGCCGAATTTGGCCGCCTTGACGTCCTGGTCAACAACGCCGCCATCCTGCGCGCCCATTACATCGTGGACTGCCCGCTGGAGGACTGGCAGGCGATCTTCAGAGTTAACATGGAAGGCACCTTCCTGTGCTCGCAGGCCGCCGCCCGGCAGATGATCGAGCAGGGCGAGGGCGGCTGCATCATCAACATCGCCTCGGCTTCAGCCAGGAAGGCGGACCCCAAACACGCCGCCTACTCCTCCTCCAAAGCGGCCATCATCTGCTTCACGCGTATCCTGGCCCTGGAACTGGGAGAATACGGCATCCGGGCCAACGCCATCCTGCCCGGCGCCACGGAAACCGAGATGTTGCAGGGCGTGTTTGAAGAAGTGCCGGGCATAAGGGAGGTGCTGATAGGAAGGACCGTGTTGGGCAAGCTGGGCGCCCCGCGCGACCAGGCCAACGCCGCGGTTTTCCTGGCCTCCGACCTGGCGAGCCACATCACCGGCGAACACCTGATAGTCTCCGGCGGCGAGTTCATGAACGCATAAGAGTATTCTTAGCCACAGAGAACACAGAGTTCACAGAGGAAACAACCTCTTTCTCTGAGTCCTCTGTGCCCTCTGTGGCTCGAATCTAATCGACATCTTCCACTTCCACCATCAGCAAGTACGGTTTCTCGATCAGCTCCCTGATCCTTTGCAGAAAGCGGGCGGCCGGTGCGCCATCGACCAGGCGGTGATCGAAGGTCAGGCTGAGAACCAGGCGATGACGCAGGCACAGCTCGCCCTTATAGGCCATTGGCCTCTGCTCTATACGTCCTACGCCCAGAACGGCCATCTCTGGCGGATTAATGATGGGGGTAAAGGCGTCAACGCCGAAGGCGCCCAGATTGGTGATGGTGAAAGTCCCGCCGCCGAGCTCGTCCGGCATGATCTGGCCCTCGATGGCTCTCTGGGCTTTATCTCCCAGCTCGCGGCCTATCTGGGGGATCGACTTCCTGTCCGCCTCACGCACCACTGGCACCATCAGCCCCCGCTCGGTATCCACTGCCAGGCCGACGTGTACCTCGGGCAGCAGGCAAATCGAGTCTCCTTCTTGACGGGCGTTCATGTATGGGAACTCTCGCAAAGCCCTGGCCACGATTTTTACCAGGATAGCGTTATAGGAGAGGCGAAAGCCGAGCTGCTCGCCAAGGCTCTCGTTGAGTTGGGTCCGCATATTGACCAACTCCGTAGCGTCAACCTCGGACGTTATGGTCACGGAAGCGGTCTGCTGCGCGCTGGCCAGCATCCGCTCGGCGATAAGCGCCCGCACTCCGCCGATGGGGACCATCTGGGCCTCGGTGGAGACGCGTATCTTTGCGGCCACCGTCCTGGCCTCAGCAAAGGCCTCCACGTCGGCCACGGTGATGCGTCCCTTCTCGCCTGTGCCCTGCACCTGGTTGATTTCCACTTTCAGCTCGCGCGCTCTGCGCTTGGCCGCAGGCGAAGCCAGTACGCGGCCGGTGGGTCGGGCAGGCTGCTCGGCCGCTGGCGTTTGGGAGACGGATGGCTGGACTCTGCCAGCTTCCGGCAAGGGTTGGGCGACCATAGGCATCTCTTCGCCCGCCCTCAAGAGGTAGCCGACCAGCCCCGTCACCGGGATGGTTGCGCCCGCTTCAACCACGATGCGCAGCGTACCATCTGCCGGCGCTTCCGCCTCAAGGCGCGCCTTATCCGTCTCCAGCTCGAAGAGCGGCTGCCCCTTGCTGACCTGCTCTCCATCCCTCACCAGCCATCTGGTTAGCAGCCCTTCGGTCATCGTCAAGCCCAACTTGGGCATGGTCACCTCGATCGCCATTTTTCCAAACCTTTCTCCCAATCTGTCCCTGCACTAAACCTGGTGGGCAGGAGCTTCCAGAAGAAACAAAATGCCCGCCGGGGGCTCCGATTTGCCTCCGGCGGGCTTCTATGCCGTACTTCCCATCGCCGCCGGGGTGTTAGCACCACCCTGGCCGCCGTCTCAGGCTCTTCTCCAGCCACGAAGCTCAGCCGTGATAAAGTGCCTTCGGATTCTGTTATACCCTGGTAAGGCCAGTTTAAAGTATGCGCCGGATTTCAGGTAGCCTGAGACATCTGCTCGGCCAGCGCCTTTTCCGGCTCCTCCACGGCCGGTTCTTCCACCCGCTCCAGTCTCACGGCACAGGTCCCCAGTTCCGGGAACTCTTTGCCTGGCTCAGAGACGCGCCCCAGGAGGCGATTGACCGCTTTGTCAGGGTAATGGAAGGTGGTGAAAACCTGGCCCGGCTGCGACCGGTCGCTCACTTTAGCCCTGATTGTCAGCTCGCCCCGCCTGGAGGCGACTTTCACCACATCCCCCTCGGTCACCCCCAGTTTTTCCGCATCTTGAGGGTTGATCTCCAGCAAACATTCAGGACTGATGCCCACCAGCGAGTTGGAACACAGGCTCATCTTGCCCACGTGGTGGTGGAAGAGAATGCTCCCAACGTTCAGATAGTAAGGATATTCTTCGTCGGGCTGGTCGTCGAGGGCTTTATACTCGACGGGCACGAACCTGCCTTTGCCCCTGTCAAAACCGTCCCGATAAAGGACAGGCGTGCCCGGATGATCCGGGGCAGGACAGGGCCACTGGATCCCCCCTTGCTCCAGGTGCTCGTAGGTGATGCCCCCGTAGATGGGTACCAGCCTGTTGATCTCGCTCATCACCTCAGAGGGATCATTGTAGGAGAAGGAGACCGCTTTCTCCTCTCCCTGCATTTTTTCTGCCAGTTCGCAGATAATACCCCAATCTGGTTTGGCCTCCTCGATGGGCTCCATCACTTTGCGCACCCGTTGTACGCGACGTTCGGCGTTGGTGAAAGTGCCCTCTTTCTCGGCGAAGCTCACGCCGGCCAGCACCACGTCGGCCAGTTGAGCCGTCTCGGTGAGGAAGAAGTCCTGCACCACCAGGAAATCCAACGCTTCCAGGCACTCTTTCACGTAATCGGGGTCGGGAGCGAGGAGCAGGGGGTTCTGGCCGATGACGTAAAGGGCCTTGATCTTCCCCTCGTGGGCGGCCTTCAACATCTCCAGCAAGGTAAGACCCGCTTTTTCCGGCAGGGTTTCCACTCCCCATGCGGTTTCAAACCTGTGGCGGGCGGCCTCATCGTCAAGGCGCTGAAACCCTGGCAGATGGTCCGGCAGAGCGCCCATGTCGCAGGCTCCCTGTACGTTGTTCTGGCCGGCCAGAGGATAAAGGCCCCCTCCCTCCCGGCCCAGACAGCCGGTCAGCAGGGCCAGATTAGCCAGAGCCTGCACCCCGTCCAAAGCGTTGGAGTGGTGGGTGAGGCCTGAGCCGTAGATGATACAAAGGCCATCGGTCTCCCCCTGGGAGCCCACTTCGTACACCAGGCTGTCGAAGACGGCCGGCACGCGATACTCAGGATCGCGTCCAGCGGTAGCCAGGAGCCGGGCCGCAGCGACGATATCTTCCTGCGGCACGCCGGCGATCTCGGATACCCGTTCCGGGGTATATTGACCCAGGGAGGCAGCCAGGGCCTCGAATTGTTCACACCGCTCCTCGACAAAGGAGCGATCCCATAACTCCTGCTCGATCATGACCTGCATAATGCCGTTGACGAGAGCCACCTCGGTGCCCGGTTTGTTAGGCAGCCAGAAGTGGGCGAAGCGACGTAGTTCGATCTCGCGGGGATTAGCCACGACGAGTTTGGCCCCCTTCCGCACCGCCCATTTGATGCGCAGGGCCGCGATGGGATGGGTCTGGGTGATGTCCGAGCCGACCACAAAGATGCAACCGGCTTTCTCGAGGTCGGCCATGGGGTTGGTCATGGCTGCTGAGCCAAAGGCCGCAGTCAGCCCCTTCAGGGTCGCTTTGTGGCCCGGTTCTCCGCCGTCGTCGAGGTTGTTGGTGCCGATAACGGCGCGGGCCAGTTTTTGGGTCAGGTAGTTTTCCTCGTTGGTACACTCGGCCGAAGCGACGATCCCGATGGCCTCCGGGCCGTGTTTCTTTTTGATCGCCGTCAACCGCCGGGCGACGGTGTCCAGGGCTTCGTCCCAGTTGGCGCTGGTCAGCACACCCGACCGCCTGACGAACGGCCCTGACAGGCGAGCCTCAGATTGGACGTAATCGAAGCCGAAGTGTCCCTTGACGCACAGGCAGTCCTTGTTAACCTCGTCATTCCTTACCGGCATCACGCTGATGATCTGTCCGTCCAGCATTTCAAGCTGGAGGTTGCAGCCACAACTACAGTAGGAGCAAATGGTCGATGCCGTATGGTCGGGATAGCCCACATATTTGTTGACTCGCTTCATGAGCGCCCCGACGGGACAGACCAACACGCACTGGCCGCAGAACTGGCAGCCGGTGTCCTCCATGTTATCCCCGAAGATGGTATCGACCACCATGTGATCGCCCCGCCGGGTGAAGGACAAAACTCCCACCCCGCGGATCTCGTCGCAGACCCGCACGCAGCGGCCACAGGAGATACACTTGTTCCAATCCCGTTCGATGAAGGGGTTGGTGCGTATGATGGGGAAAACGGTCTCCTCGGCGCTGCGAAAGCGTTGCTGAGGGTAGCCCACGAAATCGACCACCACTTGCAATTCGCAGCGTCCATTTTTGGCGCAGATAAGGCAGCGGTCGGTGACCACCACGTCGCGTTGGCACACGTTGAAGAGAAAACAACGCTCATCCCGCGTACAGGTAAAGCAGCGGTCGGGATGTTCGGACATGATCATTTCCAACACCTCACGCCGGGTTTCAACCACGTCTGGAGTGTTAGTGTACACCACCATCCCTTCTGCGGCCGGCTGGGTGCAGGAAGTAACCAACCCCTTCTTCTTGCGCCACCCTTCGACCTGCACCAGGCACATCCGACAACTGGCGTGAGACCTTAATCCATAGCCAGGAATGTGACACAGGTGCGGGATATAAATCCCTGCCTCCAGGGCGGCCTCCAAAATCGTGGTCTCTTCCTGGGTTTCTATCTCTTTACCATCAATGATGAATTTTACAGTTTTCAACTTTATCCTCCCGCTATGAATGGCTTTATCTGGCGAGCGTTGGCAGATAACACTGAGGATTATCCGTCGCTATTCAGCTCGAAGACGATTCTCAGGCGGGTGCCTTCGTTGACGGTTGACCGGACCTGCAGGTCATCGGAACACCGTTGGATATTGTTCAGCCCCATGCCGGCCCCAAAGCCCAGCTCGCGGGCCCACTCCGGAGCAGTGGAAAATCCCGGCTGCATGGCCCGCTCGATGTCAGGAATGCCAGGGCCACGGTCCACGGCTCTGACCACCAGCCGTTCAGGGTGGATCTCCGAGACGATTTTCCCCTCGTCGGCGTGAATAACGATGTTCATTTCCGCCTCGTAAGCCGCGATCGCCACCCGGCGAACCACGTCGGGAGCAATCCCCAGCCGTTTCAAGGTCTCCTTCAAATGGCTGGAGGCCTCCCCTCCACGACTGATATCCTGGCCTATCACGTTGTGGCGCAGGATCAGGGTGGTATAATCAGAAAGGAGCTCGGTAAACAGTGGGGCAGGGCGGTAGAGATCGCTTTCTTTGCGATGGTAATCCACCTCCAGGGCTCTCAACAGCCCACGGACGATGTCTCCTTTGGTGAGGACGCCGACCAGCTTATCCTGATGATCGAGCACCGGGAAACGCCCGTAAGGGTAGCGGGCAAACTTGTTGACCGCATGGACGATCGACTCGTCAGCATAGAGGATCTGCACCCTACGGGTCATGCGTTCCTGCACGGCCATCTCGATCTCGCCCCCTTCCAGGGCCTTGATGATCCGCTCCAGGCTGACCAGGCCCACTAAATTCCCCTCTTCCACCACGGGCACGCCGGAGATGCGATGCCTACGCATGAGCTCCTTGACCTCGTTCAGCGAGCAATGAGGATTAACGGTGATGATATCCTTGGTCATCACCTCTCCGATCGTCAATTCATAGATTAGCTCTTGAACCCTGGTGACCTGTCCCGCCGTCTGAGTCATTTGAGTATCTTACGAGTATCTCACTCTGGGAACAACCCGCAACTGGGCAGACCAGCCTGATACAGGCGGCCACAGACCTCAAACATGGTGTACTGCGAGCTGAGAAGAGCGATATCTTTCTCTTCGGCCAGCGCGACGGTTTCGGGCTGAGGCCGCTTGCCACGCACGAACACGATGGCGCGGATATCCGCCATATCGGCCGTTCTGACCACCTGGGGATTGGTCACCCCGGTGACCAACAAGGTGTTGGCGTGGGTGAATATCAGCACATCGCTCATCAAGTCGGCTCCGCACCCCATGGAGATCTCTCGATCCAGGTCCACTCCCCCTGAGGCAACCTGGCCCTCTATAATCGATAGAACCTCACGAAGTATCATCACTAACTTACTTCCTCCATCACCATCGGTTGATCGACAGCCACCAACAGGCCCTCTTCCTCCTTCTCGCCTTCGCTTTCTTTGATAATGGCGTCGAAGCGGCAGGTGGCTATACAGGCCCCACACTTGATACACTCATCTTGATCGATCACGTGGAGCTCCTTCTTCTCGCCGCTGATAGCCTGGACGGGGCAACGACGAGCGCACGCGGTGCAACCGGTGCACTTGTCTGCCAGAATGTGGTATGAGATGAGAGCCGGGCAGACCCTGGCCGGGCAACGCTTTTCAAAGATATGGGCCTCGTACTCATCGCGGAAGTATCTGAGGGTAGACAGCACCGGGTTGGCCGCCGTCTGACCCAGGCCGCAAAGGGTGACGTTCTTCATCATACTGCCAATGGCCCCTAACACCTCGATATCTTCGGGGCGGCCCTCTCCCGCGCAGATCCGTTCCAGGATCTCCCGCATCCGCTGGGTGCCCAGCCGACAAACAGAGCACTTGCCGCAGGACTCGTCCTCGCTGAAGTTCAGGAAGAAACGGGCTACATCCACCATGCAGGTATCTTCGTCCATGATCACCAGCCCCCCAGAGCCCATCATCGCCCCCACCGATTGGAGGGACTCGTAATCAATGGGCAGGTCCAGGTGTTGGCGAGGGACGCATCCGCCGGAGGGGCCTCCGGCCTGGGCGGCCTTAAAAGCCTTGTCGCCTACGATCCCGCCCCCGATGTCGTAAATGAGCTCCCGCAGGGTGATACCCATAGGCACCTCGACCAGACCAGTGTTCTTGACTTTGCCCGTCAAAGCAAAAGTCTTGGTGCCCTTGCTGTTCTCGGTCCCGATGCTGGCAAACCAGTCCGCGCCTTTACGGATGATGATAGGCACGTTGGCGAAGGTCTCCACGTTGTTCAGGACGGTGGGCTTGCCAAAAAGCCCCTTGACCGCCGACTGAGGCGGGCGGGGTCTGGGCATCCCGCGTTTGCCCTCAATGGAATACTGGAGGGCGGTCGATTCGCCGCACACGAAGGCCCCGGCTCCCTGCTTGATCTTCAGGTTGAAGGTGAAGCCGCTGCCCATGATGTTTTCTCCCAACAGGCCATATTCTTCCGCCTGCTTGATGGCATGGCCCAGGTTCTTCACCGCCAGAGGATACTCGGCCCGCACGTAGATGTAGCCCCGATCTGAGCCGATGGTGTAGGCGGCAATCACCATGCCCTCGATGATGGAATGGGGGTCGCCTTCCATCAAGCTGCGGTTCATAAAGGCCCCAGGGTCGCCCTCGTCGCCGTTGGCCAGGAGAAACTTGGGATAGTCATCCACCCGGCGGCTGGTTTCCCACTTGCGGGCGGTAGGGAAGCCCCCTCCCCCGCGGCCGCGCAGCCCCGCCCGCTTGATCTCGTCGAGCACCTCTTCGGGGGTCATCCCGCTAAGCACCGTAGCCAGGGCCTCGTAGCCATCGCGGGCGATGTACTCGTCAATGCTTTCAGGGTCGATCATCCCGCAGTTGCGCAATATCACGCGCATCTGTTTACCATAAAAGGGAATGTCGCTGTAATGAGGCAGGCTGCGGGCCGTTATCGGATCCTGGTACAGCAGGCGCTCCACCACCCGGCCCTTCAGCAGGGTCTCCTCGACCAGGAAAGGCAGGTCCTTCTCCTGCACCCTGCAATAGAAGGTGCCATCTGGATAGATCACTACTATCGGCCCTACTTCGCAGAATCCTCGGCAACCCGTTTCCACAATCTCTATCTCATCGGTCAGGCCCTGCTTCTCCAGCTCCTCAGCAAGAAGTTGCCGCACCGTCTCGGCGCCCGAGGCATTGCAGCCAGTACCAGAACAAACCAAAACCTGAGCACGGTAAAGTGGCTCTGACATTAGTTATTAATCTCCCTTCCATAAAGTGTTTAGCATCACACACCATTCGATCTAAGAATAACGTTGTCCTGCTGGCAGTAACGACTTAAGTCGTTACTACTGCCTTTCAGGTCTCTGTTTCCTCTACTCGACCCACCACCCACTCCTCCACGACGCTGCCCTTGATCAGGTGGTCTTCGATCAGGCGGGGCACCATACCGGGGGTGACATTGCCGTAGCTCACGCGGGTCTGTCCCGCCCGCTCGATATCGACCAGGGGCTCTCTGATGCACAGGCCGATGCAACCTACCGTGGTCACCACCGCTTCGATGTCCCGCTTATCCAACTCTTCCATGATGGCGTGCATCACTTCTCTGGCCCCGGCGGCGATGCCGCAGGTGCCCATGCCCACGATGATCTTCGTGCCCGTCTCGTCGCGAACCCGCATCTTTTTTTGTGTTTCTTCCTTGATGCGGCGCAGCTCATCCAGGCTTTTAATCTTCGGCATTACCATTACCCCCTTTCGCGTCCTGGGTTCTTACCCTACGGATAACTTTTTGGGCCTTGTCAATGGTCAACAGACCATAGGTATCCTCACCGATCACCATGGTGGGAGCCAGGCCACAGGCCCCCAGACAAGCCACACTTTCCAGGGTGAACATCATATCGGGAGTGGTCTCGCCAGCCTTGATGCCCAATTCTCTTTCCAGCCCCATCATAATTTGCGGTGAACCACGCACGTGGCAGGCCGTTCCCTGACAAAGCCTGACCACATACTTGCCTTGCGGCTCGGTGCGAAACTGGGCGTAGAAAGTAGCCACGCCGTAAACCTGAGAGGGTGAACAGTGTAACGCCCTGGCGATGGCGTTTATGGCTTCTCTGGGCAGATAGCCATAAATACCCTGCGCTTCCTGTAGAACAGGCACGAGGGCTCCCGGCTCATTAACATAACTATCCAAGACCCTCTCCAGCGGTTCGATATCTATCGCTGTTTCTTGCCATTGGTTGGACATAAAGCTCTGCTCCTTTACAAAATATAAAAATACATAGGCAGGCAAAAAAGTGAGATTTGCCCCCCTTTATCTCCTGATTAATACCTTTATTAACAAACTCAGCTAAGAACTGAGCGTTTAACCTACGCCGTCGCAGCGGTCAGGTTCAGACTGGCGTAGAGCGCGGAATAATCGAAACGTTCCTCCAAAAGTTCCTGGAATCGGGCGATCTTTTTCTCCTGGTGAAAGCGGCTCTTGCCAAAAACCCGTTCGATCATCTCCACAGTGGTCAGAGTATCCGGTTTGACCAGAATCATGGGCACTCCCCGATCCTGGGCCTGAGCCATGATCAGCGGATTAGGAGCCAGATTGCCGGTCAGGATCAGACATTTGGTGGAAGTTTGCAGGGCGGCCAGCTGGATATCGGGCCGGTCGCCCCCGGTAATGACCGCTTTATTGTCTTTGCGCCGGAAATAGCCCAGGGCACTGTCCACCCCCATAGCTCCCACCATCAAATTCTCCACCAACTCCTGGCCCTGCTCTGCGCTGTTCAGGATTTGACCGTCCAGACTTTCCGCCAACTCTGCCACGCTGGTGGACAACAACTCCCTCTGCTGGGGAAGAATGGCGAAGACCTTGAGCCCCTGCTTTTCCAGGTAGGATTTGGCCTCTTTCTCGACCATCTCCATCTTGTCGCGGGGCACCACGTTAAAGACCATGCCGATCAGCGCTTCACCGATCAGGCTCCTGATCAGGATGGGAGCCTCCAGCGACAGCTCGTCGGTGTATCTGACTATCAGAAGGACTTTGGGGTTGAGCAGTTTGGTCACCTCGTGCATGGAAAGGTTGACGATGGCCCCTTCGTCAACGCTGGCCGCTCCCTCTATCAAAACCACGTCTTTAGAAGCGGCCACCTGCTCGAAAGCTTCTTTCACTGTAGTGGCACAGTCTATTTCTTCGCCGGCCATAATCGACGAGCGCAGTTCAGGGGTCAAAACGATAGGCGAGAGGGTGGAAACGGCCTCCGGCAAGTCGAAGACCTGTTTCATAAAGTGAGCATCCTCGTCGGCGATCACCCCGTTGAATTGTTTACCCCTCGGACTAAAGGGCTTTATGTAACCGATGGTGATCTCATCCTCCCTGAATTTATTCCCCAGACCGACACACATGGCACTCTTGCCGGAAAAAGGCGCGCTCGAAATCACATACAATGGAACCATATTTTTGTCTCCTTGCATTGTATTGGACTACAGCCTGGCCACCGCCTCCCTAATGCGTTCCAGAGCCTTCGTAATGTTTGGTATGGAGTTAGCATAGGAGAGACGCAGGAATCCTTCCCCGTACTGGCCGAAGGACGTACCTGCCAGAGTGGCCACGCCAGCCTCTTCCAGCAGATAGTTTTCCATCTCCTTGCTGCTTTTGCCCGTGCCCTCGATGTTGGGGAAGGCATAGAAAGCGCCCCTAGGTCTGAGACACTTGAACCCAGGGATGGTGTTTAAACCATCGACGATGACATCCCGTCGCTCACGAAAAGCCTCGACCATCTTTTCGGATTCGTCCTGGGGCCCGCGCAGGGCTTCGACTCCGGCGTACATGCTAAAAGCCGCGTTGCAAGACACAGAGTTAGTCATCAACTTGGCCACCTGAGCGGCCAATTCTTCGGGCATGATTCCATAGCCCAGGCGCCAGCCGGTCATGGCGTAGGTCTTGGAAAAGCCATCCAGAATAATGGTCCGCTCCTGCATACCGGGGATGGTAGCGATACTGGCAAAGGTCCCCTCGTAGAGAATGCGGCAATAGATCTCATCGGAGAGGACCATGACGTCATGTTCCATAGCAATCTCGGCGATGGCGTGCAGATCCTCCTGCGCCAGCACCCCGCCGGTGGGATTCTGCGGCGAGTTGATGATGATCAGCCTGGTGCGGGGCGAAACCAGGGCGCGGAACTCGTCGATGTCGAAGCTGAACTCTTTCTCCATAAGCAGACGAGCCGGCACCGCAGTGGCCCCCACGAAGTTGATCATCGATTCGTAAATAGGGAACCCAGGATTGGGATAGATGACCTCGTCACCCTCCTCACACAGAGCCAGAATAGAAAAGAACATGATCGGTTTGCCGCCAGGCACAACCACTACCTGTTCCGGCTTGACCTCGATGTCACGGGTGTTCGATATCTCCTCGGCCACAGCCTGACGCAAGGGTGGGATGCCAGCCGAAGGCGTATAATGGGTTTGGCCGGACTTTAGAGCCTCAATGGCCGTATCCACGATATTGGCCGGGGTATCGAAGTCGGGTTCGCCAATCTCCAGATGGACGATCTCGCGCCCCCGGGCCTCCAGAGCCCTGGCTCTGGCCAATACCTCAAAGGCTGTCTCCGTCCCCAGTCTGCTCATTCTAGTTGCCAGTTTCATCACATTTCCTCCTTGAAAATTGTTCCTCCGCCCCAAAGTCACGATCCTTGCCGAGAAGGGTCAGAGGCGACCACATATCGTATCGTCGCTTAAGCCTCTAAAGCCCAAAGACCCCGTAGATATCTACGGTCGTCTTGATGCTCTTGTGTCCCAGAAGCTCAGAGACAATCGCCTCAGATGCACCACGCTCAAAAGCAAGCACTGCAACGGTATGGCAGAGTGATGTGGATGTAGTTCTATGCCGGCAGCTTTGCCGACTCCTTTGATTATACTACGGAGACCCGAATGTGTCAACCGACATACCGTCCGGGTGCATCCAGAAATTTTGGCCACTGCTCACAGCCCTCGTCCCCGAGGGCAGTCCAAACAAGCTGCTGCGCCCCTGAGTCGCCCCCGAGACGGGGGGCCGGCGGTCGAATCCTGCCCGGCACCGGCCCTCCAGGCCGGCGCGTTGACCCCTCGCACAGAGGCGATGTTTTCAACATAACACACAACTACGCTTAGTATAATGCTTATCTCAAATTGTATAAAGGTTTGTACGACCACTTGACATTCTCACGAGAGTATGATATAATATACATAGGTGCTTGATTCCATCCAGATAGAGGCAAATGCCAGGCTTTAAAGGTCAAGCCTCCGCAAGCTCTGCGCGGAGGGGGGAGTTGATGGCTCCCAAATCTATTATACAAGGAGGTGACAGGCAGGCCAGACTGAAATAAACCGTAAGAAGGAAGAGAAGAAGGAAGAGTAAGAGCGAATTTTACAATCACAAAGGAGGAGTTAATCATGAAAAGCAAGTGTGTAATGGTTTTGAGTCTACTGCTCATTCTCGGGTTATACACCGGTGCTGTTACCGCACAGCCCGCGTACGAGCTGATCGAATGGAACCAGCCACAACCAATCAATGAAAGAATAGGGGGGGAAGAATACGTCCTGCCCGGGGGATGGCAAGAAGCCATAGCCGGGGTGACTAAGATCAAAGTATCCAATTTCGGCGCCTTACAACATGATCCAGCCACTATAGCTAATGCCGAAAGGTTTCAAGAGTTGACTGGGATTGAAGTTGAGCTCCTGGGCTGGGCTGAAGCTCCAATCGTTGCCAAAACCATATCCATATTTGCGGCCAAAAGTGACTCCGTAGACGTGCTTTGCTACGACCACCCTACAACATATATCCAGATGGCTGTAGGGGGATGGCTGCACCCCCTGGATGCTATATGGGATGATCCCGGCGTGTGGGCGCTCTATGCTCCCCCGGTACAAGAGGGACTCCTGGCCCCTGACGGCCACATTTACGGCTCGATTGGACAGACCAAGACCATGATGCTCTACTACAGGCCCTCGCTGATACCCGAACCTCCAGAAACCTGGGCGGAGCTGCGCGCAGTCGCTAAGGAAGTCACCACACCAGAGATCTGGGGTTTTGTATTCTCGGCCGGAGGCGAGATGGACATCATCTATCCGTTAAGGGATATGGTCTACTCGCAGGGGGGCAGAATGGTAGATATGGCCCGACAACTGATCGTCATCGATACCCCCGAAGGCCGAAATGCCTGGCAAATGCTCTGTGACATGGTCATTACAGATAAATCTGCTCCTACCTCGGTCCTGGAGTACTCCTGGATGGGGGCCTCAGACATGTTTGCTATGGGTAAAGCCGCGATGGTAACGAGCCACACCGTTGATGCTAACAGGTTCCAGAATCCAGAGACCGCTCCGGGAATACAGGGAGACTGGGCGGTAGCCGCGCCACCGAAATGGGACGAAAGCATGCCCGATGATTACCACGCTTCCTATTTTGACATCGATGGTTACATGATTAACAACGCCATCAATGACAATCAAAAAGCGGCGGCTATGCTGTTTCTCGACTTTATGAGGAGCTACGAGGCCAGTTACAGGGAACTCATCATGGAGGGCAATGAGGCCGCGGTGATATCTGTATACGAAAGTCCTGCTGCCCAAGAGATTCCTGTGCCCCAAGAGCGACAAGCAGCTATGAGTAGAGCCGTCCTGGAGCCTTTCCCCCCGGCAGGAAGAGCGCTGACGGATGTAATGATGGAATACTTCGCCTATGCCATAACCGGGGAAATGAGTCCTATGGAAGCTCTCGAAGAGTGCCAAGTGCAACTCAATGAGTACGGAGTCCCTGAATAATTCTTTTCTCAACGTCACCTGCTCGTTTGTAAGTGTACAGGAAAAAGACCGCCTTTCTCTGCGAGGAAGGCAGTCCAGTACCGCAAATTAATGTGGACGTTGAGAGAACTGAACTGGCTAACGCTTCTTTCACGCAAAAAGAGGTGAGATTGTCCAAGCTATCTCCTTAAGCGGTAAGCTAGGCCTTCTAGGAGGTTTAGCTTACCCTTAAGGAGTAAGCTTTTTTTCAACGGGAGGCCAAGGTAAATGAAACTATCTGACCGCATGTACGGTTTCTTATTGAACCTGCCAGGCTTGATAATAGTAGTTTTCTGGGTCTTCTTTCCCGCCTTTCTTCTCTTCCAGACAAGTTTTCTTCGATATGACAATATGAGTCCCGTGGTATTCAATGGACTTCAGAATTACGCCCAACTATTTGAGGATCGTCTTTTTCTGATGAGCCTCAGGCGCATAGCCATATTCTGTGCCGGTACTACGGCGCTCACCTTCGCGGGAGGACTCTTGCTTGCTCTGGCTCTAACCCAAATTACCAAGGGCTCAGACTTCTTCAGAGCGCTTATGATCGTCCCCTGGGCGGTCCCCGCCGTGGTCTCGGGTATAATCTGGAAATGGATGTTCAGTCCGGACTTCGGGGTAGTAAGCGACCTGCTCATGAAAATAGGACTGCTAAAGACCCCCCTGAGTATATATGGCGACCCTAACCTGGCTATGGCGGGGGTCATCATCGCAGATAGCTGGACCCGCATCCCCTTCATGGGCATCATCCTGCTGGCGGCCCTGATCAGTATTCCTTCAGAATTGCATGAGGCCGCCAAGGTGGATGGCGCGGATGCCCTGGCCAGGTTCAGATACATCTCTTTACCGCTTATCAAACAACCGGCCCTCGTAGGACTCTTAATCACCATTATGTTCTCCTTCAGAACCATCGATATCATCATCCCTTTAACCGCCGGAGGACCTGGAAAAGCCACCTACGTTTTTGGCTATTATATCTGGGATCAAATCATCAAGACCCTCAACTTTGGCCGTGCGGCCGCAGGTGGAGTGGTGTTATTTGGCATAACCTCGGCGATCACGGCTATTTTCATATATCTGATGCGGAGGGAGTGATAAAGACCAATGAAAGATAGAATTCTTGAAAGTAGGGCCTTGCCCTATACGGTAGCCCTGATCGTGCTGGCGGTGATGATGCTACCTATCTATTGGACCGTGGTAACCGCCTTCAAACCAGATGTGGAAACCTATGTCTTTCCCCCCGTCTATTTTCCCCGTCATCCCTCTATCATTCCCTTTAAGCTCCTGTTCGAAGACTACCCTTTTCTCTCTTACCTGAGGAACTCAGTTATTGTCGCTACCGTGACCACCGCCATCGTCACCGTTATCGGCGTGTTTGCGGCCTATGGCTTGAGTCAATACCGGTTCAAAGGAAGCGGTTTGCTCTTATACGTCCTTTTGGGGACTCGCATCATACCGCCCCTCTCGTTGCTTCTTCCCTTTTATATCCTGGTCAGCCGCTTAGGGTTGGCTGATACTTTAAGCAGCATGATCATTGCTAATATTTACCTGACTTACCCCTTTGCCGTGTTGATTATAAAACCATTTTTTGATGCCTTTCCCCGGGAATTGATAGACGCGGCCATCGTCGATGGATGTTCAAGGACAGGGGCTCTTTTGAGGATCGTTTTACCGGTCGGCGCTCCCTCTATAGCGGCCTCCGCCATAATAACCTATCTCTGGACCTGGAATGAATTCATCTATGCCTTTGTATTCACCTCGACCCCTGCCGCGCAGCCGATAACCGTGGGCTGTTTTGACTGCATAGGAGATATATTTGTAAATTGGAATCAGATGTGTGCAGGAGCCTTAACGGCGGCTCTGCCGGGCATAATATTCGTATTTATTGCCCAAAAGTATATCATAGAGGGACTGACCGCCGGAGCGTTGAAGTTCTAGCCGATAATGCGGAGTATAACACCAGAACCCGCCGAGGGCAAGCTGGAGACCCTGGCGGGATTAACGAGGTGTTGTTAGCTGGCTTTCGTTCCTGCCATATCGACTTCGAGTTACTCTATCACTATTTGCTATGTTTTAGGAACGTTCCACGTCGATATTCTTCAAATGCTATTCTCAATTCTTCCTGGGTATTCATCACAATAGGACCATGCCAGGCTACCGGCTCTCCAATCGGTCTGCCCGAAATGAGCAGAAACCGTACCCGTTCGTCCTCGGTTGAAATAGCCAACTCATCACCGTCGTCGAAAATGATCAGATTCTCAGGCCCCATTAAGCACTCTCTCTTAAAATCGAAATAATTGATGCCTTCCACCTCATATCCATACGGGTCCCGCTCTTGCTCAAAGCATCCCTCTCCTTCTATCACATAGGCAAAAACAGTGTACCCCCTTTTAACAGGATACGTGAAACTCGTCGTTGGTGGAACAGCGACATCCAAGTATTCGGGATCGATGACAATGTCCTGCACCGGGCCGTTTACACCGTTCACTGCACCGCAAATAACCTTTATCTTTACGCCATTATCCAACGTGATTTCTGGAATCTGATCGCGCTTGACATCTCGATAGCGAGGGTCCATCATCTTATGGGAAGCTGGCAGATTGGCCCATAGTTGGAACCCCCACATTAATCCATCTTCCTGACCTTCGGGCATCTCCTGGTGAATAATGCCGCTGCCAGCGGTCATCCATTGTACATCTCCTGAGGAAATGACCCCCTTATTGCCCATACTGTCGCCGTGTTCAACCTTGCCATACAGCATGTATGTAATTGTCTCGATGCCTCGATGGGGATGCCACGGAAAACCTTTGATATAGTCATGGGGATCGTCTGAATGAAAATCATCGAGGAGCAAAAATGGGTCGAGCTGTGGCACGTGTTGATAGCCGAATACCCTTTTCAGATGCACCCCAGCGCCTTCAACAGTTGGCTTACTTCTTAACACTTTTCTTATTCTTCTGGTAGCACTCATTGTTAGCCTCCCCTCTTGAAAAGCCACCATTCATCTACGCAAACACCTGCCTCTTATTCTATAGATTCAGTATACTCTACTTCCCCTTTTTTGTCCAACGGCACGGAGGCCAAAGTTCTCCATACACGTATGTCTACGTTGCCGATGGGGGGACAGACCTCCTACCATCCTGCAAGCTCCTCGTCCCGAATATCGGTGATGAACATGTGACCTGGGGCGTGGGTGATCATGAACTCCAGTTTAGCCTGCCTGGCCACCACCTGGGGAGTCACCCCACAGGCCCAAAAGACGGGCGTTTCTCCTTCTTTGATGGTAACCGGGTCGCCGAAAGGGGGCTGGCCCAGATTCTCGATGCCGATGGCCGACGGCTGGCCGATGTGTATGGGCGCCCCGTGTACCTGGGGATAACGGGCCGTCACCAACACGGCGAGAGGGACCTGGGAAAAAGGGATAGGCCGCATGGAGACCACCATCTGTCCGTGAAGACGGCCGGCCGGGACGCAATCGATGTTGGTGATATACATAGGCACGTTGCAGCCTTCCTCTATGTGCCGCACCGGGATACCTGCCGCCAAAAGGGCCGCTTCGAAGGTGAAGCTACATCCCAGCAAGAAGGCTACCAGGTCTTCCCGCCAATAGGCCTTGATGTCCGTCACCTCTGCCTCGAGCTTTCCCTGACGGTAGAGGCGATATTTGGGCAGATCGGTGCGCAGATCGGCCTGCGGGGCCAGACGGACGGGCTGCGGCGAACCGACCTCTGTGACTTCCAGCAGAGGACAGGGCTTGGGGTTGCGCTGGCAGAAAAGCAGGAACTCGTAAGCCAACTCTTGAGGCAGGATCACCAGATTGGCCTGGGCGTAGCCCGGAGCCAAACCGGCCGTGGGCCCGGTCCACTGGCCCTCCCGGATCGAAGTCCGTGCCTCTTGGGGATGGGCCCCTAAAAGTACCATTCTAAACCCTCCTCTATTCCTCTCTCAAGATTGCGTCTCATTTGCCGGTAGCGTTCCTGGGCCTCTTCGATGGTGGTGGCCTTGAATCGGATCCGGCTTTTGCCCGGCGAACACTGAGCCAGAAGAGGCATATCGGCGCTGACTACGGTGGCGATCTTGGTATAACCGCCCGTCGCCTGGCGGTCGGCCATCATGATGATGGGTTGTCCGTCGGCGGGCACCTGCACCGTTCCCAGGGCAATCCCATCGGAGATGATGTCTGCCGTCCCTTTGTGAACGATGAGTGGGCCCTGAAGGCGATAGCCCATCCGGTCAGAGGTGAGGCTGAGGAGATACTTTCCTGAGAGAAAAGTAGCCAGTCCCTCTTCGGTAAAATAATCGTCCTGGGGGCCAAGGATGACCTGTACCTCCAGCTCATCACTGTATGGCGGCAGGCCCTCGGCTGGCAGGCAGGCCCCGGCCAGACTGGGCAGGTGAACCATGCTGGAGCCTACCGGCAAAACGTCGCCTCCTTGAAGAGCACGCCCCTCGAACCCGCCAAAGCCGCCCCGCAGGTAGGTGGACCTGGAGCCCATAACAGGAGGAACGTCAAAGCCCCCGGCCACCGCCAGATAGGCTCGACAGCCGCTTTTCCGGGCCCCAAAGTCGATGATCCCTCCTCTGCGGACGAAAATGGCCGTCCACAAGGGTATCTCCCGGCCATTCAGGCGGGGAGTGAGGTCGCCGCCGGTCACGGCTATCAGGCAGCTCTGTCGGGCTCGTAGAACCGGGCCGGTTATGGTTATCTCCAGGGCGGCCTGGCCCCAGGAGTTGCCTACCAGGGCGTTGGCGGCCCGCAAGGCGAAAGGGTCCATCGCCCCGGCCACCGGAATGCCGAACCGTTCGTAGCCGTACCGCCCCAGGTCCTGCACGGTGGTCAGCAAGCCCCCCTCCAGAACCTCAAGCGTCACTTCTCTACTCCTCTCTTTCCAGCCGGGCCTGGTATTCCTCCTCAGAGATGGGCACAAAACGCACCCTTTCCCCTGCCTGGAGCAGGGTCGGCGGGTCGTGTTGCGGGTCGAAAAGCTTCAGCGGCGTGCGCCCGATCAGTCTCCAGCCGCCGGGGGTGGCGATGGGGTAGATACCTGTCTGCTGGCCGGCCAGGGCTACCGTGCCGGCCGGCACCAGGGTGCGCGGGGTAGACAGGCGCGGGGTGGCAATGGCCTCCGGCAACCCGCCCAGATAAACGTAACCGGGCGAAAAGCCCAGCATGTAGACCAGGTAGGTGGCGCCGGAGTGAATCTGGATCACCTCTTCCACGCTGAGGCCGTTGTGTTCGGCCACAAAGGACAGGTCCGGTCCGAACTCCCCCCCGTAGAGGGTCGGGATCTCGACCAGCCGAGGTTCTGGCAGAGAATACTCCTGCTCTCTCTCCAACAGGGAACGAACGAAGTCCATGAGCTGACCGTAGGAGAGATGCAAAGGATCGTAGTGGACGAGCAGGGAGCGATAAGTAGGCACCGCTTCTTCCAGGCCGGGGATAGCGTTCTCTTCCAGAGCGTAGGCCAGGCACCGCACCTGGCGATTGATCCCTTCGTCTATCTGGTTGCCAAACTCTACCACCAGGGCAGCATCGCCAGCGGGTAGAAAACGCGGTTTACCGCCGGCACAAGGCCAGGCGGCTTTGTTACCATACATACTCTTGCCCTGCTAGAGAAAAGTGCCCAGCGGAGCCACCTCGATCCCGGCCGCCTCCAACTCCTGGCGAACGGTCTGGGCAATGACCAGGGCCGTCGGGGTATCGCCGTGGAGACAAACGGTGTCGGCCCTGACGGGGATTTCCTGGCCGGTGTGGGCCACGATCACCCCCTCGCGCACCAGCCTGACCACCTGCTGGGCAGCCTTCTGCGGCTCTTCGATCACCGAGCCGGGGATTTTGCGCGATTGCAGCGTGCCGTCGGGCTCGTAGACCCGGTCGGCGTAGGCTTCGGCGGCCACCCGCAGGCCGACCGCTTCGGTCGGCTCGATCATGGCCGAACCAGCCAGACAGACCACGATCAACTCTTTGCTGAAGCGGGCGATGCCCCGCGCGATGGCTTCGGCAAGGGCCGGATCGACGGCAGCCATGTTAGCCAGCGCGCCATGGGCTTTAACGTGGACGAGAGGCACGCCCTGAGCCTGGGCGAAGGCCGCTAAAGCTCCTAACTGGTACAAAATGCAGTTCTCGATCTCCTCGGCGGAGAGGCGCATCGGTCGCCGTCCAAAGCCCCACAGGTCAGGGAAGCCAGGATGAGCGCCAACGCCCACCCCGTGCTGAGCCGCCAGGTGCACCGTGCGGTCCATGACCAGGGGGTCGCCCGCGTGATAACCACAGGCGATGTTGGCCGAGGTGATGTAGGGCATCATCGCCTCGTCGTTCCCCAACGTATACCGCCCGAAGCTTTCGCCCATGTCGCAGTTGAGATCGATTTTCATCAGGATCGCCCTCCTCTCACTTTTTCGCTCCACAATCAGGCAAAGGATGACCCAGCTTGAGGCCAATGAGAATCCAGTCCTCCAGGGTGGAGCGCAGTTCGTCTTCACACTCGCGCAGGGTAGAGGCGAAAGCGATAACCCCTTTGCATGAAGGAATCCGCCCGGCGAAAGAGTCCTCTTCTAATTTGTCATAAACTGCGTATGCGAGAGCCTGATTGACGTAATCGGTCAGAATAAACCTGGCCGCCATCAGAACACCTCCGGTAATTGTCTAACCAAACGCCGCTTACGAGATCTTCTGGACAATGTATTCCACCATTTGGCGGATACCGGACATCGCCTTATGAAACTTCTCTATCGGCGGTGGCGGCGAGAGGATGAAAGGATAGCGCTGCTCAACGTAAAATTCAGTTGTGAAGCGACACGCGTCCCGAAAAGCTTCAAATTTCTCATCATAAGACACAGCAGCGTTTAGTAAGTCCTCCAGGTCGTGAGTCCGTTTAAGTTCACACCCTTGACCAAGTAGATAGCCTTTCAGATACTTCTCCGCAGCCTGCTGCAAGTGGAATCCTGCTCCCTCTACATCGTCAATGGCTAGCAAAGCGTCTACCCGCCGAAGGTCTTTATCCGCTTTATCAAACCAATCTTGAGGCAATCTGGATTCCCTACGCGCCATAGAGGATTTCACCCTTTTCAATTATCTCCACAAAGAACGGATCACCCATATCAATACGTTCTTGCAACTCATCCGGCGTTACGACCAAAGGCTGAATAGGCGTGCGCCGATTCGGGTCCCAGCAGATACGACGTACCTCAACCCGCCGCTCAAAAGGGGTAGCTCCGGTTTCCTTGACGATCAACAGATCCAAATCGCTATCACGGTCTGGCTCCCCGCAGGCATATGAGCCGAAAAGAATCACCTGCAAAGGGGAATATCCCGCAACAAGCTTGCGGAGTAGCCTGTTTAGATCATCTTGAGCAGAGCCTTCAAGTTTCATCCTTCAAATCCCCAGGTACGCTTTTCTCACCATATCCGTCTCTAGCAACTCCGCGCCGCTGCCTTCCAACACCACGTTGCCGGTTTGCAGCACGTAAGCCCTATCGGCCAACTCCAGCGCCTCGCGGACGTTCTGCTCCACCAGCAAGATGGTCATCCCCTCAGCCTTGATCTGCCTGATAGTATCGAAGATAGCAGTCACCAGCATGGGCATCAGGCCCAGGGAAGGCTCATCCAGCATCAGGAGCCTGGGCCTGGACATCAATCCCCGGGCGATGGCTAGCATTTGCTGCTCCCCGCCGGAGAGGGTTCCGGCTCTCTGGTTAAACCTCTCCTTCAGGATAGGGAAGAGGTCAAAGACCCGCTCCAGGGTTTCCTCCCTTATATTCTCAGATTTTTGGGTGTAGGCGCCCAGGCGGAGGTTGCGTCCCACAGTCATGTACCGAAAGATGCGTCGGCCTTCGGGCACGTGAGAGATTCCCATTTCCACGATGCGGTGGGGTGGCTCCTGGTCTATTCTCTGGGACAGGAATTCGACGCGGCCCTGCTCGGGATGAAGCAGGCCCGAAATGGTTTTCAGCAAAGTGCTCTTACCAGCCCCATTGGCCCCTATGATGGAGACAATCTGCCCTTCTTCGATGGAGAAGGATACGTCGTGGATGGCCGGGACCCCGTCGTAGCAAACTCTGAGGTTACTCACTTTTAACATGATACCTCTCCCCCAGATAGGCTTTGATAACTTTTTCGTCTTGGGCGATATCCTGTGGCGCACCTTCGGCGATTTTTTCTCCGTAGTCCAGTACCATTATCCGGCCCGAGATGGTCATGATGGCTTCCATCACGTGCTCCACGATGAGCAGGGTAACGCCCTGGGCATTTATCTTTTTGATCAGCTCCACCGCTTCCTTGACTTCCGCCGAGTTCAAGCCGGCCATGGCCTCGTCCAGCATCAAAAGCTGGGGCCGAGTAGCCAGGGTGCGGGCCAGTTCCAGCCGTTTCTGGTTGGCGATGGTCAGACTGCTGCCCAGGTCATCTTTCTTTTCCAGCAGACCGGAGAAGTCCAGTATCTTCAGGGCCTCTTCCCTGGCCTGGCCGGGGTCGGCCGTGCGGCAGAAAGCGCCGATCATCACGTTTTCCAAAACGGTCATCTCCTTGAAAATTTTGACGATCTGGAACGTTCGGGCCAGCCCGGCCTGGCAGATTTTTTCCGTTGGCAGCGCGGTGATGTTTTGGCCGTCGAACACCACCGCTCCCTCGTCCGGCCTGTAGAAGCCGGTTATACAGTTGAAAAGGGTGGTCTTACCCGCCCCGTTGGGGCCGATCAGACCCACCACCTCCCCTTGCTGGAGAGACAGATTTATGCGGTCGTTGGCCGTCAGGCCGCCGAACCTTTTGGTCAGATTGGTGATTTCCAGTAAGGCCATTGGTCTTAACCCTCTCTGGCTCTAAATCTATTGACCAGCCCCATCAGGCCCGCAGGCTGGAAGACGGCGATGATCACGATCAAAGCACCGTACACCAGCAGGTGCAGCCCTCTGATCCCCCTGCCGGCCAGATAGACACGGGTATATTCGGCCATCGGGATCAGCACGGCCGCGCCGATGATCGGCCCGGCGATGGTCCCCGTCCCGCCCAGCACGGCGATGAGACACACCTGGATGGACAGCATGAGAGGAAAGACGGTGTGGGGGTCGATGAAAAGGACGTACTGGGCGTAAAAAGTGCCGGCCATGGCCGTAAAAGCGGCGCTGATGAGCATGGCGATGAGCTTATACCTGGTCACGTCGATGCCCAGTGCTCTGGCGGCATCGGGGTCGTTCTTGATGGCCCGGAAGTAAAAGCCCAACCGCGAGCGTTCGATTTTGTAAGTAGCGAACACCACCACCACCAGCATGGCTAGAATGATATAGTAGTAGGGCGCCTTGGTGGAGTGAAACTCGAAGTTGGGCAGGGACTCGTCGAGGAGGGGCAGAAACAAGCCCACCGCCCCGCCCATAAACTTCCAGTTGAGGAAAGCGATGGCCACGATTTCGCCCAGAGCGATGGTGGCGATGGCGAAATAATGGCCCGCCAGCCGGAAGCAGGGGTAGCCGATGATGATGGAAACGACCACCGCCATCAGGATGCCAGCCAACATGCCCAGCCAGGGAGTAATGCCCAGCTTCATGAACAGCGTGGTGGAAGTGTAAGCCCCGATGCCGAAAAACACGGCGTGGCCCAACGAAACCTGGCCCGTGTAGCCGCCCAGGATGTTCCAGGCTTCACCCAGCAGGGCGTACATGAAAATCAGGATCATCGTCCGCTGAGGGAAGGGGCGGTCGAATATGAAGGGAAAAGCCAGAAGAAAAATGGCTCCCCCTACAACCGCCACGATGCTGAGGCTTCTCGTTTTATCCATTGCACTCCTCCACCTCCTAGCGGG
Organism: uncultured Anaerolineales bacterium; assembly: GCA_964646625.1. Classification (GTDB taxonomy): domain Bacteria; phylum Chloroflexota; class Anaerolineae; order CAZYHC01; family CAZYHC01; genus DAOULT01. Next base: position 33,928 of record CAZYHC010000008.1, read on the forward strand.
TGCCCAACAGGCCTTGTGGTCTGATGATGACCACCGCCAGGTAGATGACGTAAACGAAAACGTACTTGAAGGCCGGAGCCACCAGAAAACCAAACAACACCTCCACCAGGCCGATGATGATCCCGGCGATAAAGGCCCCGGTGATGCTGCCGAACCCGCCCAGGGCCACGGTCACGTAGGCCAGCAGCCCGAAGAGATAGCCCACTTCCGGGAAAATATAGTACCAGGTGGATAGCAGTGCGCCGGCCACTCCCACGCAGGCCGCACCCATCCCCCAGGATAGGGCGTACATGCGTTCGCTATCTATGCCCATCAGCGAGGCCGCTTCTGCGTCTTCGGCGGTAGCCTGGAGGGCCAGCCCCGTCTCCGTCCGCTGGATGAACCAGTAGATCAGGGCAGTGGTGATGACCGCTCCCACAGAAGCCACCAGTTGAGGGATGGGGATGAATATCCCGAAAAGTTTGAGTCGCCCGCTGACGAAGCTTTCGCCGATGGCCCTATAGTCTGGACTCCAGGCCAGGAGCGCGGCGTTGCGCAAAAAGATCATCAGGCCAAAAGTGGAAAATATCTGAGCCAGCATGGGGGCCTGGAGAATCTTATTGATGATGATCTTATAGGTCAGCCAGCCTACGATAAAGAGAAGCACCACGCAAACGGGCAGCGAGAGAAGAGGATCAACCCCCCATAGAGTGTACAACCAGAAAGCAGTGTACATGCTGAGCATCAGGTAATCACCGTGAGCGAAGTTCACGATGTCCATCACCCCAAAGATCAGGTTCAGGCCCACTGCTATCAGGGAGAAGATGAAACCCATCAACAACCCGCTGACCACGGTTTGTAATAATATCTCCGCAGACATTTCAACCAGTTTCCCCTTTCTTGTATCAAGACAGGTGCCATTCTTAAACCACAAAGAGCACAAAGGCCACTAAGGTCTGTTCTTCTTGTGCTCTTTGTGAATCTTAAGACAGAGGCCCTTGCTCTGGTTGGCCCAGGGCAAGGGCCCCAGGGTTTAGGGTTATTTGGTTTTTTTATCTCTCTTCCCACTTGGGCATCGGCCAGATCAGTTCTTTGGAGGCCAGATCAAACGGCCAGACGGTGTAGTACTCGCCGTCTTGAATCTGGACGATAATGCCTGCGCCCAGGATGTTCTGGTGGGTCTCCGGGTCGAACTTGATCCCCTTCCAGGGCATGATGGTCTGTTCGCCGGGGATGTCCGTCTCTAACAGCGCGGCCTGGATGGCCTCCGGCTCGGTGGAGCCGGCGCGGTTGATGGCCTCCAGCAAGGTCAACATGCCGGTAAAGGCTCGGGCAGAGTTGCCGTCCATGTTCCTGTCGTTGCGTTCTTTGTACATGTCGTTGACAGTGCCCACCAGCGGCTTGCTCCCCGCCAGGTCCAGGGTCCACACCTCACGGCTCAGAATGTAGTTGGCGTCATCGCCCAGCGTTTCCACAAACTCAGAGACGATGAACCCGGCGTCCATAGCCAGGATAGCCGGCGGGTTGAAGTCCAGATCCTTGTAGGTTTTCATAGACAGGATGGCGTCGGAAACGTACGAGGACTGCATCACCACGTCGGGGTTGGCCGCTTTAAGTTTCTGAACCTCGCTGGTCATGTCGGTGGCATCTTTCGAATACGGGATGCTGACCACCACCTCGTAGCCGTACTCTTTGGCGTATTCCTCTTCCAGGGTGGCTACGTCTGTGCCCCACAGGGAGTTCTCGTTGAGGATGGCTACCTTATTTACCTCGACGTCCTTCTCCCTGAGCGAGTCGAGGAACTCGTAGAAGTTTTCGGTGAAGAGCTTATCGTAGGGGGTGGTGCGGAAGAACCACTGGAAACCGCGCTCGGTGAGTTGAGGCGAAGTTGATTCGGGGTTCAGGAAAGGGGTTCCCAGTCTTTCGGCGGCCTGGCTGGCCGTGGCGGTGACCGAACTGTTGTAACAGCCTACCAGGGCCACCACGTTTTCTTCGGTGATCAACCTTTCGGCCTCGGCCATGCCTTTCTCGGCATTGCCCTCGTGGTCGCCGAAGATGAGCTTGACTTTAGCTCCGTCCAGACCTGGCAGCCCGGCTTCAGCAGCCAGCGGGAGTTCGAGGTCGGGGTATTCACCGTTGACGATCTCCACTGCCAGCTCGACGCCGGCCTTGAGGTCCTCACCGGTCGCCGCCAGACCTCCCGTGAGGGGGTAAATAACACCGATGAGCACCTCTTCTGGCTCAGCCGCTTTGGCTGGCATTGGAGTGTAGACCGTTCCTACCAGGCCCAGCAACAAGACCACAACAAGTAGCAGATACGCATACCTTTTCACGATCATCCTCCTTTGTTTGATCACGGAGTAATAGCTACTCCCTAATGTAGTTGCTCGAAAGCCGTCACTTTTGTTTCATAAGCATCCCCCCTTGGCGTAAACACTGAACCCTCCCCATCCCTAAAGGCGGGAGGTTCTACCATAAACCAGATCTGTCTTCATTCTAATATAAGTTGAGATATCTGTCAACATTTATTCTGAGATCGAACCGCTCCCCAAAAGGCCATGTCCTGACTCAAAGGGGCCTGGCACTTCAACAACGAACGTTCGCTGTGCCAGGCCCCTGAAATTAAGTCTATCGTCAGTAGACAATGGCCGATGCCGACTGTTTGGCCTGTGCTACCCACCTGGTTACCATGGCCAGAGTGGGCAGGCGACGCACCAACCTCCTGGCCAGGTTCACCTCAATTATCTTCTGATACAGGTCCTCAGGGTCGCATCGCTGGAGTTCCTCGAGGGTGGAAACGCTGGCCTCTGCAAGCAGGGTACAATACTCTTCGCCTATCCCTTTGATCTGCAACAGATCGACCAGGTTAATCCACTTCAGGATAAGGTCACTGCTGAGCCCTGTCCTTTCTTCCAAATATTTTCGGCCCTCGGGGATAGCTCCTACCCTGAGCAAAGCCTCGGCGCTCCTGATGCCTGCCTTCTCGCGCAGCACGGCCTCATATTGCACTCCTATACTTGCAATCGCTCCCAGGCTAGCCATCCTTTATCCTCCTCCCTGAAGTTATGAGATGTTTGTGTGTGCCTTCTTCCCTCCTTTCTGCTATTCTTTATGCTGACTCAGCGTGGCCCTTTCAGCAGTTGGGCCGTCAGCAAGCCGCCCAACACTGCCAGGTCTTCAGTAGGCAGATAGTGGCTGGCCGCCCCATCGAAGAGCACGTTAGCCGAAGCCGGAAACTCTTCGTCACCGTGATAGAAGACTACGGCCATCCGCAAACGAGGCAAAACATGGAACATAAACGAGGCGTCGCCGAAAGTTAAGCGTTCGCCGTTCAGAGCATGGGCGGCGGTTATCAGCTTTTGGGGAAAGTCCTGGAAAGCCTGGGCCAGACGTTGGCTGGTACGTCGCTGAAAGGCGGGATCGTAGCCCCGTCCCCCCGGCAGTTGGCGGAAAGAGATCCATCCATCCGCCAGTCGGGTGCCGTCGGCCTGGATCAGGTAGTGCAAAACGATGATCTGGACGGCTATCGAGGGTTCCCGACCCGCTTCCTTCTCTACCTCCACCCTCCCTTCAGGATAGTGGATCAGGTAGTTCTTCCCCCAGAATTGCACCTCGAACTGTCTGCTGGAGTCGTGGTAAGTTGTGCCGCTCCGCCAGGCCACCTCCCTGGGATCGAGGGTTCCCAGGGTATGCCGGGCCTTCTCCAGAGCCGGTCCGTAGACTTCCCTCGGCTCTCTACGTTGCGGTTCCATGTCTCAACCTTTTTCCTCAACAGTTAATTGTATTTTACCACACCCTGCCCTAACTGTCTAGTGCGCCCTGATAAATTATTGCCAAGAGATAAGAAAGCTGGTATAATGGGAAACGATGCTCCCCGGCGTCACGTGTTTCGGTCCCTAATCGATGGTAAATGAGGTGGTTGTGGTGACCACGAAACAAGCGATCTTCATTATGGCGGTAAACGCGGTCATTTCCCTGATCATCAGCGTCTCCGTGTTTCTAATTCTGGGACAACCGACCAACGTCATGGTGGAGAGACAACCACCCTCATCTCCGCCCTCACCGACGGTGGCTACAGTCCCCAGCACGGCCCCGCCTGCGGAGACGGCCATTGCCACTGCTGAAGCGGTTACCTACATCGTTCAACCGGGCGATAGCCTGTCAGGGATCGCCGACAAATTTGGCGTTCCCGTCGAGGACCTCATGCGGGCCAACAATATCACCAATCCCGATTTCCTGATAGTTGGACAGGAGTTGATCGTCCCCATCGGGGGCCTGCCCCCGTCCACGCCCACTTTGCCCATCAGCCCTACTCCAACAGAGACTCCCCTGCCCTTTGAACCGCCCACCCCTCTGCCGTCCGAAACGAGGATGAGCGTCCCGGCGGTGACCGCCACTCCCCAACCGACGGCGATCACCGCTACCAGACAGTTGCCGTCTCAGGTCAGGATCAGAGACATCATAGCCCCTGGGGACCTCTCCAGGGAGATGGTCATCATATACAACACAGGGCAACCCATTAATCTAAAGAATTGGACTTTGAGCGATGTCGAAGGAAACGTTTACACTTTCCCTGATATCCTGCTGTGGGGTAACGAGGCCAGCCTGAAGATCCATACCGCGTCGGGAGAGGATACGGCCACCGATCTGCATTGGAATTTAGATAAAGCCATCTGGGGAATAGCCGATAATGAGGCCACCTTGATAGACGATCAGGGCAACATCGTGGATGTCTACATCTATAAGGTTGCCAGGTGACAGGTATCGTTGACGAGGATGGCTTTGAAATCGTCGTCTTCGTAGTCGAAGATATCGATACAACCGTTATCCTGCTGGACGTGCCAGAAACGAGAGTTGTCCAGCCCCAGCATAGCGCATACCAGCACCTTGTTGACCACCTGATGAGCCACGATCACCACAGTCTGCCCCTCATGGCTGAGGGCGATTTGTTTAACGGTGCTCAAAGCTCGGCGGCGTACCTCGTCCAGGCTCTCGCCGTCGGGGAAGGTGACCAGGTGGGGGCTATGGTGCCACTGATGGTAGAGATCGGGATAAGCTTCTACTACCTCAGTGGGAGAAAGCCCTTCCCAGCGACCGTAGTCTATATCGAGGAGGCCATCCAGGATTTGAACCTTCAGCCCGGTTTTCCTGGCCGCAGGCTCTGCCGTTTCCACAGCCCGCTTCAGCGGACTGGAGTAGATGGCCGCCAGAGGCAGAGCGGCCAATCTTTCGGCCACAGCCGCAGCCTGGGCTAAACCCGTCTCGTTGAGGGCGATGTCGATACGTCCTCGGATTCTCCCCACTCTGTTCCATTCTGTCTGACCGTGACGCACCAGGATAAGCCGGGTAGTCATAACGGACCTCCTTATCCTATGCTTATTATCAGTTGTCAAATGATACAGCGAGAGGTATAAAAGATGAGCGATACGTTGGCCCATCAACTGGAGCAGATCGTTGGCAGCGAGCACGTGCTTCGTTCTCCGCCTGCGGAATACGCCGTCGATGGGCACCTGCCCCGGCTGGTGGTCTCACCCGCCGAGGGGGAAGAAGTGTGCCAGACCGTGAAAACGATCGGAGAGGCAGGAGCGACCATCGTGCCTCGTGGGGGAGGAACGAAGATGACTGTAGGAAATATCCCCCACAGCGCCGACGTTGTTCTCCGTTTGTCGCGGCTGAACGATATCATCGAACACGATGCGGACAACCTGACGGTCACTGTCCAGGCCGGCCTGGTACTGAGCGAGTTGCAGCAAGCCCTGGCGGTCGAGGGACAATTTCTGCCCCTCGATCCTCCCCAGATGGAGAAGGCGACGGTGGGCGGGGTGGTGGCCGCCAACGCCAGCGGCCCCAAACGGCTGCGCTACGGCTCGGCCCGCGATCTGGTGCTGGGCATGGGAGTGGTCCTGGCCAACGGCGAGACCATTGGCATAGGCGGTAAGACAGTCAAAAACGTATCCGGTTACGACCTGGACAAGCTATTCATCGGCTCCCTGGGCAGCCTGGGCCTGATCCTGGCAGTGACCCTCCGCTTATCGCCCCTGCCCCAAAAAACGGAAACGCTTCTGGCCTCTTTCTCCAGGCTCTCCCAGGCCACTGCTCTAGTGGCTCACATCCTGGACTCAGAGCTTTTGCCCGTCTCCCTGGAGCTCCTGAACGGTCTGGCGGCCCGCTCGGCGTCCATCTCGACCGACGGTGAATACGTCTTGCTCGTCGGTCTGGAAGGCTCGCCAGAGACGGTCAACCGACAGTTGGTGCAATTGACGACCCTCTGCCGGGAGACAGAAGCCGATAAAGTTTACTCGCTCGCCGAAGAGGAGCAGGTCGCGCTCTGGAAGGCGGTTCGTGACCTGGTTCCCACACTGTTCTCTCCCCACGCAGCGGCGGGCAAGGTGGGCCTGCCCATCTCTCAGGTGGGGCCCTTCGTGAACGACGTAAAGGAAATAGCCGCCGGACACGGCCTGGCGGCCCACATCCTGGCTCGGGCTGGCCTGGGTCTGGTGCACGTCGTCCTCTCCGGCCAGGGGCCGTCGATGGTGGAGGGGCTGGTGGAAGCCTGTCGCCAGATGGGTTCGCTGGCCGTCCAGTTGGGCGGCCATTGGGTGCTGGAAGCTGCTCCGCGCCCGGTCAAAGAGCAGGTCGAAGTCTGGGGCCCACCCCGGCCGGAATGGGCCCTGATGCAAACTCTCAAAGCCCGGTTCGATCCCCAAAACATCCTCAATCCAGGCCGGTTTGTGGGTGGGATATAGATAGCCAGGCGGAATGTACTGAGTCTCAGTCTTAATAGTGGATCATCACCCACGTGCCGGGATCATCGGCACTGGCTTTGACAGAGTTCCGGCCAGCAGGCAAGATGGGAGCGGCCCACTTGAAAAGCCAGGCCGCGTCCTCGTTTTTCAGGTTAACGCAGCCGTGGCTCATGGGCTGCCCAAAATTATTGTGCCAGTAGGTGCCGTGTATGGCGTAGCTGGCGTAAAAATACATAACATACGGCACGTTGCGCAGGTAATAGCCGGGCCCGGCCATATCCCGATAGCGGAGTTTTTGATAGATGCGATACCGGCCGGTTACGGTGGGCGTGCGGGACAAACCCGTCGAAACCACAGCCCGATAGACCGCCTTCTGCCCCTCATGAGCCACCAATCTCTGGTTGGTGAGATCGATTTCGATCCACTTGCCGGAGTATGGGCCCGGCGTCGGTGTGGTGGTAGGGGTGGACGTGTTCGTGGCGGTAGGCGTAAAGGTGGCGGTGGGTGTGGCGGTAGCGGTTGAAGTCGATGTTGAGGTTGAGGTTGACGTAGCCGTAGCGGTAGACGTGGCCGTCGGGTGGAAGATAGCCCAGGCCCGCTGTGGAGCCTCGGGATAGCCCAGGAAGGCGATCAAAGCCAGAGCCAGGAGAACGAGACAAAAAGCCAGCACCAACCAGCGCCGAAAACTATCGGGCCTTCGTGGAGGTGACCTGGAAGGAGGCCCGGAAGGAGGAGGCATAGCGGACTGAGCTTCTTGCTCTACCAGGCGACGCCGAGCCCAACGAAGGCCCTTCCTGGCCCGCGCATTGCGCGGATTGAGGCTCAAGACACGGGCCAGACAGGCCAGGGATTCGCGGGGGGAGTCGGTCAGCCCGGCCAGCCAGAGCCAGGCTCCTTCGTATTCAGGGTTCAGCTCCAGCACGGCTCTGAAATAACATCGGGCGCGGGCACGTCGCCCGGCTTTGGCTGCCTCCAGGCCGTTCCGAAACAGGACCTCTATACGTCCCGACGATGAAACCTGCTCAGGCCCGGATGGCCGATGCCTGTCTTCGCTCGTTCGTTTGCTCATAGGCCCGCTGCCACATCATCCCCTGTCTAAAGACGTTATGGAATCTGCAATGTCCTGCACATTCTATCACATTATATGCCCCTATGTCAAACAGTCTCCAGTGACCAAACTTGCATTTTCCCGGCAGTGTGGTATAATGTAAGCACATGGGCGGTTAGCTCAGTTGGCTAGAGCGCCACGTTGACATCGTGGAGGTCGTAGGTTCAAGTCCTATACCGCCCATTGTATCATAATTATCACCACAATTAGCGCAAAGGCTGTGACGGAGAAGAGTAAGCGGGGGGAATCCGCCAGAGAAGAGAGGCCGGTGGCTGAAAGCCTCTCTCGGACAAAGCCCGCCGAAGTTCGCTCCCGAGCCGACGGGGGAAAGCCAGCGTTCGGCGGCGAGTAGTCCGCTCCGGAAACCCCACCGTTAACGGGGGCAGCCGGTGGTTGCCGGTATAACGAGAGGGTTGGCTACGGTCAGCTAAGCAGGGTGGTACCGCGAAGCGCGCGACTTCGTCCCTGGGGGCGGGGTCGCTAAATTTTTAAGTGTGGAGAAATGCTATCTTTCAGGCTATAGCCGCCAGTAGGTGCGTTCGCGGCGTTTGTCGATTCTGGTGATAACCACCAGCCGCTCCTTGTCATCAACGCAGTAGATCACGCGATACCTGCCAACGCGGATGCGATAAAGGTCGTCTTCAAGCTTTCGGACGCCGACAGGACGCGGGTTATCGGCCAGGCTGACAATGGCCTCCAACACTCGTTCTTGAGCGTCCAGAGGTAGTTTGTCAATTTGGCGCTCAACTCGCCTGCTGGCCGTCTCTACCTTGTACACGATGTCGTTCTCTGCGTTCGGCCAGGTACTCTTCCAGTGGGCGGCCTGCTCCAGCGCGGTACTCTTCCAGAGCAATTCTGGATTCTAAGATGTCTTCCAGGTCTTCGATGCGCTCCAGAAGAGCCTCGTACTCTTCCAGAGGGAGCAGGATGACCTCCCGCTGGCCCAGGAGTTCCAGAGTTTCCCGGGGGCCGGTGATGGTCACTGTGGCTTTAGATGACATTGATAACCTCCCTGAATACGAGCTATCGGGACGATATCATTATACCATACTTTTTCAGTTGAGGACATTCGATGCACCTGCGATTTTTCAAGACCCGTTGCCACTTCATCTTTTCAAGGCGGGACGGCCCGCCAGCTAAGCACCAATAAATACCAGCCAAAAGCCGCCGGGCCTCGTGCCGGCGGAAAGGAGATGAAGGAGCATGTTAGAACAACTGAATCAATTACAGAGCAAAGCCCTTGAAGAGCTTGAGACTGTGCCCGATCTGACCGAGCTTGACCAGTGGCGCATCCGGCACCTGGGCAAAAAGAGCGAGCTAAACCAGATATTGCGCAACGTGGGGCGTTTGCCTCGCCAGGAGCGTCCGGCGGTGGGCCAACATGGCAACCAGGTCAAGCTGGCCCTGGAAGCAGCTTACGAAGCCAGGGTCGAAGACCTCAAGCGAGAAGCCCTGACCGAATCGCTGCGGAAAGAGCGCATCGACGTTACCCTGCCCGGCCGCCCGCCCCACCTGGGACGGCTGCACCTCACCACCCAGACCTTGCGGCGTATCTACGCCATCTTCGCCGAGATGGGCTTCCAGGTCTTCGAAGCGCCGGACGTGGAAACCGACCTCTACAACTTCGAGCTATTGAACATGCCGCCCGGCCATCCGGCCCGCGACATGTGGGATACTTTCTACGTAGACGATAAGATACTCCTGCGCACCCACACCTCGCCGGGCCAGATCCGGGCCATGCGCCAGTACTATCCCGCTCCTATTCGGGTCATCCTGCCCGGCAAGTGCTACCGCTACGAGCAGGTCACGGCCCGCGCCGAGTCCATGTTCTACCAGGTGGAAGGCCTGGCCGTAGGCAAGCACATCACCATGGCCGACCTGAAAGGGACCATGATCGAGTTTGCCCGCCAGATGTTCGGCGCCGACCGCCAGGTGCGCTTCCGGTGCAGCTACTTCCCCTTCACCGAGCCCAGCGTCGAGGTGGACATGGACTGCATCCTGTGCGGGGGAGAGGGGTGCCGCGTTTGTAAGTATACGGGCTGGCTGGAGATAAGCGGGGCCGGCATGGTCCACCCCGTCGTCCTCCAGAACGGCGGCTACGACCCGACCGTCTACAGCGGTTTCGCCTTCGGCATGGGGCCGGAGCGGATCACCATGCTGATACATAACATCGACGACATCCGCTGGTTCTACTCCAACGATCTGCGGTTTCTGCGACAATTCGGATAACGCTCCCGTTAAACTTGAGGAGAAGAAACTATGACTCAAAAAAGTGTTCCTTACTTTATCGATCCCGCAGGTGCTCCTAAACTTACCCAGATGGCAGGGCTGGAGACCACCATCCTCACCGGGTTGCACGGCGAGAAGATGATGATGGTCCTCAACGCCACGCTGCCCGGCCATACCGTGCCCACGCACTCTCATCCCCACGAACAAATCGGGATAGTATACGCTGGCAGGGCCCAACTGCGCATCGGAGACGAAGAACGTATAGCCCAAAAAGGGGATTTCTACCGCATCCCTGCCGACGTTCCGCACAGCGACACCTGCCTAGGCGACGAGCCTTTTGTGATGCTGGATATCTTTTACCCTGTGCGAGAAGATTTTATCGAGAAGCTCAAGCAGCCCTCGGATAAACCAGACGGAGGTGGTTAAAATGTCATTGCGTGAGTTGATCGAAGACATCCACGCCTTAAACGAGAAGCTAAAGGAATTTGAGCAGAAATACGGCGTAATGTCCGAGACTTTTTATAAATGGTATACCTCCGGTGAGGAACCGGAAGACCCTGAATGGGTGTCCGATTTCTCCCTATGGGCTGGCTTCTACAAGATAAAGCTAGATCGCGAAGAGGAATACCGTCAGTTGACATTCTCGACAAAGGAGAATTGAAAAAATGAAAGTGCCCATAAGCTGGTTAAAAGAATACGTGGACATCGTTTTACCTATAGATGAACTGGCCGAACGCCTGACCTTCGCCGGGTTGGAGGTGGCGGCCATCGAACACGTTGGGGACTGGTGGGACCGGGATAAAATCGTGGTGGGAGAGGTCGTCGAGGTGCACCCTCACCCCAACGCCGACCGCCTGACCCTGGCCGTGGTGGAGTACGGCGGACCAGAGCCGGAAACGGTGGTCACCGGGGCGCCCAACATCCGCGTGGGCGACAGCGGCCTGAAAGCCCCTTTCGCCAGGCGCGGAGCGCGCCTGATCGACGGCCACCAGGAAGGGCAAAATTTCATGATCCTGAAAGGGGCCAAAATCCGGGGCGTGTACTCCGAGAGCATGATCTGCTCCGAGAAGGAACTGGGCCTCTCCGACGATCACACCGGCATCATGCTCCTGGAAGACGATGCGCCGGTCGGCACGCCCCTCCAGGATTACCTGGGCGATACGGTCCTCGACTTCGACCTGACGCCCAACCTGTCCCGCTGTTTCTCCATGATCGGCATAGCCCGTGAGGTAGCGGCCCTGACCGGAGCCGAATTGCACGTACAATGGCCCGAGATGCAGGCCGAGGGCCCGCCCATCGAGGGGCAAATAGAACTGGAGATCGAGGACCCCGACCTGTGCTCCCGCTACTCTGCCACCCTGATCAGAGGGGTGAAGATCGGGCCCTCGCCCCGCTGGATGCAGCGCCGCCTGACCCTGGCCGGGATGCGCCCCATCAACAACATTGTGGACATCACCAACTACGTCATGTGGGAGTGGGGCCAGCCCTTGCACGCCTTCGACTACGACACGCTCAAAGGACGCAACGGCGGCCCCCCGGCGATCATCGTCCGCCGCGCCAGATCGGACGAAATCCTGACCACCCTGGACGGTCAGGAGCGGGAGTTAAACCCGGATATGCTGCTCATCACCGACCCCGGCGGCCCTATCGCTCTGGCCGGGGTGATGGGCGGCCTGGAGACCGAGGTCGGTGAGAACACCATCGACATCCTGCTGGAGTCAGCCAACTTCGACTTCATCAACAACCGGCGCACAGCCCAGGCTCTCAAACTGCCCAGCGAAGCCTCCACCCGCTTCAGCAAAGGCATTCCGCCAGGGCTGACCATCCCCGGCGTGACCAGGGCCAGCGAACTGATGCGCCAACTGGCAGGCGGGACCATCGCCCAGGGTGTCGCTGACCTCTACCCGGTCAGGCAGAAAACCGTGACCGTCGATATCACCGCCGCCGAAGCAGAGCGCATCATCGGCATGGAGCTCAGCCAGGAGCAGATTGTCGAAATTCTGGGGGCCCTGGGGTTCCAGTGTCAGGTAGAAGGCCAGGTTATACACGCTGCCGTGCCCTGGCACCGCCTGGACGTAACGCACCCTGCCGACCTCACCGAAGAGCTGGCGCGCGTCATCGGCTACGAGCGCATCCCCACCACCCTGATGAGCGACGAGCTGCCGCCCCAGGGCCTCAACGAATCCCTGAGGGCCGAAGAATGGATCAAGGATATCCTGGTCGGCTGTGGTCTTCAGGAGGTTATCACTTACTCCCTGACCAACCTCCAAAGCGTGAGCAAGCTCGGCCTGCGCGGAGCGGAGGTCGATGAGAAAAATTATGTCAAATTGGCCAATCCCCTGACCAGCGAACGAGAGTACATGCGCCGTACCCTGATGCACAGCCTGCTGGAGACGATACGCGACAACTTCCGTTTCGTGGAGCGGGTAGCCATCTTCGAGATCGCCCACGTCTATCTGCCCAGGGAGGGCCAGGAGCTACCCGACGAGCCTCGGCGGCTGGCTATAGCCATGAGCGGCCCACGCGACGAACGTTCCTGGCTTACCAAACCGCCCACGCCGATGGATTTCTACGACCTGAAAGGGGTGGTCGAAGCCTTGTTGGCCCACCTGGGCGTGGAAGATTACGCCTTCGAGCCAGGCGAACATCCTACCTTCCACCCAGGACGGACGGCCCTGCTGAGAGTGGCTGGCACGGAGGTGGGGGTCATGGGCGAGGTTCATCCTATGGTGCGGGAGAGTTTCGAACTGCCGGAGCAACCCGTTTGTCTGCTGGAGTTTGACCTGGAGGCTCTGCTGAGCCAGGCCCATCTCATCCGCCCTCTACGGCCCATCCCGCGTTTGCCCGGCGTTCGTCAGGATGTAGCCCTCATCGTCGATGAAGGGATAGCAGCCCGTAAAGTGCAAGAAGAGATCGTAAAGGCCGGCGGCGAGCTTCTGGCCGAGGCCGTCCTTTTCGACCTCTATCGCGGAGAACAGATTCCGGCGGACAAGAAAAGTCTGGCCTATGCCCTGACCTACCGGGCCGCAGATCGCACCCTGACCGATGGTGAGGTCAGCCGGGTGCAAGAGCGCATCGTCCAACACCTGAAAGAAACGCTAGGGGCCGAGTTACGGACCTGAGCGAAATTCAGTAATTAGCCACAGAGAACACAGAGTTCACGGAGGGAAAAACCTCTTTCTCTGTGTTCTCCGTGCCCTCTGTGGCTTGAATCGGGAAGGAGGTAAACTACTCGATGGAAGAATTAATTCAAGAGTTTATCAACGAACGGGTATGGGCCATTGTGGGGGCCTCCACGGACTCCACCAAGTACGGCCACAAAATTTTTCACAACTTGCAGGGAGCAGGATATATCATCTACGGCGTTAACCCCAAAGGGGGTGAGATCGACGGCCAGCAGCTATATCCCAGCCTGGCCGATCTGCCGGAGAAGCCCGCCGTAGTGGATATAGTGGTCCCCCCAAAGGTGACGGAGGAGGTCGTGCGCCAATGCGCAGAGTTGGGCCTGAACCGGGTGTGGATGCAACCGGGCGCCGAATCGGAAGCGGCCATCCAGTTCTGCCACGAGAATGCCATCAAGGTGGTGTACAATGACTGCGCCATGGTCCGGAAACGCAAGTGGTGAGCAGGGATGAAAATTACCTGCCTGGTTGATAACGCCGCCGGGCGCGCCTCTTCTTTCTGGGGCGAGCACGGACTGGCCTTTCTCATTGAAACCGGAGATGCCTACATTCTCTTCGACACCGGCCAGAGCGGGACGGTGTTGCTGCACAACCTGGACGTGCTGAAGGTGCACCCAGGCGACCTGGATGCCCTGGCCCTCAGCCACGCTCACTACGACCACACGGGCGGGCTGGCCGCCCTGCTGGAAAGGGTCTCTGGCCTGCCCCTCTTCGCCCATCCGGACCTCTTCCGCCCGCGATATTCGCGCCGGGCGGGACAGCTTAAAGCCGTCGGTCTGGGCCTGAGTCGGGAGGAGCTTGCCGGGCGGGTAGAACTGCGTCTGAGCGCCGAGCCAGCCGAGATAGCCCCCGGCGTGTGGACCACGGGAGAGATCGCCCCCAGACCAGAGCCCGAGGGGCGCAGCCCTCACCACCTGGTGCGAGAGGACGATGGTGCTAACTGGCTCCCCGACCCTTACGGCGATGACCTGGCCCTGGCCCTGGAGACAGCCTCGGGATGGGTGGTGCTTTGCGGCTGCGGTCACGCTGGACTGCTCAACACCCTGGCCCACGTGCGCCGTACCTTTGGGGCCGACCTGGTGGCCGTGGCGGGCGGCACCCATCTGTTAAACGCCGATAAAGCACAGCTAGAGCACGTGGTGGCCGAGCTTACGGCCTACGGCCATCCCCGTCTGTACCTCAATCACTGCACTGGAGAGCGGGCTTACGTGGCTTTGGTGCGGACTTTCGGCGAAAGGGTGGCCCCCTGTCCGGCGGGGACGGTACTAAAGTTTTAACCCAGGTGCCTGGCACTTTGGAAATGCCAGGCACCTGAATGGGGTAGTAGTTCAGAACACTGGCTCAAGCGCCGTTGGCTCAAAAATGCCAACCAGACGCGCTACAGGTACAGCCTCTTCTGTGTCTTCAACGTCGAGGAAGTTTTTGACCGGAGGGCGGCTGATAATATGAAGAACCATCTGGCGGCGGTCAACTGATAGATCAGCCAGGCCGTCCAGCGGGATCGGCTGCTCGGCGCTGACCATCAGCATACGTCGATAGCTTAGCAGGATCAGCTTGATCGGTTGCCCTGTCTGAGGGTTGAAATATAAGACAATGTTATCCGTCAACTCGATTCCGCTATGGGATTGACCCTCAGCCTCAGTGAAGGTAATGGAAAGGATATCGCCTTCAACATCATAATAGATATTTTTCATAACGCCTCTATTCAGAGATTTTCTCGAGTCGAAGCTCAAAGTCAATATAAACGAAAGTAAACACTGGCTGTAGTCTACAAATTGTTCAATCTATCTATACAGCACTACCCACATGATGCTCTTAGGAAGTGGATGGTGGTGAAGGCCAGATCAACCCTTCGGCTACTGTCGTATACGTCACGTTGACTCACGGTTGTCCTTTGTCCGGCCTGGAAATATGCTCATTAACACCATACTCATTATAAACGTCAAATATATCGCGGCAGAATTTGATCATTCGTTTGTCACCACTCGCGACAGCCATCTCATATACCTTAATGAAAAACCTTTTGCCTGCCTCAGTTTGTGAGTAGTTCTTTTTGAGCAAATTGTGCTGTGTACATAAGGTCTGTCCATTCTCAATAGAATTATCACCACCTCTATCTTTGGGTCTTACGTGGTCCGCGACTATTTCAACCCCATCTTCCCTACCAAGTCCACAAACAACACACCGATACCCATCACGTCTAAAAATCTCCTCTTTAACACTAGGAGGGAAATCATAAAGTGCTACATCATGCACGTAGCCCGGGTCATATTTGTAAACACCTTTTCTGACTTTTATCAGCTTACCTTCTTGATATAATTTACGTATCGCCCGCCACGGGTCACGCGGCTTTCTCCCATGAGCAGCGAAATACTGCTCCTCTACCCAATCCACTACCGGCCCGTGCTCAAGTTCCTCATGCGGATGTGCTTTGAAATACTCCATAATGAGGTCACTGATGGTTTTTTTCATACACCTATCGCATCCTACTCGTTACTCTCTACCACCGTAGGCTCAAGCCTCATTTGGTATACTCGAGCTTCGTTGATCAAGCGTTGTTTAGCAATTTCACAATAACCTTCAGCTATTTCCAGCCCAATGCCCTTACGGTTTGTCTCGACACAGGCTATCAAGGTTGTCCCGCTTCCCAAGAAGGGGTCCAGCACAGTATCACCAACGTAGCTAAACAGCTTGATGCAACGGCGTGGCAGTTCTACTGGAAAGGGCGCAGGATGGCCCACTCTTGTCTTGCTCTCACCACTGAAGTCCCAAACGCCATTAGTCCATGCCATAAACTCCGACTTCGCGATAGACGACTGCCCACTACCACTGGTTTTCTTCCAATGTTTCTTGTAGAGCACTACGATAACCTCCACGGGAGCAATCACGTATGGGGCTGAGGCGCTCAGCCATGAACCCCATGCAGTACGACGTGAGATATTCTGCTCGTTCCAGACAATGGTGGAGTGATACTCCCAGCCTACACGCTTGGCGATAGTGGTGATATCAGCACAGACGCTTTGTTGTCCACCCTTGTTCTTGTCCAGAGGAATGTTCAGGCAGAATCGCCCATCGTCTTTGGCCCACTGATAGCATCGTGCCAGCCATTGCTCAGTCCAAGCCAGATAGTCAGGGTAAGGCATCTCATCGTCGTGCGAGTCGTATTGAATATCAACGTTGTATGGAGGGGAAGTGACGATCAGGTCAATAGTATTCTCTTGTAACTGTTGTGTCAGTAAGACATCAGCGTGGTATATCTGAATTGTGTCGGTACTGAAGTAGAGATTGTCATTCATCTGTCAATCCCTTGTGATTCTATACAGAACCTACTACCATCAGGCCCACTTAGGACCACAGCATCCTTTAGGGCTTGCGCTAAATCTGGCTTTTCCATCAGCATACCTCCTTCCTACCCCAGTATATCATATAACTGGTATCGAGTCAATAAAAATGGCGGCTGACTCAAGACGAATCATAGCGGAAATCAAAAGAGGACACTACCAACAGACTTTGACTCCAACGAGGAGTGCTCTCTTGACAAGAGATTATCTTTTGTGATATGATGAAGGCGCTCAAGAACACCCGATTGGAGTAAAACGATGACCTTCACCTGGGCTAAAGGCCGTCAGATCGCCGCCACCGTTTTGATCCCGCTGGCGGCGGTGCTGGCTGCCCTGGCGGTGGGAGCCATTCTGTTACTCATCGCCGGAGCCAATCCGTTGGCAGCCTATCGTCCTCTTTTTCTGGGAGCTTTGGGCAGCACCTACGGCCTGACCGAGACGTTGGTGAAGACCTGTCCGCTCTTGCTGGTGGGCCTGGGCATCGCCATCGCCTTTCGGGGCGGGGTCATCAACATTGGAGCCGAAGGGCAGATCATCGTCGGCGCCCTGGCTACCACCGTGGTGGCTCTAGGATTGCCCGACCTGCCGGGGGTGGCGCTTATTCCTCTGGTGATGCTGGCTGGGGCCCTGGCCGGGGCGGTATGGGGGGGCATTCCCGGCCTGCTCAAAGCTCGTCTGGGCGTCAACGAAATCCTGAGCACCATCATGATGAACCAGATCGCTTTGCAGGCGGCCATGTTTCTGTTACGGGGGGTCCTGATCGATCCCGAGGAGATTGCCTATGGTACGGGCTATCCTCAGTCCTCCCAATTACCACAGCAGGTCTGGTTAGTGCGTCTCATCCCGCGCACCCGTTTGCATTGGGGCATTCCGCTGGCAGTGCTCCTGGCTGTGCTGGTTTACGTCTTTCTGTGGCGCACGACCATTGGCTATCGTATCCGGGCAGTGGGCGTCAACCCTGACGCTTCTCGTTATGCGGGTATCAACGTGCCGCGCTACCTGGTACTGGCTATGCTGCTCAGCGGTGGTTTCGCCGGCCTGGCCGGAGCTATCGAGGTGTTGGGCATTCATCACCGCATGTTAGACGGGATCTCGGCTGGCTACGGCTTTTCGGGCATTGTAGCTGCGCTGTTTGGCAGACTGCATCCGCTGGGCGCTATTCCGGCTTCTGTATTATTTGGTGCTCTCCTGGTTGGGGCAGATATGATGCAGCGGGCGGTGGGTGTGCCGTCCGGGATGGTCAACGCCCTCCAGGGGTTGGTGGTCATCTTCGTGGTCAGCAGTGAGCTATGGTCGCGGCGGCAGGCTGGCCGCCGCGTGAGCGCAACCGACAACAACAACGAACGATAGAATTTAACGAAGCGAGCGGTGGTTTCATCAGAGCGTGTGGCTGGACGCTAGAAAGGCGCACGGCACTATCGAAAGTGCCGCGCACCAGTCCTGAACACCTCCAGGGCAGGGCTTGGAGTGCAAATCTCATGGAAGGACTGTTTCAGCAAGGGGTCATCATTGGCATTCTGGCCTCCGGCATCCGGCTGGCCGCTTCTTACCTCTTTGCTTCTCTGGGCGAGATGTTTGCTCAACGCTCCGGGGTGCTCAACCTGGGGGTGGAGGGCATTATGCTCATGGGGGCTTTCAGCGCCTTCTATACCACCTACACTTACGGCAGTCTGTGGCTGGGGTTGCTGGCGGGGATGATAGTGGGTGGGCTCATGGGGCTGGCTATGGCTTTCATCAGCGTGACCATGCAGGCCGAACAGGGTATCAGCGGCATCGGTCTGCACCTCTTCGGCTGGGGATTATCCAGTCTGCTGTTTCGCATGACCCTGGGAGCGATCAGCAGCGTGGAAGGGTTTGCGCCCCTCCGTATCCCCCTTCTGAGCCAGCTTCCCTTCCTGGGGCCCATCCTGTTCGAGCACAACTTTCTGGTTTACCTGGCCCTTATTCTGGTGCCCATCTCCTGGGTAGTGCTGTTTAAGACCACCCTGGGGCTGAAAATCCGGGCCGTGGGGGAGAATCCCCAGGCCGCCGATACGTTGGGAGTCAGCGTGGTGGGGACGCGTTATTTGTGCGTTACCCTGGGCGGGGTGATGGCCGGCCTGGCCGGCGCCTATCTGTCCATCGGGCTGACCAACATGTACGTGGAGAATATTACCGCCGGCCAGGGCTTCATCGCCGTGGCCCTGGTATATTTCGGGCGCTGGCACCCCTGGGGCATGTTGATCGGGTCGCTGCTTTTCAGCACCGTCAACGCCCTGCAAATCTGGGTCCAGGTGTTGGGCATCCAGATCCCCTACGAGTTTGCGGTGATGATGCCTTACGTGCTGACCATCGTGGCCCTGGCCTTTGCGGTGGGGCGGGTCAGGGGGCCGGCGGCCCTGACCAAACCTTTCGAGCGGGGAGAGGCGTAGCCTCTCGCCTCTTTCCGAAACTGGAGGTATTACCATGACCGTCATCGCCGAGAAGTGGGCGTTAGAGCAACTGGTCAAGTTACAACTTACTCAACCGGAATTAGTGGATCGGGCTCTTCAAAAAATCATGGAGGAAGACGAGAACCTACGCTGGTCGCTGGTTATCAATGCTTATCTCGACGAGCAAATCAGTCTGAACAAAGCAGCGCAACTTTTGGGCCTGCACCGCTTAGAGTTACAGGAACGGCTTATGGAACTGGGGATACCGCTATACATCGGCCCAGCCGACAAAGCCGAAGCACAAGCCGAAGTTGATGCGCTGCGAGCCTGGACGGCTACGAGGAAGCAGCAGGGATGAAGATTTTGCTCGACAATACTGTGATGTCCAATTTTGCCGTTATCGAGCGCCCTGATTTGCTCAATTGTATCCTGCCAGGGCAGATAGCAACAACGAAAGAGGCATTTGCTGAATTGCGGGCGGGTATATCTAAAGGGCTAATTCCCTCCGGGGACTGGTCGTGGTTGGATGTGTTATCCCTCACCTCCCAGGAGCAAAAGAGCTTTACTCTCCTTACAAGCTCATTGGGCGATGGTGAAGCATCCTGTCTTGCGATGGCCGCCAGTCGGGGTTATAGAGTGTTGACCGATGACCGTATAGCTCGTCGTAAGGCACATAGCATGACCATACCGACTTCTGGGACGTTGGGTGCGCTTAAGTTGCTGGTAGAGCAAGGGATACTCAAACAGGAGGAAGGTGAGATCTACCTACAACAGATGATAGCTGCCGGCTATCACTCCCCTGTAACCAAACTGGCTGCTCTGTTGTAAACAAGCACGGAAGAGGAGGTGAGGCAAAAGCAATATAACTAAACCGGCTCTCTCGAATCTATCACAAATCAGGAGGAGGTTAAAATCATGCGACGCAGTATATTTATCGTGCTGGCTCTATTTTTGGTGGTTGGTCTGGCCGTCACGTCCTACGAGGGCGTTCGTGCCCAGGATAAAGTGCGCATCGCCCTGATCCTGCCCAGCACCATCGACGACATGGCCTGGAGCCAGGGCATGTACGAGGGGGTGGTGGCTGCTCAGGCAGAGCTGGGCGAGGATAACCTGGAATTCACCGTCTCCGAGAACCTGTACAAGATCGTGGACGCCGGGTCGGCCATGCGTGACTACGCCATGCAGGGCTACGACATCATCATCTGCCACGGCTCGCAATATCAGACCACGATCATGGAGATCGCGCCCGAATTCCCCGACGTCAGCTTCGCCTATGGCACCGGCTTTGCTACGATAGACAACGTCTTCGCCTACGACCCCCAGGCCCAACAAGGCGCTTTTCTGCTGGGCATGTTGGCCGCCAACCTGACTAAAAGCGGCAAGGTGGGCATCGTCGGGCCGGTGGAGGCCGGCGACGCCATCAAGTTCAACGATGGCTTCCAGATGGGGGTGGCCGCCGTCAACCCCGAGGTGGAGGTCTTCGTCAGCTACACCGGCTCCTTCGGCGACACCGCCGGCGCAGGAGAAATGGCCAAGGCCCACATGGACAACGGGGCGGATTTCCTGACCGGCACCGCCCAGCAGTCGGTGGGCGCCATCCAGGCTGCCGCCGAACGGGAAGGGGTCTACTGGCTGTCCAACGACATGGACCAGAGCAGCCTGGCGCCCGACACCGTGCTGGTCGCCCAGGCCTACTACTGGCAAGACGTGGTCATGCGCATGATCCAGGCCCGCCAGGAGGGCATCGTGGGCGGCGAACACCTGGCACTCAGCTTTGCCAACGATCGCGTGCGACTGGTCTACAACCCCGCCCTGGAGGATATGGTTTCCCAGGAGGTCAAAGCCCAGATCGAGGCCGCCCGCCAGGCTATCGTCTTCATGGACGAATGGGCCGCGGCCCGCGCCGCGGCAGCAGAAGAGTAAACCAAGACGAGCGGGGAGTGGGTTCATCTGCCCGCTCCCCCTGTAATCAATAGTTAAAGGAGAAGAACGATGAAAATTGGGTATCTGATCGCTTCTATTCTGGTGGGCCTTGCTTCGGTGGTTTGAATCGCCTACGTGACTGTGTCTCTGGTCAGAGGCGCATACGTTGGCCCCCTTAACGGAATCCTTTCAGGAGGCTTTATTGTCGGCTTAATCATTCACGTGGTCACCGCTCTTGTGGCCGTCTGGCTGGCGACTAAAGCTTTCCCCAGAGAAGAAATGCAGATGCAACCCGAAGGAGGAGAATGATGAACGTCGGTTGGTTTATTGCCGCTGTGGTGGTCTGGCTGTTTTCTTTTGTCTGAATCGTGTTCGTGGTAGCGCCTCTGGTCAGAGGCAAAGGTAAAATACTGTCCGGCGACTTCATCGGCGGGGCTATCTTCCACGGAGCCACGGCCATTCTGGCGGCCTGGCTGTTTGTCAAGGCTTTTATGTAGCTCACCCGCGTCGCGGCGGCAGAAGAGTAACGAACTCAGCGGGGGAGCGAGTAAAGTCTGCCCGCTCCCCCCAGGTTGCGCTATCAGAAGGGAAATCCTATTGAAAGTCGTTGGCTTCATCTGGCTCGGGGAGATCATTGAAAAGCTGGAACGAAAGCACGACGTTAAGCAGTACGAAGTCAGAGAAGTTTTTGCCAACCGTCCCCAGTTTCGTCGTGTTGAAAAAGGACACCGCCCCGGTGAAAACATTTATGCAGCAGGCGGACAAACCGTTGCCGGGCGTTACCTGATCGTTTTCTTTGTGTACAAAAAAGACAAGCGTGCGCTCATCCTATCTGCACGGGATATGACACGCGCTGAACGGAGGCAATATGAGCGAAGGTAGAAGTTCCATTTCAAAAGCACAGTCCTACAAAGAAATTGGCGAATTCTGGGATACGCACGACCTGGCCGAATATTGGGATCAAACCTCACCTGTTGAATTTGAGGTAGATATTCAATCTGAAGTGACGTACTATGCATTAGATAATACATTATCAGCACAGATTAGAGGAGTGGCCAGAGAACGAGGCGTGTCCCCGGAAACACTGCTGAATCTGTGGGTGCAGGAGAAGTTGCAAGAGCAAAGTTCCTAATGAAACTAAAAGTAGACCTCAAAAACGATGCTTTATATTTTCGGCTCGATGAATCAGCCATTGTCGAGTCGGAGGAAATCAAGCCGGGCGTGATCCTTGATTACGACGCAAACGACAACGTGGTTGGCGTTGAGATGCTGGGGCTGAGCAAGCGTGTGCCCCTGGAAACGTTGAAGAGCCTGCAATTTGAGACAGTATGAACCATAACATGCACCCAAGAAATGTTTCACCAACAGGTCCTCCCCGCATTGAAAGTCTGGAAATGCGGGGCATAACCAAACGCTTCCCTGGCGTATTGGCTAACGACGGCGTTGACTTCGTCGTGCACGCCGGGGAGATACACGCCCTGCTGGGCGAGAACGGGGCCGGAAAAAGCACCCTGATGAAGATTCTCTACGGTCTGTACCAGGCCGACCAGGGCGAGATCCATCTTAATGGTCAGGCGATGACCATCGGCTCGCCCCGTGAAGCCATCGCCCTGGGCATCGGCATGATCCATCAGCATTTCATGCTCGTCCCCTCGCTGACGGTGGCCGAAAACGTGGTCCTGGGGCTGCCCTCCAGCCGGGGGCCCTTTGTGGACACCGACCGGGCGGGACAACGCATCGGAGAACTATCGCAAACCTACGGTCTGCGCGTCGATCCAGGAGCCTACCTGTGGCAATTGTCCGTAGGGGAGCAGCAGCGGGTAGAAATCATCAAAGCCCTCTACCGGGGAGCGGCCCTGCTCATCCTGGACGAGCCGACGGCGGTGCTGACTCCCCAGGAGGTTGACGAACTGTTCGCCATTCTACGCCAGATGGCCACCGACGGGCACGCCCTGATCTTCATCTCTCACAAATTACACGAGGTCATGGCCCTCAGCGATCGGGTGACCGTGCTGCGCGACGGACGGGTGGTAGGTACCGTACCCGCAGCCGAAACCAACCAGGCTGAACTGGCCCGCATGATGGTCGGTCGGGAGGTGATCCGTACCTGGGACAAGCCCGCCGTCGAAGCGGGCCAGGTGGTGCTCTCTCTGCGCCAGGTGTGGGCCCAGGGCGACAAGGGAGTAGCCGCCCTGAAAGGCATCTCCCTGGAGGTGCAGGCCGGCGAGATCGTAGGGGTGGCGGGCGTGTCAGGCAACGGCCAACGGGAACTGGCCGAAGTTATCAGCGGTTTGCGTCCGGCTACCTCCGGCCAGGTGTTTATCGGCGGCCAGGAGGTGACTAACCTCACCCCGGCTCAGATCATTGCCACCGGCCTGAGCTACATCCCGGAAGAACGCCTGAAGATGGGAGTGATCAAAGAGTTCAGCGTGGCCGAGAACATTATCCTGGAGACCCATACCCAGCCCCCATTATCTAAAAGCATTTTTCTCGATTTCCACCAGATCGCCCACCATGCCACTCAACTCATCCACGATTATGATATCAAGACCCCTGGTCAGCAAACGCCGGTCAAGAACCTGTCCGGGGGCAACATCCAAAAATTAATTCTGGCCCGCGAGTTATCCCGTCAACCCCGCATTCTGATCGCCGCTCAACCCACGCGGGGGGTGGACATCGGGGCCACGGAGTATATCCACCGTCGGCTGATCGAACAGCGCAGTGAGGGCACCGCTATCCTGCTCATCTCCGAGGACCTGGACGAAATACAGGCCCTCTCGGATCGCATCGCCGTGATGTACGAGGGCGAGATAGTGGGCCTCGTACCCGCCGCGCAGGCTGAGGCCGAGACCCTGGGCTTGATGATGGCCGGGGCCTGTTAGTGTCGCTACTCCTGGTTATTTTTCGGCGGAAAATCGGCGGCGGTTTTCCGCCCTGGTGACGAGCCATCAACGGATTAAAAAACGGACTGAAAGGATATGATATGGTACAATTCATTAAATCAGTTCCAGAATTCGTGGGTCGTCTACCGCTACACCGCCTTGAGACAAAAAAACAAATATATGGTATAATATAAAGCCAGGTTTGGAATCGAGGACACGGTTTGTGGAGAGAGAAGAGAAACGCGACAGACATCCAGCTCCACCCCTGGGACGGTTGATAACCTTCCAGGTACGTTTGGCTCATCCTCTTAGCTGGTTTGGGCCGCTCTGGGCCGCCTTATGTGGAGCTTTAGCCTCAGGAGAGATGAGCCTGGATGTCGCCCATTTGTTTCTCCTGGCAGCGGTGCTCTTCCTGATCGAGTTGGCGCTGGGCACAGTCTGGGAACTGGCGCTCAACACTGACTGGGGTTCTCTATCCAGCCAGAGCTCCAGCGCGCAGGCACTGCCGGCCCAGGCTTTGCTGATGCTGCCCTATGCCGCCCAGAATTCACCGAACCAGCGTATCTCGCGCTGGCTGGACGGGGTTATAACCTGGGGACGGGCCGTCCTGTGGCCAGACGCAGGAACGGCGGTGTTGGGGTTGACTGTCACCGCGGTCATGGCTATCGTCATAGCCGCCTTTCTGGGGCGCACCCTCGTCCTCCTGACGCTCGCCGCGCTGGCTACGGCGGCTCTGGCCTTTTTGCTAACCCACCGGCGTGGGGCCGAACCGCTCTGGCTCAGAGCCCTATTCGAGACCGGGTTAACCTGGTTGATGGGCCACGCTGTTTTTGGGCCCCTCAACTGGCCCTCGTTCCTGGCAGGAGGGCTCTACACCGGCCTTTACCAGGCCTGTCTGTCCTTACAACGTAATCAGAATAGCAAAGTGAGGAGCATCATCCTTTTCAACGTCTTTCAACTGGCCATCGTGGCCTTGCTGGTGGTCATCAGGCAACCTCTGTCGGCCGGGTTAGTGGGCCTCTTGATGCTGCCCCCCCTATCGTTACAATCCTTTCTGGGGCCGGGCGAAACAGGGGCCTGGTATCTGCGCCGGAGCCAGCCTTTCTTGACGCTCAACATGTTGGTCACTGCCCTGGCGATAGGGTAAGGGCCAGGGATAGTTGAGCTGCCGATACAGTACGAGAGTCTGTTCAGCGTATGGTTTTCGCGCCGTGATGTGAAAAACGGTGCGCTCTATCTGGAAAATGGTTCAGGGAGATTCAATGGTAAGGATTCCCTTCTTCTAACACCCAAAGCGAATCGGAGGTCTTAAGGTGAAAATTGGTGTAATTGCTGATACTCACATCCCGGATATCATCCCGGAACTCCCTCCCAGAGTGAGAGAGATTTTCCGGGGCGTCGATATCATTTTGCACGCGGGCGACATAACTACCCTGGAAACCCTGCGCGAACTACAGAACTATTTTACTATCACGATGGCCGTAGCTGGTGAGCATGATGATGAGGATGCCAAAAAATATTTACAAGACACGCAGGTCGTCGAGTTCAGCAACCGCAAAATTGGGATTATCCACGGCTATCCTGCTGAAAAAGGCCCTAACCTGCTGGGTAGTTTAAAGAAATTATTTCGTCCTCCAACCCACGAGGACCTTTACCGATACGTTCTGAGCCAGTTCGAGGACGTCGATTGCATCGTCTTCGGCTACACCCATCAACCTTACGTAAAAGTTCGCAATGGAGTGTTGCTTTTTAACCCCGGCGCGGTAGCTCCCACGCGCGGCGTTCAGGCCAGTGTGGGTCTTTTAGACATCGGCACACGGGCCATCACGGGTAAGATCATCTACATCTAATAACATATTGAGCTTATCCCAAAATGGATCGGGCCCCTGGCCCGCCCGGCCAGCATAACCGTCCCATCATTTCCAGACAGGCCCTTAGATGGGCTCTTTAAGGAGGCTTCGCTCGTTTAATGAAAATCATCAGATTCCTCGACGACCATAAGATTCAGTACGGAGTGGTGCAAGGGGAAGAAGTCCTGACCGTGCACGGTGACATCTTCGCTGCTCCTCCTGCCTTGAGATATGGCTCCAGGAACGTGAAGTTGGATGAGGTCAAACTCCTCCCCCCCTGCCAGCCAGGCAAAGTGGTGGCGGTAGGGCTCAACTACGCCGACCACGCCAGGGAAGCTAACATGTCTATCCCCGACGAGCCGGTCATCTTCATCAAACCCTCCAGCACCGTTATCGGCCCCCTGGCAGAGATCGTCTATCCGCCCTCGTCCCGCCGGGTCGATTACGAGGCCGAGTTAGCCCTGATCGTCGGGCGCCAGGCCAGGAACGTATCTCAGGCCGAAGCAGCCCACTACATCCTGGGCTACACTTGCAGCAACGACGTCACAGCCCGTGACCTCCAACACAAAGATGGACAATGGACACGCAGTAAGAGCTTCGATAGCTTCTGTCCGCTGGGCCCGTGGATCATCACCGACCTGGATACCTCTGACCTGGCTATCAGTTGTCGGGTCAACGGTCAGGTGCAACAGACAGGCTCCACCAGGGACATGATTTTCAAGCCCACGGAACTGTTAAGTTTCATCTCCCAGATCATGACCCTGGAAGCCGGAGACGTGATTATGACCGGCACACCCGCGGGCATCGGCCCCTTGCAGCCGGGCGACGTGGTCGAAGTGGAGATCGCAGATATAGGAGTGCTCCGCAATCCCGTGGTCGCCAGCGTCTAAGCCCCCCGGCCCTGCGCCAGCGGTAAAGTGGAGCTGCCCCTTTCCCGACTAAAGCAAGGAGAGCATGAAACATCTGATCGATATCGCCAGCCTATCACCTGAAGAGATCCAGAATATCCTCCAGACAGCCAGCAGGCTCAAAGAGGAGTGGCAAAGAGGCGGCAACCAACCCCTCCTGGCCGGTAAAACCCTGGGCATGATCTTTCAAAAACCATCCCTTCGCACCCGCGTCTCCTTCGAGATGGCGATGCTCCACCTGGGCGGACAGGCCCTCTACATCTCTCCCGACGAGATTCAGTTGGGCCAACGGGAAAGCGTGCCCGACGTGGCCCGCGTCCTGTCCCGCTACGTGGACGGCATCATGGCCC
Organism: uncultured Anaerolineales bacterium; assembly: GCA_964646625.1. Classification (GTDB taxonomy): domain Bacteria; phylum Chloroflexota; class Anaerolineae; order CAZYHC01; family CAZYHC01; genus DAOULT01. Next base: position 60,837 of record CAZYHC010000008.1, read on the forward strand.
GGGTCTTCGCCCACCGCGACATCGAACAACTGGCCGCCTACTCGCAGGTGCCCGTCATCAACGGCCTGTCAGACTACAACCATCCCTGTCAGGCTTTGGCCGACATGCTCACCATCTACGAGAAGCGGGGAAAACTGGCCGGCCTGAAACTGGCCTACGTGGGCGATGGGAACAACGTGACCACCTCTCTGCTCTTCGCCGCCAGCAAGATGGGTATGCACCTGTCGGTGGCCTCCCCTGCGGGCTACGAGCCCGACCAGAAAGTGGTCAGCCAGGCCCAGGACTTTGCCGCCCACAGTGGAAGCCAACTCAGCCTGACCCACGACCCTGTCCTCGCCGTGCGAGAGGCCGACGTGATTTACACCGATGCCTGGACCAGCATGGGCCAGGAAGCAGAGCGCCAGGAACGCCTGGCCGTCTTCCCTCCCTACCAGGTCAACGGCGGCCTGGTGGCCCAGGCCAAAGCCGAGGTCATGGTCATGCACTGCTTGCCTGCTCACCGGGGTGAGGAGATCACCGATGAGGTGGCCGATGGGCCCCATTCCATCATCTTCGAGCAGGCTGAAAATAAGCTGCACGCTCAGAAAGCGATCCTGGCCCTGCTTTTGAACGGGGCCGGATCCTCACCCCCCCCCATCCCTAGCAAAAGGAGTAAGATGAGAAGAAAATGAAACACCTGATCGATATCGCCAGCCTATCACCTGAAGAGATCCGGAATATCCTCCAGACAGCCAGCAGGCTCAAAGAGGAGTGGCAAAGAGGCGGCAACCAACCCCTCCTGGCCGGTAAAACCCTGGGCATGATCTTTCAAAAACCATCCCTTCGCACCCGCGTCTCCTTCGAGATGGCGATGCTCCACCTGGGCGGACAGGCCCTCTACATCTCTCCCGACGAGATTCAGTTGGGCCAACGGGAAAGCGTGCCCGACGTGGCCCGCGTCCTGTCCCGCTACGTGGACGGCATCATGGCCCGGGTCTTCGCCCACCGCGACATCGAACAACTGGCCGCCTACTCGCAGGTGCCCGTCATCAACGGCCTGTCAGACTACAACCATCCCTGTCAGGCTTTGGCCGACATGCTCACCATCTACGAGAAGCGGGGAAAACTGGCCGGCCTGAAACTGGCCTACGTGGGCGATGGGAACAACGTGACCACCTCTCTGCTCTTCGCCGCCAGCAAGATGGGTATGCACCTGTCGGTGGCCTCCCCTGCGGGCTACGAGCCCGACCAGAAAGTGGTCAGCCAGGCCCAGGACTTTGCCGCCCACAGTGGAAGCCAACTCAGCCTGACCCACGACCCTGTCCTCGCCGTGCGAGAGGCCGACGTGATTTACACCGATGCCTGGACCAGCATGGGCCAGGAAGCAGAGCGCCAGGAACGCCTGGCCGTCTTCCCTCCCTACCAGGTCAACAGCGGCCTGGTGGCTAAGGCCAAAGCCGAGGTCATGGTCATGCATTGTCTGCCCGCCCACCGGGGTGAGGAGATCACCGATGAGGTGGCCGATGGGCCCCATTCCGTAATCTTCGACCAGGCCGAAAACCGGCTGCACGCTCAGAAAGCAGTCCTGGCCCTGCTCCTGACCAGGCCCGGCTCCCCACCCCCCAATCCCTGATAAAAGGAGGTACAGCGTGGCCGGTAAACGCAAGGTTTTTGAAAAGGCGATGAAAAAAGCCGCCAACTACGCCTGGGACCAAGAGTGGGAGAAGGCCATCGCTGAATATGAACGCGCCCTGAAAGAGTTTCCCCAAGACCTGACCGCGTTGATCGGTCTGGGTCTGGCTCATCTGGAATCGCGCCATCTGGAAGAGGCCCTGGAGATCTATCAGGAGATAAGCCAGTTAACGCCCGACGATCCCGACGCTTTGAGCCGCATGGCCGATATTCAGGAACGGCTGGGCCACCTGGAAGAGGCGGCGGACACCTACATAAACGTGGCCGAGATTTACTTGCAGCACCAGGCGATGGACAAAGCCATAGATACCTGGTCAAAAGCCACACGTCTGGTGCCCAGCCATCTGACGGCCCACCAAAAGCTGGCAGAAGTTTACGTTCAGAGAGGTAAAACAAACCTGGCCATCAAAGAGTATCTGGCCCTGGCGCGCATCTTTCAGCATAAAGGAGATGATGAAAAAGCCATCCAATTCTGCCAAATGGCCCTCAAACTGGATAGCCGCAACCCCGAAGCCCAGGCCATGTTAGAAGGCTTACGTTATGGCGAGGCGGCGAAAACCACCAGCCCTACTCTCATCGTGAGCGAGATAGGGGAGGAGGCCAGTTTTATCGAGGTGTCCAAGCGCAAGGCTTTGTCGGACCTGGCCATGTATCTCTTCGAGGAGATCCCCCAGGAGGAGCCATCTGAGATATCCGCCTTTTCCCAAACAGCCGAAGCCAGAGCCACTGCCACCCAGCCCCGCTTCAGCCGCACCCAGATCAACGCTGTTATCAGCCAGGCTATAGATTTCCACAGACGAAATATGACCGACGAGGCTATCGCCAGCTACGAGCGCGGCCTTGACGCGGGGGTAAACCGTCCCTCGCTTCACTTTAATCTGGGACTGTTATACCAGGAAAAATTGCGCCTGGACGAAGCCATTGCCCGACTCCGCCTGGCCGTGAGACACCCCGACTATGCCCTGGCCGGCCATTTCGTCTCAGGGGAGTGTTACCGCGCCCAGGGTAAAATGGAAAACGCCCTGGAACACCTGGTGGAGGTCCTCAAGATCGTCGATATGCAAACGGTAGACGAAGAGCGCGCCCATGAACTGACCAATCTCTACGCCGGCCTGTCTACCAGCTACCGAACCAAAGGCGATAAAGAAAGCGTCCTGTCTTTTGCCAATTCGTTGATCGAGTTCTTCAGCCAGGAGGGCTGGGAAACCAAAATCATGGAAATGCGTCGCCATCTCAACGAAATATCCGACGAAGGGACAACTATGGCCCTGGCCCAGGTTCTGGAGGTACCAGGGTTTGAAGAGATTTTGCAAGCCCTGGCTGATACTCAAAGATATATGGATAGCGATATGATATTTACCGCTATGGAAGAATGTTACCGTGCTATCGAAATGGCTCCAACCTATCTACCTCTCCATTTGCGTCTGGCCGAAATATTTCTGCACCAGGATTTGCTCGAAGACGCCGTGGCTAAATACATGCACGTGGCCGATGTCTATGTGGTTTGGGGCAACACCTCCCAGGCCCACAGCGTCTACCAGCGCGTCTTGCAACTGGCTCCTATGGACGTCAACGTCCGCTCCAAGTTGATCGACCTGGCGATCCAGCAAGGCCGGATCGATCAGGCTTTGGAACACTACCTGGCTCTGGCGGATGCCTACTACCAGTTAGCCCACCTCGATAAAACCATAGAAGTGTATAAGAAAGCCCTACAACTAAGCCCCAAAAGCTCCTCGCCGAAAAAATGGCAGATCAGGATCCTGCACCTCCTGGCCGATATGCAGATGCAGCGGGTGGACTGGCGCCAGGCCACCACCATTTATCAACAGATCAAAAGCCTGGCTCCCGAGGATGAACAGGCTCGCCTGCAACTGATCGACCTGCACTTCAAGCAAGGGCAGACCGACCAGGCCATGCAAGAGGTCGATGAGCTGACCACATACTACCAGGAACAAAACCAACTGGAAAAAGTGTTATCCACTCTTCAGCAAGCAGTGCAACTAAGACCCTACGAGATGCCTTTGCGTGCCCGTCTGAGCCAGGTTTACCTGAAACGAGGCCTGAAACAAGAAGCCATCGCCGAGTTAGACGCTTTGGGCGAGATGCAGTTGGAAGCCGGTATGAGAAAGGAAGCGGTAGAAACCATCAAATTGATCATCTCCCTATCGCCGAAAAATGTGCGCGCCTACAAGCAACTTTTGGATCAGATCCTCGGTTAAAGCCAGGTACGGAGGCTACTTTGTCCAATCTGCTGGATTTGTTTTCACGCCTCGATTGGGTAAGCATGCTCGATATACTGCTGGTTGCCCTGGTGTTCTATAGCTTGCTCCTCTTGATCCAGGGAACGCAAGCCGTGCAATTGTTGCGCGGCCTTATCATATTGGTCCTTTTGGCCGTCCTGGTAACCAGCATCTTCCAGTTGACGGCCTTCAAATGGCTGGTCAAAAACTCCATCCCGGCTTTGCTGGTCTCTATCCCCGTTATCTTTCAGCCTGAACTAAGACGGGCTTTGGAACGCCTGGGACGCACCAGTTTCTTGCTGGCGCCCCTTTCCCAGGAAAAGGTGGTGGCGCAGATTATCACCCACATCTGCCGGGCCAGCCAAAGGTTGTCGGAACGCCGCCACGGGGCTTTGATCGTGCTGGAACGCGAAACCGGTCTCCGGGAATACGTAGACACGGGGATAAAGTTGAACGCCGAACTCTCCAGCGAGATCCTGCTCACCATTTTTTTCCCCAACACCCCGCTGCACGACGGGGCGGTCATCGTGCGTGGCAATCGGATTGTAGCCGCCGCCTGCGTCCTGCCCCTCACCGAAGGCCCGCTGCCCGACCGACATCTGGGCATCCGGCACCGGGCCGCGGTAGGCATCACCGAGCAGAGCGATGCCGTTGTGATCGTGATCTCCGAGGAAAGCGGCATCATCTCCATTGCCCACAATGGACGCATAATCCGCCGTATGGACGAGAAAAAGTTACGCACCGTTCTTCAGGCTTTCTATCGACCGCAGTTCATTACGGGCCTCCCGCCCTGGCTGCGTCTCGACCATTACCTGCGAGAGTCAAGATTTTTCAACCTCTACGGTCATCTGAAAACTATCGTAGCCATTGCTAAAATTAGATTTAAATAAATGAGGAGGCGAAAATTGGACCTGAAATTGAGTGAAGAACAAGAGATGATCCGCGATATGGCCCGGAGATTCGCGGAGCTCGAAGTGGCGCCCATTGCCGCCGAGATGGACGAAAAAGGAGAGGTGCCCCTCGACAACCTTAAGAAGATGGGCGAGCTGGGCTTTCTGGGTTTGACCGTGCCTGAAGAGTACGGCGGCCCAGGGGCCGATACGGTCAGCTACGTCCTGGTGCTGGAGGAGATTTCGAAGGCGTGCGCTTCCACCGCGGTGCCCATGGCCGTCAATTGCTCCCTGGTCTGCGATCCTATTCTACAATTTGGCAGCGAGGAGCAAAAACAAAGGTTCCTGCCCGCCCTGGCCCAGGGACGGATGCTCGGCGCCTTCGCCCTGACCGAACCAGCAGCGGGGAGCGACGCCGCCGCCCAAACGACCACCGCTATCCGGGATGGGGATCATTACCTCGTCAACGGCACCAAACATTTCATCTCCAACGGTAGCATTGCCGATGTGATTGTTCTTTTCGCCATGACCGATAAATCGCGAGGCTCACGGGGCATTTCCACCTTGCTGGTGGAGAAGGGCACGCCGGGCTTCTCCAGCGGCAAAGAAGAAAACAAGATGGGCATTCGGGCCAGCAATACCTGCGAACTGATCTTCGAGGACTGCCGTGTGCCGGCCGCCAACCTGCTGGGCAAAGAAGGGCGAGGCTTCAGAATCGCGATGGCCGCCCTGGACGGGGGGCGGATCGGCATCGGAGCCCAGGCCACCGGCATTGCCCAGGCCGCCTACGAAGCCTCGCTGGAATACGCCAAAACCCGCCAGCAGTTTGGGCAGCCCATCTCCCAATTCCAGGCCATCCAGTGGATGCTGGCCGATATGGCCACTCGCATCGAAGCCTCCCGTCTCCTGACCCTCAGCGCCGCCATGAAGAAAGACGGCGGCGAACGCATTACCAAAGAGGCCGCCATGTGCAAACTCTTCGCCTCGGAGACCGCGGTGTGGGCCACCAATCGAGCCATTCAGATTCACGGCGGCTACGGCTACATGAAGGAATATCCCGTCGAACGCTACTACCGTGATGCCAAGATAACCGAAATCTACGAAGGAACGAACGAGATCCAAAGGCTGGTCATCGCCAACCAGATTCTACGCTGAATGATTCTCCTTCTTCGTAGATAGAGGAAATAGATAAGATTATCACCTTATTATTGACGAAGTTCCTGTGGCGTGAAAACCTGTCTTCTGGCTGTACAGGAGGATTTAATGGAAACCTTGAAGTATCTTAGCAAAAGGGAAAAAATCGCTTTAATTGAATATCTTAAGCGATTAGAAAAGCAGTATGGTGAACAGGTAGTAAGAGTTGTGCTTTTCGGCTCAAAAACGAGGGGAGATTTTGATGGGGAATCAGACCTCGATCTACTTGTAGTGATCAGAAGCGGCGACAAGCATTTCCGTGAAGAACTGGAAAGAGTCGGATTTGAAATCGATCTGGAATATGACGTAATACTCTCAGATATGATAGTGGACTTAAAACGATACGAGTTGATGCAAAAAATAAAAGAACCTCTGTATCAGAGCATCGAAAAAGAGGGTATAGATTTGTGGACGAAGATACCAGAATTATCGTCGAAATAAGGCTTGAAAAATGTTTGGATATGAATAAAGAAAAACTATTTGAAACCTGCAGGAAAAATGATATTGAATTCATAGGGATATTCGGCTCTTTCGCCAGAGGAGATTTTGCAGAAGATAGCGATATCGATCTTGTGGTCCGTTTCTCCAAAAGAAAGAGTCTGCTCGACCTTGTCAGGATCGAAAGAGAGCTTTCAGAAGTTTGGGGAAGAAAGGTGGATTTGCTGACCGAAGGTGCAATCAGCCCTTATTTGAGGGAGAGGATTAAGAGGGAGTTGAAAACTATTTATGAGAGAGAAAGATGATACAATTTATCTGAATCACATCCTAGATGCTATATTGAAAATCGAAAAATATATCCATGAACATGAAGTGGAAACAATTGTGAGAGACATTCCGGCAGGAAGGTAGTTACGTCATGGACCCTAAAGTCACCCGACTGCGTAAGCTGCGGGAGGAAGCGTGCCTGGGCGGCGGCCAGGAACGCATCGAGCGCCAGCACGCCAAAGGTAAGCTCACCGCACGGGAACGGATAGAGCTGCTTTTAGACCAGGGCACTTTTCGGGAAATAGACCCTTTCGTCACCCATCGTACCACCGGCTTCGGCATGGAAGAGAGGAAAATCCTGAGCGACAGCGTGGTGACCGGCTATGGCGACATCGATGGCCGCCTGGTCTACATCTTCTCTCAGGATTTTACCGTTTTTGGAGGCTCTCTCGGCGAGGTGCACGGGGAAAAGGTCTGCAAAATCATGGAACTGGCCCTGAAAAACGGCGCGCCGCTTATCGGGCTGAACGATTCCGGCGGAGCGCGTATCCAGGAGGGGGTAGTTTCTCTGGGGGCCTACGGCGACGTTTTTCTGCTCAACACTCTGGCCTCCGGGGTCATCCCCCAGATTTCGGCCATCATGGGGCCCTGCGCCGGAGGGGCAGTCTATTCGCCAGCCATCACCGATTTCATTTTTATGGTCAAAGGCAGCAGCCACATGTTCATCACCGGCCCGGAGGTCATCAGGGCCGTCACCCACGAAGAGGTGACTTTTGAGGAGTTGGGCGGAGCGATGACCCACAACGCGGCCAGCGGAGTGTCTCACTTCGCGGCCCAGAACGAGGAGCACTGCCTGTCCCTCATCCGAAAATTGCTGAGCTTCCTCCCTCAGAACAACCTGGAAGACCCGCCCCATAAGCCGCCTACCGACAGCCCGCAGCGCATGGACGAAGCCCTGGATACCATCGTGCCCGACAGCCCAACCAAAGCCTACGACATGAAGGAAATCATCCACCGCATTGTTGACGAGGGCGATTTCTTCGAAGTCCACGAACATTTTGCCCGCAACATCATCGTGGGTTTCGCTCGCCTGGATGGCTATCCGGCAGGCATCGTGGCCCAACAGCCGGCCGTCCTGGCCGGGGTGCTGGATATAGACGCCTCCACCAAGGGGGCACGCTTCGTCCGGTTCTGCGACTGCTTCAATATCCCACTGGTCACCCTGGTGGACGTGCCCGGCTTCCTGCCCGGCGTGGCCCAGGAACAGGGGGGCATCATCCGTCACGGAGCCAAACTGCTCTACGCTTATTGTGAGGCCACCGTGCCCAAGGTGACGGTCATCACCCGCAAAGCCTACGGTGGCGCCTACGTGGTCATGAATTCCAGGCACGTGCGGGGCGACCTGGTGTTGGCCTGGCCCACCGCCGAGATCGCCGTCATGGGGCCCGAGGGAGCGGTCAACATCGTTTTTCGCCAGGAGATCGCCGCCGCCCAGGACCCAGAGGCCGAACGGGCCCGCCTGGTAGAGGAGTATCGCGCCCGGTTCGCCAACCCTTACGTGGCGGCCTCGCGGGGCTATGTAGACGACGTGATCGAACCACGCCACACTCGCCCCCGCCTGATCGACGCTCTACGTATGCTCCAGAACAAGCGGGACAGCAACCCGCCCAAAAAGCACGGCAATATCCCTTTGTAGCAGCAATAAGGTGCCTGGCACTAACAACGAACGTTCGCTGTTGCCAGGCACCTATAGTCAGGTAGCCATGAATGACAAAGCGGTCAAAATAACCGATACTGTTCTACGAGACGCCCACCAGTCCCTGCTGGCTACACGGATGCGCACCGAAGACATGCTGCCCATCGCCGAAAAGCTGGACCAGGTGGGCTATCATTCTGTGGAGATGTGGGGGGGAGCAACCTTCGATTCGGCCATGCGGTTCCTGAACGAAGATCCCTGGGCACGCATCAGGAAGCTGAAGGAACGTATGCCCCACACCCCCTTCCAGATGCTTCTGCGCGGCCAGAACGTGGTGGGCTACAAACACTACCCCGACGACGTTGTGGAACGGTTCATCGTGCGGGCCAAAGCCAACGGCATCGACATCTTCCGCATCTTCGATGCCCTTAACGACGTGCGTAACATGGCCTGGGCCATGAAGGTAGTCAGGCGCGAAGGGGGCCACGTCCAGGCCAGCATTTGCTACACCATCAGCCCCGTACACGACGTCCCCAGCTACGTGCGCATGGCCAAAGAACTGGAGAGCATGGGTGCCAATTCTATCTGCATCAAGGACATGGCCGGCCTGATCTCCCCTTACGTGGCCTACGAACTGGTGAGCCACCTGAAAGAAGAGGTCAGGTTGCCCATCCAGTTGCACACTCACTACACCAGCGGGATGGCTACCGCCGCCTGTCTGAAGGCCATCGAGGCCGGGGTGGACGTGGTGGATACGGCTATTTCTTCCATCGCCCTGCTCACCTCACAACCTCCCACCGAGACTATAGTCAGCATCCTGGCTGGCACAGCACGCCATACGGGGCTTGATCTGAGCCTCCTGGCCGAGATCGCGGCCTACTTCGCCGCGGTGCGCAAAAAATACGGCAAGTTCGAGAGCGGACTGATGGGAGTGGACGTTAACGTCCTGCAATTCCAGATTCCGGGGGGGATGCTTTCTAACCTGATCTCCCAGCTTCGGGAGCAAGGGGCCGAGGACCGCTATCACGAAGTTCTGGCCGAGGTGCCGCGCGTGCGGCAGGAGTTGGGCTATCCCCCGCTGGTCACGCCCAGCAGCCAGATTGTGGGCACCCAGGCCACCTTGAACGTCATCCTGGGCCAGCGCTACAAGATCATCCCCGAAGAGGTCAAGAACTACATCCGAGGCTACTACGGTCGCCCGCCCGCCCCCCTCGACGAGGAGGTGCAAAAACGGGCCATCGGCGACGAGCAGCCCATCGACTGCCGGCCAGCCGACCTCCTGGAACCAGGCTACGAGAAAGCAGCAGCCGAGATCGGGGCCCTGGCCCAAAACGAGGAAGATGTCATCTCCTACGCCCTTTTTCCCCAGGTGGCTCGCCACTTCCTGGAGAGACGAGCGCGGGGAGCAGAGAGCCACGAAGAGATCGTGGCCGCCATCGCCGCCATGCTGGCCCACCAGGAGGAGCGTGAAGTCGAAACCAGGTTCATCCCCGCCCACAGGGCCCTCTCTCCCTGGAAAATGGCCGGGCGGCGCAGCTTGTTAAGCCCTGGGGGTTGGGTCAAATGGTAAAACTCAGGGGTCTGGCCCGTTAAGCTATGGAGGTTGGGTCAAATGGCGAAACATCTCACCCTGATCCTGGAAGGCGAACCATACCAGGTCGAGGTGGAAGGCGAAACCGTGACCGTCAACGGCCACCCTTTCACCGTGGCGGTGAAAGAAGGGACCGCCCAGGTGGGCCACACAGCCTACACGGTCGAAATAGAGGGCAGCCAGGCGGTGGTCAATGGTATAGCCTATCGCTTCGAGGTAAAGAGCGCGGAGGAAGAGAAAGCCCCCGCCGTCCGGCCCGAGATACACGCGGAAGAGGTCGAAGGCGCGGTCAAGGCCATCATGCCCGGCAAGATCATCTCCGTCCTGGTGCAGGCAGGCGACCAGGTAGAGGAAGGCCAGGTGGTGGTCGTCCTGGAGGCCATGAAAATGGAAAACGAGTTACGCGCCCCCAGGAGCGGGACAGTCAAAGAGGTCAACGTGGCCCAGGGCGCCGATGTGGAGATGGCCGAGGTGCTGGTAGTTATCGAATCCTAAGCCGTGTCCCGCTAACACCCACGTTTCAACCCCCAGGCCCAGGGACGACCACTCGAAACCCGAGGTAGCGGCTGAAGTATTCAGGCACGCGGTCGCCGCGAGCGGTGCAGCGGGAACGTTTCTTATAGTTACGCCAGCACCCGCCCCGCAAAACCCGGCAACCATCCGCTTCCACGTCTTCCCTGCCGTCGTCCACCTCGTAGGGGTATTCCTTATAAAGGCTGCTCGTCCACTCCCAGACGTTTCCGGCCATGTCCAGCAAGCCATAAGGGCTGGCCCCGGCCGGGTATCTGCCCACTTCGGTTGTGCCGCCTGGCCCGGCCTCATACGAGTTTAGATTGTGCGGATTCCAATCGTCCCCCCAGGGATACCGCCGCCTATCCGTCCCCCGCGCCGCTTTTTCCCACTCGGCTTCGGTGGGCAATCGCCCCCCGACCCATTCGCAGTAGGTTTTGGCCTGATGCCAATCCACGTAGACCACCGGGTGGTTGGCGTAAGCAGGGTCATCGTAGTACTCCGTATTATGCGGCGGGGTGCAGACCCCAGCCTCTACACCCTGCCGGTACTGGGCGTTGGTCACCTGGGTTTTATATATCCAGAAGATATCCAGGTAGACCATATGTTGCGGCTTCTCGTTGTCCCAGGCCACCGGGTCGTCGTCGCGGCTGCCCATGGTAAACCCTCCGGCAGGTACTTCAAGCACCACCGCAGGCGTGGCAATTATCTCCGGCCGCTTCTCCTCGACGGCAGGAAGCCGCTCTGCAGCTACAGCCGCAGGCGCAACGCTTACCTCCAGCTGCCTCTCCTCGACAGCAGGAAGCGGCCCTGTGTCTACGGCTGCTTTCAAGGCCGCCACCATATCTTCTACCTTCTGATAGCGGTCCTCGGGGTCTTTGGCCAGGGCCTTGAGGATAACTCGTTCCACTGATTCCGGCAGATCGGGCCGGAACTCACGGAGCGGAGGCAGTGGCTCGGTGACGTGCTTCAAGATCACGGCCAGGGGAGTATCAGCCTGGAAGGGTGGGTGGCCGGTGACCATCTCGTAGAGCACTACCCCCAACGAATAGATATCGCTGCGGGTATCGGCAACCTCCCCTTTGGCTTGCTCCGGCGACATGTATTCCGGCGTGCCGACCGCCATCCCACTCGCCGTCAACTGGATGCTGGGCTCCACTATCTTCACCAGCCCAAAATCGGACAGCAACGGCCAATTCTCTTCCATCATCAGGATGTTAGCCGGCTTCACGTCACGGTGTATGATCCCCTGCTCATGAGCGCAGGCCAGAGCGTCGCCTATCCGGGAGATGATATCTGCCGCCTTGTTCAGATCCCAGGGCTTTCCCATCCGCTCCTTAAGGGTGCCGGCCTCCACATAGGCCATAACCAGATAGGCGTGACCATCCTCCTCGCCGTAATCGTAGACGGTCAGGATATTGGGATGATGCAGGCCGGCCACCGCTTTGGCCTCACGCTTAAAACGAACCAGGAAGGTTTCTTCACGGGCCAGCACAGTGGGCAGGATTTTGACCGCCACGTAACGGTCCAGCCTGGGTTGATGGGCTTTGTAAACGTCGGCCATGCCTCCCCGGCCCAGTTGCTCGATGATGCGATATCCCCCTAACTCCTTGCCGATTACGTCCATAGCATAGTACCTTATCCTTCTACTCCCATTCTGACCCTCGGCAAGGCTGTACTTCTCGTCATATCTGTTACCATTATATTACCAATCCTGTTAACCTAAGCCATATTTGTGGCAGTTTCATTTGTGTACATGCCCAGAAGCCAATGCCGTTAACCTGGGGACAAAGCGTAACGGCCCTTACCACATCCCAAAATCCCAATTGTCCCAGAATGTCCTCCAGTTCCAGTATCAGTATAAAGGAGAATCATAAAGCCAACATAAATGAAACCTAAACAAAACATAAAAAAAGGCTCCTTGTGAGGCGGCTCCATACACCTGATGACACCAATGATGCCTGCGAGACAAGCCCGCAGGCACATTAGGCGAAGAAAACAGACTATTTGTGTAATCCTGCCAGGCACGGCCTGGTAGGGGAAGCAATTGGCACCAAGCGAGCAAACGGTGTGTTGTCCTGTACCAGGATGACTTCCGTACCCTCCAGCACCAGAGCCAATAACTTTGTGGAGCTTTTTTGCACTTCGTGAATATCAAAGGCCTTTATAGGCATCTTTACCCAATAAGCTACAATATGTGAAATTATTCAACACTTAACCCAGCCTGACGAAGAATGCTGTGCAAAGTGCCCACAGTGACTTCGCGGTGGCGGGGCACAATGGCCGTGCGCATTCCGGCGGCAGTTTGCTTGGCAAACTTGACGTGGCTGCCTCTTGAGCTGACTTCTACAAACCCGGCTGCTTCTAGCTTGCGTCTCACCTGGCGGTAAGGTAAAGGCTTAAGAGGCATAGATTTCTACCTGCAATTGATGCACTTGTGGTGTAAGGGTCGCAATGGGCGGCTCAAAATGCAACTCCAGGGCTTCCCGCAAGTTCGCCAGAGCCTCGCTTTCAGTTGTCCCCTGGCTGGCAACATCCACCTCCAGGCACTGCGCCACAAACCAGTCGCCTTCTTGCCAGACAACCGCCGTAAAATTTCGTTTCATAGCCGTCAATCTCCTATAAACTCAGTGCTGTCAAATTAGAAACCTGCTTTCATTGACAATCAGCCCTTTCATGATACAATTATACAAGCCAAGAGACCGAAAGTCAAAAGCATAAATCACCCTAAAGTCAGGAGAGTGACGATGCACGAAGACATCACCGAGTCAAAGGAACGCTGGGAAAGGGAAACCCTCGAACCCGTTTTGAGGCGCTATCCCGAACGCCGAGCGCGTTTTGAGACCCATTCCGGCATTGAAGTGAAACGGCTCTATACCCCTGACGACGTAGCCAATGACTATGCGAACAAAACAGGCTTTCCCGGCCAGTACCCTTTCACCAGGGGCGTGCAGCCCACCATGTACCGGGGACGGCTGTGGACCATGCGCCAGTACGCCGGTTACGCCACCGCCGAGGAGTCTAACCGCCGCTATCGTTACCTGCTGGAGCAGGGCCAGACCGGCCTGTCGATAGCCTTCGACCTGCCCACCCAAATTGGCTACGACTCCGACCATCCTTTAGCGGCCGGCGAAGTGGGCAGAGTAGGGGTGGCTATCGACTCCCTGGAGGATATAGAAATCCTCTTCCAGGGCATCCCGCTGGATAAAGTCAGCACTTCCCTGACCGCCAACGCTCCGGCGGCCATCCTGCTGGCTATGTATCTGGCCGTAGCCAAAAAGCAAGGAGCAGACTCGGCCAGGCTGCAAGGCACCATCCAGAACGACATCCTGAAGGAATACGTGGCGCGCGGCACCTACATCTTTCCCCCTCGGCCCTCCATGCGTCTCATCACCGACACCTTTAAATATTGCAAAGAGCACCTGCCCCGCTGGAACACCATTTCCATCAGCGGCTACCACATCCGCGAAGCTGGCTCCACTGCCGTGCAGGAAGCGGCTTTTACCCTGGCCCACGCCATCGCCTACGTGGAGGCTGCCATCCAGGCCGGGCTGGACGTGGACGATTTTGCCGGGCGGCTTTCCTTCTTTTTCAGCGCCCACAACAATCTTTTCGAGGAGGTAGCCAAGTTTCGCGCCGCGCGCCGTCTGTGGGCGCGCATCATGCGCGAACGCTTTGGGGCCAGCAATCCACGCTCCTGGATGCTGCGCTTCCACACCCAGACGGCAGGCTGCACCCTGACCGCCCAACAGCCGGAAAACAACGTGGTGCGGGTGACCATGCAGGCCCTGGCGGCCGTGTTGGGCGGCACCCAAAGCCTGCACACCAACTCCCGCGACGAGGCTCTGGCCCTGCCCACCGAAGAATCGGTGCAGATCGCCCTGCGCACCCAGCAGATCCTTGCCCACGAGAGTGGGGTGGCCGATACCATCGATCCCCTGGCCGGCAGCTACTTCGTGGAAAGCCTGACCGACGAGATCGAGCGGCGGGTTGAGGAATACATCGAGAAGATCGACGCCATGGGCGGGGCGCTGGCGGCTATCGAAGCGGGCTACATCCAGCGCGAAATACAGGAAAGCGCCTACCGCTATCAGCAGGCTGTGGAGCGTAAAGAGCAGGTGGTGGTGGGCGTCAACGAGTTCCGGGTAGAAGAGAAAAATCCCCTCGTCCTTTTGAAAGTGGACAAGGCCGTGCAGGAGCAACAGATGGCGCGGCTGGCGGCCCTGCGGGAGCGGCGCGACAACGGGCGGGTCAGCACCCTGTTAGCCAGGCTGGAGCAAACAGCCCACCGCCAGGACAACCTGCTGCCCATAATCCTGGAATGCGTGGAAGCCTACGCCACCCTGGGGGAGATATGCGGCGTGCTGCGCGGGGTTTTCGGAGAGCATAGACCGACGGATTTTATCTGAGGGTCACATCGCTCACCCAGGAATAAAAGGCATCCACAAAACCCCTCTCCGCCGGATCGTAACAGCTCAGATCGTACTGGTTACTGGAGAGGAGGCGATCATTTATACCGCCAGGCCTCGTGCTGGCGGTGTCGAAGAGTTGCACTTCAACGTAGCCTCCATCTCCGGTCAGAATATGCCCTACCTCTGCAACCAGCCGACAGGAATCGGGCGGCAGGGAGATGGGCTGAGAGAAAATTTCCTGGCCGTCCATCCTGATGCTCAACTGGCAGCTCTCAAAAGAGTCCAGAAGATCGTTGATGGCCCACACCCGAGCGTGAAAAAGGTCGCCCGCCCGGTAACGGACGAGAGGATAATCCAGGCTGACGAGCAGCGGGTTATAGAGGTCCTTCAGCCGCTCGTAGGCCAGCTTGGGCCGACGGTAATAGTCGATCACGCTCCAGCAGATGGCCGGCCAGGGCTCGTTGAATTGCCACAGCAAAGTCCCCCCGGCTTCGTACTTGCGGCGCCGGAAATGCTCGATGGCTACCTGCAAGCCGAGAGCCTGCGCCTGTTGGGTAGCCTCTACAAAATCGACCAACTCCTGCGGGCAGTAACGACTTAAGTCGTTACTACGATCTGTCTGCTCCAGGAGGGGACGGGCATACCGTTCCAGCTTATCCAGTTGGGCGCAGTGGTAACGCCAGACCTCAGCCGGGGGCCACAGATGGTCGGGGGGGATAAACTCTCTAAGCGAAGCAGGGTGGGGGGCAGACTGAAGGCCGAACTCGCTGGCGAATTGGGCCAGGTCATTTCGGTAGTCGCGGATGTTGGCCCTGCCGTGCCAGATGCGCCAGTTGTGGCTGTCGTTCTGGCCTGGCGAGGTGGGCTGGAAAGGGCGGGTGCCATCCTCGTGGGCCACCACCGCCCGCAAAGTCTCGACCAGGGGACCATTGCGCCGGGCGCTGTACTCGTTGCCCCCACACCACAGAACCAGGCTGGGATGATTGCGCAACCGCCGCACGATGGCCCCACACTCCTGGCGGGCCAGGTTCAAAAAAGCCGGCCCACGAGGCAGAAGGCCGAGAAAAACGCAGGCAAAAGGAAACTCCTGCCACACCATGATGCCCGCCTGGTCGCACAGGTCGTAAAAAGCCCTCTTCTCGCGCAAGCCCCCACCCCAGACCCGCAACATGTTGACGTGCGCTTTCTTTGCCAGATCGATGAGGGCCGCGTAGTCCTCCTGTCGCACCCGGCCCGGCAGCACGTCGGCTGGCACCCAGTTGGCCCCGCGAATAAACTCCCGCCGCCCGTTGAGAACGAAGGTCCAGGGTTCGGCTCCGGCGGGAGCGTTGGAGTTAGGAACCCTCTCCACAGTGCGCAGGCCAATCGTGGTGCTCAGGGCATCCAGGAGGGGAGAAGTGGCCGCAGCGGGGAATAGCTGGACTTCCACCAAGTAGAGGTCAGGCCGGCCGCGATCCCAGGGCTCCCAAAAACGGGGCTCCTGGATGGCAAACTCCATCTCCACCGCCTGATGGCCCTCTTCCAATGAGAGCTCGAAGTCGAAACGTTGCGCTTCCTGCTCAAAATTCTTCCCCCGCACCAGGATGACCGCCTTTACCGTCTGCGCCCTATCCACATCCAACTCCAGGCTCAAGCTCACCGGCGCGTCCCCGTCCCCCGGCCCCCCGTACCGGACAAACATCTCTTCGATGAAAACCGAGCGCGTCACCACGACGTAAACGTCGTCCCAGAGGCCCATCGTCCTGGCGCGGGGAGCAAAGTCCCAGCCAAAGCTCATCTGACACTTGAGGGTGGCGATCCGGTCAGGGAAAACCGGGTGAGTGCGGGGCAGAGCTTCGGCCAGCCTGGCCCAGAGTCTCTGCCAGGGGGAAAGTTTGGGCCGGGGCAAACTGGCCGATCCCCAGATGCGCACCGCAATCAAGTGATCTGAACGGGTGCCTGGCACTAACGACGAACGTTCGCTGTTGCCAGGCACCCGATCTGTAATCTCGTAAACCTGCCTGGAGAACATCCCTTCGTGGCGACCCAACTCCAGGCCGTCGAAGTAGACCATAGAGATGTAATCGATGCCCTCAAAAACCAGAAAGGCCCGTTCACCCTCTTCCAGGGTGAGGGCCACCTCTTTTCCGTACCACCAATCCCAGTCATCAACCTCCTGGCTCTCCCGGTTGGCAGTGCCGTAGAAGAGGTCGGGGATACGGCCCGCGGCCATAAGATCGGAGCGCACGTTGCCAGGCACGGTAGCGGGCCACCACTCCACCACTGCCTGGTAATCGTTAGCATCGGGACAATCAACAGCCCTGCGGGGGACACGCCCCAAACGCCAGTCGGAACCGTTCAGATCCAGAACTGTTCGTTGTTTCGTTCGCTGTTTTCGTGGGGTCATGTTGGGTGACATACTACAATTGTCGAAATCGGCGCAGGCGAGCGAAGAGCCACTTTAGCACGTCCTCGACGAAGGGCAGGCCCAGAGCCCCACCCACCACCGAGCCGAGAACGCCCAAGATGTCGGCCTGGAATACGTTGAGGCCGAAGGAGGTGTGCACCGAGACGGAAAAGGTGTCGCTCCAGACCTGTTGCTCGCTAACCCTGGTCTCGGAGCCCGCTTCCCTGGGTTCCCAACGCAAAGCCAGGCTCAGATTAAGCTTGTGCTCGCCCGACTCCCTGGGCTTGATGCTCCAGCGCCAGACGTTGGGCTGACCCGGCAAGACTTCCTGGGGAACAGGCTGGGGCGGGTCTATCTCGAAGTTGATGGAACTCAGGGCGGGCACCGCGTATACCCAGTAGCGGCGGAATTTCTCTTCCGGTATGGGCACCACCGCAGTAGCCTCCACCTCGTGTCCTTCTTCCTCCACTACCGGCACGTAGCCACCTTCGGGGCTGGGGATGAAAGCCAGGCGGAGCACCTCAGAGTTGCCCAGGCGCATGCGGGGCGGCCATTCCACCTCGACGATGCGCTGTTCGATGGCCTCCGGGGTGGGGGTGGCTTCTGGTGGGGCAGGTGGCCTCCCCGGCGGTGGAATCTCTTTCGTGCCCTCAGAAGGCGGAGTGGGCTGTGGCGCCATCGGGGGAGGAGCCGTGGGCGTAGCGGCAGGCGTCGGGGTGGGTCGTGGTTCCTTCACTGTCGCCTCGACGGGAGTTTCGACGGGTTTCTCCTCAGGAGCTTCGGCAGGTGGGGGCGCGTAGTATGCAGGCGCACACCCGACAACGGCAAGCCCCAGGCCCAGCACTACCAGCAGATAAACCCACCGTTTTTTATCACCCATCGCTAAACTCCTTTCGGCTCCATCCAAATCGCCGCCCAGCGAGGCTCGAACAACCACGACGATGGAGAGAGAGTGGAAGCAGGAGACGGGAGCGGCCTCTGCAAATCTCCGGGAGAGAGGTCATACTGCCGGGTGGTCCGATCATAAGGCAGGTTGGAATAAATCAGAAGACACAAAGAACAAAGCAGGACGATCAAACCTATACAGGCCAGGACTAATCTCGTTTTTGACATCGCGCTCCTCCCTCAATCTTATGATTAAAGAGCATAGGCCAGGCAAGGCTTCTCAAAATCCATTATACTACATTTGACGCCAGAACTCAAACGAGATATACTATTTCTGATAACACTACACTCTGCGGCCATCTCAGAAAAAGTCAGAGCAGGCCAGCAGCGTGGGTCAGCAGAAGGAGAGCAGGGTGCGGGTCATAGGAGGCATAGCCAAAGGACGTAAATTGCTCTCGGTGCCGGGGCAGACCACCCGCCCCATCACCGACCGGGTCAAAGAATCTCTGTTTAACATCCTGGGAGAACAGGTGGAGAATGCCCTGTTCCTCGACCTCTTCGCCGGGACAGGTGGGGTGGGCATCGAGGCCCTGAGCCGTGGAGCACAATACGCTATCTTCGTGGAGCGCAGCGGACGGGCGGTCAAAACCATCTGGGACAACCTTAAATTGACCGGCCTGGCCGGGCGAGCAGAGGTGGCGCGGGCCGACGTTTTCCGCTTCCTGGCCGGGGAGCACCGAAAATCCGACCTGATCTACGTGGCGCCCCCGCAATACAAAGGGCTGTGGGCCAAAACTCTGATAGCCCTGGACAAAAGAAACCTGCTGTCCGCAGATGGTCTGATCGTGGTCCAGATTCACCCCAAGGAATACGTCGAGTTTGAGCTCCAAAGCCTGCTCCTCGTCGATCAGCGCCGCTATGGCAGCACCTTACTGTGTTTTTATACTCCCCTAAAGAATGAGACGGATGAGACGAGGGAGGTAGTATAACCGGTGAAAACAAAATTTCTGTTTCTAACCCTGATCGGGATTATGCTCCTGACAGGCTATGGGCCGCAGTGTGCGGCTCTGAGCCTCAGCCCAACGCCGACCGCTACCCCCGGCCAGACGACCCCCACCCCAGATTCCACACCCGCCAGGGCCCAGGCCGAAGTGACGGTCAGGGGCCTCCGCGTGCGCACCGGCCCCGGTATAGAATATCCGCCTCTTGGGGCGCTCAAACGGGGCGATAAAGTGGATATCGTAGGGCGGGAGGTGGTCAGCGGTTGGCTGCAAATCAGCTACGATCAGGCCGCCGACGGTGTAGGCTGGATTTCCGGCAAAGCACCCTACGTTGAGATCAGTGGTGCCCTCGAAGACGTGCCCGGCGTCAAGGCCGATCCACCGCCCCAGCTCGTGGGCCCCACCCCCACGTCTGCCCCCGCCTCGTCGGAAATGCCCGAAAATACGCTGCCCGGTAAGCTGGTCTTCCAGACCGCTAACCAGGGCGACATATACATCATCAACGCCGACGGCACCGGCCTGCGGCGTCTGACCGATGGGCTGGATCCCTCCTGGTCGTCCGACGGGACACGGGTGACCTTTGCCCGCTGGCGAGAACCAAAAGGCATTTGGGTCATCAACCAGGACAGCCAAGACGAACACAGGATTTTCGATTGGCCCGGCGCCAAGGCCCCAACCTTCTCGCCGGACGGAACCAAAATCGCTTTCACCCGTCAGTACGGCGGGCCTTTAAGCGACTGGACGAGACGTTACTACGTAGAAATTAACGGGGTGAAGATCGAGGTCGCCAAAATAGTGTTCCCGGCCGATCCCTGGTGGAAGCTGGGGGTGGTCAGCCCGGCAGGGGCCCAGGATTATTTCCTCGATCTGCACTGCCACGACCACAGCTATTCCCCAGACTGGGCGCCCGACGGGGAACGGATCGTCTACGCCAGCGACGTGGGGCTTTCCTTCACCTGGGAGCAAAACGCGACCGCCAAACTCACCCGTGACCCCAACGTCTACCGCCTGACCGACTACTGGCGTGACCGCTCGCCGGTCTGGTCGCCGGAGGGGACGCGCCTGGCCTTCCAGACCTACTCCCACGACCACTACGAGATCGTGGTTATCAACGCCGACGGCACGGGCCGCACCCAACTGACCAAAAACTCGCCTCTCAACGACCGGGCCATCAACTGCGCTGCTCCGGCCTGGTCACCCGATGGGACACATATCATTTACCTGACGGACGAGAAGGGCCTCCAGGAATGGGAACTCTACATCATGAACGCCGACGGCCGCGACCAGCGGCCCCTGTTCCAAACGGCCCTGGCAGGGATCAAGATTCAATACGACAACGTTGATGAGCGGGTTGTGGACTGGACATACTGACAAAGGGGTCTGGCCCCTGGGCGGCGCACTAAGAAAAAAATCGAGAAGGAGAGTAAGCTACAATGGAACAGAACCGAAGGCATGAACCGGTCAGAAATCAACCGTTTAAATATTTCGACGTGGTGGTGGCCCTTTTCGTGGCGGTGCTCCTGATCAGCAACGTGGTCTCGGCGGCCAAGATCGTCAATCTGGGGTTGCCCATCCTGACTTTCGACGCGGGCACGCTGCTGTTTCCGGTGAGCTACGTTTTTGGCGACGTGCTGACCGAAGTTTACGGCTATCGGCGCTCGCGCAAGGCTATCTGGGTCGGCTTTTTCTGCGCTGCCCTGATGAGCCTCACTTTCATAGTGGTGAGCAAACTGCCGCCCGAAGCCGATTGGAGCAGCAGGATAGGCCAGGAGGCTTACGACAAAGTGCTGGGCTTTACCCCGCGCATTGTGCTGGCCAGTTTGATCGCCTATTTCGTCGGTGAGTTTTCCAACTCTTACATTATGGCTACAATGAAAATCCGCACCCAGGGCAAATGGCTCTGGATGCGGACCATTGGCAGCACCCTTATCGGCGAGGGCCTCGATACCCTGTTATTCGTGCCCCTTGCTTTCATGGGCACGATGCCGGGCTACGTTTTGATCGAGATAATCATCTCCAACTACATCTTCAAGTGCAGCGTCGAGACCCTGGTCACGCCCTGCACCTACCAGGTGATCAACTTCCTCAAAAGGGCCGAGAACGAGGATTACTACGATTACAGAACAGACTTCAATCCCTTCAAAATCGAGGACAGCCTGCTTTAACAGGCTCAAGCTTGAGCGCCAGGCTCCTGGGCCTGGGCCTCACTGCTGGCCCTCTCCCCCACTTTGTTGTAGATGGCCCTCTCATCCTGCCGTCTGGACTCGGCTGCCACCTCGGTAATGCCGTGCACATCGGCGAAAGGGCCATCTTCACTGGTGGCGATGCCGACCGTCAGGCTCATCAAGGGCGCCCACTGTTCCCGTCCCCCCCGGCCCTCGACGGCCATGTAACCCCGTTGTTGATCGTCCACAGAATAGAAAGCCTTCAACACTTGATCAAAACGCTCCACGATGTCGTTTTTTATAGCCTGCGCCCTATCAATTGCGGTGATGACAATAAAATCGTCCTTGCCCGTATGGCCGATGAAATCGTTGGTGGTACCCAGTTCCCCGACGGTGTCCTTCAGGGCATCGGAGATGAAGGACAACACGTACTTGGCCGTCAGGAAACCATAGACTTCATTGTAAGTTTCAAAGCCCGTGATGCCGATATATAACAAGGCCCAATCGCTCTTACGTATCAGCTCTCTGAGTTGTTCTTCGATCAAGCGCCCACTGGGCAACCCCGTCCCCGGGTCGGTAGACAACTGGTAACGGGACTGACGCAAAGCGTTTTGCACCCGCAACTTCAACTCTTCAATAGAGAAAGGTTTGGTAATGTAATCATCGCCCCCTATCTCCAGACCGGTGATTCGATCATCTCGCTCACCTTTCTGAGTCAGGAAGATGATAGGAATGTGCTGGGTACGCAGATCATCGCGCAGCCGACGACACACTTCATAGCCATCGATATCTGGTAGGATAATGTCCAGGATAATTACATCAGGCAGTCTTTTGCTGCTTACCTTCAAAGCTATCCGGCCATGGGTAACCGTCCACACCTCGTATCCCTGTTTTTCGAAATAGGACCGCAGCATAAATAAGGTATCGGGATCGTCCTCCACAATCATAATCTTGCCTTCATCCATCGACCCTAACTCTCTCCCTTAAGCACTCTCGCTTTAATCGCTCAGGTGTTTGGAGCCTGCTTGTCTCTGGCCTGAGGTGCAGGCTTTGCTGGCTCCAGCTATCAGTCTATACAGTCCGGCGTAGGGATCGCGCCAGGCATCCCTAATATTATACTACAGAGTTTCCAAAAAGTGAAATATTCACCCTTGACTTGGAAAAGCTTGTGATATAAAATAGCCTTGACTGCAAGCGCCACAGCGGGCTGAGGGGGAGAAGTAAATAGAGTTCGACCCTGGTAAAGCTCTTTAAACATAAATGATTATGTAAACTAAAAAGGAGAAAGGAGCACCATGAAAGTCGGCATTCTCGGTCGCAACGATTACTGGGGCAAAACCTTTACCGAACAGGACTATCGGGTGGTACGCGAAGCGAAGATTGAGCTCGTCAAAATCTTCGAGTACACCGATCTGTCGGTCTTCCAGCGGCTGCGCGATGAGAACCCTGCCCTGGCGTTCATCGTCCGCCTGTACGACGAGGCCGGCCTCGGCCAGCCGGAAGAGTTCGTCAATCGCCACGCCTGGCGTATCGAACAACTGCGTCCCTTCGCCACAGACTTTGAAATCCTCAACGAGCCCAACCGCGCGGAGGAAGGTTGGGGGCCCGCTGCCGACCAGGCCCAGCGCTTCAACCACTGGTACCTGGAGGTGTTAGAGCGGCTGCGAGCCCTTCTGCCCCGGGCCTCTTTCGGCTTCCCCGGCCTGTCGCCCCATCCCCCAGGCGAGACCATCAGCGACCTGGAATGGCTGCAAATCTGCCAGGAAGCGGTACAGGCCTCCGATTGGCTGGGCTGTCATTGTTACTGGTCGGATGAAGCCGGGATGCTCCACCATAGCGACGGCCTGCGCTTCACCCAATACCACACCCTCTTCCCCGATAAAACCATCCACATCACCGAGTTCAACAGCCACCCCACCCTGATCGATCAGTGGCAGCGGGCCACCCAGTACAGGAGATATTACACCACTCTGGGCGATTATCCTTACGTGGCCTCGGCCAGCGCCTTCATCATCTCTTCGCCCGACCCTGCCTGGGATGCCCTGGCCTGGTGGGCCCCCCAGAGCGGCCAATCGCGGCCGGTGGTCTGGGAGGTGGGGAGCATCCCCCGTCCCATCGGCGACCCCCAGGAAAAGCCCGTCTACGACGTGAAATACCTGAGCCACAACACGCCCGGCACGATGGTCGCCGGACAGACCAACGCCGTGCGCCTGACTCTCAAAAACGCGGGCCGCAAAACCTGGCTGGCGAGCGGCTACAACAAGGTGCGCCTGGGTTATCACTGGCATAACCATGATGGCAGCCTGGTGCCCGCCAGCCTGTGGGCCGATTTGCGTACTGCCCTGCCCCACGACCTGCGCCCCGACGAACACCTTACCCTCCAGGCCGAAGTAGGCCCTCCCGTGGTCGAAGGCCAGTATATCCTCAAGTGGGACATGGTGGAGGAGATGGTCACCTGGTTTGCCTGGCAGGAGGTGCCCACCCTGGACGTCAGGGTCCAGGTTGAGCCTGCCCCTCCCTCGCCCGTGCCCGGCGCGGCCAGGCCCAGCGCCAGCCACAACAACGTGCAGAGCGGCCCGGATAACCTGCGCCAGGCCCTGGACGGCAGCCCCTATACCCGCTGGAGCACCTTCACCCCGCAAAGGCCGGGCATGTGGTTTCGCCTGGATTTGGGCCAACTGATGACCATCAGCCATCTGCGGCTGGACAACAGTTTTTCCCCCAAAGATTACCCGCGCGGCTACGTGGTCAGGCTCTCCACCGACGGAGCCCACTGGACAACAGTGGCCGAAAACCACGCCAACGGCGGCCCGCTGGACGTGACTTTCACCCCGCAGTTGACACGCTACATCCACATCGATCAGACGGGTTCAGATTCCTTTTACTGGTGGTCCATCCACGCCATCGAGATCGAAGCCGATCCGGCCGGGGGTTGGACCATCAGCGCCAGCCACAACAACGTGCAAAGCGGCGCGGACAACCTGAGCTTCGCCCTGGACGGCAATCCCCAAACCCGCTGGAGCAGCCGTGAGCCGCAAAGGCCGGGCATGTGGTTTGCCCTCGACCTGGGCGCAGTGCAGACCCTATCCCGCCTCGAACTGGTCAACGAGGGCTCTCCCCAGGATTATCCCAGAGGCTACGTGGTCAAACTCTCCACGAACGGCCAAAACTGGGAGATGGTTTCATCCGTGAAGAATAATGACCGGCCGCTGGTTATCACCTTCCCGCCTCGTTCAGCCCGCTACGTCCACGTCGAGCAGACGGGTTCTGACTCCTTCTACTGGTGGTCTATCCACGAGATCCTTGTTTCTGAGGAGCCGGTCATAACCGCCAGCGCCAGCCACAACGACGTGCTCAGCGGCCCGGACAATCTGCGCCAGGCCCTGGACAGCCTGGCCCACACTCGCTGGAGCACCAGAGCCTTGCAGACCCCCGGCATGTGGTTCGAGCTGGACCTGAGCCAGACCAAAACGGTGCGCGGCCTGTCCCTGGACAACACGGCTTCTCCCTTCGATTATCCACGGGGCTACGTGGTGCGGGTCTCAGCCGACGGGGTAAACTGGCAAACGGTGGCCAAAAACTCGGCCAACGACCGCCCCCTGGACCTCGATTTCGCCCCCCGGCAGGTCCGTTACCTCCGCGTGGAGCAGACGGGTAGCTCCACGCGGTACTGGTGGTCTATCCACGAGGTTTATGTCAAGTAGGTGCCTGGCACTTTGAAAGTGCCAGGCACCTGAAGAAAAGCGAGAGGCTCTAACCATGTCACGTCGAAGAGTGCGATTCGCCCAGGGGCAGTATTACCATATCTACAATCGTGGTATTGGGCGTCAGCCTATATTTCGAGAAGAGGATAACTACCTATTCGTGCTGCGCTTGGTGAAGAAATATGCCAGGGCACTTAGCATCGCCGTGATTGCTTACTGTCTGATGCCCAACCATTATCACTTTCTGGTGCGGCAAGACAACGAGGAACCAGTAGGCTTGCTGCCTCAAAGGGTTTTTAACAGCTACACTAAGGCGTTCAACAAACTCTACAACCGTACTGGCACCCTCTTTGAAGGGCGCTACAGGGCTATCCACGTAGACAGAGATAACCACCTGCTTCATCTGTGTCGATACATTCACGCTAATCCGGTGAAGGATGGATTAGTGTCGCATTTAGAAGAGTGGCCGTATTCCAACTACCACGAGTGGGTTGGAATACGTAGTGGCACGTTGGTTGACCGGGCCTTTGTGCATGGGTATTTCCCGGTAGGGCAGACTTATGGACGGTTCGTTTTAGATTATCTGGCTGGACTGGATAAGCTGCCTGAAGGAATTGAGGCGTACTTGTTAGAATAAAGGTGCACGGCACTTTTGGAAGTGCCGCGCACCTGATAAGGTGCCTGGCACTTCGGAAGTGCCAGGCACCTGGAAGCAGGAGAGGAAGATGAAAGTCGGCATCCTGGGTCGTAACGATTACTGGGGCAAGACCTTTACCGAACACGATTATCGGGTCATCCGCGAGGCTAAGATCGAGCTCATCAAGATGTTCGAGTACACCGACCTCTCGGTCTTTCAGCGTTTGCACGACGAGAACCCCCACCTGGAGTTCATGGTCAGGCTGTACGAACCTGAAGGGCCAGGCACGCCGGACTCCTTTGTGAGCAGGCACGCCCCACGCCTCAGCGAACTGCGGCCTTTCGCCAGCAGCTTCGAGATCCTGAACGAGCCTAACTTTCCCGGCGAAGGCTGGGGCCCAGACGCCGAACAGGCCAAAATTTTCAACCGCTGGTACCTGGAGGTCCTGGAGCGTCTGCGCACCCTCTTCCCCTGGGCGGTGTTCGGCTTTCCCGGCCTGTCGCCCACCCTGTTGCCCGGCGAAACCTTCACCGATCTCCAATGGCTGGAGGCCTGTCGCCAGGCAGTGGAACACTCGGACTGGCTGGGCTGCCATTGTTACTGGTCGGACCTGGCCGGTATGCTCCACCAGGGCTATGGTCTGCGTTTTACCCAGTATCATCGCCTGTTCCCCGGTAAGACCATCCACATCACCGAATTCAACAACGACCTGGGACGCATCGACGATTGGCACCGGGCCTTGCAATACGAAAGCTATTATAAGGCCCTGGGCGATTACTTTTACGTGGCCTCGGCCAGCGCCTTTATCGTCTCCTCTCCTGATAAATATTGGGACAGGCTGGCCTGGTGGGACTACAAAAGCGGCGAATCGCGTCCGGTGGTCTGGAAGGTAGGGGGCATCTCGCGTCCTATCGGTTCCCCCCATCCAGGCCCGACCTACGCCGTGAAGTACGTCAGCCACAATACACCCCGCCAGATGGCCGCCGGAGAGACCCGTACCGTGCGCTTCACCGTCGAGAACACGGGACGCAAAACCTGGCCCGCCGAAGGCTACAACAAGGTGCGGCTGGGCTATCACTGGCACAACCGTGATGGCAGTCTCTTATCCTCCGCGTTGTGGGCCGACCTGCGCACCGGCCTGCCCCACGACCTGCGCAGCGGCGAACAGGTAAACCTGCTGGCCGAAGTGGGCGCTCCCCGCCTGGAAGGAAACTTCGTCCTCAAGTGGGACATGGTGGAGGAAATGGTCACCTGGTTCGCCTGGCAGGAGGTGCCTACCCTGGATGTCGAGGTGCAGGCGGGGGCCGGCGTTCCGCAGGAAGTGCCCGGCCCGTTGAAGGTCAGCGCCAGCCACAACAACGTCACCAGCGGCCCCGATAACCTGCTCTACGCCATAGACGGCAAAGCGCACACCCGCTGGAGCACCTTCACTCCCCAGAGGCCAGGCATGTGGTTTGCCATTGACCTGGGCCAGGTACAGACCGTAACTCAGGTCACGTTGAGCAACGGGGGCTCGCCCCACGATTACCCGCGCGGCTACGTGGTCAAAGTTTCCCCGGACAACCAGCACTGGGAGACGGTGGCGGTGAAGGAACACAACGATGGCTCGGTGGCCGTGACCTTCGCCCCCCGCCAGGTTCGCTACATCCGCATCGAGCAGACGGGCTCCGATCCCTTCTATTGGTGGTCCATCCACGAGGTGTACGTTTCCACCAAAAGCGGCCTGACGGTCAGCGCCAGCCACAACGACGTGCACAGCGGCCCCGATAACCTGCTCCAGGCCATAGACGGCAACGCCTACACCCGCTGGAGCAGCCGCGAGCCGCAGAAGCCGGGCATGTGGTTCGCCATCGACCTGGGCGGCCCCCAGAACGTGTCCCAGCTCAGCCTGGATAACGACCGCTCGCCCAAAGACTACCCGCGCGGCTACGTGGTCAAAGTTTCGCCGGACGGCCAGCGCTGGGAGGTCGTGGCCCAAAAAGCGATGAACGACCGTCCGCTGGCGGTGAGCTTTGCGCCGCGCCAGGTGCGCTACCTGCGGATCGAGCAGACCGGCTCAGACGACTTTTACTGGTGGTCGGTACATGGGGTGCAGGTGAAAGAATAAATTAAGCGTCTATATATTAGTAAAGGCTGAATGTATATAATCTATGTTATATTTCACTTCCACCTTGACAAAATACCGGATTTCATGGTACACTTATTTTGTATAGATGCTGACAAGGCAGCGGCAGTTGCAACGTAGTCTCAATGTAATGCCGTCTTTTTTCTTTGGATAGGAAAAGAGACGAAAACTTTTCACTATTATGCAAAAGGAGGAGAAAAATGAAAAAGGTAAGACAAAGAACAATACTGGTGCGGCTGGCTTTGGCGTTGGCGTTGTTGGCGCTGGCCCTGGCTACGGCCTACGCCGACCCGCCGGGTACCGAACGGGTCAGCGTGGGCTCCGGCGGCATCCAGGCCACCGGCGGCGATAGCAACTGCCCATCCATCTCAGCCGACGGACGCTACGTGGCCTTCCATTCCGTGGCCACTAACCTGGTGGCCGGCGACACCAACGGGTTTAGTGACATCTTCTTGCACGACCGGCAGACGGACCAGACTATCCGCGTCAATGTGAGCTTCACCGGCACCCAGGCCGCCGGTGGCGTCAGCTTCTTCCCCTCCATCTCAGCTGACGGGCACATCGTGGCCTTCCAATCCGCCGCCGACAACCTGATAGACGGCGACAACAACAATCGGGCGGACATCTTCGTGCGCAACCGGCAGTTGGACGAGACCTTCCGCGTCAGTGTGGACTCCACCGGCAACTACGAAGGCGACGACCACAGCTACGACCCATCCATCTCAGCCGACGGGCGCTACGTGGCCTTCTCGTCCGCGGCCACCAACCTGGTGACCGGCGACACCAACGGGAATGTGGACACCTTCGTGCACGAAATAGGGGAGGCGTGCCAGACCACCCGCGTCAGCGTGGACTCCACCGGCGCCCAGGCCACCGGCGGCGGGAGCGGAGATCCATCCATCTCGGCCGACGGGCGCTACGTGGCCTTCGAGTCCTTTGCCACCGACCTGGTGACCGGCGACTCCAACGCTCAGCCGGACATCTTCGTGCACGACCGGCAGACGGGCCAGACCACCCGCGTCAGCGTGGATTCCGCCGGCGGCCAGGCCACCGGCGGCGGGAGCTACAACCCCGCCATTTCGGCCGACGGGCGCTACGTGGCCTTCCAGTCCGGGGCCACCAACCTGGTGATCGGCGACTCCAACGCTCAGACGGACGTCTTCGTGCGTGACCGGCAGACGGGCCAGACCACCCGCGTCAGCGTGGACTCCACCGGCGGCCAGGCCACCGGCGGCGGGAGCTACAACTCCGCCATCTCAGCCGACGGGCGCTACGTGGCCTTCGAGTCCGATGCCACCAATCTGGTGGATGGCGACTCCAACGCTCAGAGAGACATCTTCGTGCACGACCGGCAGACGGGCCAGACTACCCGCCTCAACTTGGGCCCCGCCGACGCCCAGGCCACCGGCGGCGATAGCAGATACCCCTCCATCTCAGCCGACGGGCGCTACGTGGCCTTCTCGTCCACGGCCACCGACCTGGTGACCGGCGACACCAACGCCCTGGGGGACGTCTTCGTGCGCAGCCGGGGGGACCCGGCGCTGGTCATCACCAAACAGGACAACCCCGATCCGGTCTGGGCCAGAGAGCTGCTGACCTACACCCTGACCATCTCCGAGACCGGCGGGCTGTTCGACGCCACGGGCATGGTGGTCAGCGATACCGTGCCCGCCAATACCACCTGCTGCCTGAGCATCAGCGACGGCGGCGCGCCGGTGGGCGGCGAAGTGCTGTGGGCGGGCCTGACGGTCAGCTCCAGCCAGGGCATCAGCGTCACCTTTGTGGTGACGGTCAACCAGGTATCCAGCGGCACGGTCATCTACAATAATTACTACCGGGCAGTCATCAGCACTACCCAGGGGACAACCGGAGCGACGGGCAACCCCGTGACCACCACGGTGTGGGCAGAGTCGAAGAGTTACCTGCCCACCATCCAGAGGAACCTGGTCATCACGCGGTAATGAACATCCGAACCCAGGTTGTTGGCAAAAACCTGGGTTCTCCAGTGCCAGACGTTCAACGGGCGAGGGTTTCGAGCCTCGCCCGTTTTTGTCGTTGAGGACCAATACCTCTTTGGCTGCCGGCGGCTGGTGACGCAAGTTGCAAATAATGATAAAACGTGGTATCATTAGTAGAAAATTTCACAAACAGGCGGTTTTGCTCCCTCCATTTGGCTGTAGGAGGCAAACTATGGTTTCGACAAAGATTCCTGATATCGTTATCGGGCGGCTACCCATTTATCTGCGCGCCCTGGCCTTTCTGGTCGAAGAAGGTCAGGAGTTCACTTCCTCCCAGGAATTAGGCGCCAGACTGGGCATCAGTTCCGTCCAGATACGTAAGGACCTCTCTCACTTTGGCGAGTTTGGCAAACAGGGGACGGGCTACGAGATCAAGTATCTCCAGCAACAGTTGCAGCAAATCCTGAACGTGACTACCGAGTGGCCGGTGGCGCTGGTGGGGGGCGGCGACCTGGGCCACGCCATGGTCAATTACGACCTATTCAGGGAAAAGGGGTTTCGCATTGTGGTCGTTTTCGATAACAACCCGCGAAAAATTGGGGAAAAAATGGGGGATTTAGAGATTTTGGATAGCCAATCGATGCCCACAGTCATCAAGGGGTTGGGCATCAAAATAGCCATTGTAGCCGTGCCTGCCAGCGCCGCCCAGAAGGTGGTAGATACTCTGGTCAAGGCAGGGGTCAAAGCTATCCTTAACTATGCTCCCATTACCCTGCGAGTGCCCGACGACGTTCAGGTCCAGCACATCGATCCGGTGGCTCATCTGCAAAGGATGACTTATTATCTACTATAATGAAGGCGTGCTCCTCTTGATGATATGGTAGTTATCCAAAGCTTTACCGGCGCCCAGAGCCACACAAGCGATGGCATTTTCAGCTACGTAGCAGGGGACCCCTGTTTCCTGAGTCAACAACCGCGCGATGTTGCGCAATAGAGAACTCCCTCCGGCCAGCATCATCCCGCGGTCGATGATGTCGGAGGCCAGCTCAGGTGGGGTTTTCTCCAGCACCGATTTCACCGCTCCGACGATAGCGGCCAGCGGTTCGGCGATGGCTTCCGTCACCTCTGAGGAAGTAATCTCGATAGTCTTGGGCAAACCCGCCACCTGATCACGGCCCTTTACTTCCAGCGACAGTTCTTCGTCCAGCGGTAGAGCACT
The DNA here is from genome assembly GCA_964646625.1 of uncultured Anaerolineales bacterium. Taxonomy (GTDB): domain Bacteria; phylum Chloroflexota; class Anaerolineae; order CAZYHC01; family CAZYHC01; genus DAOULT01. The sequence goes on from CAZYHC010000008.1 coordinate 91,826, forward strand.
ACCAATCCGAATCTTGATTTCCTCAGCCGTCTGTTCCCCGATCATCAGGTTATATTTTTTGCGAATGTAAGCAGCAATAGCTTCGTCTATCTTATTGCCGCCTATCCGGATAGAGCTGCTGACCACGATCCCGTTTAGAGAGATCACCGCCGCCTCGCTGGTGCCACCTCCCATATTGAGGATCATGTTGCCTGTGGGCGTTCCCACAGGCATGCCAGCCCCCAGAGCGGCAGCCAGAGGTTCAGGCAACAAATAAGCTTCTTTGCCGCCGGCCTGAATGGCGGCATCATGCACCGCCCGGCTCTCCACACTGGTCACTCCCACCGGAACGCTGATCATTACCGTAGGACGAAACACGGGAAAACGCCCACACACCTTAGTAATGAAATAACGCAACATGGCCTCGGTGACGACGTAGTCAGCGATGACTCCATCGCGCATAGGCCGAGCTACCTCGATGGCTTCCGGAGTACGTCCCAACATGCTACGGGCTTCGTTACCAACGGCCACGATTTTATTGTCTTCGATAGAGATAGCCACCATAGAGGGTTCCTGTAGAACGATGCCCTTGCCCTTGACGTAGACCAATACATTGACCGTACCCAAATCTATGCCTATCTGCTTAGCGAACATCTATCCTCCAACCATCAGAAAGTAGGCTCCCCACCCGCTCTACTTTCCCGGCCCTCCCTTTTTCGTCCACGTTTCCTGGCTACCTTCAGGCGGATCTGGGAGCGACGCAGGGCCGCTACGGCCCGCTCGAGATCGACTGCACCGGGTTCATGCTGTTTGAGGCGTTCCTCGGCCCTCCGTCGGGCGGCTTCGGCCCGTTCCTCGTCGATCTCTTCGGCGCGTTCAGCCGAATCGGCCAGGATCGTCACCTTGTCAGGGCGAACCTCCATGGAACCTCCCCCAATAGCCAGGCTCAGGTCTGCTTCTCCTTCTTTTTTGACCCGCAACTCTCCCACCGTCAGCGCGGTTATGAGCGGAGCATGGCGAGGGAGGATACCCAACACCCCCTCCGTACCAGGGGCGATGACCATATCTACCTCATCGGAAAAAACAATGCGTTCGGCGGTGACGATCTCGCACTTCATCTTAGCCATACTGACCTCTTCTCCCTATCCCTAAGCAACTTCCCGTTCCGGTTGCTCCTCTTGCAGAGCGACCTCGACTTTGCGCACCGTCTTTTCTGCTTCGGGGGCCAGCTTCACAGTATGTCCCTGGCGACAGTACAATTGGCGCAGGCCGTGCAAAGTAGCCCGTCCCTCGGCCACCTCCAGATCGACGTAGCGGGAGAGCAGCACGTCATCACAGACGGAACAGCGGGGACTGAGATCGCGGGGACTCTTGATGCTGGGATCAGGCCCAACCCATTCTGCCTGATCCCAATCCAGATATTCTGTAGTATCGTGAGTATCCCAGAATTCTATTTCTTCTTCATCCGATTCAAATTCTGGTATCTCCTTGAGTCTCTTGCTCATCTTGTTCGCTTTCTGAATCTTCGCCTCTCACTTTGGCTCATATCGCGGGCAGTGACAACCTTGAAGCTTCCACCACCTTTGTGAGCCAGGACAACAAACAAATACCTGCCACTCGAGGTCTGCCCTAAAAGCTGATACTTGTCTCCTTTACCACGAAGGATAAGATAGGGCCCCCAACACGCTTCTTCGACCTCTTCCCTCTCAACACTATGCTCAGCGATATGATCAAGACGGTCTTCATCCCAGAGTAACCTTCTTACCCTCACATCATGCCTCTGTTTTAAGCGGCCTCCCGTTCCGGTTGCTCCTCTTGCAGGGCGACCTCGACTTTGCGCACCGTCTCTTCCGCTTCGGAAGCCAGTTTCACAGTGTGTCCCTGGCGACAGTACAACTGGCGCAGGTTATGTAAAGTAGCCCGTCCTCCGGCCACCTCCAGATCGACGTAGCGGGAGAGCAGCACGTCATCACAGACGGAACAGCGGGGACTGAGATCGCGGGGACTCTTGATGCTGGGATCGAGCTCTACCTCTACAGGTTCCATATCATCCAGGTAGTCAATAGAGCTATGCGTTTTCCAAAACTCGGCTTCCTCCTCCCGCGTCATTTCAGGCAACTTGGCCATTTACTTTATCCTTTCCGAACTTTTCTATAAAATCTCTTCTCTCTGTCGTCCATATCACGTGCCGTCACAACGTAAAAACAATCGTCATACTCCCTGTCAAGCACGATAAACAGGTAACGGCCACTATCCGTTTGACTGTAAGCGTAATATCTATCCCGGCCTCTTTTTTTGAACCAAGCATCGCCCCCCAGTGCCTCCTCGACCTCATGTTGTTCAACGTTGTGGTAAGCGATATGATCAAGGTTAGTTTCATCCCAGACAAGGTCCTTTATCCACACGCTGGCCGTTATCCTCTCAACCTCTGCGCCTCCTCCAGAACGTCGTCTATGCCGCCCTGCATGAAGAAAGCCTGTTCCGGGATATCGTCGTGTTTGCCCTCCAGAATTTCTCTAAAGCCCCGCACTGTCTCCCCGATGGGCACATATTTGCCCGACCGGCCGGTGAAACGCTCCGCCACAAAGAACGGTTGGGAGCAGAAAAGCTCGATTTTGCGAGCCCGGTTTACGATCAACTTGTCCTCGTCAGAGAGTTCGTCCATGCCCAGGATGGCGATGATATCTTGAAGGTCCTTATAGCGTTGCAGGACCTGCTGCACGCCGCGCGCGGTGTGGTAATGCTCCTCGCCGATAACGAGCGGATCGAGGATGCGGGAGGTAGAAGCCAGGGGATCGACGGCCGGGTAGATACCTCGTGCCGCGATGGAACGTTCCAGGGCAATAGTGGCATCCAGGTGAGCGAAGGTGGTGACGGGGCCAGGATCGGTGTAGTCGTCGGCCGGGACGTAGACGGCCTGCATGGAAGTAATGGCTCCTCTCTTGGTCGAGGTGATGCGTTCCTGGAGCTCACCCATCTCCGTGCCCAGAGTGGGCTGATACCCCACCGCCGAAGGCATACGCCCCAGCAAAGCCGAAACCTCCATGCCAGCCATCACAAAACGGTAAATATTATCGATGAAGAGCATGACATCTCGGCCCTGGTCACGGAAGTATTCGGCCATAGTCACTCCGGTCAATCCCACCCGCAGACGTACTCCAGGCGGTTCGTTCATCTGACCAAAAACCAGCACCGCGTTGTCGATCACCCCGGCTTCTTTCATCTCATCCCAGAATTCGTGCCCTTCCCGCGACCTTTCTCCCACGCCGGAAAAAACCGAAAACCCGCCGCGTTCGATGGCGATAGTGTGCATCAATTCGGCGATGATGACCGTCTTGCCTACCCCCGCTCCGCCGAAGACCCCGGTTTTCCCCCCTCGGGTGAAGGGGGCGATCAGATCGATGACCTTCAGGCCCGTCTCAAAGAATTCCGGCTCAGTCACCTGATCCTCGAAAGCAGGGGCGGGACGGTGAATCGGATAGCGCATATCAGACTCGACCAGGCCCCGGTTATCGATAGGCTCACCCAGGACGTTGAACATCCGGCCCAGGGTAGGTGGCCCTACCGGCACAGTGATCGGCGCCCCGGTGTTGATCGCCTTCACCCCCCGCTTCAGGCCCTCGGTAGAGTCCATGGCCACACAACGCACACAGTCGTCTCCCAGGTGTTGTTGCACCTCGACCACCAGCCGGCTTCCGTCGGGCCTGAGTATCTCCACGGCATCATAGATATCAGGTAGCTCCCCCGCCGGGAACTCGATATCGACCACCACCCCGATGATCTGTACAACTTCACCCACCATCTCTTCTGTCATCAATATCCTCCTGATCAGCTCATGAACTTTCCAGGATCGTCAGCCGCCCTTCCAGGCCATCCATCCTGGCTTCCAATCGCTGCAATTCCTCCCGTTTGACGTAATCCTCACGGCGCTCTTCCAGCCCGCGCAGCGAGGTTTTGACCAGAGCCATGTCTCCCTTGAGCACCGCCACGTCCGTCTTCAGCACGGCCACATCCCGCTTGACCTCGGCCATATCTCCCTCAAGGGAAGTCATACGCTTCTCCAGAGAGTCCATACGCCCCTCTAGCGAGGTCATATGCTCCTTTAACGAGGCCACATCCGCCTTGAGCACAGCTACATCCCCTTTCAAGACGCGCACGTCAGTCCTGAGTTCAGCAATGGTCGAATCCATGTTGTCCATGCGTCGTTCGAGACGCATCAGCCACCGACCTTGCTCGGCAAAGCCTTCTTCCATCCTCCTCTCCAGCCCATCTATTCTCTTCTCAAGATGGATGAAATTCTGCTGGATGGAGGTGGCGAAAGGCTCAAAGGCGTCCAAGAAAAGCTCCCTAAATTCCTCTTTATCTTTGGCGTCCACCGTTCGGCTCCTCAATCTCAGCGGGCCACAGCCCGCGCTTTGGTCAGGGCTTCGGCTCCGCCAGCGATATCCACGATTTCCTTAGTAATGGCCTCCTGACGGGCGCGGTTATAGGTCAGGGTCAGGTCCTCGATAAGATCGTGGGCGTTTTCGGTGGCATTGCGCATAGCCACCATCCGGGCGCTATGTTCGCTGGCGCTGGATTCCAGGATAGCCTGGTAAACCTGTAGCTCAGTGAAGCGGGGCAGCACGGCGTCCAGGATAGTCCGTGGATCAGGCTCATAAATATACTCTCCTACAAGCGGGGGTCTCTCCCCTTCCACGTACTCTTTCAGGGCCAGGTCCTCGGTCAGTATGGGACGGATGGGCAACAGTTCCTTGACCGTCGGGTGGTGCACAAGGACGTTGACAAAATCGGTGTAGGCCAGAAACACTATGTCGAGAACCCCGCTGGTGAAATCACCCAGAATAGTTCTGGCAATAGGGGTCACATCCAACAACTTCGGCTGGTCCGGCAGCTCGGCGAACTCGGCAATGACTTCCTGTCCGTAGCGTATCATCTGGTCCCGTCCCCTGCGGCCCACTGTGACCAGCTTCACCGGTCGTTCCTGAACCCGTATGAACTCCAGGGCCCTGCGGATGATGTTGTTGTTATAGCCGCCACATAACCCCCTATCGGCAGTGATGAGCACCAAGCCTATAGTTTCGATGGGACGTTGCTGAAGCAGCGGGTGCAATTCTTCCCCGGCCGTGCGTTGGGCGGCCAGGTGGGTCAATACATCCCAGGCTCTTTCGGCATAGGGCCGGGTGGCTACCACCTGATCCTGAGCCCGTCTCATTTTAGAGGCAGCTACCATCTGCATGGCCCGCGTGACCTGCGAGATGCTTTTAACACTGCGAATGCGCCGCCGTATCTCACGTAGAGTGGCCACAATCACCTCCGCTCAAAAGATGTAGCGAATCAGACCTTTCATCCGTGACTTAATATGTCCCCGAGGCCTTAAAATCCTCGATAGCCTGGCGTAGAGCCACTTCGGACTCCTCAGAGAGAACCTTCTCAGAAGCAACGGCCTGGCCGAGGTGGGGATAGGTTCTATCCACGTAGTCCAGAAAAGCGTTCTCGAAAGCCTTGACCCGGTCGATGGGCACATCATCGAGGAAACCATTGATCACGGCGAAAAGGATCATGACCTGGTGCTCCAGGGACATGGGCTGGTACTGAGGCTGCTTGAGCACTTCCGTGATGCGCAGGCCAAGGTTGAGCTGATCCTGAGTAGCCTTGTCCAGATCGGAGCCAAACTGAGCGAAGGCCGCCAGAGCGCGGAACTGGGCCATATCCAGCTTGAGCTTGCTCGCCACCTGCTTCATGGCTTTGGTCTGGGCATTGCCCCCCACCCGCGAGACGGAGATACCTACGTTAAGAGCGGGACGGATGCCAGCGTAAAAGAGGTCGCTTTCCAGGTAAATCTGTCCGTCGGTGATGGAGATAACATTAGTAGGAATATAGGCCGACACGTCTCCGGCCTGGGTTTCGATAATAGGCAGGGCGGTCAGAGAGCCACCGCCGTAGCCAGGGTGCAGCCTGGCGGCCCGCTCCAAAAGACGCGAATGCAGGGAGAAGATATCGCCCGGATAGGCCTCGCGGCCAGGTGGACGCCGCAGCAGAAGCGAAACCTGACGGTAAGCCCAGGCGTGCTTGGACAGGTCGTCGTAGACTATCAAAGCATCCTGACCCTGCTCCATGAACTCTTCGCCCATAGCACACCCGGCGTAAGGGGCCAGGTATTGCAAGGCGGCCGGTTCGGAAGCTGAGGCCGCCACCACAATGGTGTGGCCCATTGCTCCGTGCCGTTCCAGGGTGGATACCACCTGAGCTATGTTAGCCAATTTTTGGCCAATGGCCACGTAGATGCAGATGAGATCTTTGCCCTTCTGATTGATGATGGTATCAATGCCCAACGCCGTTTTGCCCGTCTGGCGGTCCCCGATGATCAACTCCCGTTGCCCCCGCCCGATGGGGATCATAGAGTCGATGGCCTTGATGCCCGTCTGCACGGGGGTGTTCACGTAATCGCGGAACACCACTCCAGGCGCGATCCGCTCTACGGTACGGTACTTGTCGGACTGGATGGGGCCCTTGTCGTCGATGGGTTGACCCAGGGCGTTGACCACCCGCCCGATGAGAGCCTCACCCACGGGCACGGAGGCGATACGGCCCGTGCTCCGCACAGTATGGCCCTCCTCGATCTCGGTGTAGTCGCCCATGATGATAACCCCCACGTTATCTCTCTCCAGGTTGAGCACGATGCCATAGACCTGGCCCGGAAACTCCACCAGTTCGCTGGTCATCGCTGCGGCCAGACCCGACACCCGGGCGATACCATCGCCGACCTCAACCACCGTTCCTACGTCAACCGCCTCCAGAGGAGCCTCAAAAGACTCGATCTGACGTTTAATGGCCGCGGTTAAATCTTCTATTCGTAGGGCCATTGATGCCTCCTAAGTCTGTTTCGTTTTGGTTCATCGGGCTGCCAGCAGGCTCTCCTTGAGAGCGCCAAGTCTGCCGGCCACACTGCCGTCGATGATCTGGTCGCCGACGCGCACCACCACCCCGCCCAGGATGGCGGGATCGACCGTGAAGTGGAAATCCAGGTCATCGCCAAAACGGGCCTTCATCTTGGCCCGCAGGGCGGCCTGCTCTTCCTCGGTCATGGGCACGGCACTGGTGACGCGGGCCACTCGCAGCCGGGAGCCGCTCTCGGCCAAGCGCTGAAATTCGGCGATGACGTCCAAAAGGTCCATCTGTCCCTTCTCCAGCAGCAGGAAAAGGAAGTGGCGGACCTCCTGACCGGCCTCCACAGGGATGATCTTTTCAAGCAGTTTTTGCCTCTGGGTAACACTGAGCGCGGGGTCACGCACCGACGCACTCAGGTCAGGATCAGCGCGCAACCTTTCGCTTATGGCGTACAGGTGCTCGCTCCAACCTGCCAGCTCTCTCTCGTAGAGGGATAGCGTTTCTGCCGGGGGGGATTGCTCAACGCTCATTGCAGGTCTCCCGTTTCTGCCAGAAATTCGCTGACCAAGCGTCGGTGGGTGCTCTCGTCCAGAGCTTCGCCGATAACCTTTTTGGTGATCAGAATAGACAGCTCCATCACCTGTTCCCCCAGCTCACTCATTGCCTGCTGGCGCTCGTTGGCGAGCTCCCCCTTGGCCCGCTCAAGCAGTTGCTCAGCCTCCCCACGAGCCTGGGCCAGGATTTTTTCCCGCACCTTCTCGCCATCTGCGGTGGCCTGGGCGATAATCTTCTCACCCTCCTGGGCCGCTTCGGCCACTCGTCGCTCGAACTCCTCTTCGGCCTGAGCCGCTTTTCGCCCGGCGGCCTGGGCGTCCTCCATACCTTTTTGGACGCGGGCTTTGCGCTCCTCGAGCATCTGCAGAACGGGCTTGTAGAGGAACATGTACAGCAACACCGCCAGCAGGCCGAAATTCACAATCTGAGAGATTAAGAAACCTAGATTGATGCCTAGCTTTTCCAAGAGCTACCTCCTTACCATAACTGGAAGATGTCTCTCTGCCTGACGCCTATAAAGCGTCGGCAACACGCCTAGACCACGAACATGATGATCAAAGCCACCACCAGAGCGTAGATGGCAATAGCCTCCGCGAAGGCGATAGCCAGAATGAGTAGAACTCTGATGGTGCCCGCCGCCTCCGGATTGCGACCTACAGCCTGCATCGCTCCGGAAGCCATTAATCCAATACCCAGACCAGGGCCGATGGCCCCAATGCCGATGGCAATAGCAGGAGCTAACATTCTCATCGCTTCAGGGGTCATTGATACTAATCCTCCATTTCATTGTTTATTGTTTATAGTTGATACACGACGAGTGGCAAAGCAAGAACTCAGCTACCCAGCCACCTGAAGACCTAGTTACCTGACTACAGGCAGGGCGTCAATGTTCATCGGGGCCGTGACCAATGACCGCCATCGAGAAAAATACCAGGGTGAGCATCATGAACACCAGGGCCTGGATGAGCCCGACGAACAGTTCCAGGCCATAGAAAGGGAGAGAAACCAGGTAAGGGATGAGAAAAGCCATGACCCCTAACAGCACCTCGCCGGCGAAGACGTTGCCGAAGAGTCGGAAGGAGAAGGAAATGATCTTGGCCAACTCGCCAATGGTTTCCAAAAGTCCTACGAAGAGGTCAATGGCTCCGATCATGGCCCCCTGTTTGAAGCCCGTGAAGTTGATGAATTTGCTGAAATATCCCAGTCCCAGGGCCTTGATCCCGAAATACTGGGTCAGGAACACGGAGATAAGGGCCAGGGCCAGGGTGGTGTTGAGGTCTGTGGCCGCCGAGCGCAATAAAGGAGCCACTACGTAACCCTGCCCCTCGCCATACTCTTCATGACTGGCCTCCTCTCCTTCTGGGGTCTCAAGCTCGCCTCCCATGATCGTCTCCTCTTCGCCGGGTGCGATCTTTTCCGGGGTCAGCACCCCCAGGCCCGCCACCCACTTAACAACATATCCCTCGCCGCGGTGAGGGTGCTCCAGGACACCCACACTGCCGTACAAAGGCAGGATGCCCAGCCAATTGGAAGTGATAACAAACAGGAAAATAGTCATCACGATCGGGAAGAACTGAGGAGCCCAGGATCCGGCCACCTCCTCGGTCAGATCATAGAACATCTCGACGAGCATCTCCACCAGGTTTTGCAGCCTGCCCGTGGGGACCAGGGCCTCAGCCGGTTCCTTTTGCAGATCTTTTTTCCTGATACCCCTGGTGGCGAAATGGGACAGGACGATAAGAAGGATCATGGTCACCCAGGTGGCAAGCAGGGTGTTGGTTATAGGTACATTCAACCCAAACAGGCGAATATGGATGACCTTCTCGGCAGCGACCGCGATCTCAGGGGGAGCAATGCGGCCAGATAAGTAGAAAAGAGCAAGAATTACCACCACAACCGCGATGTAGATCAACCTCTTTGTCGAGAGAAGTTTTGACACTCGTTTCCCCCTCCTTCCCTAATTTTCATTAATTTTCATTATTCTGTTCTGGGCTATCCGGTCTATCGCCCTCAGGCTTTTCGTCTATTTCGGCAAAGCCGGTCATGGTCATACGATAAACGATCACCGTGCTGGTCACAATGCCCGCAAGCATCCCCACCAGAATAAAAAGAGGCGCGGTGCCCAATTTCTTATCCAGCCATAACCCAACCCCCAGCGGGATGAGAATGGTGAAAACGACCAGCCAGCCCATTTTCATGGCCCAACTGAGCCAGCGCATATCCTCCACCAGCCTCACCTCCCCTGGTCATTGTGAATTCGGCCACATTATAACAAAGACCAACCAAAAAGGCAAGTCAGACTGCCCGTGTGCAGGTGACAACGGTAGCTACCTGTGCTATAATAGCCTATATTCTCTACCGAGGTGCACCCCAACGTGAAGCGGTTTTTTCTAAGTCTGCTGCTCACCTTAAGCCTCAGTGGTTGTGCGGTGACGGTGACCAGACCCCTGCTCAAAATCGGCCTGGTGGCTCCGTTCGAGGGCCTGAAGCGGCCTATAGGCTACCAGGTCCTGTACGCCGTCAAATTGGCTATCCACGAACGGAACCAGGCCGGTGGCGTGGGCGGTTACCTGGTGGAATTGGTGGCCCTAAACGATAACGACGACCCCCTGGCCGCGATCCAGCGAGCGCAGGAGATGATCGTCGATCCCGACGTGATGGGGGTCATCGGTTATTTTTCCAGCGCCACCGCTGGGGCCGCCGCAGACGAGTACCATCAAGCAGGGCTGGCTCTCATCTCTCCGACCGCCTCGGCCAGGGTAGATTACGCCGAAGTTTTCCGCCTGTATCCCGACAACCATCTCCTGGGCAGAGAGGCCGCGTACTACGCCCTGACCGCACTGGGGGCGCAACGGCTGGCCGTTCTGCGCGGCGACGATAACCTGGCCGCAGCCTTCATCGCCGCTGCTGAAGAGGGCGGCGGGAACGTGGTATTAGATGCCGAGGCCGGGCCAGAGGGATGGCTGACCAGAGCGGTGGAAGCCGCCCCTGACCTGATTTTTTTCAGCGGCAGAGCCCTGGAAGGAGTGGAGGCCGCCCAGCGCATACGGGAGACAGGACTATCGACCGTTTTTATGGGGGGCAGCGAATTCAGCGACCCCCAGTTTGTCCAGGTCGGAGGAGAAGCGGTGGAAGGCGCGTATTACGTTTCTGCCGTGCCCCCCTGGGAGGAAGCTCAGGCTTTTGTGGATGGCTATCAAGCCCTGGCTGGCCGCCCGCCTGGCCCTTACGCTATCCTGGCCTACGATGCGGCCAACGTTCTCCTGGAAGCCCTGGCGCGGATAGAGGGACTTCCCGACCGTCAGGCAGTGGTTGCCGCCCTGGCCGGGACGAAAGATCATCGCGGCCTGATGGGGCCCATTGCCTTCGATGCCACCGGCAGCCTGATGAACCCGGCGCTTTACCTCTATCACATCGTGGACGGTCAAAGGCAACCTGTACAACAGTGAACCACTTATAACACATTACTGAACGCTATCCGCGCTCAATCCCATCTCTGGAATATCAGGCATAGCCTCCTCGTAGAGCCAGGCATCGAAAAACTGGCCCAGCTCCTGACCGCTGATTTCCTCTGCCACGGCCATAAAATCGGCGGTGCTGGCGTTGCCATACCGATAGCGGTCGTGATAGGTGCGCATAATGTCAAAGAAAGTTTCATCGCCAACCTCCAGGCGCAGGGCGTGCAGGGTCAAGGCGCCTCGCTCGTAGACACTGACATTGTACAGGTTATCGGCAGGCGGGTTGCCGGGCGCGGCGATCAGCGTCCCCTGGAAAATTTCCATGCCGCCGAGATTGTAGACGTTCAGCACGATCAGGGCCTGGTAGACCTCTCTGCCGGACATCTCCGCCACAGGCAGCGCACTCAGTATCTCCAGCATCTCCTGGCCGGACAGTTCGCCCTCCGGCAGCACGTCGATTATCTTCAGGATCAACTCATCAGACAGGTTCGTTCTGTCCTCGGCTGATGCCTCATCAACCGTCAGTTCGTCGAGAGCCTCCCCCAGCTTCTCCATATCGGCCAGGACATCGGGGCCCAATTCACGCAATTGGGCCAGGGCCTCCTGACCAGACAGGTCGTCGAACGGTGTCGGCTCACTGCCGAAGGGGAAGATAGAGCCATTGATAAGCTCGGAGATAGCGGCATAAATTTCGCGCACGATTTCGTCCAGCACCTCCGGCCCGGCGCTGTGCTCGAACCACAGCCACGAGGCATACGTGGCAGAGCCTTCCTTCAGCCAGATGTCCTGCCATGTTTCCAGGCTCACGCTATCGCCGAACCATTGATGCGCCAGTTCGTGCGCGACAATCTCTTCCGAGGTCGCTTCCGTGAGTAGTCCCATGGGAGACTCCAGCTCCTCCGCATCGTCCTCATCGAGAATACCCCGATCGAACACTGAGAGAGTCTGCGTCTCCAAGGCCCCTCCCCAATCCACGTCGGTCAAGACTACACCGTAGGCCTCAAATGGATAGGGACCGAAAATTTCACTAAAGAACTCGATCATCTCCGCCTGCCGCCCAAAAACCTCCGCCGCTTCTTCGGCCAGATGGGGCGGGAAAAAATTGCGGATGGGCAGACCTTCCGGCCCTTCCTCGGTCTGGGTGACCAGTTCGGCGACATTCACGGTGACGAGATAACTGGCCATCGGATAGCTGGACTCCCAGACATAGGTCGTCGCCCCGTCCGTTTCCACCGTTTCCTGCCACAGGCCATTGGCCACTGCCATGTACGGGTCAGGGACGGCGATACGTAAGGTGTATGTCGCCTTGTCCAGCGGGTGATCGTTGACCGGGTACCACGCCGCAGCGCCCGTCGGTTCGCTGATGACCACAACCCCGTCCTCGTAATTTATCCAACCGATGTCCTCTGTGGGGAATTCTCCGGGAACACCTTCGCCCGGCACGCCGCTGTAACTCACGATCACCGTGAAAATTTCGCCGTTCAGTAAAGGCTGGGAGGGGATGATCGTAAGCTCGCGCTCGTGCCGGCTATAGTCCGCGGGCACATCGTCAACCTGGATTTCGTCAACTGTCAAGCCCACGAAATCCAGGTTGAAAGCGCTCAAAGCTTCGGTCGCCTGGGCCTCCATGGTTGTCGTCCCGATGATGGTGTTGCTTGCCACGTCTACGGACAGGTCAAGGGTGTAATGCAGCGCATCGTAACCGCCGTTGCCCAGTTGGGGGAAAAACGGATCGCCTATGCCCTCCTCACCGGGCTGCGGGGCCTGCGCCATAGTGCTGGCCGGCATCAGCAACACCAGCAGCATTACTAGCATTAAAATCGTGATTTTCCTCATCAGCGCTTTCTCCCTTCAGTATAAATATCCTCATCCAGGTGCCAGGCACCTGATCGTGGCCTCAAGGGCCCCAATCCACCACGCGCTCGTCCAAATTTTGATACTCGAAGGTCAGGTCGTCCAGAGTTCCCTCAAACAAGGGACGCTGACCGCTTCCATCGGCGTTCATGACGAACAGTTCCCATCGTCCCCGCACGTCTGTCAGGTAGACGATGCGTTGTCCATCGGGCGACCAGGCCGGGGACACGCTGTTGACAGGAACAGCCGCCTTCGCCGGGCTTTCGGTCAGCGGGGTGCGCCCGGCACCATCGGCGTTCATGACCATGATCTCGTAGTGGTCGTCAGACCAATGCTGGAAAGCGAAGCGCATCCCATCGGGCGACCAGGCCGGGGAGCGGTCCAGAGTCCCCTGCTGAGACAGAGACTCGGCATTGGGATTCTGGCTGACGGCCGGGGCGGTGTCCTCCCAGGTCAGGGCCAGGCCCTCGTCGCTGGCGTAGGCGATGCGCGTCCCATCGGGTGACCAGGTGGGCGAATAACTGAAGTCGTGACTGTAAAGCTCGCTGAAGGAGCCGTCCCCCAGGCGGACCACGCCCAGCTTCCACCACGGATCGGCCGACATCTCGAAGCAGTCACGAACAGAATCAGGCTCGCCGGGAATGCTGTTCTTGAGACACTCCTCCCGGCTTTGCGGATTTCCCTCATGCTGATAGGTGAAAACGAGGCGCGTCCCGTCCGGCGACCAGTCGGGCGCCTTGATCTGGGGCGCGCCAAAGATCTGGCGTTCTCCCGTACCGTCGGCGTGGACGACGTAGAGCCCATACGGGAAGTCCCAACGGGCGAAAGCCACCCGGTCGCCGTCGGGTGACCAGGTGGGGTCGAGGCCCTGGGCCAGACGACGGAGGCCCGTGCCGTCGGCATCGATGCTGTAGATGCCCCCTCCACTGGCAGTCTGAAACACCAGTTTGCCGCTCAGTTCGTCGCCATCGCCAGCCGAGGAAGACGCCAATGGCGTCGGCGTCGGGCTGGAGGCCAACACGGCGGGCGTCGGCGTCGGGCCGGAGGCCGACACGATGGGCGCCGTCTCCAAAGAGCCCTTCAGCCGCACATAGGTTTCTTTGCCAGAGATCCAGCCTGTGCCGCTGGCGGCCTCGGGATAGGCGATCTGTAACCAGCCGGTGGCCGGGTCCCGGCCGATGACCTCCACTTCCTGACCGTACTTCAGATGGCCCAGCTTCGAGTAGTCCGTACCCGGCCCGCTCCTGACGTTCAAGCCCTGCGCCACCACCTCGGCCTTGAGAACAACCGTTGTGGGGGTTGGAGCGGCCGTAAGCAACGAGGCCGGGGTAGCGATAGGCGTCGGAGTCGAGGTGGCGGTGGGCGGCGGGAGGGTGCTGGTGGGCTCCGCTTCCATCTCCGGCTCTGTCTCTGTGGACGGCCAGGGGGTGGCCGTAGGGAATAGCCCGACAGGCACCTCTGTGGCTGGCACCCCGGTTGGCGAGACCATAGGCGACTTGGTTATGGACTCCTCCATGGTCGGCTCGGATGCAGACCCGATGCTGACGGCGGCGGTCATATTCCAGCGCAGCCGATTATCTTGCTGGTCGGGTTTAATGATCACGGTATAAGTGATGTCCCCCTGCTTGTCCTCGCCGATGGCCTTGATACGGGTCACCCTGCCCGTCAGCTCCAGGCCGGGAAAGGCGTCAACGGTGATGATCACCGGGTCACCCTCGTGGACATCAACCACACCCAGTTCCGTCAGGTCGTCGGTCTCGATTTCCCAGGCGGAGAGATCAGCCAGGTGGGCGATAGATACGCCAGGGGCCACGTACTCGCCGGCCTTAAGGTCGAGAGAAACCACTGTACCGGAGAAGGGGGCACGCAACTCTGCATCGGCCAGGGCCGCCTTCGCTCGCCCCAACTCGGCCTGAGCCGCAGCCACGTCCGCCTCGGCCTTGGCGATGGCCTCGGCGCGCTCCCCGGCCTCAAGCAGGTCCAGCTCGGCCTGGGCGCGGCGGACCTCTGCTTCGGCCGCCGCGACGTCCGCCTCGCTGGCCCCCCGCAGCAGCCGGGCCAGCGCATCCTGGGCCTGCGCCACTCGCGAGCGGGCCTCGGCGATGTCCGCCTCGGTGGGACCCTCCACGGCGATGTTATAACTGGCCAGCGCCGTCTCGTAATTGATGGTGGCCTGCTCCAGCCTTACCGCCTGCGGCAACAGGCCGATGTCGGCCCGATAGGCCACCTCGTCGTAGGCCTCCTGCGCCTGCTTGAGGGAGAGTTCGGCGCGGTGCAGTTCGTAGGCGGCCACCTTGATCTCGTCCTCGGTGGGGCCATCCAGCACCTTTTGCAGCCTGGCCTGGACTGCGGCCAGTTCGGCCCTGGCGGCGGCGATCTCTTCTGGATAAGCCTCTTCTTTAACCTGGGCCAGCCGCGCCTGGGCGACCTCGACGGCCGCCTTCGCAGCGGCGATCTGCTCCTGACGGGCGCCAGCCTTCAGCTCATCCAGTTGAGCCTGGGCGCGCTGGAGTTGGGCCTCAGCCTGGACAACCGCTGCCGCCTGCTGAGCCGCGTTGAGCCGCAAGATCGCCTGGCCGGCCTCGACGTGGTTCCCTTCAACCACCAACACTTCGGTCACCAGGCCGCCGGTCGGCAGGCTGAGCTCCGCGCTTTGCACCGGCACCACCTTCGCCTCCGCCACCACCAGGCTTCCTACCTGTATAGGTTCCCCGGTTATGGTGGCTTCTGGCCCCGCTTCCGGCGCTGCTTCCGGCGCGGCGAACATATTCATGCCCCTGAGAACCAGGAAGGCCCCGCCAGCCAGGACAGCGAGCACCACAATCACAATAATCGCTTTTTTCACTTTGTACCTCCTAATACCCTGATACGATAAATTCTACACATTGCGCTTTACTCATTATCCATACGACAACACTTCACGCACGGTGAGCTGCGAAGCACTCCGCGCTGGCAGGTAGCTCGCCAGGGAAGCTATGCCGGCCACCACCACCAGCCAGAGCAAGGTGCCGCTCACCGAAAAGGTATAGACCAGTGGCTCTTGCATGAAGGACAACCCTACGGCATCGCTGAGCAGTTTGCTGATCGGCAGAGCGGCCAAAGTCCCAATGCACCAACTGATCACGCCGATGAGGATCCCTTCAACCATGACGTTCTGGAGCACGGCGCGGTCCGAGGCTCCGATGGCGCGCATCACGCCGATCTCGCGCGTCCGTTCCAGCACGTTGATGCTCATCGTCCCCATCAGGCCCAGCCCGCCGACCACCGCCAACAGAATAGCCATAATCAGGAGGAAGACCACGATAATGTCGAACTGGGACTCGATCTGATTGCGCAGGTCGTAGTTCGTCCCTGTGGAACTGATGCGCAGGCCGAGACGGTTGAAACGTTCTTCCAACCTCTTCACCATTTCAGACTGGAAATCCCCATCGTGCTGCTCGGTCACAACGTGCATCCTGGAAGCTTTCCCCACCTCACACAAGACGTGCGCCAGGTAGGGATAATTGGCATACAAGAAAGGGCCCACCAGCACACTTTTGACCCGACCGACCACGTGCCAGGTCCTCTCCAGCCCCTCGGTTTTGAGCACGATCTCGTCGCCCACCTTAACGTCGGGCTCTTCCTTGACCACTTCGCTGTTAATAACCACGGCGTTCTCATCTTCCGGGAGCAGCCAGCGTCCCTCCAGGAGGGTAGGCCGGAGCATTTCGGTCCCGGCGGGAAGGCCTATAGTCAGGAGCCTGTCGCTCTCGCTGTCGTCATCGCGTATGCGAAGCGAGGGGACGAAGAGCCAGCTTTCCGCGCTGACCGCGCCCGGCACGCTCAGCGCCTCGCGCTCGATTTGCTCGATACGATAGGGGCGACTGAAGTCGATCTCGATGTCATATTGAAAGTAGGCCAACGCTTCATCAAGGGTGAGGAGCAGCGAATCTCTTACGCAGAAGACGGCAATGAAGGTGGCCCCGCCTAAGATCAAGGTCACGAGCGTGAGGGCCAGCCGCCCCCGGTTACGAAAGGTGTTGCGCAGCGCCAGCAGCAAGGGACGGGACAGGCTGCGCACCTGCTTGAGTAGCCGGTCGATGAAGCTCTCCCCAAATTCGCCCCCGCCCAATCCGTAGTCAGTAAGCGCCTCGCGCACCGTGACGCGGGTACCAGCAATGACGGGGTAGAGGGCCGCCAGAAAGGGCACCAGGAGGCCGACCGCAACCTGGATAACGATCACCAGGGGCGGCACGTAAAAGTTCACGATGTCGTAGTTCATGAGACCGGCTATGAAATTGATGTTGGCGCGTGCGCCCAGCGCGCCCAGCGGCACCCCGATGATCAGCGCGCACACCCCGAAGATCAGAACCATGACGAAGTACATCCCCATGATCTGGCCGGCACTGGCGCCGATGGATTTCATTATCCCAATGTGCTTGACGTGCTGCGCCAACAGGGCTGAAATGGTGTTAATCACCAGGAACCCGCTCAGGAGAAGCGAGAGAAAGCCAAGCACGCCCATAAGGAGCAACATGGCCTGGGTAGGATCGTGCACCGGGGACTCGCCTGGCTTGTTAATCTCCGTAAATACGACTACCTGCCCGCTCTTCTCGACCTTATCCTCCACCTTTTTAACCACGCGCTCGACGTGTTCCCTGTCGAACGCGTTTTCGGCCACGACGATGTGCAACTCGTTGAAGTCGCGCGGCTCGCCCAGCCATTCGAGGGTGTCGAAGGTGATGTAGCCGTAGGCCACGCCCGAAAAGAAAGGCGGAGAGCGGCTGATGTCGTGGGTAACGCCGGCGATGCGCAACTGGCGCGTTTTGAGGTTGGGCGGCTCGATCAGCAACGTATGGCCCACCTTCTTGTCGTCCAGGCCGAGCCCACCCTGAAACCCACCGCGCTCGATAAGCACTTCGCGTTCCGGTGGGGGCCACGCCCCGCTCTCCGACCAGATCTTGTTGATCCGAATGTCGTCGTAGTCGTCGATGGCGAAAAGCTGGAGGTCGCGCCACTCGTCTGGCCCGGCCTGGAAGCGCACGCTAACGCTGCGCCGCCCCTCGGCCTCCCCCACTTCCCGCATGTGGCGCACCACCTCCACCAGGTCTTGGTCAAAAGCGTCCCTGACGATGATCGTCGCGTGGGCAGGATCGATGGCGGCATAGCTGGCGGACATGTCCTTCGACAGGATCTCCCGCGAGGTGGCGATCATGCCTACGGCGAAGACCCCGACCGCAATGGAGAGCACCACCAGCACGGTGCGCGTCATATTTCCCTGGATGTCGCTCAATACCTTGTACCAGCGTGGGTTGAGCATGGCCTAAATCTTTCCCTCGTTCACGGTTTCCCTGAGGCGCTCTTGCATAATGCGGTCTATCTCTTCCCTGAGAGGCGCGGACTCGGCCAGCAGTTTAGCGAAGGTGGCGCGGTCGAAGGTCGCCACTTCGACCCCGGTGTCGAGATCGGCGCGCACGGTGGCGACGCTTGCCCCGCCGCTGAGCAACGAGATCTCGCCGAAATATTGGCCCACCCCCAGGCTATTGACCACGAACTCCTGCCCATTGGGAGCCTCCAGGAGAATATCGACCCCCCCTCTGGTGATGATGTAGAACTTGCCATGCACCGTACCTTGCTCGATAATGATCGCGCCGGGCGGGTACTTTTGCGGCTCGAGCTGGCGCGTAGCCCAAATCAGTTCTTTCTCCGACAAGGCGGGGAAAGTTCTGGCCAGGTGCTCCTCGATCACCTCTCCATCGGACAGGATGACGGTGCGCGAAACCTGCCGGGCCAGGTCTCGGTCGTGGGTCACCATCAGAAACGTCTTGCCCTGAGCCACCAGGTCCTGGAAGAGCTTGAGAACCGCCTCCGCCGTCCTGGAGTCCAGGTTGCCCGTAGGCTCGTCGGCCGCCACAATGGGTGGATCGTTAGCCAGGGCGCGGGCAATAGCCACCCGCTGCTGCTGGCCGCCCGCAATGGCGGAGGGCAACTTGTGGGCCTCTTCAGCCATCTCCACCTGCTCCAGCAGGTACATGGCCCGCTCCTGGCGCTGGCGGGGCGAATACATGTTGCAGAAATCCATGGGCAACATCACGTTCTCGATCACCGTCAGCGTGGGCAGCAGTTGGAAGAACTGGAAGATCACGCCCACGTTGCGGCCTCGCCACTCGGCTATTTGCCCCTCGCTGAGCTGGTGGACCGCCGTGTCGCCCACCAGCACCTCCCCTGAGGTGGGGCGGTCAATGCCGGTGATCATGTTGATGAGCGTGGACTTGCCGCTGCCCGACTTGCCGATGACGGCCACAAACTCGCCGGCGCTCACCCGCAGGTCAACTCCCCTGAGGGCGGGAAAGACGCCTGCCGCGCTCTCGAAAGTCTTCACCACCTGTCGCAATTCGATAAGCGGCCCGTTGTCCCTGGAGCGCCCGTGCGACGTCCCTTTCGAGGCTTCTTTTTTTGATCCATCCCGTTTAAACAAGCTTCCAAACATGGTGACTCCTGCCCTTTAAAAAGATCGGTGTACCAGCCATTTACTTTTTTCTACCGGCTATGTTTTCCCTGATGCGCTCTTGCACAATACGTTCTATCTCTGCCCTGGTGGGCTCGGACTCGGCGAGCAGTTTGATGAAGGCTTCGCGGTCGAGGGCCGCCACTTCAACCCCGACGTCGCGCGCGGCGCGGATGGTGGCAATGCTTTCGCCGCCGCGCAGCAGCTCGATCTCGCCGAAATATTGGCCCACCCCCAGGCTGGCAACCACGAACTCCTGCCCCCTGGACGCCCGCAAGATAACCTCAACCCCGCCCCTGGTGATAATGTAGAACGCGCCGTGCCTGGCCCCCTCCCGGATAATGATCGAGCCGGGCGAGTACTTCTGCGTTTCGAGTTTGCTCGTAGCCCAAATCAGTTCCTCCTCCGACAAGGCGGGGAAAATCCTGGCCAGGTGCTCCTCGATTATCTCCCCATCGGCCAGGATGACGGTGCGGGTGACCCGCCGGGCCAGGTCCCGGTCGTGGGTCACCATCACAAACGTCTTGCCCTGAGCCACCAGCTTCTCGAAGAGCTGGAAAACGGCCTCCGCCGTCCTGGAGTCCAGGTTGCCTGTGGGCTCGTCGGCCGCCACGATGGGCGGGTCGTTAGCCAGGGCGCGGGCAATAGCCACCCGCTGCTGCTGGCCGCCCGAAATGGCCGCGGGCCGCTTGTGAGCATGGTCGGCTATCCCCATCTCCTCCAGCAGGTACATGGCCCGCTCCTGGCGCTGGCGGGGCGAATACATGCCGCAGAAATCCATGGGCAGCATCACGTTCTGGAACAACGACAGCGAGGGCAGCAGTTGGAAGAACTGGTAGACGACGCCCACGTTAAGGCCGCGCCACCGGGCCATCTGCCCCTCGCCGAGCTGGTGGACCGCCGTGCCGCCCACCAGCACCTCCCCTGAGGTGGGCCGGTCAATGCCGGTAATCATGTTGATGAGCGTGGTCTTGCCGCTGCCCGACTTGCCGATGACGGCCGCAAACTCGCCGGCCCCTACCTGTAGATCAATGCCCTTGAGCGCAGGAAAGGCGCCCGCCACGGTCTCGTAAGTTTTCACCACCTGCCGCAATTCGATAACAGGCCCGTTGTCACTGGAGCGTCCGTTAGATGTCTCTTTCGACGTTCCTTTTGATACCTCTTTTGATCCATCCCATTTAAATAAGCTTCCAAGCATAGGGGGTTCCCGCCTTTTGAACGGTCAGGGTGCTGACAATACTATATATACGAACCCAAAATAAAGCAAGTCGCGAGCACGGTGGCCGCATCGACTCGTCGGGTATCCTTTCGCTACTCATACGCCAACACCTCGCGCACGGTGAGCCGCGAGGCGCTGCGCGCCGGCAGAAAGCTGGCCAGGGCCGCCAGAATGACCACCACCATCAGCCAGAGCAGGGCGCCGCTGGCTGAAAAGGTATAGTTAAGGGGCATCTGCATAAGTGCTATCCCTACCGCGTCGCTGAAGAGCTTGCTCAGCGGGAGGGCCAGCACCGTTCCGACGAGCCAACTGAGCACCCCGATGAGAACCCCCTCAACCATGAAGATCTGTAACACAGAGCCATCCGAGGCCCCAATGGCCCGCATGACCCCGATCTCGCGCGTCCGCTCCAGCACGTTGATGCTCATCGTGCCCATCAAGCCCAACCCCCCAACCACAGCCAGCAGCACGGCCATGACCAGGAGGATGACGACCAGAACGTTGAACAGGGCCTCGGTCTCGGCGCGCTCTTCAGCGATTTTTACCATTGAACCGATACGCAAGCCCACGCGCTCGAAGTGTTTTTCCAGCTTCTGCGCCACCTCAGATTGGAAGGCCAGGTCGTGTTCCTCAGCCACCACCCACACGCTGCTGGCACGGTCCACGTCACGCACGACGCGTGAAAAGTAAGGATAATTCGCATAGGCGAAAGGAGCCACAAACTGGGAGACGCCCACCACGCGCCAGGTCGCCTCGCGCCCTTCGATCTTGAGCACGATCTCACCCCCTACCTCGATGTCAGGCTCGTTCTTGAGCACCGCAGTGCTGATGATCACCGCGTTCTCGTCCTCCGGGAGCAGCCAGCGTCCCTGAACGATGATGGGCCGGACCAGATCGGTCCCAGCAGGGGTGCCGAACATGAAGATGTTCTCGCTCTCGCTGTCGTCGGCCCGCACCCGACGCGCGGTGGCGAAGCCTACGCCCTTCGCTTCGACCACGCCCGGCACCTGCCGCGCCTCGTGTTCGATGTGCGCCAGCCGATAGGGGCGGTTGAGGATCACCCAGATGTCGTACTGCCACAATTGCAGCAGGTCATCGAGGGTGAGCAGCAGCGAGGCGCGCACAGTGAAGACGCCGATGAAGATAGCCCCCCCCATAGTCAGGGTAATCAGGGTGAGGAGCAGCCGCCCCCGGCGGCGAAAGGTATTGCGTAACGAAAGCAGCAAGGGGCGAGACAGGCCGCGCACCCGCTGGAGCAGGCGGTCGATGAAGCTCCTCCCAAATTGCCCTTTGCCCAGTCCGTAATCGCTCATCGCTTCGCGCGCCGTGACGCGGGTCCCGGAGATGACGGGATAGAGCGCCGCCAGGAGCGGCACCACCAGGCCGACCGCGCATTGAATGGCCAACACCTGGGGCGGCACGCCGAAATCGGCCAGGTCGAAGTTGAGAAAACCGGCCATGAACCGGCTGAACAGGCGTGCGCCTATCGCGCCCAGCGGCACGGCCACGAACAGCGAGAGCAGACCGAAGATGATAACCATGGTGAAATACATGCCCATGATCTGGTTGGCCCGAAAGCCGACGGCCTTCATCACCCCGATCTGCCGCACCTGCTGGGCCAGCAGGGCCGAAATAGTGTTGATCACCAGGAAGCCACTCAGGAGAAGGGAGAGGAGGCCAAGCACGCCCAGAACCAATAAGATGGCCTGGACGATATCCTCAAGCGGATGTTTGCCTGGATCGGGCACCCACGTCCAAAAGACGGCCCGCCCGCTCTTCTCCACCTTGTCCTGCACCTCTTTGGCCACGTACTGGACGTGCTCCTTGTCGTCCGCATTCTCAGCGACGACGATGTGCAACAGATTAAAATCGCGCGGCTCGCCCAGCCACTCCAGGGTGTCGAAGGTGATGTAGCCGTAGACTGTGCCATCAAAGGCAGCCGGCATCTGGGAAAAGTCATGGGCGAGGCCGGCGATGCGCAACTGGCGCTTTTTGCCGCCGGGGGTCTTGATCAATATCACGTCGCCCACCTCTGCCCTGGCCAGGCCCAGCGCCGCGCGCTCGATCAGCACTTCGTGTTCGGGTGGGGGCCACGCCCCACTTTCGGGTTCAACCCTGTTGATGCGGATGTCATCGTAGTCGTCGATGGCGAAGAGTTGGAGGTCGCGCCACTCGTCTGGTCCAACCTGGATACGCACGCTGGTGTTACGTCGTCCCTCGGCCTCTTTCACTCCCCTCATGCGGCGCACAGTCTGAACCAGGTCGTCGTCAAAGGGGTCAAAAGTGTAGATAGTGGCGCTGGAAGGACTGATAGCGGCGTAGCTTTCGGCCATGTCTCGCGCCAGGACTCCCCGCGAAGTGGCGATCATGCCGACGGCGAAGACCCCGACCGCAATAGAGAGCACCACCAGCACGGTGCGGGTCTTGTTTCCCCAGATGTCGCTCAGTACCTTGTACCAGCGTGGGCTAAACATCATCTACCTCTTTTCCCTCCCCTACCCGCTATGTTTTCCCTGATGCGCTCTTGCACAACGCGTTCCAGCTCTGTCCTGGTGGGCTCGGACTCGGCGAGCAGTTCGGTGAAGGTCTCGCGGTCGAGGGCCGCCACTTCAACCCCGACGTCACGAGCGGCGCGCACGGTGGCGATGCTTTCGCCGCCGCGCAGCAGCTCGATCTCGCCGAAATATTGGCCCACCCCCAGTCTGGCGACCACGAACTCTTGCCCATTGGAGGCCCGCAAGACAACCTCAACCTTGCCCCTGGTGATGGTGTAGAACCTGTTGGCCGGGTCGCCCTCCTGGATAATAGTCAAGCCGGGCGAGTATTTTCGCGTTTCCAGTTTGCTCGTAGCCCAAATTAGCTGTTCCTCTGCCAATGAGGGAAAAATTCTGGCCAGGTGCTCCCCGACAATCTCGCCATCGGACAGGATGATGATGCGCGTCACCCGGCTGGCTATGTCCCGGTCGTGGGTCACCACCACAAAGGTCTTGCCCTGAGCCACCAGCTTCTCGAACAGACGAAAGATCCCATCCGCCGTCTTCGAGTCCAGGTTGCCCGTGGGCTCGTCAGCCACCACGATGGGCGGGTCGTTAGCCAGGGCGCGGGCAATAGCCACCCGCTGCTGCTGGCCGCCCGAAACGGCTGAAGGCAGCTTGTGGGCATGTTCAGCTATCTCCACCTGCTCCAGCAGGTGCATGGCCCGCTCCTGGCGCTGGCGGGGCGAATACATGTGACGGGCATCCATGGGCAACATCACGTTTTGGAGCACCGTCAGCGTGGGCAGCAGTTGGTAGAACTGGAAGACGACGCCCACGTTGCGGCCGCGCCACTCGGCCATTTGATCCTCGCTGAGGGCGTGCACCACCGTGTCGCCCACCAGCACCTCCCCTGTGGTGGGCCGGTCGAGGCCGGCAATCATGTTGATGAGCGTAGTCTTGCCGCTGCCCGACTTGCCGATGACAGCCACAAAATCGCCGGCGCTCACCTGCAGGTCAATCCCCTTGAGAGCGGGAACGGAGCCTGCCGCGCTCTCGTAGGTCTTCACCACCTGCCGCAACTCAATGAGATGCTCATTGCCATTTCGGTAGCGTCCGTTCGCGGCCTCTTTTGGTTTATCTCGTCCAAACAAGCGCCCAAACATGCGCGCCTCCTGCGCTTCGAAGGGAGATCTACAGGATTTCCACCTTCTATTGCAACCCTTAGTATAGCACAAAAACTCTCCAGATACACCAGACATCTGGGGAGTTTTAAACCTGTACAGGTGGTGGGTCTTTTCCCTGGTCAGGTGACCAGGGTAGAGCTTCCCGATGCCCTGATTGGCACAGACTTGCGAGGAGCAGGAGCACCCCGCAGCAACCCCTCTGTACTCAAGTCTTCGTCAATGTCCGGCCAGTGAATACCGTAGCCACCCCCACATATCTGCCAGTTTGCCCGTTGCTCTGGGGTGGCGTGCAGCAGCCTGGGATACCATGCCTTCGTGCTCTGCTGTCAGGTCGCCAGGGCAAGGGCTTTCACTATAGCCTGCGGCAACTCGATGGGAGCGAAATAGTCCACTGGATACAGGTAATCTTCGCCTGACTCATCAATAACTCGTATAAGCTGATGTTCAGCAGAGCGGGCGTCGGGTATCACCCGGTAGATTTTTCGCACTTCCAGTGATGCCGCATAACCGTCGTTCTTGATACAAACAACAAATTGCGTTTTCAAATTATACTGAATGACTTTTTAATGAGAGAGCCGCTGCTTTGCACCCCTTTCTCAGGGGGATGCGCCGCCTCAGCACAACTGGTCGCCCGGAAGCAGTGGGAGTCTGCGTGGCGTTATTTTAATCGTCGCGGCTCATGCCGGAGAGCAAAAAGGTGTAATAAAGCAGGGTCGATAATGACTGGGCCAGGGCAGCCACGTAGGTCAGAGAAGCGGCGCTCAACACACTCTTGACCCCCTTCATCTCCCGCTCGTCTACCAGGTTGTGGCGGCGCAACATCTCCTGGCCGCGACTGCTGGCGTTGAATTCGACCGGCAAAGTGACCAGGGAGAAGATAGCGGCCCCGGCAAAGGCCAATAGACCCAGCCAGGCCAGGCCGGTCATCCTGAGAAAGAGGCCCAGGAAGAACAGCACAGGCCCTACCCACGCCCCGACCGTAACCATAGGCACCAGGCCCGCCCTCAGCCGCAAAGGGGCGTAGCCCTGGGCGTCCTGGCTGGCGTGTCCGATTTCGTGGGCCACGATAGCCAGGGCGGCCACCGTCTGACCGCGCGCCACCTGGGGAGAAAGGCACAGAGTTTTGCGGCGCGGGTCGTAATGGTCCGAAAGCTCTCCCGGTACTCCCTCGATGTCAATGTGGCCCAAACCGCTGGCCGACAAAAGGTAACGGGCGGCCTCCAGACCGTCGATGCCCTTCCAGTTGGGCTGCCGTGAATATTTGCTATAGGCCGATTTTACTTTTATCTGGGCATAAAAGGCCAGCAACAAAGCTGGCAAGGCAAAAACCAGATACATCGGATCGAAATAGAACATTCCTGCTTCAACCTCCTTACCTGATGTGTCTCGCTTAACGGGCCACCTGAACCCTGGCCGGACGCAGTAACTCTCCTCGATAAAAATATCCTTTTTGAACCTGGCCCACCACTGTCTCTGGCTCGGCGTCGGTGGACACCATAGCCGTCGCCTCGTGGTAGAGGGGATCGAAGGGTTTCCCTTCAGGAGACATGGCTTCTACACCCTCCTGGGTCAACATACGCTGCAAAGCCTGGTGGGTGAGTCGGAGCCCCTCACGCAGACCGTCTTCATTCACCTCCACCCCGGCGTGGGATAAAGCCCGCTCCAGATTGTCCATTACCGTCAGGAACTCTCTGAGCAAACGTTTCTTCTCCTCCTCGTTCCGTTCTTCGTACCGCCGTTCCAGGCGTTTCCTGTAATTGGCCATCTCGGCCTGGGCCCGCAGGTATTTATCCTTGTATTCCTCTGCCTCTCGTTTGACGATATCCAACTCAGCACTTAGCATCTCTTCGTTTTCTTTTCTGGATTCCACCTCTTCGCCCTCGGCGACCACTGTTTCTTTCGCTTCCTCCTCCACAGCTTCCAGACTTTCATCAGATCCATCCGCCGAATCCTGGCTACGATGGCGAACGGTGACAGGAATGCGTACAGTCATAGTTCACACCTCCACGTTGATTCGGGTTAATTATAAACGAGACGTATTAGAATGGCATTAGAGAAACGTTAGAGTTTTGTTAGAGCTTTGCCTGGCGAGGAATAGCCGATGATGAACCGATGCAAAGGGGAAAAGAGCCCCCCGCCATCGCGGTCTGGGCTCTGCGACCGAAATGCAAGGGGGGTTAGTCGAGATAATCCCTCAACTTGCGGGCGCGGCTAGGGTGACGCAGTTTGGCCAGGGCCTCTTTCTCGATCTGGCGGATACGCTCTCGGGTCAGGCCGAATTTCTGCCCGATTTCCTTCAAGGTATAGCTGCGGCCACTGGTCAGGCCGAAACGCAAGCGTAAAATGCGAGCTTCTCTGGGGCTAAGATCGGCCAAAATTTGGTTCATTTTCTCCGCCAACAAGTGCTGAGAAGCCACCTCATGCGGGGTAGCCGTCACCTCATCTTCGATGAAATCCGCTAACTCGTTGTCTCCCTCATCGCCCATAGGCTGTTCCAGGGATAGCAGTTCCTGTGAGGCGCTCAAGATGTGTCGCACTTTGGTCGGGTGCATATCCATAGCCTGCGCAATCTCTTCCATCGAGGGCTGATGCTCCAATTCCTGTTCCAACCGCCGTCGTACCCGGTAGAACTTACGGAGGTGTTCAGCCATGTGAACGGGCAGGCGGATAGTACGTCCCTGGTCAGCCAGAGCACGGGTGATGGATTGCCGAATCCACCAGGTGGCGTAAGTGCTCAACCGATGACCGCGCCGATAGTTGAATTTTTCGACGGCTCGCATCAAGCCAATGTGCCCTTCCTGAATCAGGTCTAAAAGCGGCAATCCGTAGCCCATATACTTCTTGGCCACGCTGATAACCAGCCGAGCGTTAGATTTGATGAGTTGTTGTCTGGCCGCTTCGCCTTGCTCAATCTCCCGTTTCAGTCGCTCTTGTTGCAGCGGATTGTGGTCATTTCTTTCCAGAAGACGACGAGCTGTCTGTCCTCTTTCCATTTGTTGGGCCAACCTGACCTCGTCGTCCGCCGTTAACAGTGGACTCCGCGCCATATCCCTCAGACAGAGACTAACCAGGCCGTCACCAATCACGCCGTCCGAGTCTAATCTTATCTCTTCTTTTTTAATCGACCGCCCTTCGTCTGCTACCTCTTCTCTTTCAGTTCTGCTCTTGGGTGGGGAGACCTCGCTGTCGCTAACAGACGAGAGGGGCATTGTCTTCGCCGTGGCTTTCAAAATATCGCTCACTTTTTTCCCTCGCTATCCACTTGCCTGACTACAAAACACCTTGTCCATCTTAGCCCAGCTATTATAGCACCATACTGTTAGAAATGTATTAGAGGAATGTTAGAATTTTATTAGAATTTGTTCCCTCTCAATCGCCCAGCCAGGGATAGGCCGCTTTCTCCCCCCCAATCCTCCTTTTCCTCGTCTTTCACTTTCCACGGGAGTGGATGGGAGTCGAACCCACCAAGGCCACCTCCTCGGCACCCCTCAACGGTTTTGAAGACCGCGGAGCCCACCGGGACTCAACCACTCCCTCAAGAATATATTATACTGTTTTTGCCGATTAGTCAAGCGGTAATCGAGAGGGAAAAAACCTTTGTTGCCAAAGACCTGGAAATCTGCTATACTGTAGAGCATACGGCAGAGTCAGCATCAAGCGCACTCAGTCATTCAAGATCGCCGTTGAAGGGAGGAAGGGGATATGATCCCAAAAGACAGTGCTCGACAACTGGGCACCCTGGCCCTGGAGATGGGAGCGGACGTGTTACGCGGCCCCCTGGAGCGCCGTGACAGCGGCTGGACGGTAGGCGACACCGATCTTGGGGAATGGCTGGAGCAATACCAGGGATATGAGCTAATCCTGATCGCCGCTTCCATCAGCGAGGTCACCTATCAGTTAAGAACCTGTGGGGTCTGCGGCCGGGAGCACGAGGGCAAGGTCTGCCCCTATTGTCAGGAGGCCCGACGACGGCTGCGGGGACGGTGAGTGGCTTGAATAAAAAAGCTGCCTGCCCAACAGGGCAAGCAGCTCTGAGCACTCCACTTATACATTTATACCCACATCACCCCCCTTCACCGCTAAACGAATCCACCGACAACACTTACCGTTGAAACTAGGTGCGATTCGAGAGGGAACGACCTCGAATCTCTTGGCTAGCCTACCACCCATATTATAGACTATCGTACCGTCTGGCGCTTGACGCCTGCCTTATGGCTTATCGACGATTTGCCAACATTTTCACTACGCTCAACAGGAGGTTTGTATGCCCGAGGCCGAGTGCCTGGAATGTGGGGCCAAAATCGAGGGGCCGGAAGAATTATCGGTGGGAGAGGTGCTGGATTGCCCCAACTGCGGCGCCGAGTTGGAGGTTATCGGCCTTAACCCCCTGACCCTCGATCTGTTTGAGGAAGAGGAAAAATAGCCGTATCAGGGGCCTGGCACTTTGGAAGTGCCAGGCCCCTGGGGATTCGGTGCTAACGCTCCTGCCTGGCCGCCGCCAACTTCCTCAGCAAAGCCTTGAAGCCTATCTCCTGGCCCTGCTCGTCCAGATAATACATGCTGAAGAAATAAGGACAGGCCGGCGAGAGCAAAACCGCCTCGCCGGCCTCGGCCAGTGCGGAGGCGGTAGCCACCGCTTCTTCCAGGCTGCTACAGTGACGCACCAGGGGGGTATCCTCGGTGTTGCTCCCCTTCACCGCCTGCTCGATTTTCTCCGTGCCCTGGCCGGGCAGCAGGAGCAAGACCCTGACCCTCTCCACAATGGTCCGCCCCAACTGGCCGTAATCCAGGCCCTTGTCGCCGCCCCCGGCAATGAGCAGGATCGGGGCGGCCAGCGCCCTCAGCGCGGCCACCGTAGCCTGGGGGGTGGTGCTGTTCAAATCGTCGTAGTATCGGACCCCTTCCATCTCCCACACGAACTGGATCCTGTGCTTCAAGCCCCTGAAGCGACTGACCACCTGGCCGATGGTTTCCACCTCTACCCCGTGCAGGTAACTGGCTGCTACGGCGGCCAGCACGTTCTCCAGGTTGTGCTCCCCGACCAGGCGCAGGTCGGCCACGGAGCAGACCGCCCGCTCTTCCCCTCCCCTTCTGACCACGATCCGACCCTCACGGACGAAAGCCCCTTCCTCCAGTTCACAGGTGCGACTGAAGGGGAAAACCTGCGATACGTGACCTCCCATCATGCGGCGCGTAAAGTCGTTGTCGTAGTTCAGGACGGCGAAGTCTGCGGGACGCTGGTGGGCGATCAGGCTTCTCTTGGTCTCGACGTAAGCCTCGAAGGAAGGATGTTCGTCCAGGTGGTTGGGAGCCACGTTGGTGACGACAGCCACCTGGGGGCTGCGGCCCAGGTCGATCAACTGCCGGTTGCTGACCTCCAGCACCAGGACGTCTTCGGCGCTCATCTGCTCGATTTTATCCAAAACCTGCACGTTCTGCCGGTCGTTGCCCGCGAAGTAGGTGACGGTCGGGCTGGCCTGGAGGATATCGTTGATCAGCCTGGCAGTGGTCGATTTGCCGTTCGTGCCCGTGACGGCGATAATGGGACAGGGGGCCAGATCAAAGTATAGCTCCGTCATGCTGTGAAAGGAGATGCCTGCCTCTTTAGCTTCCTGGAGCCTGGGCTGGTTGGCCTGGTAGAGAAACCAGGCTTGCGTGGCGAAGATAGCGTCCGCTTCCATGATGCCTTCCAGGTAGGTATCCCGATAGTGGACCGTGATGGGCAGGCTTTGAAGCCGTTGAAAAGCCTGGTCTCGCTGGCGGGAGGATAGCCCCACGTGGACCAGCCTGTAACTGCGCTCGAACTCCTCCGGCCGCTTGAAGTCGTGGGCGGTGATGGCCCTGACCCCCTGGGCCAGCAAAAACTCGGCCACGGCGCTGCCCTCCACGCTGGAGAGACCCACCACGTGGACACTTTTATATCTAAGAGCTTTCAGGCTTTCCCAGTCCATCCATTCTTACCTTTGCAACTGCTCTGGCCCCCGCCCCGGGGGCGGTGACCATAACCGCAGATAGACGCCGATAAACGCAGATGTTATATCTTTTTATTTATCTGCATTCATCAGCGTTCATCGGCGGTTTTGAGCTTTCTGAGCCGGGCCACCAGGTCCTTGCCCAGCAGGGATTTGACGTAAGTGGCGACGGTCAGGCCGTCGGCCAGGAGCAGAGGGTCGTGGGCCACGGCCAGCCCGATCTTCCAGCGCACCTGGGCCATGCGCCCCTGGGCATAATCCTGGTGGACGGTGGGCAACAGGTGGTCGCGCACGACGCGTAGAGCCTGTCTTTTCACCCGACGCAGTTCACCCTTTGGCCCCGGCCAGCGCGAAAAGGCGGCCTCGATGACCCCGTACCAGTCCAGGTAAGCCTGGCCGCTCTGCTTCATTTTGGCGGTCAGGTTGTCGCCGTGCCAGCGGATGCACGACAGTGGTTCGGCCAGGTATGCCACGTCACATTTCAGCAGGAGGCGCAGCCACAGGTCCCAATCGGCGGCGTAAGGGTAAGCCTGGTCGAAGGGGCTTACTTCGTCCAGAGAGGCGCGGCGAAACATGGCGTTGGAGAGATGAACGTAGTTGTACCCGGCCAAAAGCCGCCTGAACTCCCGATGACCGTGCCGGACGTGATCGAGGGCCAGGTAAGCCTCCAAGTCGGGCGGAAAACGGGAACGGAACAGGCCCGTCACCTCTCCGGCGGCGTCGATGGCGCGGCCATCCGAGTGCACCAGGCCCACCAGGGGGTTATCGTCCAGGAGGGCGGCCTGGACTTCCAGCTTGCGGGGCAGGAAAAGGTCGTCGGCGCACAGGAAGCAGACGTACTCCCCACGCGCCAACGACAGGAGCCTGTTCCAGGTGCGAACGTGGCCCAGGTTGGCCTCGTTTCGGAGGTAACGGAGGCGGCTATCGGCGAAACCCTGGATGACCTCCTCCGAGCCGTCCGTGGAGCAGTCGTCTACCACGATGAGCTCGAAGTCGCCGCAGGTCTGGGCCAGGACGCTGGATAGACACTCCCCCAGGAAGCGGGCGTAATTGTAGCTGGGAACGCAAACGCTGACACGGATTCTGGTCACGGACTTCACGGGTAGGCTCTAAATAACCTTTAGTTCCCGCAGCACGTCCAGAACGGGGGGCAATGGCTCCTCCCACAGCCACTCGACCCGCAGCCAGAAGCCAGCCACGACCTTCGAGTGATAGACGCCCTCGGCGTCGGGCAAAGCGACCTGGTAGTTGTTATCCACTCCCAATTGGTAGAACTCGGCCCGTCTCCGCTCAGGGTCGAGCAGCCAGTATTCGCGCACCCCGGCCTTCTCATATTCGACAAACTTCTCTCCCCGATCACGGGCAATACTCTCCGGCGAAATGATCTCCACCACCAGGTCAGCCGGGCCGTCCAGGTAGGTCGCGCGGATGATATCTGACCGCTCCCTGGAAACGAACAGCAGGTCCGGCTCGCGGCCGGGTAGATCCGGCCCCAACTTCACCTGGAAAGGCGCATTGAGCACCAGGCCAAGATGGCGCGTCTCCACGTAGACCCCTAGAACGGCTGTCAGAAAATAACTCAACCTCTGATGTTGATACGATGCCGGCGAAAGCACGATCACCTCCCCATCGACCCATTCAGCCCAGGTGTCTTCGTCGGCCCAGGCCAAAAATTCTTCGTAGGTCATCCTGCCAGATGGCGGTTCCCGCCCCTCAGTAGCAGCCCGAACTTGTTTTTGCTCTACAGCCATACCACACCTGCCTTTCTATCAGGTGCCTGGCACTTCTAAAGTGCCAGGCACCTCACCCAAGTATAGCATAACACAGTTTCGGGAAATGTTCAACCACTGCCCCTGAATCACGAATGGGCCGACACGGATTCTGGTCACGGACTTCACGGATAGCAGTCTCCCCTCGACCGTAATATAACCGCCGATAAACGCAGATAAACGCCGATGTTCTACCTCTTTATCTGCGTTCAGCGGTGTTCATCGGCGGTGGAGTATTGCGATGCTAACAACGAACGTTCGCGGTGAACGTCCCCGAGACGGGGACTGGGAGCAGGCAGTTCGTTCAAATTTCAACCTGGGGGCGAGTTTCAGGTGCCTGGCACTTCCAAAGTGCCAGGCACCTACCCCTCCCGTTCGTTGTTCAACCGCCCCCCTGCTTCCCCCGCACCCGCGCGATGTGCTGCTCGATTATCGGGATGCTCGGCGGGTAATACTGCCGGTACAATCGCTCCGCCTGCTGGTACTTCTCCAGCGCGGCGGCGTACTGCCCCTGCCTCTCGTGGACGATGCCCAGGTGCTCCAGCGCAATACCCACCTTGGCCGGGTTGCCCAGCCGCCGGTAAATCTCCAGCGCCTCGGCGAAGCAGTCGATGGCGGCCCCCATCTGCCCGTCGAACATCAGCAGCTTGCCGATTGCGGTCAGCGAGTCTGCCGCCCTCTCCTCGTGCTTGATACGCCGCGCAATCTCCAGGCTCTCCTGGAAGCGGGCCAATGCCTCCTGGGGGCGGTCCAGGTCGGTGAGGATAAGCCCCTGCTGGTGGAGGTCGGCAGCAAGGCTCGCTTCATAGCCCCGCTTGCGGTCGAGGGCCTCGGCTTCCTGGCTGTGCCGCATGGCCGCCTGGTAGTCGCCCTTGAGCATGTAGAGGATGGACAGTTGGTGCAGGCTGATGGCCTGGCCTTCTTCATCGCCCCGTTCACGATCAAGCTTCAGGCCGCGCGACTGGTACTCGATGGCTTCGTCGTATTCGCCTTTGTTCTTATATATGATTGACTGTTGGGCCAGCACCGCCGCCATCTGCGCCTTGGCCCCCAGGGCCTCGAAGGTTTTGTACACCTGCTGGTAGGTAGCCAGGGCCGCGTCCAGTTGGCCCTCGTCCAAAAGCAGCGAGGCCAGGTTCATTCTGGCTATGGCCTTACTGCGGCCTTCCAGCGTCTCGATGCTCATGCGCAGCAGGGACTTGGCCGCATCGCGCTGCCCCCAGCGGTGCATCACGAGCCACACGGCGGTCACTATGGCTCCCGCCTCCTCGTACCGCCCGGCCTGGAAGAGGTGGTGGTGCCACTCCAGGGCCATGTCCATCGCCCCCTGCGCCTGGGATAGCTCAGCCCGCTGCACAATCGCCTTCAGCACTTCGGTTTCGTCGCCGGGGTCGTACCTGTCGCCCCAGGTTTGCTTTGCTGCCTCCACGAAGGGCCGGGCGTAATACTGCGCCGCCCAAAGGTGCAGCTTGGTCCGTTCTTCTTCGGGCAGGCGGTTCAGCAGGTACTCGCGCACCACGGGGTGCAGGGCGTAAAGCTCCGGCCCTTCCCGCTGGGCCAGGGAGAGGTCCAGCCAGCGGCGCAGCGTGGCCGCGCCGGCCCCCACGTAGGCCATTTCTCCCTCACCAAAGCGGGTGCGGAAGACGGCCATGCGGGTCAGGGTGTCCTGCTCCTGGGCGGTCAGGCGGGAAAGGAGGGCGTTCAGGAAGTAGCCTTCCCACTGTTCGGAGAGCATCTCGCCCAGGTCGGCGCCGTACAGCAGGTAGCGCAGGGTGTGGCCTTCCAGCCAGCCCTCCAGCAGCTCGATGGTCTTGGGGTGCCCGCCGATGCGGTGGTAGGCTTCCCGCTTGTGCGCCAGGGATTCCCGGCTCAGGCGGGGGAGGTTGCTCATGAGCATGATGGCCTGGCGCACGGTCAGGCCCGGTAGGTGGAGGTCCAGGCCGCTCGTGGGCACGGGCCGCTGCTCGAAGGTGGCCCAGCGGTAGCGCCCGGTGAAGAGGCAGGTGCTTTTCCACCGCGCCTCCAGCAGCCCGCGGAAGAAGTCGCGCACCTGGGGATCCTCCACCTCCCACACGTCCGCTTCGTCCACCGTTCCCATTATGCTCTCCAGGTTGTCGAAGACCAGGAGGTAGCGCCGGTCGGCCACCAGTTGCGCGGCCTGGCGGGCGCGGTCGAGCATGGGGAAACGGGTGTCCAGCAGCAGGGCGGCGGCCTGGGCGTGGCCTGCCAACCCCTGTCCTTCGAGGAAGCGGGCCACTTTAGTTATGGCGTCGGTCGGGAGGGAGATTTCGTTACAGCGCACCACCAGGGCGTCGTCCACCGCGCCGAGGCCGGGGCGCTCCAGCAGCTTGGCGGCCAGGGTGCTCTTGCCGATGCCCCCGATGCCCCGCACGTAGATGCCGGTCACGTGCCTGTCTCTGAGGGCCTGCCGCGCCCTTCGCAGCTCCGGCTTGCGCCCCACGAAGACGCGGGGCAGGGGCAAACCGCCCACGTCCAGCCGTTGCATCGGCTCGACGACGACCGGCGTGGCCCGCGGGTCGATGAGGTGCATACCGCTGGCGCGGAGGTAGAGGGCAGGGACGCCCCAATCGTAGCCGGGGCCGCCCTGCCGGTGATGCAGGGCCAGCCGTGCGGCGAACAGGGCCTCGGCCGGGGTGCGGCCCTGGGCCAGATCGCTGTAGAAGGCGCGGGCCAGCTCGATCCCCGATTCGTCCAGGATGGAGAACTGCATAGCCATCACTGCGGGGATGTCGGCCTGTAACAGCCCGGTAGCCACCCCGCTGAAGGCGTCCAGGTCGTTGGTGCGGCCCGTCTGGCAGCCGGAGAGGACCACCAGGCGCAGGTTGCTGGCCTGGCGCAGCAGGGGGAGCAGCGCCTTCGCGTCGGCCTGCCGGGTCTGGCCCTCGTCGTCCTCCAGGGCCAGGTAGCTCTTGCCCGGCACCTCCGAGACGTCGGCCCCGCACTTACCGCATTGGAGGTTGCGGGGGGCGTTGGCGGCCTGGCATCTGGGGCAGATGCGGCTGTAGGAGCCGTGGCCGGTGTAGTGCAGGACGTGGTAATCGCCGCGGCGCAGCATGTCCCCGATGGCGGGCAGGTTGGCGTCGTCCAGGAACTCGACCCGCACCAGCCTCTCGTCGTCCAGGGCGTCCTGGATGACGGCCACCTCTTTCTCGGTGTTCAGTTCGGCCTGGTCGGTGGGGCTGGAGATGAGCACCAGCACCCGCAGCGGGGGCGGCGTCCGGGGCGCAGACATCTCCCCCAGCCCCCAGGGGAGGCGGCTCAGGAGAAAGCGGCCATCCAGGGCCAGGAAGCCGCTCCCGTCGTGCAGGTATTCCCAGGGCAGAGCCCACAGGGCGACGGCGTTCTTCTGGTGCAGGCACAGACTAAGGCGCGCCCCCCGACGGTAAATGTCGTTGTACTCGAGGAAGCTGGCGAACTCTTTCCCATCGCCGAACAGGAAGCCATAGAGCCGCTGACCGTAGTCGGCCAGGACTTTGGCATCGGCGGCCTGGGCCTGGGCCTCGGATTCTCCGGCTTTGACCGCTTCCCACTCGTGGCGGGGTACACGTTTTTCCAGCATCCAGCCGGGCTCGTGGTCTACCAGCAGGCCGGGCTCGTAGTCGAAGAGGTGGCGGCAGACCTCCTTATCGCCGGCGCGGACGACTTTAGCCAGAAATTGGCTGTTGACCTTTTCTACGGTTATACGGATTTCAGGGGGTAAGGGCATGATTAACCTCCTTTGCTTTTTCAAAGGCTCTTGGCCCTCGTCCCCGAGGGCGTTTTGGCAAAGCAACTCATGCCTGAGGCGCCCCCGAGGACGGGGGCAAGGAGCGAGCAGATGCAACTTTTACCCTGACGCGTTTTTTGCCTGTACTTTTTGAATGAACTCGATAATACAGAGTCGGTAATACGATTTTATCACAAGTTGGGCGAAAAGTCTATCGTCGGAATGGGCAGTCTAATTGACAATCCTCACCTTGCATGATATAATTTGCGAGCCAGAACGATCTGGCTATAGACCTAAACCAACGGTCAAAAACTTTTACAATGAAGGGGGTAGTATGTTACAACACAAATTCTACAAATTTACCATCGTCTTGGTAGTGCTGGCCCTGACCAGCCTGTCCTGTGGTCTGGGCGCGACTACAGCACTTGCAGAGGAATCCAGTCTTTGGCTGGACAAAACGACCTTTGCACCAGGGGAACAGATACAGGTGCACTTTACAGCACCCTCCTCATTTCCCAACGATGCCTGGGTGGGCATCATTCCCTCGGACGTGCCGCACGGAAGCGAGTCGGAAAACGACAAGTACGATCTGACGTATCTGTACCTGGAAGGACATACATCAGGCGTATTAACCTTCACCGCGCCCGATGCGCCAGGCTCATACGATTTTCGTATGCACGATACCGATGCTGGTGGCCGAGAAGTTGCCTCTGTTACGTTCATAGTAACAGCAGGGAGAGAAGAAACCAGTCTCCAACTGGCCTTCGAGCCGGGGGAGCAGATACAGGTGCACTTTACAGCGCCATCCTCATTTCCCAACGACGCCTGGGTGGGCATCATTCCCTCGGACGTGCCCCACGGGAGCGAGGCGGAAAACGACAATTACGATCTGACGTATCTGTACCTGGAAGGACTTACATCAGGCGTGCTAGCTTTTACGGCGCCCGATACGCCAGGCTCATATGATCTTCGTATGCATGATACCGATGCCGGTGGCCGAGAAGTTGCCTCCGTTACATTCATAGTAATAGGAAAAGAGGAGGAACAAGTAGCCAGCCTTTGGCTGGACAAAACGAACTTCGCACCGGGGGAACAGATACAGGTGCACTTTACAGCGCCATCCTCTTTCCCCGACGACGCCTGGGTGGGCATCATTCCCTCGGACGTGCCACACGGGAGCGAGTCGGAAAACGATGAGTATGATCTGACCTATCAATATCTAGAAGGGCGTACATCAGGCGTGTTCACCTTCACCGCGCCTGATACGCCAGGCTCATACGATTTTCGTATGCACGATACCGATGCTGGTGGTCAGGAAGTTGCCTCTGTTATGTTCCGGGTGCAATAGTAAAAGACGACTGATTTTCACCCTGTTTCTCGATTCAAACGGTCAACGGATTTAACGGATTGGACCACATCATATCCGTTAAATCCGTTTTTTAATCCGTACTCTCGCTCCCGGCTGAGGTCCAGTTATAATCTTAAACCGCCTCCCCGCTCCAGAAGCCAGTTGATTGCACAAAACTCACGTTTAGTATATAATGGGATGCGTTCATCCATCAAAGAGAACAGGAGACAAAGAGACAAGGAGGCTCGTTTACCATAATGCGGAAAATGCTATCCGGCAACGAAGCCATCGCCCGTGGAGCGTGGGAAAGCGGGGTGGCGGTGGCGGCGGCCTATCCCGGCACGCCCAGCACCGAGATACTGGAGAACCTGGCCCGTTACCCTGACATATATTGCGAGTGGAGCCCCAACGAGAAAGTGGCCCTGGACGTGGCTATCGGGGCGGCCTATTCTGGGCGGCGGGCTCTGGCGGCCATGAAACACGTGGGCCTCAACGTAGCCGCCGACGCCTTTTTCTACGTCTCGATGACGGGCACGGAGGCCGGGCTGGTGATAGTCTCGGCCGACGATCCGGCCATGCACAGTTCCCAGAACGAGCAGGACAACCGCAACTTCGCCAGGTTTGCCCGCGTGCCCTGCCTGGAGCCGACGGACAGCCAGGAGGCCAGGGAACTGGTCGGGGTGGCCCTGGAACTCAGCGAGCGATTCGATACCCCGGTGCTGCTGCGCATCACCACCCGCATCGCCCACTCCAGCACGCCGGTCGAGCTCGGGGAACGGGTCGAGGTGCGGCCCAAGATCGACAAGTTCCCCCGCGACATCCAGAAATACGTGATGATCCCCGGCCACGCCCGCCGGCGGCACCCGGTCATCGAGGAGCGCATCAGGCAGGTGGCCGAATTTGCCGAGACCTTCCCCTTCAACAAGGTGGAGATAGGCGATGAGGCCCTGGGCATCGTCACCTGTGGCGTGGCCTATCAATACGCTAAGGAAGTGTTTCCCAACGCTTCCTTCCTCAAGCTGGGCATGACCTATCCCCTGCCCGAAAAGATGATCGGCGACTTTGCGGCCCAGGTGGAGCGGCTGATCGTCATCGAGGAGCTGGATCCCTTCATCGAGCAGGAGATCAGGCTGATGGGGATAGAAGTGGAAGGCAAAAATATCTTTCCTATGTGCGGGGAGTTCGACCCTAAAGTGATCCGCGATGCGGCCATCGCCGCCGGGCTCCTGCCGGAATCGGCCAGGGTGGAGGTGGCGGCCCCTGAGAAGGGAACTCTGCCCCTCAGGCCGCCGGTGCTCTGTCCGGGTTGTCCGCATCGGCCCATCTTCCACGCGCTCAGGAGGCTGAAGGTGCCCGTCAACGGCGACATCGGTTGTTACACCCTGGGGCTGCTGCCGCCTCTGTCCGCGCTGCACACCTGTGGCTGCATGGGGGCCAGCATCGGGGTGGCGCACGGGGCCGACAAGGCCGGCCTGGAGGAACGCAACGTGGCCGTTATCGGCGATTCTACCTTTTTCCACACCGGGATTCCCGCCCTCCTCAACGTGGCCTATAACCAGGGCAAGACCGTGACCGTCATTATGGACAACCGCATCACGGCCATGACCGGCCACCAGCAACATCCGGGCACCGGCCAGACTTTGCAAG
The DNA here is from genome assembly GCA_964646625.1 of uncultured Anaerolineales bacterium. GTDB lineage: Bacteria > Chloroflexota > Anaerolineae > CAZYHC01 > CAZYHC01 > DAOULT01. The sequence goes on from CAZYHC010000008.1 coordinate 130,393, forward strand.
GCCAGCCCACCCCTGAGATCGAGTTTGAGCCCCTGGTGCGGGCCCTGGGCATCGAGCAGGTGCAGACCGTCGATTCCTACGACGTGAAGGCGGTCCGAGAGGCCCTGAAAGGGGCGGTGGAATCGGGGGAAGCGGCAGTGGTGATCACCAGGCGCGAATGTGCCCTCATGCCAGGGGTGCGTAAAACTTACCTGCCCCTGCGCGTCGATCTGGAGAAGTGTGTGGCCTGCTGGAGCTGTATCCGCCTCGGCTGCCCGGCCATCGTCAAGAGCGAGGAGATATACGAAAAGACCAAACGCCAAAAGTCTAGCATCGATCCCCTGCTGTGCACCGGCTGCGAGGTATGCGCCCAGGTCTGTCCCAACGAAGCCATCCTCTTCCGCGCCCAGGTCGAGGCGGAACAGGCGGGTTAGCTCGACCGCAAACGACGAGCGACTACAAGCAGGCCAAACAAACACACCCCGACCAGGGTAAGAAGCCCCCCACCCAACCCGCCGGAAGATACCCCGCCGTTGGGAAGGGATGGGGTAGAGGTGGGGAACGACGGAGACGGCGATGGAGAAGGCGATGGGGTTGAAGTCGCAGACGGCGATGGGGAAGGCGATGGAGTACGGGTAGGGGTGACTGTCTTCGTCGGGGTGGAGGTAGGGGTGTAGGTCGCGGTCGCCGCAGGAGTTGGAGTAGGCGTAGGCGTCTTCGTCAGGATGGGAGCCGGCGTATAGGTCGCGGTCGTCTCGGTTGGTTCGGTCGCCGCAGGAGTCGGAGTAGCGGTGTCCGAAGCGACCGCCGTAGGGGAAGCAGTGGCCGGCGTCTCGCTGGGAACAGGCGTCGGCCCAGGGATAGGCAGACATCCTCTGATCACACACACCACGAGCAAGCCCACCCCCAGAATGGGTAAGGCTACGATCAATATGCAGGTGGTCGGTCTCTTCAACCGCTCGGGCAGCGGCAGAGCATCCAGGTTCATAATGCTGGTATCCTTTTATACCAACGGTTTACAAATGTAATTATACAGTGAAATATTCGATATGTCAACTGGATTTTGGAAGCGGGCACAGTTGACCTATAGTTCGAAAGGAGAAAAAAATGGACAAAGACACCGCCTTAGAAGCTTTGCAACAGGCCGCCTGTAACGAACAGGAAACACGTCAATTCTACCTGGAGTCAGCCGAGCGAACTATCGACCAGCGGGGCCGGGAGATGTTCCTCTCTCTGGCCGAAGAGGAGGAAATACACCTGCGCACGGTTAAGGCCCAGTACGAAGCTCTCCAGGCCGACCGGGGTTGGGTGACTTTCGAGGAACTACCCTGTGAGCCGACCGCGCTGGAGTTTCCTCTGTCGGACAGAGCACGGGAGCTTCTGGCTAAGGAGGTGCGGGCTGACGCTGGCGACCTGGACGCCCTGCTGCTCGGCATGCAGATCGAGCATAGAAGCTACGACTTCTACCAGAAAGCCGCCGCCCAGACGAAGGACTCCGACGGTAAAGCCATGTATCAGAGCCTGGCCGCAGCCGAACGGAATCACTTCGACGTCCTGATGCTCAACTACGAGCACATGGTGAACACCGGAACGTGGCTTGGTCTGACAGACGAAGGATGATTAATGAGCGAGGAAAAGAAACTATGACGACACAAAGCGCAGAAACTCCGTCGGCTCCGTGCCACTCCTTTCTGGACGAGGGCGCAGAGAGGAAGCCAGGGGTGCGTTCCCTGCTGGCCGTCTTCGCCCATCCCGACGATGAATCCTTCGGCCCCGGCGGCACCCTGGCTAAATACGCGACCGAGGGAGTGGACGTATTCCTGATCACCGCCACGCGGGGCGAGGCGGGTATGACCGGAGGGCTGCCTATAAGCACCCCTGAGGAGTTGGGGCAGGTGCGGGAAAAGGAGCTACAGTGCTCCTGCCGTGTGTTAGGCATCCAACGGCTTTGCTTTCTGGATTACCTTGATGGTCGGCTGGACAGCTACGATCCGCTGGAGGTAGAGGGCAAGATAGTGCGCCTGATGCGGGAGATACGCCCCCAGGTAGTCATCACCTTCAGTCCCGATGGGATTTCGGGCCATCCTGACCACATAGCCATCAGCCATCTGACCACGGCGGCCTTTCGTTCCGCGGGCCTTCCTGAACGTTTCCCTGAGCATCTGAAGGAGGCTCTCGAACCTCATCAGCCTGCCAGACTTTACTACCTGGCCCTGCCGCAAAGCGTGGTCGAGGAGTTGGGGCGGGATATCGCGGGCACGCCTGACGAAGACATCACCACCATTATAGATGTCTCCGCCTACGCCGAGACCAAGATCAAGGCTCTGCACTGTCACCGCACCCAGGTCAGCGACTACACCCGTTTCCTGGAAAGCGTCCCCCCCAGGCGCCTGGAAAAAGAGTACTATCACCTGGCTATCCCTGCCGCCGAACGTAAGGACGGGGTAGAAACCGACCTCTTCGCCGGATTGAACTGAACTTCGGCAGTGCCATGCACCTTCAAGTGTGCGCGGCACTTTCAGGGATTGAAAGGTGCACGGCACTGTTGGCCGAGGTATTGGACGACATGGCGGCAATAGTCCTCTACGTCGCTCAGATCATCGCGGAGGGACTGATAGACTATATCCAGGGCCAGGCCGAGATAGCCATGCACGATAACGTTTCTCAGTCCGATGGCCCTGATCAGAGAACGGGCCAATTCCTCCGGTATGATCCCCCCCTCCGCCAGAACGAGCATAATGTCGGCCCGATCCTCAGGCTTGCGCAGATTCAAGGCGGCTACCAGATGATTGCCGATATCGGTCATGGCCTCAATGCAGGTCTGCAACTCGTACAGGGCGGCGTGGCTCTTCTCGCGGTCGGCCTTGAATTCTTCCAGGCTCAGGGCGGCATATCTCTTCAGAAAGCCCAACATCTCCTCGATGTGGCGCAGGCGCTCGTTAACAACCTCTTCTTCCACCATATCTTTGCCTCCCTCCCCCATCCGGGCGGCCAATATGCGCCGTCTCAAATAGCGATGCCGAACCTCGAACAACTCCTGTTCGTCGAAGTATCTCCCCAGGAAATCGGTCTCTATCCTGACCCGTTCCTTTTCGTCGCCGACGTACACCGGGCGGCCCGTCTTGAAGATTTGATGTCCCAGCAGCGGCGAGGCTTCGTTGAGATAGACCAGATCGATCTCCTCCGTCCCGGCGTGTTCCGCTAACTCGAAGAGAAGGGACAGGTACATTCTGGCTCTAAGGGAAGGTTGGGGTTCGGCCAGATGGATAGCCACATCCACGTCGCTCAACGAAGTAGCCTGATCCCGGACCGAAGAGCCGAAGAGGTAGGCCACAGTCACAGGATAAGAACAGGTCTCGAAATATGCGTTTAAACGGGCCGCGATCGCCTCTACGTTCATCCACCCCTCCCTCCTCCTTCTCTCGTTCTCAGCCAAAGGGTGAAGGTACTGCCCTTGCCCACCTGGCTTTCCACCGTCAGGTAGCCGCCGTGGGCCTGGGCGATCCACTGCGCGATGGAAAGGCCCAGACCCGTCCCGCCCCGGACGCGGGCCTTGTCGGCCCGGTAGAAACGCTCAAAGATGTGCGGCAAATCCTCCTCGGGGATGCCTATCCCCGTGTCGGCCACCGCTATCTGTACCCAGCCTTGCTCGTGGTAAAGGGATAGCTTTACCTCTCCGCCGGGCGGGGTGTACTTGAGGGCGTTGTCCACCAGGTTGAGGAGCAGTTGTGTCAGGCGGTCGGCATCGCCCATGACCACGGCCTGATCTTCGTGGCCCAGTTTGACCTCTACCCCGTCGGCCATGAGTTGGGCCTGGCGATAGACCTCCAGCAGGAGGGTGTCCAGTTCGACGGGCTTTTTCGCCAGGCTTATCCCGGCATCGGCCTGGGCCAGCAGCAGCAGATCGGCCACCAGGCGCGACATGCGGGCCATTTCCCCCTCGATGGTTTCCAGGGTCTCCCCCCGCGCCTGGGGGTCGTCGGCCGCCCCCAGCCTGAGGAGATCGAGGTTGCCCCGCATGGTGGTCAGGGGGGTGCGTAATTCGTGGGAAACGTCGGCGATGAGGCGCTGCTGGGTACGGAAAAGTGTCTCCAGACGGCCCAGCATCTCGTTGAAGGTGGCCGCCAGGCGTCCCACTTCGTCCTGCGCCTGGGGCATCTCCAGCCGCTGGCTCAGGTCCTCGGCGCGGGAGATGCGCAGGGCCGTCTGGGTGATGCGGTCGATGGGCGAGAGGGCAGTACGGGCCAGGAAAACTCCCCCTAGAGTAGCCAGGAGCAAGGTGGCAGCGTTACCGCCTATCAGCAGGTAGAGAACGGTCTGAAGGATGGCGTCCGTGTTGCGCAACGATTGGCCCACCTGCACCGCCCCGATGACCTGCCCTCCGACCATCAAAGGGGTGCTGTAGATATGCAATCGGGCGTCCCCGGCCCTGAGAACGTAGCTGGTCGCCTGGCCCTTCAAATTGTAGGTCAACATTTCCTCGTCGATGGGCAGGGTTTGAGCCCCCATGTTGTACGAACGGCTGGCTACCCGGCCGTCAACGCTCACGATCTGCACGTATATCCCAGGGGCAGAGAAAACGTCGATGGGAGGCAGGGTCAACAGGCCGGAGACCAGCAGGAACAGGGGATCGTTTTCGGCCTGGACGAAGGCCACCACCTGCCTGGCCCGGCTCTGGACGTTGCGATCCACTTCAGCCATCATGCGGTAGGATAGCAGGGAGTAGAACAGGGCGCTAAAGACCAGTAGAATGGCCCCCAGCAGCCCTATATACCAGAGAGTCAGCCGGGTGCGAATGGACAAAGGCCATCTCCTTCTCTAAAAAACGCAGGATACAAGACGAAAAAGGCCGGGGTGAGCAATCCCGACCTTGTTCTTTGGTATTCCTCCTCCCGTAAGCACTCTACGGTCGCTCATTCAGAGCCATTTCCATAAATACCCAATGTGAGCGATATTCCTCAGGAATCTCACTTTCAGGGTATGGCTCGGTATCCTGAAAGCCCACCGAACGATAAAGCGCGTGCGCTTCCTTCATGAAACGGGTGCTATCCAAGCGGATGTTGGAGTAACCGATCTGGCGGGCTTCTTTGATGACGGCTTCTAGCAGAGCCCGGCCTATACCCTTTCTTCGATACTCTGGCCGCACATACATCCTCTTGACCTCGCCGATACCCTCGCCGATCTTTCTCATGCAAGCGATACCCGCAATCTGATGGTCATACTGACCCAATAGCAGGCGTCCTTCGGGTGGCAGAAATTTGTGGAGTTCGACCATATCTTGTTCAAGCATCGAATTAATATCAAAACTGATACCAAATTCGCGGTTGAGCATCGAATTGGCCCACCGGAGATATTCCCAGAACAGTTCCCGCACATGCCGTCTGTGTTCGTCTGTCTCCACTTGAATGATCTTTAGCATGGTTTGTGCCCCCGCTCCACATCAGGCCGTTTCCTCAGCGCTGTAAGGCGTCTGCGTTATGGTATTGACCATGGCCCAAAAGTTCTCGAGGGGGGTATCAAGCTGTACGTGGTGAGTGGGCCCTATGATCAAGCCCCCATTCCGGCCCAGCGTTTTTAAGCGCCTTATCACTTCTCTCTCCACCTCAGCCGGCGTTCCAAAAGGCAGGGTATATTGCTCATCTATCGAGCCCCAGAAACACAGTTTGTCCCCGTATTCCTTCTTTACTTTTTCAGGATCCATGCACTGTGGTTGAATGGGATTGAGAACGTCCACTCCGATTTCGATCAATTCGGGGATGATAGGGTAAATGTTGCCATCCGAATGATAGGCTATTTTTATCTCTGGGTTAATGCTTTTCAGGGTGGAGATAAACGTAGCCAGGCGGGGCTTGAAGAATCGACGCCAGGTTTCAGGGGAAATGAGCATCCTATCCTGGGCCCCCACGTCATCCCCTATCCAGATCATGTCTACCCCCATTTCCACCAGCTTCTCAGCGGCCGTAAGGTGATAGTTAAACGGAATGTCAAAAAGCCTTTCTAAAAGATCGGGGTTGATAATAAAATCCATCAATACCCTGTCATACCCTCTGAGCGCCCAGGCGGTTTCAAAGATCGTGGTGACGGTGACTCCCACCACCCAGTACTCATCTTTGAATTCCTGGATGGCCCTTTCCGCTTCCACGTATAATTCGGGCCGGTGCGGATCAGGCGGCTGATACGAGTCTAGGGCCTGGTCAGCGGCCAGAGGATGACCGACCATTTCAGTATAATATCCTGTACCGAATTGCGTTTTATACTCTACGTTCTGCCACCCCACCCCCCATTCGTCGGTATAGGTCTCTCCGTCGTCGCTGTAGGCTTCAGTGGCGTAATATGAATTGGCCCATCCGACGGAGGTTAAAATCATATCTTCGTCTATAGCCCGCTCCAGGGCGTAGGTATTACCGCCGCCGTGGGGGTTATGGAGATCCTGGTCCGTCAGCCCCAGGTCCTTCTTAAGCCTGGAGGCAAACTCGGGCGTGAAACTAACCTGCATGGGACATCTATCTGGCTTCTCGTGGTGGAGAGCCATGAGCACCCGGTCTCGATGTTTCATTTTTGCCCCCAGCGGTATCTACTCCAGCCTTCTACTCAGGATGGCCTGCATAGACACCGAGATGACAATAATCAAACCATAGAGCAGTTGCGTCCAGAATCCTGTCAGACCCACGGCCACAATCCCGGCTTCGATAGCCCCGATGATGAAACAGGCCACAAACGTCCCAAATATGGTCCCTACTCCGCCGAAAACCGAAGTGCCGCCCAGGAATACGGAGGCCAGCGTCCTCAGCAGATACCCTTCGCCCAGAGTAACCCAGTAGTAATTCACTTCCAGGCTGGCCAAAAGGCCCGCTAAGGCAGCCGCAATACCGACGACAGCGAATACCAACATCCTGGTGCGGTCAACATTGACGCCCATCAGTTTGGCACTTTCCTTGTTATCTCCGGTAAGATATACGTGCGCGCCGAACTTGTGGCGGTTCAAAAAGACCCACACCAGCACTGCCACAATAATAGTCCAGATCATTTGAGCTGGCAGGTAACCTGCCAGCCTGCCCACCAATGCTCCACGGAAGACCGTTCCCTTGGCCGGCACGAGAGAAGCCGGGTGTCCGCCCGTGATCACCAGCACCACTCCTCTCCAAAAGAACTGGGTCCCGATAGTGGCCACCAGCGAGGGGATTCCCAACCTGACCACTATTATTCCATTTAACAGCCCTACCAGGAATCCTGCCACCAGACAGGCCACAAAAGCCAGGGCAAAACTGCCGGTGGTCTCAAAAACATTGACATATACCAGCACTCCTACCGCCATAATAGATCCGAACGACAGATCTATCTCGCCTGCGATTACCACCATCGTCAAGGGCAAAGCCATAATAGCAAAGAACGGTATTACAGACATATATGCGGCGTAGATTTCACGGGAGAGGAACGTCTTAGGTGCTCCGATGACAAAAAGTGCCCAGATGACCAGCAAGACACAAACGATGCCAATTTGTAGCCCATACCGGCGGGCAAACCTGCCCAGGCTAACAGGCCGATATACTCGCTCTTCGACACGAGAAGTCATTTCAACTCCTTTCTTTTGACATTATGATATTTATTGATACATCTCTACCAGTTTATGTCTTTAAGAAAAGTGAATATGGCGCTTAATCTCAATCTAAGCTTCCTGTCTGGGCCACATGATACATCTTATCCATAAGCTGGTCCAAAGTGATATCTTTTGTCAAAAACTCACCCGCAACCGCTCCTCTATCCAACACTACGATCCTATCCGCTACTGAATATACATGAAACACGTTGTGGTCGATGAATATGCATGACTTGCCGGCCCTTTTGATATCTTGCACGAACTCCAACAATTTTCTCCGCTCCGAGAGCGATAAACCCATGGTCGGCTCATCCAGAATGATGAGCTCCGCCTGGAAGTGCAGGGCCCGCACAATAGCTACTCCCTGTTTTTCTCCTCCAGAAAAGGTCCTGACCACAGAATCAGGGGCCACGGCCAACGACGTAAAACCCATCGACCCCACCATCAGTTTCTCTGTTTCCTGCTGCATCCGTTTTACGTCAAGGAAGCCCAGGCCATTCGCTAGCTCTCGCCCCATGAATATATTTCTCCAAAGAGTCTGGAGGTCTGCTAAGGCTCGTTCCTGATAAACGGTTTCAATGCCAAGTTGGCGGGCTTTTGCCACAGAGAAGTCTTCTATTTTCTGTTGATTGAAATGCATTTCTCCGCTGTCTGGCTGATGGTAGCCGGTCACGATCTTGATTAGAGTGGACTTGCCGGCCCCGTTGTCACCTACCAGGCCCACCACTTCACCGCGGCCGACGACAAAGTCCACCCCGCGCAGGGCTTGAACTTCCCCGAAACGCTTGGAAATGTTTTTCATTTCGAGTACGTATTCCACCAGATAATCTCCTTTTGCGAAACAAGGGGACAAACGGCACTGGATACGTTTGTTCTCAGGGCACGTGTTCGCCACCCGCATCTGGTCACGGCGAGCACGCCTCGTATATCTTCGTGCCGCTTGTCCCACCACATAGTTCTATTTCCGAACCGTCTCCTGCGAAGTACCGTTTGGTTCTGGGAGGTGCCTGGCACTTTTGGAAGTGCCAGGCACCTAACATGGGTGTTCCTATCTAATCTGCTCCTCCACCAGCGGGGCCAGAATCTCGACGTTGTCCTTGTGGGCAAAGCCGGAGCCCGTATCAATGTGCAGCCCAGAGAACAGGTATTTCTTGGTCAGACAGATCTGCACAATTGGGTAATAGCCCTGCAAGAAGGGTTGCTGATCGAGCACCAGGTCAGTCCACCCGCCCCGAATCGCTTCCAACGTGGCCGGCGAGAGATCAAACCCGATACCATAGATGTCGTCCGGGCCTTTACCCGCCGCGGTCAGGTACGTTTCCAGGGTAGCGGTCAGACCCCCGTGATCGGTGCAGACCAGCTTGACGTCGGGGTTGGACGACACATAGCCCGTGAAGACCGGGACGCCTGCGGTGGCATCGGCATCGGTAGCCGCGTCAATCTCCATGTAGTCCACCGTCATCCCTGCTTCCTCCAGGGCATCTATGACGCCCTTTGTCCTCAACCCACGGGTCGGTTCTTTCAAAAGCCCCCAGACCATGGCCCGATCGCCTTCTCCGAGGCCCGTCCTCTTGAGGGCCTCCTGGCCCAACATATAGCCGGACTCATACAGTTCTTGCCCCACGTAACCGAACCCTTCGCCCTTGTACCGCCCTTCGAGCCTGGGCAGGGTAGTGTTCTGGCTGGTTACGATGATCCCTGCTGCCCTGGCTTCGTCTACCGCAGCTTCAAAGGCATCATCGCCGGGGTGCCCCATAATGGCGATCCCGTCAGGCTTGGTGGCAGCCGCTTCTTTGAATTGTGCAACCATCTTCTCGGGGTTCCAATCCGAGAACATATATTCAACGTCGGCACCCAGGTCTGCGGCGGCCGCTACTGCTCCATTGTAAACGACGGTACCAAAGGGACAGCCTGGTGGCCCGCCGGGGAAGAAGACTATCTTTACTCCTTCGCAGGTCTTGCCTTCCTGGGCCAGCGTCGGCATCGGCTGCGGTCCAATGGCAAACACCAACGCCAACATTACAACAAGGCTACAGATTAACCAACTGGATTTCATTTTTCTTTCCTCCTTTGAAAGTTAGTTGGGCTTGTCCGCCAGTTCCCTCCTGGGAAAGCCCAGTACGTGAACTACAGAATAACATCTGGAAACAGCTTACAACATAGTCAATGGGGCCCTCATCACCTCCTTTCACCAACTCTGGGAGAGACTCACAGCACCTCCTGCCATACGCAGTTAGCTCAATTCTGCTTCGCCTCCCCAAGGCAGTTCTCCCCTCAATTTTACTTTACTTCCTTGAGTCTGTCAAGCAGACCATTGGGCAGGCGTTTGATTGCCTCTTTGAACCCGGTCCGGTGCTCATCGTGGCTGGAGCATTCTATGCCTCCAGCGGAAACTGGTTCACCCCCATTCTGACGTACACCTGGAGCCTAGGGCCTTGTCAAAGCCGTCCCTGGTTTAAAGGCGTGGTCTGAGGGAAAGGTATAAATCTGGGACCGAAGTATAAAAGATGATCTAGACAAATCTAACCCCCCGTCATTGATGACGGGGGGTTATTCGCTGTGATGTGGAGTATCACTCGGTGAAGAACTTGTGGACTGTTAGCTGAGTATAAGTTTCTCCTGGCTCGAGGAGGGTGGATGGGAAATCAGGCTGATTGGGCGAGTCAGGGAAATGTTGAGCCTCAAGGCACAGGCCCCCGTACTGGGCATAATCTGCATCGTCTTTGGCGTCCTTCAAGTCAAGCCAGTTGCCT
>CAZYHC010000009.1:0-133934 GCA_964646625.1 uncultured Anaerolineales bacterium
CAGGCCGCTGCTGTAGGGGCTGATCAGGAAATCGGCCTTGTCGTCGGTGATCAGCTTGGTGTAGAGTTGCTGCACGCGCTCCTTGCTGCTCTCGTCGTCGTAGAACCTGGTGTCGAAAGTGATCACCGTGCCGTCGCTGAGCGCGATCCCGCCGGCCTCCTCCAGATGCTTCAACCACAGTTGGATGCCCTGGATTTGGGCGGTGGATTCTTTGTTGAGCTTGCCCGTCTGCGAAACGGTGAACCCCAGGATCAAGGTGGTGGGTTCGGCCGCTGGCGCGTTGGTGGGGGTGGCTGCACCCAGCACCAGGACAAGCAAAACCGCCAATACCAAACAGATGTAGCGTTTCATCGTATCTCCTCCTTACTTTATATTCATTTATTCATTTGGGAACACACAAACGTTCGGAGCGCAGGCCCCGCTCGCACCAGCAATTATGACGGAGCGTGAACAAGCGGGCGGGCCGCGTGAAAAAGGTATGAACAAGGCCGTGCACGGGATTACCACTGGCCAGCCTGCCGGACCAGCTCTTATTTCAGTCGGGCCAGTTTGGTTTCGGCCGTGGAGGGGTGCGCCCTGGCGGCGCGGCACAGCGGGGCGAAAGGGCTGCGGGGTGAGACCAGGCGCGGGGGGCAGGCTGAACGCGGGCGGCGGGCACCCTTGCCACCAGGTGCGGTTCTGGGCGTTGTAGGAGTAAGGGTATTGTACCTGCCCAGCCATCAGTTTTTCCCCCATTCAGCAGGCTAAACGGTTTACCTGGACTTCAACGCTGGATCTTCCTCACTCTGGTAAGTATGTTCTCCACTATTATATAACAGTAGTCCAATCTGCGCAAGGAGGGCTTCTGAGAGGGGTGCGTCCGGAAATTTTGGCCACTGCTCGTCGTCCTCGTCCCCGAGGGCGGTGGCTGGCGCCCTTTACCCCTACAGACTGATCGCTCGCTACCCCCACCTGTGGGGAAGAAAACTGATAACCGATGCTTGTCACTAGTTATGGAACGGCCGCCCTATACGAGCATTGACATTTGAACTTGTTTGTAGTATGATAACAGGTAAGCATTGCTCCGATACTTCGCCATCTTTGCTCTCTTCTTCAGAGCAGGAGGAAGCTGGCTTTCGTTGTTTTTGTGCGGAGAAGGGGATTATGGGCTTCTCTATTGGCATCGGACTGACCAACGATTGTAATTTGCACTGCGCTCACTGTTACCGTCCTACGGACCAAATATACCATCTGACCCTGGAAGAGGTCAAAGATATCTGCCAGCACCTCCCCGTCAGGGCCATGGGCATGGGCACGGGCGAGAACGGCCTGCACCCCCAATTCCTGGAGATCGTGGATTACTTGCGGGAGCAGGGGATCAAGCTGAGCATGGCCTCCAACGGCTACAGTCTGAACACCATTCCCGACGAGTATCTGCGGGCTTTCCACGACGTGGAGGTATCCATCGATTTCCCCACGGGGCAGGAGCAGGACCTCTTTCGCGGCCGGGGGAACTGGCGGGACGTCCACGCCGCCATGGAGCGGTGCCGAAAGCTGGGGATCGAGGTCTCCATCCTGGCTACAATGATGAACACCAACTACGACAGGATGGACGGCCTGGCCCGACTGGCCCGCTCTCTGGGGGTAAACCTGCGGGTCAACGTCTACCAGTCCGTGAGGACCAACCGTTTCCGGCTGAGCTACGTGCAGTTCTGGGAGGGCTATCGGCGGCTCTTCGCCTCGGCGCAGCTCGTGAGTTGCAGCGAGCCTGTGGTGCGGGCCGTCCTGGGGCTGGGCCCAGCCCTCTCTCCCTGTGGCCGCCACAGCATCCGCTTCACCCCCCAGGGGCGGGTTGCCCCCTGCGTTTACTGGCCGCATAGCTCCCTCACCATCGAGGACGTGCCTCGCCTGGGGGAGAGGATTCTGGACAGCCCCGAGTTCCAGCTTGCCCGCCAGGTGCCTCCAGCGGCCCAGGATTGCCCCTGCCAGGGGGGCTGCGCCAGCCGCCGGGCGTTGTCGGGCGACCTGGATCGGCACGACGAGCACTGCCCCTGGGTGCGGGGGGAGGAGATCCACCTGGAGGTCGAGATGGCGCCCCGGAAAGACCTGCCCCGGGCCAGAAACGTCTGCACCACCATTGTAGTATGAGCCCCAAGGAGACGCTATGGAACACAAGCCCTGGAAGACCCTCAGCAGTCGGCCCATCTATCAGAATGCCTGGATGAGCCTGCGAGAGGACATCGCGGAGATGCCCGATGGGCGTACCACCCTCTACGGCCTGGTCACCTTCGGCGATTGCGTGGGGGTGGTGCCTTTTCTGGACGACGGCCGGATCCTGTTGGTCCGCCAGTACCGCTACGTTCAGAAAGATGCCCGCTGGGAGATCCCCACCGGTGGAGTGAAGGAGGGCGAGTCCCTGGAGGAGGCGGCCCGGCGGGAGCTTCAGGAGGAGACAGGCTACCGGGCCGAGCGGTTGACCTGGATCAGCAGCTACTACACCTCCAAGTGCATCTGCGACGAGACAGCCCATCTCTACGTCGGGGAGGGACTCTCCTTAGCCCAGCGCGAGCCCGATGAGACGGAGTTTATCGAGGTCAAGGCTTTTCCTTTCGCCGAAGCTTTGGAGATGGTCATCGGCTGCCAGATCATGGATAGCATGAGCGTCATCGCCATCCTCCACGCGGCGCGCCTGAGAGGTGAGTTAAGGTGAGGGTCGCGGTCATCGTTCCTGCCCTGAACGAAGAGGAATCCGTGGCTCAGGTGATAGCCGACGTGCCCCGTGACCTGGTACACGAGGTCATCGTGGTGGACAACGGCTCCACGGATCGCACCGCGGAGGTGGCCCGGGCGGCAGGAGCCCGGGTGGTGCGGGAAGAACGGCGGGGCTACGGCTACGCCTGCGCAGCGGGCGTGGCTGCGGCGGGAGATGAATTCGACGTGCTGGTCTTTCTGGACGGCGACGGCAGCGACGACGCCGGTCAGATGCACTCTCTCATCGAGCCCATCGAGCGCGACCAGGCCGACCTGGTCATCGGCTCGCGAGTACTCGGCCCGGCGGGGCGCGGGGCGCTGCTGCCCCACCAACGATTGGGCAACGTGCTGACCACCGCGTTGGTGGGCCTGCTCTATGGACAGCGGATCACCGACCTGCCGCCGTTCAAGGCCATCCGTCGCCCGGTGCTGGACGAATTGGGCATGGGCGAGATGACCTATGGCTGGACCGTAGAAATGATCGTCAAATGCGTCCGGCGCGGATGCCGCATCGTCGAGGTCCCGGTGGCGGCGCGCCCCCGCATCGGTGGGCAGTCGAAAGTCAGCGGCACATTCAAAGGGACCGTCCTGGCCGCTTACTACCTGCTGGGAACCACGATCAAGTACGCCTGGAGATCATAATGGCTTCCCGAAAACCGGTCGCCGAGGGGTTGCCGCGCGAGCTTTACGTGGAGGTGACTAACCGCTGCAACTCGCGCTGCCAGACCTGCATCCGCACCTTTGAGTTGTTGGAGCCTCTGCGCGACTTGACGCTGGCCGAGTTTCAGGCCATTGTGGATCAGTTTCCCGTCCTCGACCGGGTGGTGCTGCACGGCATCGGCGAGCCGCTGCTCAACGTTGAACTGGCGGCGATGGTCCGCTACCTCAAGAATCAGCACCCTTCTACCGTGGTGCTGTTCAACTCGAACGCCATTCTGCTCGACGAGGACTGGCAGCGCGCCCTGATTGACGCCGAACTGGACGAGTTTCGCGTCTCCCTGGACGCTGCGACCGCCGCCACCTACGCCAGGATCCGGGGCATAGACGCCTTCGACACCGTGATCGAGAACCTGTGCCGCTTTTCGAGCTTGCTCCACAATGCCGAACGCCCTCGACTTTCGTTATGGCTCACCGCCATGCGCGATAATCTGGACGAACTGCCCCTCCTCGTCCACCTCGCCGCCGACATCGGCGTGCCGGAAGTGTACGTGCAACGGCTGGTGCTCATCAATCGTGGGCTGGCCCGGACGGAACAATCGCTTTATCGGCACCTGCGAGGACAGGAGGAGGCCGCTCTGGTCGAGGCCGCCGGGCGCGCCGTAGCTCGTGGGCTGGACTTCCATGCCTCCGGGTTGGCCTCTCCGCAAGAGAGCCTGCGTGGACGGAATGACGGAGATAGGCCCTGGTCGGCCTGTTATCGCCTGTGGACCACGACCTACATCACCGCCAACGGCAACGTTCTGCCGTGCTGCATTTCGCCCTTTTCCACCACCGACTACGCCGGCCTTGTTTTGGGCAACGTCTTCCAAACTCCCTTCGCCCGAATCTGGAACGACGCCAAATGCGTCGAGCGGCGGGCAGCGTTGCATACCGCGCACCCGCTCCATCCCTGCGAGCGATGTGGCGTGAACTGGAGTTTGTGAAGGGAGGAGACTATGGGGTGATGCGTTGAACCGGATCGGATTTGTGATTTTGCTCTCAGAAGGACCTGGATTCGAAAAGGAGGACAACCATGAACGGAAGAGCAATACGATGGATGTGGATGGCGGTTGCTTTGCTGGCTGTAGCGTCGTTGGGGACGGCCGCGATAGCGACGGCTGAACTGCCCACCGAGCCGGATCCGGCCGTCGGCCAGGAGCTTTGGGCCGCCAAGCCTTGCGCCGGCTGTCACGGGGCGCAGGCCGAGGGCAACCTCGGCCCCAGGCTGGCCGGCACCGGCCTGAGCTTCGACCAGGTGTTGTTGCAGGTGCGCACTGGCGCGGCGCCCATGCCGGCCTTTGCCGAGGATCAGGTCAGCGACCTGGAGCTGGGGCACATCTACGCCTGGCTGCAAAGTCTGGCTCCGCCCACGCCGACGCCCATTGCCGCCCCCACTTTCCCTACAGGGGCGCTCACGGCCATGTGGCAACACGTCAACGACATGAAAGTCAAATCCGACTTTGCCAAGGACCTGCCGGAGCGACTGGCCCCTGACGACGCCGGGCGGCTGGAAATCCTCAAGCAGAACGCCACCGAGGCGCTCCAGCAGGGGCAGGCGGCCATCGCCCAGGCCAACCAGGCCCTCAGCGAGATTCCCGACGAAAACGTCAAGGCCACCATCCAGCGCGTCATCGACGGGGTCAACGCCGTTATCGGCCAGGCTAACGAGGCCCTGGCCCAGGATTCCTTCGGCAACGCCTGGCCCCACGCCGCCGAGATGGTGCGCCTCTCCCGTCTCGACGCCTGGCCGCTGGCTGCCCAGGCAGTGCGCGAGGCCGGTCTGGTCGGCACGGTGCGCGTCCAGGTCTCTGACCTGATGGGTGCCCCCATCGCCGGGGCATTTGTCACCGTGCTCACCGCCCACACGCCGCTGGGCGCCCGCACCGACGACTCAGGCCGGGTTACGATAGTCAACGTGGCCGCCGTCCCCGCTCTCCAGGTGAAGGCCTACGCCGGTGGTCTGGTCTACCACGAGGTGCACGTCAACCTCTCGTCCGGCGCGGTGGCCGACGCCAGCATCGCCCTGCCCGGCCCCAGCGTCAGCGGCCAGACCCCGGCGGTGTCCAACGCCGCCATCGAACCGGCGGCCGGCCCCGGCCACGCCACTGTCGCCTTCCGCGTCACGGCCACAGACCCGCAGGGGGCGCTGAACCTGGCCGAGGACCAGATCTTCGCCTTGAATCCCGACCTGGGCGTGGCCTACGTGCTGCGACACGTCGGCGGCGATCAGTACGAGTCTCAGGTGACGCTGCCGGACCTGCCGGCCGGGTTGCACACCTGGTATTTCTTTGCGGTGGACCATCAGTGCAACACCAGCAACATCCTGACAGTGCAGTACACTTCTCAGTAGAAGACGATGACGATCAAAGTCAGGACGAGCAAGGCAGGTTGGGGAATAACGCTTTTGCTGGCGGCAGTGGTGGTATGCGCGGCCGGAATGGGCGTGCTCCCCACTGCCGCGTCGCCTCCCACTCCGACGGCGGCGCCCACGTCCACCCCGGAGGCCATGACCGTTGACGCGGCCGGGCACCTGGTCTCGCGGCGGGTCGCCTCGCCGCCGGCGATAGACGGCCAGGTGGAGGCCGTCTGGGCCACCGCCGTGCCGCTGCAATTGCCTCTCACCTGGGGGCTGGACGGCACGGAGCACGCGCTGGACGCGGAACTGCGGGCGCTGCACACCGAGGAGGCGATCTACTTCCTGGCCCAATGGCTCGGCGAGCCGCCATCCGGCGAGGAGGATACCGTCTTCAACGAGCTCACCGTTCACTGGCGCATCCCCGAGCCGGAAGGGGCGGCGCGAGGCCCGGATTGCACCGTCGCCTGCCACACCGCTTTCGCCGACGGGCAGGGTCGCTTTGTCTACGCCAATGCCGAGACGATCCCCCAGGGCGGCAGTGAGGTGCTGCCGGCCGCTGGCGGCTGGCACGCTGGGGGCTGGACGTTGGAATGGAGCCGCCCCCTGGTCAACGACAATCCCTTTGATCTTCAGTTCGCCGATCTGGATGGGGCTTACCTTTTCTTCGTCAAGGTCTTTGAGAGGGTCGAGGGCCGCCCGGATCCCGTTTCCGAGCGGCACCTGCTGGTTTTCCGACCATGAATTATCGTTCCCTCCTCGTCCCTGGCCTGGTCTACCTCTTGACTCTGCTCTACATCGTCCTCTTCGCCTGGCTCTCGATCCTGCGTCACGAGACCTTCCAATCCAGCGCCATGGACCTGGGCTACACCGACCAGGTGGTCTGGAACACCCTCCACGGGCGGTTCATGCGCTTCTCCACCTACCAGAACGCCCCCGTTGACCTGCCCCTGGATCAGTTTCGCCGCACCGACATCCTCCTGGCTTACCACGTGGAGCTTATGCTGGCCCCCATCTCCCTCCTCTACCTGATCTACGATAGCCCCGTGGCCTTGCTCCTGTGGCAGACGGTGGTCATTGGGCTGGGGGCTTTGCCCGCCTTTTGGCTGGCCCGGGAGCGCCTGGGGAGCGATTTTGCCGGGCTGGTCTTCGCCCTGGCCTACCTTTTGGCCCCGGCTGTGGAGGGAGCCAACCTCTCCGATTTCCACGCCGTCTCCCTGACGGCCAGCCTTCTTCTTTTCGCCTTCTACTTCCTCCAGGCGCGTCGCTATGGGCTCTTCTTCGTCTTCGTCGTCCTGGCTATGAGCACCAAAGAGGATATCTCCCTCCTGGTTCTGCTGATGGGGCTGTACATCCTCTTTCGGCTGAAGGAGCGAAGGTTGGGGGCGCTCACGGCGCTGATGGGCCTGGGCTGGTTCCTGGTCTGCACCCAGGTGATCCTGCCTCATTACAACGGCCTCCCCATCTCTCCCTTTCTCCACCGCCTGGCTATCTTCGGCCCTACGGTCAAGGAGTCGCTGTTCAACCTCCTTCGGGAGCCCGTCCTGCTCCTGCAATGGCTCCTTCAGCCGGAGATCGTCGCCTATCTGGGGGGGCTGCTGGCCAGTGCTGGCTTCACGTCCCTGTTCAGTCCGGTAATTCTGAGCCTCAGCGCCCCCGTGGTGGGCATGAATATCTTTAGCACCTGGAGGTGGACTTATTCGGAAGGGGCGCACTACTCCGCTTCCATCGTCCCTTTCGTCGTCGTCTCGGGGATCCAGGGGCTGGGTTGGCTGGCCTGGCAGTGCTCGGAGCGGTGGGGCGTTCCGCGCCGGAGGGCGGTCAACGGCCTGGCTGTTCTGGTCCTTCTCATCAGCGGCTACCACCATTATCGGGTTGGCATCTCACCCCTGGCGTGGGACTTCCGCCCGCCTCGCCTCACTCCCCACCATCGCCTGGCGCGGGAGTTCATGGCCCTTATCCCTCCCGAAGCCCCCCTCTCGGCCCAGTCCAGCCTTTACCCCCACCTGGCCCATCGGGAGAAAGCCTACTTATTCCCGGCCGTCAACGACGCCGAGTACGTCTTTCTGGACGTGACCAGCCCTTCCTATCCCATCAGCGTGGGGAAACTATATAGGAGGGTACAAACACTCCTGGATTCGCAGGAATTCGGCGTGCTGGCGGCCCAGGACGGATACCTGCTGTTGAAAAAGGGGGCCTCCGAGGATCTGGAGATGGGTCTCCCCGACGAGTTCTACACCTTCGCCCGTGCCGATGAGGGGACCGTCCCTCATCCCTTGCGACTCCGTTTCGCCGATGCGTTGGAGTTGGTAGGCTATGACTACTCTATCCTCAACGTGATCCACGTCCATCAGCTTCCGGTCATTGTGACCACCTACTGGCGGCCCCTGCGGCCCTTGAATCTGGACTATGGCTTCATCTTCTTTTTCACCCGTCAAGATGGAGCCATCGTGGGCTGCTACGACGGGGGGACGTCCACCTCCCTGTGGTATCCCACCAGCGTCTGGCGGGAGGGGGAGGTGATTCGAATGGAGACCCCCATCCTGTCCCTGGATCGGCTGGGCGATGCGATAGTGGCCGTGACCCTACCCGGAGCCGATCCCTGGTCGGTGGAGGGCCGGCTACAGCCCCTGGAGAATATCGACGGTCAGCCCGCCGAGATTCTCCAGGAGGAGAGCCTGCTGAGGCTCTTTAGCTTCCCATGAGCGAAGAGGTAAGTTGTTTAATGGGCGAAAGTTGAGAGTCAGGAGAAGTCCCGTGCATCGCGCTTTGCTGGTTGTAGCCAAGAAGCCTTCAATCGGGAGGACCAAAACCAGGCTCACCCCACCCCTGAGCGGCCAGGAGGCGGCGGAACTGTATCGCTGCTTCCTGCTGGATACCCTGGAGTTGATGAAACTGGTGGAGGTCGCGCAGCCTATTGTAGCCTATCTCCCTCCCGATGCAGAGCCTTTCTTCCGCCGCTTTGCCCCGCCCGGCTTCGACTTCGTCCCCCAGGTGGGAGCCGACCTGGGGGAGCGGTTGGACAACGTCCTGACCCACTGTCTGGAGAAAGGATACCGCCAGGCGGTGGTCATGGACAGCGACAGCCCCACCCTGCCTGTGGCCTACCTGGAACAGGCTTGCCAGGAGTTGGACGATCCAACCGTGGACGTGGTGCTGGGGCCCTGCGACGATGGGGGCTACTACCTCATCGGATTGAAGTCTCCCTGCGCGGCTCTCTTCCGGGGGATCGTCATGAGCACCTCAACGGTGATGGCGGAGACGCTGGAGCGTGCCCAGGAGCAGGGGCTGCGGGTGGCCTGTCTCCCTGGCTGGTACGATGTGGACACGCCCGATGAGCTGGAAAGATTGGTGGGGGAACTTCGCTCCCAGCCACATCACCCGGCGCAACACACAAGGGCATTCCTGTCGGACGCGATGGGATATTTCTAGGGTCACCCCACACATCCGCCGCCATTGGTGTTCTCAGGCCAAATGTGATATAATATTTTTTATGGATACCATAGCGTACAGAAAGGCGATCGCCGTCTGGCTGGCAGTTGCTTTGTTTTTCTCAACGGTGCTTGCTGCTCGCGGCAGGGTGCTGCAAGTGGGCGTGGAGACTACACCCACCACCGAGGCAACAGCCACAACCACGGCGTCCACCCCGGCCACACAGGTGGCGACGCTGGCCGTCCCCACGCCCGGCCTGGGGAAACTGGCCTACGTCCAGGGCAGTGACATCTGGGTCAAAGCTCTGCCCGATGGGGAGTCACAGCGCCTCACTTCCGACGGCCGCAACCGCGCCCCCCGCTGGTCCCCCTCCGGTCAGTGGCTGGCCTTCCGCAAGGGCGAGCACCAGGTCTGGCTGATGTCCGCCGACGGTAACAGTGCCCGCTCCCTGAACGAGGGGGCTGCCGTGAACGCCTTCGCCTGGGCGCCAGCAGCCGAGCGGCTGGCTTACGTTGCCAACGGGGAAATGCGAGCCATAAACGCCGACGGTAGCGACCCGGCGACCTTGGTGCCCCAAAGCCTTCCTGAGCGCGATCCAGGCCAGGTGGGCGACGTGGTCTGGTCTCCTGATGGGGCCTGCATCGCCTACGAGTGGATGGAAAGGCCACTAGACCAACCCCTCACCTACGAGGGTCTGTGGAAGGTCTCGTCCGATGGCAGGCAGCGGGCTGAACTCTACGCCAGCGGCGCGCCTGAAAAGGGTGTGGCCCTCCTGGCCGGCTGGTCCCTCGATGGCCAATACATCTTTTTCTGGCAGGGGGACATCCTCTCCGCCTCACTTCTGTCTGATGGACCGCCTCTTTATAGCCTGCCGGCCGATGGAGGCGAGCCCATCAAACTGGTAGACAGCGTGCTGGTGCACGACGACTTTGTTGCCCCCGCACCGCAAGGCGACTGGCTGGCAGTGGCGGCTGGTTACTGGCGGGGCACGTGGACTAATAAGCGCGTTGCTGTGATCAAGGCAGATGGTGGCGAACTGACCTGGCTCACAGACGAAAGCGTGGCCGCTTTTTCGCCGGCCTGGTCCCCCGATGGCGTTCACCTGGCCTACGTGGCTATGCCTGACCGGGGCGACCTGGTGAGTGGGGAGGAGATGCAAATGGGAATGATGGAGCGCCATATCTGGGTGATAAACGCCCAGGGCGAGCCTCAACCTCAACAGCTCACCGATGACCCGGCCTACCGCGATGAGCGCCCCCTCTGGTCGGCTGACGGAAGCCACCTCCTCTTCGTCCGGACGGACGCCGAGGGACCGGCCTCCCTGTGGCTCATCCCCGCCGGGGGCGGAGACCCCCGCCGGGTGGTGGACGAACTGACCCCCTGGCCAAGTCGGGGCTCGGCCTGGTCGGACTGGTTTGGCTATTATGGCCATCTTAACTGGGATCAGCTCTTCGACTGGTGGCCTGCCCCGCAGGGTGACTGAAGAGATCGTCGGCAAGCGGGTGGACGGCCTGATCCTTGGTGTGGAAGGGCGGGGTTTCGGAGAATCCCGCCCTTCAGCTTTTTGCTGGTTGGCAAAAAGCTGAATTCTGAGGTATAATTAATTTACGGCCATTCTGTTGTACCCCCAATTGTTACATCTGGGAGGAGAAAATGTTGGCCAAGGTCACCAGTTGTGCCTTGATTGGGCTGGATGGCGCGTTGGTCGATGTGGAGGTCGATGTGGCCCTCGGCTTGCCTTCTGTCACCATCGTGGGTTTGCCCGATGCCGCAGTCAAAGAGGCCAAGGAGCGCGTGCGGGCGGCCATAAAAAACTCCGGCGCCAGCTTTCCTGATAAACGCCTGACCGTCAACCTGGCTCCTGCCGATCTGCACAAGGTAGGACCAGCTTACGATCTGCCCATCGCCGTGGGCATCCTCATGGCCTCGGAGCAGGTTTGGCCGGACGTGGAGGGCGCTCTCTTCATTGGCGAGCTTTCCCTGGATGGCACCGTGCGCCACACAAATGGCATCCTGCCCATGGCCTACGTGGCCAGGGAACAGGGCTTTAAAACTGTGTACGTGCCCGCCGATGACGCTCCCGAAGCGGCGCTCATTCAGGACCTCGAAATTATCCCCGTGGAGAGCCTGTTTGCGCTGATAGCCCACTTTCAGGGCTTGCAGCGCATCGCACCTTATCACCCCGACTTCGAATTTGAGGCTGAGGAACTGCCTCCTTACGCCGCCGATTTTCGAGAGATCAAGGGCCAGGAGCACGTCAAACGGGCCCTGGAGATAGCTGCGGCGGGCAATCATAATGTGCTTATGAACGGCCCACCCGGAGCGGGCAAGACTCTCTTAGCCCGCTCGGTCCCCTCTATTCTCCCCCGCCTGACTATCGACGAAGCCCTGGAAGTAACTAAAATCTACAGTATATGTGGCCTGTTACCCCCTGATACCCCGCTCATCCTGCACCGCCCTTTCCGCGCTCCGCATCACACCGTCAGCCACGCCGGGCTGGTAGGGGGAGGCAACTGGCCTCGTCCGGGCGAGATCAGCCTGGCCCACAGGGGAGTGCTGTTCCTGGACGAGTTGCCCGAATTCGGGCAGCGCACCCTGGAGGTGCTGCGCCAACCCCTGGAGGGCGGGCGCACGGTGACCATCAGCCGGGCGCAGGGGACGCTTACCTTTCCCGCCAATTTCGTGCTGATCGCGGCCATGAATCCCTGCCCTTGCGGTTACTTTAACGATCCGACCCATGAGTGCACCTGTAGCATGGTTATGATCAGCCGCTATCAGAAACGCATCTCGGGGCCGCTCTTGGACCGCATTGACATCCACGTCGAAGTGCCGAAGGTGGATTACGAGAAACTGGCCTCCGACCGGCTGGGCGAACCCTCGGCGGCCATTCGAGAGCGGGTGGAAAAGGGGCGGGAGGTGCAGCGTCAACGTTTTGCAGGAACTCCTCTGTCCTGCAACGCCGACATGGGGCCTACAGAGATGAGGCAGTATTGCCCGCTGGACGAGACGGGGCGGGGGCTGGTGAAGGCGGCCATGAGGCAGTTGGGGTTGAGCGCCAGGGCTTACCATCGGATTCTCAAGCTGGCGCGGACCATCGCGGACCTGGCGGGGACGGAGAACATCGAGACGGCGCATCTGGCTGAGGCCATACAGTACAGGCCCCGGAGACAGACTTAAGAGAAGGGGACTTTGCTCTCTGTTCATCCGTCACCGTCTGGCCCATATCTGTTATTCTGCGTACACCCTAGCGAACGCGGGGGGTTGTGGGGGCGTCCGTTTTATGCTATAATTGGCTTACGAATTATACTGGCGGTCGCCTTTTTAAGGAGCCAACCGTGTTCAAGGACAGGCGCATTCTGGTCATAGATGACTCTGTCGCCATTCGCAACTACATGCGAAACGTTCTCACCCGGCAGGGGGCGAGGGTGAGCGTGGCGAGCACCGGTCAGGAAGGGCTGGAGATGTGCACCGGCGATGAGCAGTACGATCTCCTCCTGCTCGACCTGATTCTGCCTGACATGAACGGGATAGAGGTGCTCAAGTACATCCGCCAGGAGGACGACGAAATCACGGTGGTCATACTCACCGGCGTCGGCGGAGTAAAATCGGCCATTGCCACCGTGCAGCATGGTGCAGATGCCTACGTTGAAAAGCAGGACATGGCCGCGAGTAGCGACCTCACTGAAATCTTTTACGTCCTCGAACAGGCGCTAGAGCGTCGCGCTGGCCTGGTGGCCCAGAGGCGGCTCCAGGAGGTCAGGGCCGATTTTTACTCGATGGTCACGCACGACCTGCGCAGCCCCGCCAGTTGTATTCTGCTCGCCGTTCAACTGCTGCTCAATCGCGCCGCTGGGCCGCTCACGGTCGAGCAGACCAAGTGTCTGGAGAGCATCCAGCGGTCGGCCGATAAAATGATCGGCCTGATCAACGACTATCTCGACTTTGCCAAGATCGACGCCGGCTACCTGCACCTCAACCTGAGCGACGTCGAACTGCGCCAGGTGGTGGAGGCCAGCACTTACCTCGCTCGGTTGCAGGCGCAGGCCAGGAACCAGGCTCTCATCCTCGACCTGCCGCCTGACCCTGTCCCCGCCCGCGCCGACGCCGAACGGCTCCAGCAGGTGCTAGACAACCTGCTATCCAACGCCGTCAAGTACACGCCCGAGGGGGGACGCATCACGGTGCAGTTGCGCGTGGAGGAGGAGCAGGCCGTGTTTCGCATCAGCGACACGGGGAGTGGCATCCCGCCTGACCAACTGCCCGCTCTGTTCACCAAATACCATCGCATCCCCGGCGAGGCCACTATTGGCATTCTCGGCACTGGACTGGGCCTGCTCATCGTCAAGGAGGTGGTCGAGGCCCATGGGGGCACCGTCCGCGCTGAATCTGAAGGGGTGCCGGGTAAAGGGACGACGTTCGTAGTAAGTATTCCCCGTAAGTATTCCACTTGAGCAGACGGCGGATGATGGAGAGCCGGCGGCAGAGAGGTGGTCATGAATTCTGAAATGCCTGGCCCTGAGCCTGACTTTGGCCAGTTCGGTCGCACCATCGAAGAGGCCAGCGACTTTTTATCCTACCGTGAACAACTGCATCACCCGGACGAGGCCATCCGCCAGGCCGCCTGTCTGGAGTTGACCGTGCTCAGGCAGCCCTTTTCAGACGCGCTGCTGATGGAGGCCTTGGCCGATTCCAGCCCCTACATCCGGCAGATTGCCGCCGATGGGCTGATCGACCTGGCCAGTGAGGACACGATCGAGGGTCTGGCCGAGATGCTGCGCCTGGAAGATGCGACGGCGCGCAATCAGGCTATGGAGGTGCTGACCCGTCTGGATGTCCGCTCGCTGCCGGCTATGGAGAGCCGGCTCTCCGACCCGGATGGCGATGTGCGCATCTTTGCCGCCAACGTGCTGGGAAACATAGGCGCCCCGGCCGCCCTCGAACCGCTGCGGGCGGCGCTGAGCGACCCGAACGAAAACGTCTGCTACGCGGCGGCCGAAGCGCTGGGCAAGATCGGCGACCGGCGGGCCGTGGGGCCGCTGTTGGAAGTTTTGCGCACCAACGAGTGGGCGCGTTTTCCGGCCATCGAGGCCCTGGGGCACCTCGGCGACCCGCAGGTGGTCGAGCCCCTGACGGCCTTCCTGGAAGATCCGTGGCTGCGCTTTCCGGCCGTCGAGGCGCTTGGCCGGCTGGGCGACGAGGCCACCGGCCGGACGCTGCTCAACTACGTGGACGACGAAAACCCCATGGTCAGCCACGCGGCGATCGCCGCCCTGGGGCGGATCGACGAACGGCACGGGACCCGGTTTCTGACCACGCTGGATCAGCCGGAGGTGGTGGCCCTGCTTTCCAGTGCCCTCACAGTGGCGGATGACGCCGTGCGGCGGTCGGCGGTGACGGCTCTGGGATGGGTGGGGAGCGGGGAAATATTCTCTTTGCTGCTGCCCCGGCTGGACGACGAAGCGGAGGAGGTGCAAGAGGCCGCCTTGCGGGCCGTCGTCCGCCTGGGCAGCCGGGACCTGCCGGCCTTGCTGCGAGTTTTCAGCGATCCGGCCACCGAGCATCGGCCCCAACTGGCCGGAGTGCTGGGCCAGATCGCCAGTCCCGAGGCCTTGGAGGCCCTGTGCCAGGGCTTGAGCGATCCAGCCGGGCCGGTGCGGATGGCCAGCGCTGAGAGTCTGGGGCAGGTAGGCGATCTGCGGGCGCTCGACCCGCTGGTGGGCGGTCTGAGGGACCCGGAGCCCTCGGTCCGTCGGGCAGCCGCCGGCACGCTGGGCAGGCTGCGGAGCGTCAAAGCCGCCCGCGCCCTGCTGGGCCTGCTCGAAGACCCGGTGTACGAGGTGCGCAGTGAGGCCGCCCAGGCAGTGGCCCGGGTAGGCACCCGCGAGGTGGTGATCCGGCTGGCGCCGATGGTGCGCGACGCCCGGCCGGAAGTGCGCGAGGCCGCCATCCAGGCCCTCGGTCTGATCGAGGACAAATCGGCCGAGGCTTACGTCATCGAGGCCTTGAACAGTCCCGATCCGGCCGTGCGCCGCTTTGCCGCCAGTGTGCTAGGCCGGCGGCACGTGCCACGGGCGCGGTCGGCGCTGCTGAACGCCCTGCTGGACGAAGACTGGCAGGTGCGTAAACTGGCGGCCGAGGCCCTGGGTCTGCTGCGGGACGAGCGGGCTGTGCCGGGGCTGCTGGGTGCGCTACACGATGGCAACATGTGGGTGCGCTACGCGGCTGCTTGCGCCCTGGGCGAACTCGGCGACCTGGAGGCAGTGGAGGCCCTGCTGGAAACGCTGGAACAAGATGCCGCGCCGGTGGAGCTGGCCGCAGCCAACGCCCTGGGCAAGCTGGGCGACCCCCGCGCCACCCAGCCCCTGGAGGCCCTGAGTCGCCATCCCGACCCTGACTTTCGCCGGACGGCGGCCGAAGCCCTCGGCAGTGTGCCCGGTTCGGCTTCCAGCGTCGCGCTGATAGCGTTGCTAAGCGACGACCAGGCCAGTGTGCGGCGGGCCGCCGCCCGAGCACTGGGCAAGCGGGGTACGCCGGCCGCTCGCCAGCCGTTGGCTGCCCTGGGGAACGATCCGGACCCGCGCGTGCGCCAGGCGGCCGAAGCAGCATTGCGTGCCATCGGTGAAACCTGATATGCGATGTAGAACTATCATTTAGTGAAATATGACGATTCGCAGCCCTATAGAAAGAAAGGCGCTGATTCTTTGTCTCCTGGTAGTCGTTAAGTTAAATGCTAACGCCATCCTTCACTTTGGGCTTTGACGATTTCGACGCGCTGCGACGGCTGATCAATGAGCATTGCGGCATCTGGCTGGACGACAGCAAGATCGCCTTTCTACAGACGCGGCTGGCCGACCGGCTGCGGGCCAGGAACATCTCCTCAGCGCAGGAGTATTATTACTTTCTCAAGTACGATGCGCACAGCGGCGAAGAGATGCAGCAGTTGATTGATGCGGTGGCAGTCAACGAGACCTGGTTCTTTCGCGAGACCGGGCCGCTGGAAGCCTGGTGCGAGGTGATGCTGCCAGACCTGATGAAGCGCGATGAGCCGGTGCGGCTGTGGAGCGCCGGCTGCGCCACCGGCGAGGAACCCTACACCCTGGCGATGCTGCTGCTGGAAAGCTGCCCGGCCACGGCCGTGGAGCGGTTTGAAATTCTGGCCACCGACATCAGTCAGCGCGCCCTGGAAATGGCCCGTGTCGGAATATACGATCTGCACAGTCTGCGCCGCACCGAACCGCGCTGGCTGGCCAGGTACTTCCAGCCGACGCCCGATGGCCGGCGGGCAGTCTGTGAAGAGGCGCGGCGGCTGGTGCGCTTCGGCCAGGCCAACGTGATTGACCCGACCCTGGCCCGGCGTGTGCGAGAAATGGACGTCATCCTGTGCCGGAACGTGATCATCTACTTTGACGACCAGAGCCGCCAGGCCGCGCTGACCAATTTTCACGCCGCCCTCAAACCAGGCGGTTATCTCACCTTGGGGCATTCTGAGATCCTTTTCCATACCATTACCCCCTTTGAGACGGCACGGGTGGGGGGAACGATTATGTATCGCAAGAGCACGTGAAAACGTAGGACATAATGTATGAAAGGTGCAATGTGATGATGTGCTCCTTCGGTTTGTGATTCGCGTTTGTGCTGCAACAGGCGCGGAGAGGAAAAGCAAAATGACGAACACAATTCTCGTCGTGGACGACTCGACCAGTGTGTGCAAAATGGTCGAATCGGCACTCAGGCTCAAGGGCTACGCCGTAGTGACGGCCGCCGACGGCATGGAGGCCCTGGAAGCTTTGGAGCGCGATCAGTTCAACCTGGTCATGCTGGACATCAACATGCCGCGCCTGGACGGTCTATCCCTGCTCAAGATCGTCCGCGCACGGCCGGAGTGGGCTGACCTGCCCATTTTGATGCTGACCACCGAAGGGCAGGAGGCCGACCGTGACCGGGCGCTGGCGCTGGGAGCGACCGACTATATGATCAAGCCCTTCAAGCCCGTCCAACTGTTGGGGCGCGTGGGGGCCATCCTGGGGTCGGAAGAATGATTAGGGAACGACGAGACTCCACGAGACTCCATTTCGGATTGCGGGCTGAGGATCAGGAGTCCCTATGACTGAGACCGACGATCTCGACGCTCAACTCCTCGCTCAAATGCGGGAAGATTTCCTGGCCGAGTCGCAGGAGATTCTCGACCAGTTGGGGCCGCTGCTGGTTCAACTGGAACAGAGCGGCGACCTGGACCTGATCAAGGCCATCTTTCGCCAGGTTCACACCCTGAAGGGCACCGCCGGCTTCGTGGGATTCGAGTCCATCCAGGTGCTGGCCCACAAGATGGAAGACGTGTTCGGCGCGCTGCGAGATGAACAACTGACCATGACCCCCGAACTGATCGACGCCGTCTTTGCGGGGGTGCAGTTGCTCACTGCCATGCGGGAAGAGGTGCTGCGCGGCGGGACAGGCGAGATGGACGTAGAACCGCTGGTCGCCCGTCTGGAGGCCGCCCTGCGAGGTGAAGTGCTGGCTGCGGCCGCCTCGCCCCCCGGCCAGGCGGAGCTGAGCGCGGCCCCGGCCCGGGCAGAATCCACCCTGCGTGTCGAGGTGAAGACCCTGGACACCATGATGGAGCTGGTGGGCGAACTCATCACCGCCCGCAATGCTCTCCTGGCTATCGCCGAGCCGTCGCGGAACGAATCGCTCATGAGCAATGCGGCGGTCATCAACCGCCTCACCCGCGAGCTACAGGTCGCGGTCACCTCCGTGCGGCTGGTGCCGGTCGAGCGCCTGTTCAATCGTTTCAGCGGCGTGGTGCGCAACATGGCCCGCGAGCGCGGCAAGCAGGTGCGCCTGGTGATTGAGGGGGGCGACACTCCTCTCGACCGGGCCGTCTCTGAGCAGATGTACGATCCGCTCGTCCACCTGCTGCGCAATGCGGTGGATCACGGCCTGGAACCGGCGGCGGAGCGGAGGCGGAGGGGCAAGCCCAAAGAGGGCACCATTCACCTGTCGGCCCAGCGGCGGGGCGACGACGTGATCCTGCGCATTGCCGACGACGGGGGCGGCATTGACCCCGACCGGGTGCGCCGCGTGGCGGTGGAGCGCGGCCTGTACGCGGCCGAAGAGGTGGAGGCCCTGTCGGACGCACAAGCCATCCACCTGATCTTTGCCTCAGGCTTTAGCACCGCGGCCCAGGTGACGGACGTATCCGGCCGGGGGGTGGGGCTGGACGTGGTGGCCCAGAACGTGCGCCGCCTGCGCGGGAGTGTGAGCGTGGAAACCGAAGCCGGCCAGGGAACGGCCTTTGTGATTCGACTGCCGCTGACCCTGGCCATTCTACAAGTGCAGTTGGTGGGCGTGGGCGGGTATACCTACGCCCTGCCGTTGCGCATCGTGCGCGAGACGCTCCGCATCGCCTCCGACGCCATCCAGACCATGCAGCAGCGCGAGGTGGTCTTTATTCGCAACGTGGCCCTGCCGGTGCGCCGCCTGCGGGATTGGCTGCCCCACAAGAGCGGCGCCCCATTACCCTGCGAGACAAGCTCCGCAGGTATTCTCAACCCGGCCATCGTGGTTCACCGGCTTGGCAGGGACGAAGTGCTGGTGGTGGATGAATTGGTGGGCAAGCAGCAGGTGGTCATCAAGCCCCTCAGTCCGTATCTGGGGGCGGTGCGGGGCGTCGAGGGTACGGCCATCCTGCCGGACGGCTCGGTGACCCCCATCCTGGATGTGGAAGAGCTGGCGGACTGAGAGATTTTGGGCAATCCCCGCCTGTGAAAAGGAGAGAACATGTTACGAAAGACTTGGATGTGGATTTTTGGCAGTTTGCAAATAAAAACGTCGCTGCTCATCGCAGGGGTGATGACGGCCTTGCTGGCTATCTTTGTCTATTACGACGTGCAGGCCCAGAGAGAGGCGCTGGAAGAGGCCCTGCGGCAAAAGGGTAAAAGCATGGCGCTCAGCAAGGCCGAGGCTATCAGCCACGTTCTCGAGGACGCCATCGCCAGCGAACGGCTGACCGAGAGGGGAGTCTTCGATACCGACTACCGGCCCATACCAGATACCAACCCCCAAAAGTATCATACCGCCTACGATGGCTTCACCGACGCCAATATTCTGGGGATAGAAGATGCGTATCTGGAGGACGAAGACGTCCAGTACGCCGTGGCGGTGGACGTAAACGGCTATCTTCCCACCCACAACACCCGCTACTCGAAGCCCCTCACCGGCGACTACGAGACCGACCTGGCAGGTAATCGGACCAAGCGTATTTTCGACGACCCGGTGGGCATCGCGGCGGCCAAGAACACCGAGCCCATCTTGCACCAGGTGTATTATAGAGACACGGGGGAGGTGCTGTGGGACATCTCGGCGCCCATCCGGGTCAATGGCGAGCACTGGGGCGCGGTGCGCATTGGGTTCTCGCTGGAGAGAGTGAATGCCATAGCCGCCTCCGTCACGCGGCGTACAGTGACGGCCGCGTTGCTATTGGTAGTGGCCATCGGCGTGGTGGCCTTCCTCATCGCCCGCTCCATCGTCAAACCGATTATGACCTTGCGCGACGCCGCCGTTGTGCTGGCCGAGGGCGATCTGACCCAGAAAATCCAGGCAGGCTCCAAATCCAAAGATGAGGTGGGGGAGCTGGGCACGGCGCTGGGCACGGCGATTGCCACCTGGCGCGGGATCATCAGCGGGGTGCGCGACGACGCCGTCCGCCTCTCGACCACGGCGGCCCAGTTGGCAAGCTCCGCGGAGGAATTGTCCCGCACCACGGTGGCCCAGTCCGACGAGATCAGCCGCACCTCCAGCGCCGTGGAGGAGATGGCGACCAGCATACAGGAGGTAGCGCGCAACGCCGAACTGGCTGCCCAGGCTTCGACCGCCTCCAGCCAGCGCGCCCGCAGCGGGGGAACACTGGCCGCCGACACGGCCACCGGACTTGAGCGGGCCGATGAGATCATGCAGCGCCTGCGTGCCCGTTCGGACGAGATCGGCAAAATAGTCAGTCTCATTCAAGAGATCGCCGCCCAGACCAACATCCTGGCCCTCAACGCGGCCATCGAGGCCGCCGGGGCCGGCGTGGCCGGGGCGCGTTTTGACGTGGTGTCCGAAGAGATTCGCAAGCTGGCGGGACGCACCAGCCAGGCCACCGAGGAGATCGCAGAGTTGATCGGGGCGGTGCAGGCCGATACCCAGGCCGCCGCTCAAGCCATCTCCGAGGGCGCAGCCATGGCCCAGGAGTCTGGCACATCGCTGGCCGACATTGTGGAGGCCTCGGCCTCGGTCAACGACATGGTGCAGAACATCTCGGCCGCGACCTCGGAGCAGTCGTTGGCCAGTGGAGAGATCGCCAACGCCATTGAGGCCATGGTGGGCAGCAGCCAGCAGACGGCCACCGCCACGCGGGAGACGGCTCAAATCGGCGTGGAGCTCTCTAACCTGGCCGAGCGGCTCAGAGAGGCGGCCGCTCAATTCAAGGTGTGAGATGAAAAATCGGCAGCACGCAACTAACGCTATCGCTGGACCGGAGGGAGTCCCCCCAGCAGCCGAAACAGGGCCTCTGCCCCTGCGCCGCAAGTACGCCCAACCTGACCTGCGGGTACTGGTCTTCAAAATGGCGGGGCACGAATACGTGGTGGATGTGGCCCTGGTGCAGGAGATCGTCCAGCCTACCGACTTAATACACATGGACGGCGTGCCAGGGTACATCGAGGGGCTGATCAAGCGGCGGGGACACGTCGTGCCGATCGTGGATCTAAGAAAACGTTTGAGCCTGGGGGTGAGCCCGCCGACGGCCGAGACCTGCGCCATCGTCGTCAGGCTGTCAGTCGGCCTGGTGGGTTTCGTGGTGGACTCGGTCTCCGAACTGAGGTGGGTGAAGACGCACGACTTTGAAGTGCCCTCGCCGGTCATTGCCGGAATCGACCAGTTCTATCTCCAGGGCGTGGCCCACCTGGGCCACCGGCTGCTCGTAATGCTCGATCTGGAGCGATTGCTCACCTCGGACGAGCAGCATGAGTTGAGCCAGGTGGACTCCACATTTGAAACTTTATTCTCCGGCGAGGTGGATGCCGGGGCAGGGGAGGCGGCCCCGGCGGACGCCGACCCTTCCCCAGGTTCAGAACACCGCCTGCGCAACCTGGTGGTGTTCGAACTGGGCGACGAACTGTACGGCGTGCCTGCTACCGAGGTAATCGAGGTGCGCGCACCGCTGGCGCTCATGCCCCTGCCAAACGTGCCCCCGCACGTTCTGGGGCTGATCAATTTGCGCGGGGTGGTGCTGCCGGTGCTGGACCTGCGTCGAAAATTTGGCCTGCACCTCAAACCGCACGGGCCGGATAATCGGCTGATTATCCTCAAAGGGCCGGGCTATTCGGTGGCCGTGTGGGTGGACAGGGTGCTCGACCTGGCACGGCTGCCCCGGGCCGACTTTCAACCCGCCCCGCCGGGAGTGGCCCGCATTGACCCGGAATATTACGATCAGGTGACGACCCTGGACGGACGGATACTGATCGAATTGAACGTTCAAAAGTTGCTGGTCAACGGCGCAACCGGAGCAGGAGGTTCTGGCGCTGAACCTGCCGAGGGGAGCCAGGGAACATGACAAAAATCCGCGTGTTGGTGGTAGACGATTCTCTCT
Source organism: uncultured Anaerolineales bacterium (assembly GCA_964646625.1). Taxonomy (GTDB): domain Bacteria; phylum Chloroflexota; class Anaerolineae; order CAZYHC01; family CAZYHC01; genus DAOULT01. Next base: position 21,843 of record CAZYHC010000009.1, read on the forward strand.
TCCTGCGCCGCAACCTGCCGCGCCTCCTCGAAAGTGACCCGGAGATCGAGGTGGTGGGCATCGCCGAGAACGGGGCCGAGGCTCTGGAGAAGATTCAAAAGCTGCGGCCAGACGTGGTGACCCTGGACCTGATGATGCCGGTGATGGATGGGCTGACGGCGCTCAAGCACATCATGCACCAGGCTCCAACCCCGGTCGTGATAGTGAGTGGGGCCACCTACGAAGGGGCGCAAGAAACCCTGGAAGCGCTGGCGCTGGGTGCGGTTGACTTTGTGATCAAACCTTCCGGCCCGGTCTCGCTCGATATTCACACTATACGCAGGGAGTTAATAGCGAAGGTCAGGGCCGCCTATGCCAGCAACGTCAAGGTCGCGGCCGACGTGGGCGTAACTCGCGATAGGTTCCAGGCCATCGTAGAGGAGCTCTCACGAAGACACCCAGAGCCGCCGGCCAGGCTGCGGGGCGAGCCCGGCGCGGTCGGGGGTAAACGGTTGGTGGCCATCGTGGCCTCGACCGGTGGGCCGGTGGCGCTCCACCAATTGTTGCCGCGCCTGCCGGCTGACCTTAACGCGGGGGTGGTCATCGTGCTGCACATTGCTCCCGGCTTCGTCCGTCCGCTGGTCGACCGGCTGAACGAGCTGTCGCCAATCACCGTCGGCGAAGCCGAAGATGGCGCGCCGCTCACCCCCGGCCTGGCCCTGATCTCGCCGGCAGGGGTGCACCTGACGGTGGCCCGCACCAACGCCGGGCTGGTGGCGCGCCTGAGCTCCGAACCGTCCGACACCCTGCATCGGCCCTCGGCGGATGTGCTCTTCCGCTCGATTGCCAACTGCTGCGCGGATGAGACCTGTGCGGTGATCCTCACCGGCATGGGCGATGACGGGGCGTTGGGCCTGTGCTCCATCCACAAGAGGGGGGGATATACGGTGGCGCAGGATGAAGCCACCTCGGTGGTCTACGGTATGCCCCGCCGGGCGGTGGAACTGGGCGGGGTAGATATCTCGCTGCCCCTCGACCAGATCGCGGCCGAGATCGTCCATGCTACCGCCGACGCCAGACGGGGAGGACGGCCTCTCTGATCGGCGCTTATCTCTCCACCCGGCCCCGCTTCTCCAGGAGTACCCCGATCTCGGCAAGCTCCTCTGCCGAGAGCACCAGGTCTCCAGCCCCCACAGCCTCCTCGATCTGGGAGGGACGACGCGCCCCGACAATGGCTGAGGTCACCTCCGGGCGCCGCAGCACCCAGGCGATGGCTAACTGCGCCACCGTGATGCCGCGGCGTGCGGCGATGGGGCGCAACTCTTCGACCAGCGCCAGGTTGGCGCTGAGTTCAGGCTCCAGGAAATGGTGCCTCCGCTTCCGCCAGTCGTCGTCGGGCAGACTGGCGGCGCGCTCTTTGGTGAATTTGCCCGTCAGCAGCCCCGCTTGCAGCGGACTGTAGACGATCACGCCGATGTTGTGGGCCGCGCAATAGGGCAGCAGTTCGTCTTCGGCGTAGCGCACAAGCATGTTGTAAGGCGGCTGTAAGGAGGCCACCGGGTGAATGGCCTGCACCCGCTCGAGCTGCGCCACGGTGAAGTTGGAGACGCCGCCGTAACGCACCTTACCCTCCCGGATCAGGTCGGCGATGACGCCCCAGGCTTCTTCGACGTCCTCGTCCGGTTTGGGCCAGTGGATCTGGTAAAAGTCAATGACCTCTACGTTGAGGCGGCGCAGGCTGGCCTCGACCTCCCGGCGGACGCTTTCGGCCTTGAGGCTGTTATAGATCTCGGTAGTGCCCTCCTCCCAGACCAGGCCGCACTTGGTGGTGATGATGACTTCGTCTCGCCGGCCAGCGATGGCCTGACCGATGATTTCCTCCGAATGACCCAGGCCGTAATACGGGGCGGCATCTATCCAGTTGAGGCCCAGGTCAAGGGCGCGCTGGATGGTGGCGATTGAGTCGGCATCGTCCTGTGGCCCCCAGCCGCCGGCCCATCCCCCGCCGCCGATGGACCACGTGCCCAGCCCAATCGGCGTCACGTATAGGTCACTGTATCCCAGTTTTCGCGTTTGCATACTCTTGCTCCTTTCTCTGTTGTGTGCAACTCGTTTAGAGTCTCCCTCCGTGCTCATCGAGGATTGCGAGCAGCCGGGCCTGCACATTGCCGATGTGGGTGCGCAACGCCTCCCTCACCTCGTCCAGAGCGGCGTTCCTGAAGGCCCCCACGATGGCTTCGTGTTCCCGCTGGGCCTGACGCGCGTTCTCAACACTTTTCATGTAGTGCGCCCGTGCCACGTGCATGTGCACGTTCATGTCCCTGTAGATTTTAACCAGGTGCTGGTTCTCGGTCAACCTGACCAGCGCCAGGTGCAGGTCACGGTCCCTGGCGATAAAAGTCTCATAGTCCCCATAGTTGTTGTGGATTATCGCCTGCTCCATGCCCGCCATCATCTCCTTGACGTTCGCAAGGAACTGGTCGGCCTTGCCGGCTTTCAGAATGAACTCGGCCGCATACAGCTCGATCATCAGGCGAATGTCGAATAACTCGGCCACGTCGCGCGCCGTCAATTCGGTGACGAACGTTCCCCGCCGGGGTATGATCTCCACCAAACCCTCGCTGGCCAGCTTTTGAAGGGCGACCATGACCGGGGTGCGGCTCACCCCCAGCCCATTGGCCGCCTCCTCCACCGAGATCTTTTCCCCCGGCTGCAATTGGCGTCTGAGTATTTTGTCCCTCAGCACCTTATAGGTCTGCTCGGTCAGGTCCGTATGGTCCAGGGGCGGGTATGCTAAGTCCACCTGTAACTCCTATACTGAAATGTAAAATGTTACATTTTACATTATAGCACAACTCACCCCTCCCGTCAACGCCGAAGGGTCTGTCCCAAATTTTTGGGAGGTGACAATTGCTCCAGCCCTCGTCCCCGGGGGCGGTGATCGTGAAACACCGTGACGCTATCCAATATGTCCCCGAGACGGGGACTGGGAGCGGGCGAAAAGAGACTCGCCTAAAATCTGGACGCACCCGCCGAACCGCCGGGATTGACAGGAGGGGCCAGTTATGCTATAATCTGAAATGTAACATTTTACATTTCAGCAGCGATCGTGTAAGGGCTGGAAGGAGGTGGTGAGGAATCTGAAACAAAAGTCGCTGAAAATGGGTGTGGGTCATCGTGCCTGCCCCAACAGGGAAAGGTGATCTATACGCCTGAGTGGTGTGGAGCATATTTCATGAAAGCAAAGGAGGAAAAACGATGAAAGGGAAAAAATTTAGTCGGCGTGACTTTTTGCGCCTGAGCGCCATGACCGCCGCCGGCCTGGCCGTGGCCTCCAGGTACGAGCCAATCGCGGCGGCGCCTCTGGCCCAGGACAAGATCACACTCACCGCCTGGTTCGCCGATCGTCGCACCATCAATGTGATGACCGAGGAGGTGATGAAGTCCGAGTTTGAGGTGCAGTATCCGCACCTCACGGTAGAGGTCATGTTCGTCCCCGAAAGCGAGATCCCAGCCAAGATGGCCACGGCCTACGCCGCAGGTCAGTCGCCGGATATCACTGCTCTGGACGAAACTCAATTGCCGGGGTTTCTGAAACAGGGCTTCGTCCACCCCATTCCTGAAGAGGTCTTAGACGTGCCCCAGGAGATGGGCAAACGCATAGGGGATTTCTACAAGATCTCTCCTGGCCCGTCCTATTACGCCGTGCCCAACGGCAACATGCCCTGCGTGGTCTATTACAACGCAGACCTCCTGGACGAACTGGGCTATAAGCCGGAGGATATCCCGCCCAAGTGGGAGGATTTCATCGAGTGGGCCAGGGAGGTGACCGTCTGGGAGGGGGATGAGATCACGCAGTGGGGCTTTACTTTCACCGGCACGCCGTGGTTCTGGGATTCCGTCGCCTACCAGAAAGGCGGCTGGCTGTTCAAGAACAGCAAAGAGTCCATGCTCGACGACCCAATCAACGTGGAGGCATACCAGTTTGTTGTGGACCTGCTGGATGTACACAAGCTGGACTTCAGGACCGCCCCCCTGACGCCCCAAGACCGCGTCGGCCAGGGGCTGGCAGTCACCGGCGTTCAGTTTGGGTTTGGCTTCGGGTTCCTTGAGAACCAATACCCCGACACCAACTTTGGGACCATTCCCCTGCCCACCTTCACCGGCGAGCCGCTCTACGGCCGTGCCAGCGACGACCTGGGTTTCTGCGTCACCACCCAGAAGGAAGAGCCGGACCAGGTTGAAGCCGTCTGGGCGCTTTACCGCTATCTGGTGGGCCCTGACTATCAGCGGCGCTACGTGGTGCTGCGGGGTCTCCAACCCTCCCTCCTGGAGTTGAACAAAGAAGAACAGTTCACGGAGGAGAATCCGAAGTGGCGCGGGGTTGCCCTCACCACCAAGCCGGGCGGCTTCCACGCCGATGGGGTCTGGCCTGCGGAGGTCACCCCGCTGATGCATCAGGAACCCTGGGAGCGGATTGTGAATCAGGGAGAGGCCATCGAGACTGTGCTCGCCGACCATAAGGCTAAGATCGACAAGATTTTGGCTGAGATGGATCTGCCCTTGCTGAACGGTAAAGAGGGGTGGAAGGCCGAGTGGGAGCAACCAGAGGCATGATGGGATAACTACGAAGCAGTAGGGATAGGCTCTATACTATACGAGCCTATCCCTACTCTCTCTGAGAAAGGAGATTCGATTTTGCCTGCCGAGAGATTCTTTCCCAAGAACAAAGTGGCTGCCGCTATCCTGGTGGTGACCGCTATCTACTTGCTGGTGGTGCTCTGGGTCCCGATCCTTCAGACCTTCGTATGGAGCTTCACGGAGAAGTTTATGTTCAAGATAAGCTGGGTGGGGTTGGAAAACTACCGGAAACTGTTCACCGACGATCCGATCTTTTTAAAGTCCATCCAGGTTACCCTCTCTTACATGTTGATGGTCATGCCGGCGGTGGTGGTCTTGGGCCTGTTCCTGGCCGTGCTGGTCAATGCGGTCAAGAACGTAACGATGCGGGGGTTCTTGACGGCTTCTTACTTCATGGCTTACGTTGTTCCCCTGGTGGCCGTGGCCATCGTATGGCGCTATATGTTCGAGCCCTCGCGCATCGGCCTCTTCAACGCCTTCCTCAGCAGGCTGGGGCTAGGCACGGTGCGCTGGCTGATGGACGCGACAACGGCGCTGCCCTCCCTGTCGATTGTGAGCATCTGGAACTTCACGGGGTACGTCCTGATAATTTACCTGGCAGGACTACAGACCATTCCCGATGTTTTCTACGAGGCCGCGCGGATTGACGGTGCCAACCGCTGGACTCTGTTCCGGCATATCACCCTGCCTCTGCTCGCTCCTTCGATCCTTTTTGCTATTGTCATCAGCACTCTTCACACCTTGATGATGTTCACCGAAGCCTATGTCATGACGGCGCAATTGGGCCAACTCCCCGGCGGGCCCTTGAGAGCGACCACCACCCTGGTCTTACTCATCTACCAGACGGCCTTCAACTTTCAGAAAGAAGGCTACGCCAGCGCCATAGCCGTCATCTTGTTCATCATCATAGTAGCTATTACTTTTATCCAGTTCCGGGTCATCCGCACCAGGTTCGAATACTAGATTGGGCGATAGGAGGCAGGAATGATAGGAAGCGAACTGCAAAGGCGTGTGTCGGACAGGGCCACAGTTTCACGCTTGAGGCGGGCCACCTTGGAAAGGGTTCTCCTCTGCCTCGCACTGGGGATCGTGGCCCTCATCTTCTTTGTGCCCTTCTATTGGGTCATCGTTTCCTCCGTGAAGGAGACCCCAGAGTTGCTCAGGATCCCGCCTACCTGGTGGCCCCACACCTTCACCCTGGAGCACCACATCAAGGTATGGACCCCCAAGTTCGCCAGGTATTTTTTAAACACTTTCATTTACGCAGGGGGGGTAACCCTGGTGGTCATAATCACCAGCCCGTTGATCGCCTTTGCCCTGGTCAAGCACCCTTCCAAGTTTGGCAACCTGCTGTTCGGGTTAATTGTGGCTACTATGATGGTGCCCTTCGCCATCTACGTGGTGCCTCTGCACGGCCTCCTGGTGCAAATTCAGAGGATCTTCGGCATCCCCATGCTCAACACCTACTGGGGCATGATCTTGCCCTGGGTAGTGTATCCCTTCGGGATTTTCCTCATGCGCCAGGCGATGTTCGGCGTGCCGGACGACCTGCTAGACGCGGCCAGGATAGATGGCGCTTCCACCCTGGGCATCTTCTGGTCGGTAGTAATGCCGCTGGTGCGCGGCCACGTGATGGCCCTGGCTATCTTCTCCTTCATTTTCAGGTACAACGATCTGTTGTGGCCTCTGGTAGTGGCCACCACCGATAGAATGTATCCCGTTACGTTGGGCCTGATGGAATTCGTCGGTGAGTACTTCGTGGAGTATGGCCTGTTCACGGCCGCCTCCGTAGCGGTTATTGCGCCGATCATCCTCCTCTACATTTTCTTACAGGGTTACATCATACAGGGCGTGGCCCTGACGGGACTGAAAGGATGAGTGAACTAATGACGAACCCTTTGTTGGAGCACCCGGCCCCCGATTTTGCAGCACTGGAGCGGGTGCTGAAAGGCGAGCAGGAACCCCGACGAGTTCACCCCATAGAGCTCGGCGTGGATCAAGAGGTGTTGCAGGCCATCGTCGAACGCTATCTGGGCCAACCGTGGCTTGCCTGGGACCGCTGGACAGAGGAGCCGAAAGAGCCTCACTTTAAGCAGGTCGTCACCCTGCACTACCGGCTGGGCTATGACTACGTACGCGCCCGGCTGAGGTGGGTTAATCACCCTCTTCCCAGGCGGCGATGGGCAGGGGATACGGCCACACTTCCACGCGGCGAGCGGGAGTGGGTGGACGAAAGCCGGGGCCTCATCTCCTCCTGGGAGGAGTTCGAACAATTCCCCTGGGACGAGATCAGGCCAGACCTCTTACCCTGCGAATTCCTGGCCCGGAACCTCCCGGCAGGGATGAAGGTAATAGTATCGGCCTCGCTCTTCGAGCACGTGATGGAGACCCTGCTCGGGTACGAGGGACTTTTTTACCTGCTGTACGATGATCCGGAGCTGGTGGCCCAGGTCTTTGCCCGCTGGGGCCAAAAGGTCTACGATTACTATGAATCGGTCATTGGCATGGAGGAGGTGGGCGCCATCTTTCACTGCGACGACCTGGGGTTCAAGACCTCAACCATGCTTTCCCCCCAGACCTTGCGTCAGTTTGTGTTTCCCTGGTTCAAGAGATACGCGGCCCTGGCCCACGAGCACGGCAAAATGCTCTGGTATCATTGTTGCGGCAACGTGTACAACGACGGGGTGATCGAGGACCTCATCGAGGAGGTGCAGATCGACGCTTTCCACTCCTTCGAGGACGTTATCCTCCCCGTAGCCGAGTTCAAAGCCCGCTACGGCGACCGGGTGGCGGCCCTGGGCGGGGTGGACATGGATAAGCTGGCCCGGCTGGACGAGACCTCGCTGCGCCAGTACATCCGGGGTATCCTGGCGCGGTGTATGCCAGGAGGACGGTTTGGGCTGGGCTCCGGCAACACCGTCGCCAATTACATCCCCCTGTCGAACTACTTCATCATGCTGGAGGAAAGCCGACGGTGGCAGCCCTTTCTCTAGAGAGCGCAGGTATGGATGAGCAGAACGTAAATGTAGAGAGGAGATGACATGAGCCTCACTCTAAAGGAGCAGGTGCTCGCTCAGATCAACCACCAGGAGACCACCCCTACCCCCTATACCATCAGTTTCGAAGAAGAGGTCGTCGAGCGGTTGGACGCTTATTATGGCGGCGATGCCTGGAGGAGCCTGATAGACAGCGCCATCCAGCGCGTGCCTGCTCCCAACCTGATCGTGGATCAAACGGCCGACCTGTATTACACTGACCCGTACGGCAGCACCTGGCGTGTGGACCGCCGCCCCTTTCACCTGGTCGAGCCTGCCTTGAAGGAGCCTTCGCTGGAGGGGTTTGCGTTTCCCGACGTAGAGGTCCTTTTCGGGCCGGCCTGGGAGGAAGAAGCGTTTCAGTTCATCGAGCTCCAGCAGGATCGCTTTCTGGTGGCCCCTTTCGGCTTCGGCCTGTTCGAGCGCACCTGGGTGCTGCGCGGCTTCCAAGAGGCCCTGATAGATGCCGTCGCCAATCCGGACTTTTACGACGAACTGGTCGAACGGGTGACCGACCACCAACTGGCTATCATTGAGCGGCTGCTGGAATTGCCGGTGGACGGGATCATGTTCAGCGATGACTGGGGCTATCAGCGCGGCGTCCTGCTGGGGCCTGAGCGGTGGCGTCGCTTCCTGAAACCCCGCCTGGCCCGGATGTACGCCCGCGTCCACCAGGCGGGCAGGTACGTGCTCAGCCATTGCTGCGGGAGCGTGGCGGACATCATGCCAGATATCATCGAGATCGGCCTCGACGTGCTGGAGAGCGTCCAGCCCGAAGCCGAGGGAATGAACCCCTACCAGCTCAAACGTCGCTACGGCAGCCACATCACCTTCTGGGGCGGGCTGGGTTCGCAGTCCACCATCCCTTTCGGCACGCCGGACGAGATCGGAGCCGAAATAGCCAGGCTGTGCCGCGAGATGGGGCGGGATGGCGGCTACATCCTGAGCACAGCCAAACCGCTCCAGCCCGAGACCCCGACGGAGAACGCCGCCGCGGTGGTGGAGGCTTTCCTGCAACAAGCCGGGGTGACGTTCCCGTGAGGTGATAATGTGATAGAAGGAAAGGAGAACCAAGATGGCCTACATCCCTCCAGTGCTGCCTTACGTTGACTTTCGCACCGTTCCACCCGAGCTCCCCGTACGCCAGGCGGACGATCCCGGGGGGCCAGAGTACGTAACCAAAGCCTCGATTGCAGCAGAGCACGAGCGGGGCCTGACTTTGAGGGGCGCCACCCAGACGGGTGAAACCATTAACGTGGCTATTAGCATCGTGGCGCCGGGGATCGTGCGCGTCCTGCTCGAAGGGGAGAGCCCCGACCCGCGCCGGGTCACGCTGGCCCGCGAGCTGTCCGACCAGGAAGTCATCGTGTCGCTGGAAAAGTCCGAGGGGCGGGTAACCCTGGCGTCCGACCTGGTCAGGGTGCAGATCGACCTGGACCCCTTCCACCTCACCTTCTACGGGCCGGACGGTCGGGCCATCCTCGACCAGAACTACACCGACGACTACGTGACGGGCCGCCTGGCGGTGTTGCCTTTTGGCTTCAGCAAGGTGGAGGGGCAGCGTGTCGCTTTCCACGATACTTTCAACGTCGAGCCGGACGAACACTTCTACGGCTTCGGCGAGAAGTTCACGGACTTCGACAAGCGCGGCCAACGCCTGGAGATGTGGCATTACAATACCCTCGGCGTCCACACCGAACGGGCCTACAAAAACGTTCCCTTCTTCGTGAGCACCAGGGGCTACGGGCTCTTCGTGGACAGCGTTACCTGCGTCAACTTCGACATGGCGGCCAGCAACCACGCCACCTTCAGCCTGATCGTGCCCGACAGCGCCCTCGACTACTACGTCATCGTGGGCCCGGAGCTGAAAACGGTCATCACCCGCTACGCCAGCCTGGTCAGCCTGCCCATCCTGCCGCCCAAATGGGCCTTCGGGCTGTGGATGTCCTCCGGCTTCAAAAGCGACCGCGCCGAGGAGGTGCTGAGCCGCGCCCGAGAGCTGCGCGAGCGCGACGTGCCCTGCGACGTGTTGCACCTGGACTGCTACTGGCAACGATACCCTGATTGGTCGGACATGAACTGGGACGGGGAGATGTTTCCCGACCCCGAGGGCATGATCGAGCAGGTCAAGGGTATGGGCTTCAAGGTCTGCCTGTGGATGAATCCGTATCTGTTCGTTGGAAGTGAGCGCTTCACCGAGGCTAAAGAGAAGGGCTATTTGCTGAAGACGCCCCAGGGCGAGGCCTACGCCACCCAGTTGTGGGGCAGCGACCGTCACCCCCCGGCGGGCATCATCGACATGACCAACCCCAAGGCGGTGGCCTGGCTCAAAGGGTTGCTCCGGCCGCTGCTGCGCATGGGCGTGGACGTCTTCAAGACCGATTTCGGGGAAGGGATACCGGCCGACGCGGTGGCCCACAACGGCATGACGGGCGCACAGTTGCACAACCTCTACCCCCTTCCCTACAACGACGCCGTCGCCGAGGTCACGGCGGAAGAGACCGGGCGCGCCGGCCTGGTGTGGGCGCGTTCGAGCTACGCCGGAGGGCAGCGCCACGCCGCCCAGTGGGGTGGTGATCCCAAGTGTAGCTATCAGGCTATGGCCTCCACGCTGCGCGGCGGCCTGAGCCTGGGGATGTGCGGGCACGCCTTCTGGAGCCACGACATCGGGGGCTTCTTCGGGCGGCCCACCCCGGAGCTGTACGTGCGTTGGGCGCAGTTTGGCCTCCTGTCGCCCCTGTCCCGGGCGCATGGTACGGCCACCCGCCTGCCCTGGGACTACGGCGAAGAAGCCTTACGCATCTTCCGCGATTACGTGCTTCTGCGCTATCGGCTGCTGCCTTACATCTACACCTATGCCAGCCTGGCGGCCGAGACCAGCCTGCCCTTGATGCGTCCTATGGTGCTGGAGTTCCCAGACGATCCGAACACCTATGCCATGGATTTGCAGTACATGTTCGGGGCGGAACTGTTGGTGGCGCCCATTTACAATAGCGAAGGCCGGCGGCCGGTCTACTTCCCGGTCGGGCGGTGGGTGGATTTCTGGAGCCACCAGGTTATCGAAGGCCCCCAGACGCGCTTCGTGGAGGTGCCGCTGGAGGTGCTGCCTCTGTACGTGCGGGCCGATGCCCTGATCCCTACCGTCGAGCCGCCGGAGCACCTTAGCGATGCTCCCTTCGACCTGGTCACTTTTGAGGGCTACCTGTTCGACTGCGGCAGTTTCGAGCTGCGCGACAGCGACGGGGTGACCCAAATCTCGGCTTCGTTCGAGGGTTCTCGGCTGAACGTCCAGGTGGAAGGGGCAAAAAAGGAGCTAGGGCTGCGACTCATCCCCCTGCCGGGCGCGCCCGCGGTGGACGCCGTGCAGGTGAACGGCGTGGCCCTGGGCAGGGTGGAGGCCCTGGAAATCGGCCCAGGTGCTCCTGCTGGTTGGAGGCGCCATGAAGACGGCACGGTGCGGGTGATGGTTCACCGCCGATGACATTGTTCTATTCGTGTTCGACTTCCCTGAGCTTGTTTAGCAGCAGGGCAATGCTGGTCCGAATCTGGCCCGCCCCGGAGAAGGGGTCAAAACCGAGGATTGCCTTGATACGAGTCTGGCGGTAGGCCAGCGTATTACGGTGGATGTAGAGCTTCCTGGCTACCTCGCTCCGGCTTTCCCCTGATAAGCAGAGCATCTCCAGTGTTTTGAGCAGGTCGGTGCCGTTAGCCAGGTCGTAAGCCATGAGCGGCCCCAGCACGTTGTTGACTATCTGCTGCGATTCCTTGCGTCCGGAGGCGAAATCGAGCACGGAGTAGAAACTCAGGTCATCGATGTGCATCACCTGGCCTGGGCCGAACAATCTGTGTCCTATTTCGATGGCTTGCAGGGCATCGTTGTAGCTGTGATGCAGGTCAGACAGGTGGCGACAGATGCCGCCCACGCCGATTGAAAGGCGTATGTCATCCCATGAATGCTCAGGAGATTTGGCCACGGAGGGGTTGCGCGCCGTGCGCCCCCAGCGTGAGGGGCCGCGCGGTTTCGCCCTTTCGAACTCTTCCAGGATCGCTTCGCCCAGGGCGATGGTTCTCTCCTGGATGGCTTTCGAGGATAGGGAATCGCTGTCCACTCCAATCAGCACCACGATGCGACTGCCCCGGCCCACCACCACGCTGCGACTGGAAGCCTGGCGAACCGTCCTGTCCACCAGGCGGTAGATTCCTTCGTGGTATCGGCTTGTCTCGTTGCCGGGCAGGGCGGCCTTGTGGCGGTCGAGCTCTTCGCCGCTCTCAATGCTGACCACCATGACCACCCGCTTGTCCTCCAGGTCTATCCCCAGGGAAAGGCCCCGGCTGGCGGTGATCTCTGGACTGCGCATCGAACCGTGCAATACTTCGTCCAGGAAATCTCCCTGCAAGCGTCGTTCCATTTCCTTCACGCTTTCGGCTCTCATGCGCTCCAGGGCGATAACGGTCATCCCGTGCTTCAGAGCAAATTTCTGCTTCTCGTTGATCGCTCCGATGCATTTGAACAGAAACACGTAGCCACTCAAGGTCTGCCCCACCTGGATGGGCTGGAGCGAGACGTCAAAGGAACGGTGGCCAGTTTCGTCGAGCTCGCTCAAGGCGCATTCCAACTCTTCAACCAGGCGGGCCGGGTGAATGACCCGGCCCACCGGGTCTATGCCGGGCTTCCAATCGCCGTTGTCGAAGATCGCTTCGAGCAATTGCGCCCCTTCTTTTCCGAAGGGGCTGGTGGCGATGACGTGGAAGTCGGCATCGGTGGCGATGATGGTGCTCTCCAGCAGTTCGGCCAGAGAGCGAATCAGGGTTTCTAACGAGGCCCCCATCAGGGCTTCCTGGGTCAGGCGGTCGTGCACCGACAGGGCATGCTCCAGCCGCTTGGTCTGGCGTTGCAATAGCTCGGTGAGCACCGCCAATATGATGTCGGAATAGAGGACTTTGTCGCCCGGCACGGTCAGCAGCGGCAGGGCCAGTTCGTCGGCCCGTCGGCTCAAAGCCTCAATGTCACCTTTGAAGTAGCGGCCTATGTAGCAAAAGATCACCCCGGCGCAGCCCCGCCGGGCCAATTCGTCCAGCCAATGGAGTTGCTTTTCCAGGTTGTCGCGCACCGCAAAAAAGGCGGTTACCAGGAGTTCGTTTCCTCGGAGCAGCCGATAGGCATCGTCGGTCTCCATCACCGTAACGGTGGTTACGATGCGATCGAGCCCGGCACTGCCGCCCAGGACAACGGCCTGGCGCAACGGCCCCAAGGTCAAAGCTTCGCGGAGCGTGATGCCCATGAGATTATTGCCCATTGTTCCCCTCCTCTGGCCGCATTGGCCCTGTAATATGATTTTAGCACAGGGGGGCGAAGATGTCAAAGGGCGATTGTGCAATTAACCAAGTTGGAGCCTCAAATCAGCCCTCTGGGATGTGCATGTGCACTATATCCTTGACAGATAAAATGTGATATACTATTATTGGGCTGTTGCGCTCGCCGCTGCTCCCCGGACCTTCAGTGAGCGAGCAAAGACCAGCTATCTCAGGGAGGTAAGTATGCCCACCTACGAGCTGAAGAGCAAAGAGAAGTGCGAGGATTTTGTGCGGGGATGTACCGTGCTGGGGACCGGCGGTGGGGGCGCTCCAGAACGAGGGGTAAAGCTCCTCCACGGGGCGCTGGAGGCCGGTTTGAGGCTGGGCTGGCGAGATGTAAGCGAGCTAGCGGATGACGTCTGGGTGGTTTGTCCGTTCCTGATGGGTTCGATCGCGCCCCGCACCCCGGAGGCCGAGGCCGAGATGTTGACCTTCGGCCTGAACAGAATCCGCTACCCCAATGCCATTATGAACGCCATCCAGGAGTTGGAAGCCTACAGCGGCAGGCAAATCGGGGCCGTAATCCCCATCGAGCTGGGCGGGGGCAACACCGCCGAATCGGTAGTGCAGTCCGCCCGCCTGTCACTGCCCACCGTTGACGCCGACTACGCGGGCCGGGCCATCCCGGAGATAATCCAGATAACCCCTGTCATCTTCGACAAAGCGCTGGCCCCGCTGAGCGCCGTTGACGAGTGGGGGAACATCGCCATCATCAAAGAGGCCATCAATGCCCGTATGGCCGAGCGCCTGGGGAAATTCCTCAGCGTGGCGGCCTTTGGCCTGGCGTGCATGGCCGGCATCCTGCTGAAAGGCAGGGAGGTGAAGGAGATCGCCATCCCGGGGACGCTGACCGAGAGCCTGAAACTGGGGCAGACCATTCGCCAGGCGCGGGCGGAAGGCGCCGACCCGGTGGCCGCCGCCACCAAAGCGATGGACGGCTGGCCGCTGTTCAAGGGCGTGGTTACCGGGAAAAAGTGGGAGGACCGGGCAGGCTACCTGTGGGGCACGCACACCCTGGAGGGCATAGAGGAATTCGCCGGGAAGAGCTTCAAGGTCTGGTATAAGAACGAGAACCACATGTCCTGGCTGGACGGCAAGCCCTACGTGATGAGCCCTGACCTCATTTGCCTGGTGGACCGCCACACCGCCGAGCCGATTACGAACACCAACATCGCCGAAGGCCACCAGTTGGCCGCTATCGGCAAGCGCGGGGCGGAGGTGTTCCGCACAGAGAAAGGTCTGGCAAATCTGGGGCCCGCCTACTTCGGGTTCGACGTGCCCTACGTGCCCATCGAGCAGATAGTGGGAGGAGACACGTGAGCGAGAGGCTGGTGGCCAGATTTTGCGAGGAAGGTGGAATATGGAGGTCTTAAAGGCAATCCAGGAACGGAGGAGCATCCGGGCCTTCGGCCCGGACCCGGTTCCCGAGGAGCTGCTGCGCAAGCTGGTGGAGGCCGGTATCTGGGCCCCAAGCGGCGGCAACGCCCAGACCTGGCGCTTCATCGTGGTCACTGACCCGGTCGGCGTCAGGCAGGTAACGATGCTCAGCCCGGGGCTTTCGGGCGACCCGCCCGCCATCATCGCCGTCTGCCAGGACCTGGCCGAGGCCGAGCGCAAAGGCTCAACCCAGGCCCGGGATATCCTGACCCTGATGGACTCCGCGATGGCGGCCCAGAACATCATGCTGGCGGCCCACGCCGAAGGGCTGGGCACCTGCGCCATTTGCTCCTTCCATCAGGCCGGGATCCAAAAGCTGCTCGATTTGCCCCCTCACATCGTACCTCAAATCCTGGTCTCCGTGGGGTGGCCGCAGCACATCCCGCCCCCACCCCGCAGAAATTTTGCCGTCGTGTGGTTTCAGGAGTACGGCGAACATGAATGAGCGTCTGGAATCTGAGGTGTTCGGCCTGGTATGCTACATGGTAACCAGCGCCTGCAATCTCCCCCAGGAGAACAGGTTGTATGGCCCCTACCGCCTGATCGATGCTGCCAGCCGCTTGATCACTATCCTGGAAAGGGAAGAGGTTAAAAGCGCCAGATTGGACGAGATTCGCCAGCGCATCGCGGCCGGCAAATTCACCGTGATGGAAGAGGAGGCCACCTTTACCGCCTTTCTGGAGGATTTGGTGCTGGCTCTGATCCCCATGATGAAAAGAGGATGAAAAAAGGGAATGGAGAAGGAAAGACAGAAAGCGATTGACCAGAGAGAGGGGGTGATAGGGACCAAGGACGAGGAAGAATCCGACAATGGCAGCCAAACGCTCTGGCTGCCCCAATAATTCATGAAGGAGGAAATTTGTGATGAGGACGATAAAATTGGCGTTCTGTCTCAGTATGGTGGTATTCCTGCTCGCAGTGCCCATTGCCAACGCTGCGCCAGCTTTGCAAGCCCCCGACGAAGAAATGATCGTGCGCTGGGACGAGGACTGGCCCACCTACATGGACCCGGCCGTAGGCAGCGACTTCTCGGACTGCATGGCTATCGTCAATCTCTACGACAGCCTGGTCTTCCCCAACGAGGACGGCACAGTCCGGCCCCACCTGGCCACCGACTGGGAGATCTCGGAAGATGGCCTGACCTACACTTTCAACCTGCGCGACGACGTCAAGTTCCATAACGGAGATACGCTGATGGCCAGCGACGTGGCCTTCAGCGCCAGTCGCCTGCTGGAAATCGGCGAGGGTTTTGCCTACCTCTTTGCCGCTATTGAAGAGGTTACGGCCATCAATGACTACACCGTGCAATTCAAGCTGAAAGAATCCTTCGGGCCTTTCCTCCTGGCTCTGGTGCGGCTGTACATCTTGAACGAAGATGAGGTTATGGCCAATGCTCAGGCGGAAGGCATCTACGGCGACAAGGGGGACTATGGCCGGGATTGGCTGCTGACCCACGACGCCGGCAGCGGTCCCTACCAGGTCAAAGAGATGAAGATGGAGGAGTACCTGATCGGGGAGTGGTTCCCCGACTGGTGGGGTGGCTGGGAAGAAGGGGCCCCCAAATACTTCAAGGAGATGGCCAGCACCAGCCCGGTTACGATGCTCACCCTGATGTCGAACAGGGAGATAGAGATTTCCGATGAGTTCCAGCCCCTGGAGAGCCTGAAAGCCCTGGACGAAATACCCGGCGTGGACATCGTGACCTTCTACAACGCCCACAACCTGAACCTCATGCTCAACACCCAGGTACCGCCCACCGACGACATCCACTTCCGCAAAGCGCTGGCCTACATCATGGACTACGAGACCGTCATCACCGACATCTGGCCCGACTGCATACAGTCGGTAGGCCCCGTGCCCTTCAACCTGCCCGGCCACAACCCCAACCTTTACCAGTACACGCGCGACCCGGAGAAGGCGGCTGAGGAGCTGGCCCTTTCGCCTTATGCCGACAATCTGGACGAGTACCCTCTGACTCTGTCCTGGTGCGCGGAGGTGCCCGACGAAGAGAAGCTGGCCCTCCTCTTCCAGAGCAACTGCGCCGAACTGGGGATCGACGTCGAAATCTACAAAAAACCCTTCGGCAAGATGATCGACGACGCCCAGACTATGGAAACCACCCCTAACGTTTCCATCATCTTCGTGGCCCCGCACTATTCCGAAGCCGGTTCGATGCTGGAGTCGCGCTACCACTCCAAGTCGCAGGGCACGTGGGAACAGTGCGAGTGGCTGGGCATCCCCGACATCGATGCAAGCATCGACGAGGCCCTGGCTACGGTGGACCAGGAAGAGCGCTTCGCCAAGTACGCCGCCATCCAGGAAGAGTTGGTCGAGCTGTGCCCCACCGTCTGGATCTTCGACCAGGCCGAAAAGCGCGCCTACCAGGACTACATCTACTTCCCGGCCGCCGAGTCCGCCAAAGCCGGCGAGCCCGTCAGCCCGGTCATGGGCTACGTGACTTACGTGCACGACATGAAGGTCTTCCCGGAGCAGAGATAGGAACGGCTGTCCGAATGATCGGGCTCGACTGAGGGAACTCCCGCTTTGCCCGCTGAGGGAGGGAAAGCCAGGCTTTCCCTCCCTTCTCAAGGGGTGAAAGTAGGTTAGGAATGGAAAGGAATCGCTTATTATGAGACTGGGCCCGTTTCTGGTACGCAGGCTTGCTCTTTCCGTATTCGTCCTGTTTGGGCTTTCTATCGTGATTTTCATCATTGCCCGGGTGGTGCCCGGAGACCCGGCCAGGATGGCGCTGGGGCCCAGGGCGCCGGTGGAGACGGTGGAAAAGCTCCGGCAATATATGCACCTGGATAAACCGATCTACCAGCAGTACGTCCTGTGGCTGGCCGGAGTGGCCAGGGGAGACCTGGGGCAATCCCTTTTCACCCGGCGCCCGGTAACGGTGGACATCAGGGAGTTTCTGCCGGCCACCTTAGAACTGGTCATCCTTTCTTCTTTGATCATGGCGGTGGGGGGGATCTCTTTAGGGGTTCTGTCGGCCATATACCCGGACACCTGGTTTGATAACGCCGTGCGCATCTTCTCCTATCTGGGGATCGTCACCCCGGCTTTCGCCTGGGCGGTGATTTTCATGCTCATCTTCGGCTACGCCTGGCCCATCTTACCCACGCTGGGCCGCATAAGCGAAGGGCTTACCGCTCCCCCAATTATAACCGGCATGATAACCGTGGACAGCCTCCTGACGGGAAATGTGGCTTTGCTCTGGGATGCCTTCAAGCACATGATCTTGCTGGCTATCTCCCTGGCGATGGGCGGGATGTCTCAGGCGGCCCGCATCACCCGCTCCAGCATGGCCGATAATCAGAACAAAGACTACATTCTGGCTATGATTGCCTACGGTGTCCCCAGACGGGTGGTGACGACCAAGTATCTCCTGAAACCCTCGCTCATCCCCACCATCTCGGTGATGAGCCTGGATATGGCCGCCCTGTTCGGCAATGCTTTCCTGGTGGAGTTAATATTTAACTTCCCGGGCCTGTCGCGCTATGGCATCGAGACCATGCTCAATAAGGACGTGAACGGCATCATCGGAGTGGTGATGATTTTGGGGATCGTGTTCGTTTCCAGTAACATTGTTGTGGACGTGATCGTAGCTTATCTGGATCCCAGGATCAGACTGGTAGGGGGGAGGAGCGTTTAAATGGCAGTGAGAGAGGTTGCGGTAGTAGAGGACGTGGCCGAGAGTCCCTGGGCCAGAAGGTGGGATAGCCTGTACAAGAACTGGTACAAATTCTCTCGAAACTCGCTATCGGTGGTGGGGTTGGCTATGGTGGTCGTCATCGTCTTCCTGGCTATCTTTGCCCCCTACGTTACCCCCTACCCTCAGCACGCCGGTAAGTTCGTTGATTTCAAGGGGGCCAGCCTGCCGCCCAGCCTGGCGCACCTGATGGGGACGGACGTGTTTGGGCGGGACGTCCTCACCAGGGCCGTCTTTGCCCTCAGGAACGCCCTGTTGATGGCCCTCGGCGTCCTGGCGGTGAGCGTGCCCCTGGGGGCGCTGACGGGCCTGTTGGGCGGGTACTATCAGGGCACCTGGCTGGCAACCCTCATTATGCGCCTGACGGACGTGTTCATCAGCATTCCGCCCTTAATCCTGGCCCTGGCGGTGGCTTCCATCCTGAAACCGACGCTCATGAACTCCATGATGGCCGTGACCGTCTCCTGGTGGCCCTGGTATACCCGCCTGACTTACGGCCTGGCTTCTTCCCTGAGCAACGAGTACTACGTGCAGGCCGCAGAACTGACAGGCACCAGCAAGTTGCACATCCTGTTCCGCGAGATCCTGCCCAACTGCGCCTCTTCCATCTTCACCAAGATGGCCCTGGACGTGGGGTGGGTGATCCTGGTGGGCGCCTCTCTGAGCTTTGTGGGCCTGGGAGAACAGCCTCCCAAAGCAGCTTTGGGCACGATGGTGGCCGATGGGGTGAAGTACATGCCCGCCCAATGGTGGATCGCGGTCTTTCCGGCCCTGACCATCATGGTCGTGGTGCTGGGATTTAACCTGTTCGGCGATGGCGTTCGCGATATGCTCGCCCCGGAGGAGGTGTGAGGGACGATGGCTAATCCACTGCTGGACATCCGAGACCTGCACGTCTGGTATAGCGTCTACGGCGATAGGCTGAAGGTGCTTAACGGCGTCAACTTCAGGGTGGAGATGGGCGAAAGGGTGGGGCTGGTGGGGGAGACGGGCTGTGGCAAGACCACCACCATGAAGGCCGTGCTGCGCATCCTCCCGAAATTGACCCTCATCCCCCAGGGCGAAATCCTGGTCCACGACCAGGACGTGCTCAAGATGAGCGGCCGCGCACTGCACGACCTGCGCGGCCGGAGCCTGTCTATGATTTTCCAGGATCCGACCGCCGCCCTCAACCCGGTGTTCACCATCGGCCAACAGTTGTACGATGTAATTCGCTATTCCACAGGCTCTACGGACGACGATACGAAGGACAGGCGAGCAGTGGCCTTGCGCGCGCTGCGGGAAGCGCGCCTGCCCGACCCGGAAAGGATGCTGGATAGCTACCCCATTCAGCTCAGCGGCGGGATGCGGCAGCGGGTGTGCATCGCCTTCGCCATCGCCACCGCCCGGGATCTGCTCATCGCCGACGAACCCACTACCAACCTGGACGTGACTATTCAGGACCAGGTATTGAGTCTCATCAGAGACCTGGTGGAACAGCGGGGCACTTCGCTCGTCCTGATCACCCATGCGCTGGGCCTGGCCCGGGAGATGACCGACCGCGTCTACGTGATGTACGCCGGTAACATGATCGAGGTCTCGAAGACCGAGGAACTGTTCGCCAATCCGCTTCACCCTTACACTCTGGGGCTGCTGGCCTCGATGCCCCGCCTGACGGGAGGAGGTTTTGCCGAAGGCATTCCGGGCCGCATCCCGGATTATAAAAACCCGCCCTCCGGCTGCCGCTTCCACCCGCGCTGTGAGCGCGCTTTTGAGCCCTGCCCGGAGACCAAGCCCCCCTCCTTCGAGGTTGGGGCCGGGCATAAGGTGGCCTGTTTCCTGTACCAGAATTCGGCGGAGGGAGAAGAACATGGCTAACGATAACGCCGAGAACGGAATCCTGGCGGTCGAAAATTTGGTGAAGCACTTCCCCATCGATCAGTCCACGCTGCTGCGGAGAAAGTGGGTGGTGGTCAAAGCCGTTGATGGCATTGACTTCACTGTGCGCAAAGGCGAGTGCCTGGGCCTGGTGGGAGAGTCCGGTTCTGGCAAGAGCACCACGGCCTATACCATTGTGGGCCTGTACCCCCCTACCGGGGGCACGATCCTGTTCAAGAGGCAGAATATCGGCATGGCCGCCACCCGCCGCCCCCTGGCCCTCAAAAAGGACATCCAGATCGTATTTCAGGACCCAGGCTCTTCGCTGAACCCCCGCCGCAGTGTCGGCCAGATTTTGGAAACGCCCCTCAAGGTGCATCGCATCGCCAGAGGCGGGCGGGAACTGGAGAATAAGGTGATAGAGCTGCTGGATATGGTGGAGTTACCGGCAGACTACCGCTTCAAATATCCGTCTACCATCGGCGGAGGGGAGCGGCAGATGGTGGCCGCCGCCCGCGCCCTGGCCACCGACCCCTCGTTCATAATCCTGGACGAACCTACCTCGGCCCTGGATGTCTCCGTCCAGGGCAAGATTATCAACATGCTGATGCGCCTGCAAAGGGAGTTCGACCTGACCTACCTGTTCATCACCCACGACTTGAGCCTGATGCGTAACGTGGCCACCCGCATTGCGATTATGTACCTGGGGAAGATTTGCGAGGTGGCTTCGGCCGTCGAATTCTTCGAGCAGCCGCTGCACCCTTACACCCAGATGCTTCTTTCGTCCATACCCGTGC
Organism: uncultured Anaerolineales bacterium; assembly: GCA_964646625.1. Lineage (GTDB taxonomy): Bacteria > Chloroflexota > Anaerolineae > CAZYHC01 > CAZYHC01 > DAOULT01. The sequence goes on from CAZYHC010000009.1 coordinate 42,659, forward strand.
TTTCGCCGGAAGAGGAGGCCCTGAAACCCAAGAAGATCAAAGCCGTAGGCGAAATCCCCAGCCCGGTGGACGTGCCGCCTGGCTGTTCGTTTAACACCCGCTGCCCGCTGGCTACCGACATTTGCCTGGTGGAAGACCCGCTCATGCGGGAGATGAGTGCGGGGCATTTGGCGCGCTGCCATAACATTTAACCGTGCCACAGAGGACACAGAGGGAACAACAGCGAACACCAGAAAAGCAACGAACTTTTGTCTTCTATCGTTCGTTGTTGATCGCCATGCCCTCTGTGGCTTGGGGAGGGAACGGTTTTTGTTTTAATATTATGCAAGGAGGGAAAACGAGATGCCCACAACTTTAGATCTGGAACTGGGAGTGGCGGCCTATAAGGTCGTCAGAGATTTGCTGAACATAAAGAAAGGTGAAAGCCTGCTCATCACCATTGATTCGGTCGGCCACTGGCGTCTGGCGGAAGAGACGGCCAAGGCCGGGGAAGCGCTGGGGGCCAAGGTCATGGTGGCCTGGCATTCCACGCCCCCCGGCTACGGGAAGGTCGGCGACCCCTACCTGCCCGATAGCCTGAAAGCGGCCATCCCGGAGACCGACGCCTGGGTCGAGTACAACGATCAATGGCTGCTGTACTCTACTCCCTGGGAGAAGGCGCTCTCCACCGCCGAGCGGGTGCGCTACCTCTTCCTGGGAGGGCTGGACGAGGACCAATTCGTGCGCTGCGTGGGCAAGGTGGACCTGGAATTGCAGGACGCCTTCCAGACCACGCTGGTAGAGCTGACCAGGAAGGCCAGGCAGATGCGCATCACCACCCCGGCCGGCAACGACGTCAGCTTCGAGAACGGCGACCGCCCCGTAACCAATGAGCTGTGGGCCCACGAGCCCGGCGCACACTTCCTGTTGGGACAGATGGGCTGGGCCCCCATCGAGGAATCGATCAACGGCGAGATCGTGTTCAATGGTTCGTTCTCCGGCGGCGGTGAGGCCGACCTGGGCGTTTTGAGTGAGCCAATCACCTTCCACGTGGAACAAGGGGTGTGCGTGGACATCACCGGCGGGGAAGAGGCCAAGTTCCTGCGCGGCTGGTTTGAGGGCCTGAACGATCCTCTCATGTACCACGCCGCCCACGTGTGCTATGGGTTTAACCCTGGGGCCAGGCTCTCCGGCCTGTGCACCGAGGACGAGCGGGTGTGGGGTTCGACCGAGTGGGGCTTCGGCTACCAGGGGCCGTTCTTCAAAGCCAAGGGCATTAAGGCCATCTCCCACGTGGATGGCATCTGCCTGAACTCCTCGGTCTGGCTGGACGGGGAGCAAATCATGGACGAAGGGCGCCTGGTGCACCCCAGACTGGCGGAACTGGCCAGAAAAATGGGCAAACAGTAAACCCTTTCAGGGGCGGCGCGCTTCTCAAGGGCGTCGCCCCTGGCCGCCTGGTGTAGGGGGCGGACCTGCGCCCTTGTATCGCCGGCGGAGGGTGCGTCCAGAAATTTTGGCGACTGCTCATAGCCCTCGTCCCCGAGGGCGGTCCAAATAAGTTGTTTCGCCCTTAAGTCGCCCCCGAGACGGGGGCCTGGAGCTTTTATGAAGAAACCCGCTATAGGCTGCCTAAAATCTTGGACGGCCCCCCGGCGGAATGTAAGCGCAGGATGCTTGAGAGCAAAGGGGCCTTTTTCGCGCCGGAGCGAAAAAATTTGGTAAGTGAGGTAGACCCAATGAAGGGCAAAATGAAAGCGATTATCAAGCCGGCGCCCCGACCGGGCGTCGAGATGGTTAATGTGGACATCCCGCAGATAGAGCCGCACCAGGTGCTCATCAAAGTCAAAGCCACTTCTATCTGCGGCACGGATGTCCACATTTACAAATGGGATGCCTGGTCGCAGAGCCGCATCAAACCACCGATGATTATCGGCCACGAGGTCTGCGGCCACGTGGTAGAAGTGGGCCGCGAGGTGAGCCAGATCGAGGTGGGGGATTTCGTCTCCACCGACAGCCACATCCCCTGTATGGTCTGCCCCATCTGCCGTAAAGGGCAGACTCACATCTGCGGCAATTTGCTCATCCTGGGAGTGGACACCACCGGCGTCTTTTCCGAGTACGTGGCCCTGCCGGAAGTTTCTCTCTGGAAGAACGACCCGGCCCTGGACCCGGCCATGGCTTCCATCCAGGACCCGATGGGCAACGCCGTCTACACCGTCCTGGTCGAGCCGGTGGCCGGGCAGTCGGTAGCCATCTTCGGCGATGGGCCGACGGGCCTGGGGGCGGTGGGCGTGGCCCGTGCCGCCGGAGCGAGCGTGATCTTCCACGTCGGCAAATACCCGGCCCGCCTGGCGATAGGCCGCCGCCTGGGAGCCGATGCCAGCCTGAACATCACCGCCCCCGGCACCGACGTGGTGAAGACCATCCTGGAAGCCACCGGGGGCTGGGGAGTGGACGTAGTGCTGGAGATGAGCGGCGGCCAGCAGGCCCTCGACGAAGGCTTCGCCGTGCTGCGCAAGGGCGGGCGCTTTTCCGCCTTCGGCATCCCCGCCGAGCCGGTGCAGATTGACCTCAACAAAGCGGTGGTCTTCAAAGGGGCACGCGTCTTTGGCATTAACGGGCGCCTGCTCTGGAAGACCTGGTATCAGATGGCGGGGCTGATCGAAGGGGGCGGGCTGGATTTCTCGCCCATCATCACCCATCGCCTCCCCTTCGATGAATTCGAGGCCGGCTTCCAGGCCATGATGGCCCCCGATCGCCAGGCGGCCAAAGTGGTGCTTTTCCCCGACCCAAACGACGTTGAGGTGACGTAGCATGGCTGGAGATAAATTGACCTTTATAGAAGAAGAGATAGCCGATCTCAAAGAATCAGACCTGTTCATAAACATCCGCGCCATCGGCTCGCCGGTAGGGGCCTGGATGGTGGTGGATGGCCGCCGGGTGCTGAACTTCTGCACCAACAACTACCTGGGCCTGGCCAACCACCCGAATTTGCGCCAGGCGGCCAAGGATGCTATCGACCGGTGGGGCGTGGGGCCGGCGGCGGTGCGCACCATCGCCGGGACGCAGGAGCTTCACGTGCAGTTGGAAAAACGCCTGGCCGCATTCAAGGGAGTGGAGGATGCCCTCTACGTGCAATCGGGCCTCTGCGCCAACCAGGCGGCCATCCCCACGCTGGTGGGCAGGGAGGACGTCATCTTCTCCGACCGCCTGAACCACGCCAGCATCATAGACGGCTGCCGCCTGGCGCGGGCCAAAATCGTCGTCTACGAGCATTGCGACCCGCTTGACGCCGAAAGTAAGATCAAAGAGAACCTCGGCCAGTACCGGCGCGGGCTGCTGATTACCGATGGGGTCTTCAGCATGGATGGCGACATCGCGCCCTTAGATGAGCTCTACGAGGTAGCCGAACGCTATGGGGTGCTCACGATGGTGGACGATGCACACGGCGAAGGGGTGCTGGGCCGGGGCGGGCGCGGCATTGTAGACCATTTCGACCTGCATGGGAAGTTCGACGTGGAGATTGGCACGCTGTCCAAGGCTTTCGGCGTGGTCGGCGGGGTGATTGCCGGGAAGAAAATAATCGTGGACTACATGCGCCAGAAGGCCCGGCCCTTCCTCTTCTCCAGCGCCGTGACCCCGGCTGACACCGCCGCCTGCCTGGCCGCCGTTGACCTCCTGGAAGAATCCACCGCCCTGGTGGATAAGCTCTGGGAGAACACTCGCTACTTCAAGACCGAGATGCAAAGCCTGGGCTTCGATACCGGCCAGAGCCAGACCCCCATCGTGCCCATCATGCTGGGCGAAGCGGCGCTGGCCAAAAGGTTCTCCCAGCGACTTTTTGAAGAAGAGGTGTTCGCCATGGCTATCGGCTATCCCACCGTCCCGCGCGGCGCGGCCCGCATCCGCGTCATGAACAGCGCCGTCCACTCCAAAGAAGACCTGGATAAAGGGCTGGAAGTTTTCGCCAAAGTGGGGCGCGAACTGAGCGTGATTTAGAGCCCCGTCCGTTGGCGCCCAGGTGTAGCGGCCATATTCCAGGCCGGCCTCGTACTGGCTCCCTCTCGCACCCGGAAGTGTGTGGTTGGATCTCAATCACACGACTTGACAGCAAGGCGAAAACTCGGCCTACGTACGCCACCTGGTGGCAGAAGGGATGCCGATGGTGGAGCTTAACGGACAAAGAGAACAAGACCTCCTGGACGCGGTCCTGGCCGACAACTTCAAAGGAGTTTGCCAGGCTACGGAGTACCTTCTGAAACTGGGGCACGAGCGCATAGGCTTCATCTGTGGTTCGATGGGAATCACCACCGGGAAAAATCGCCTTCGCTGCTTTGGGAAGCTGATAACGAACGGCTGACACGGATTGGAGAGATGAAAATGCCTTACCATTCAGAATCGTTCATCGTGGAGTTGGAGGAAATCGCCCGCCAACTCAGGATCGACACCGTAGAGATGATTTACCGGCGGGGGGCGGGGCATCCTGGCGGCTCCCTTTCGGCGGCGGAAATCATGGCCGCCCTCTTCTTCCACCAGATGCGCCTGGACCCGGCCCGCCCCGATTGGCCCGAACGCGACCGCTTTCTTCTGAGCAAGGGCCATGCCTCCGCCATCCTCTACGCCGCCCTGGCCCGGCGGGGGTTCTTCCCGGTGTCAGAACTGGAGGCCTGGGGTGAAATCGGGTGCTGTCTCCAGGGCCACCCCGACCGGCTGAAAACCCCAGGGGTGGAAATGTCCTCTGGGATTTTGGGACATGGCCTGGCTATCGGGGTCGGGCTGGCTCTGGCGGCCCGACTCAACGAGCAGAGCTACCACGTCTACGTCCTCATGGGGGATGGCGAATGTCAGGCCGGCGTGGTGTGGGAAGGGGCAATGTTCGCCAGCAAGTACCGCCTGGCCCGGCTGACGGCCATCCTCGATTACAATGACGTGCAGCTCGATGGCCCGGTGCACGAGATAATGCCCTTAGAGCCCCTGATGGACAAGTGGCGAGCCTTCAATTTCGCCGTGCTGGAGATAGATGGGCACAACATGCACCAGGTGTTGGAAGCGCTGGACGTGGCCCAGCACATCCACGACCGCCCCACCCTTATCCTGGCCCACACCGTCAAAGGCAAAGGGGTATCTTTCATGGAGAATAAATCGACCTGGCACGGGCGGGCCCCGAATGAGGAAGAATACCGGCAGGCTTTAGCCGAGTTGAAGGGAGAAGTATAGTGGCGGAAAAAATGTGCATGAGACGAGCCTATGGGCAAGCCCTGGCAGAATACGGCGCTCTCAACGAGCAGATGGTGGTGCTGGATGCTGATGTTTCGTCTTCCACGCTGACCTGTCTTTTCGCTGAACGTTTCCCCGAAAGGTTCTTCAACGTGGGGATAGCCGAAGCGGGGATGGTGGACGTGGCGGTCGGGCTGGCTTTGGGAGGGAAGATACCCTTCGCCAACACCTTCGCCGCCCTGCTTTCCACGCGGGCCTTGGAGCAGATACGCACCTGCGTGGCCTACGCCGAGACCAACGTTAAGCTGGTGGCCGGCTACTCGGGCCTTTCCGATTTCAAGGATGGCCCCACCCACCATTCTATCCTGGATTTGGCTATCATGCGGGCCATGCCCAACCTGACGGTGATGGTCGCCGCTGACACAGTGGAGATGCGCAAGATGGTGCCCTTGGTGGCCGAGCACGAGGGGCCGGTCTACCTGCGGGTCAGCCGGGCGGAAGTGCCCACTATCTTTGACCAAAACCACCAGGTAGAGATAGGCAAAGGGGTGGTTCTACGCCAGGGAGACGACGTAACGCTCGTCGGCACCGGCCTGATGGTGGCCCGCTGCCTGGAGGCGGCCCAAAGCCTGGCCGCAGAGGGCATCAAGGCCCGCGTGCTGGAAATCCACACCCTTAAACCCCTGGACGTGGCACTCGTCCGCCAGGCCGCCGAGGAGACCAGAGCTATAGTGACCGTCGAGGAGCATTCCATCATCGGCGGGCTGGGAGGCGCGGTGGCCGAAGCGCTGAGCGGCACCTGCCCCACGTTTATCGAGCGGGTGGGCATCGCCGATACCTTCACCGGGACCGCGCTGGACGTCGATTCCCTGCTCGATCACTGGGGGATGTCGGTGGGAGACATCATCCAGGCGGCCCGACGCGCATTAGAGCACCGTCAAGAAGCTGGCCCAGGATAACGCCAGGCGCCAGGATAAACTTTCTGTTCTTGACCAATAAACGATACCTTGATATAATATGTACAGATGGCTTTTGTACGGGACTGTCTGTACATTTTATTTTATGAGGCACCTCTATTATGGAAAATCTTGTGTTGGACTCACTTGAAATCCAGCGGTTTCGTGTTTTCCGACATCTGAAAATTCCCCGCCTGGGCCGGGTCAATCTTATCACGGGAAAAAACAACGTGGGTAAGTCGTGTCTCCTGGAAGCCCTATGGCTCTATGCGCGCCGCGGTTCGCCTTCTCTGATCTGGCATCTCCTGGAGGCGCGGGATGAAGGCAGTTATCCCACCGCTCTCACCGGTGTCGGTGTCTGGCTCCTTGAAGAACGAGCTTCGGCTATAAAGCATCTTTTCTATGGGCGTAAGGATATCCGAGAGTACTTTACCGACGAGCTTGCCAGTATAGAGATTGGCCCTCTTAATTCCCAGGCTGACTCGCTCTCTATTGGTGTTGGTTGGGGTGTGCCGCCAGTTGGTAAGGATGGCCAAGAAAGGTTTCGTTTCCTAGAGCCTGAAGAGTACAAAACTACTTTGAAGCCTTTGGTCATGCTCTTTGCGGTTCAGTTTGGAGAACATAAGTGGATTATTCCCGGCCTTGGCTGGCGGGATGCGCGATCATCAGAGCTAAAGGAAATCTCCTGCGTTTTTGTACCAGCGAATGGATTGGAAGCACTGCAAATCGGCCAATTCTGGGATACTGTGACCCTGACGGATCTGGAGGAGGATGTGCTGACTTCTTTGCGCATCATTGCACCAGAAGTTGAGCGCGTGGGTCTTGTAGGAGAACCGGAACCGAAGACTAGACGTGAACGAATCCCCGTTGTAAGGATCGCAGAGTTCGACGATCCTATACCTCTCCGCAGCATTGGGGAAGGCATGACCCGCCTGTTCGGAATTGCCCTGGCCCTGGTAAATGCCAAAGATGGGATGTTACTGATTGACGAGGTTGATAGCGGTTTACATTACTCTGTGCAGCCGGACTTGTGGCGGCTGATCTTCCAGGTGGCGCGGCGGCTCAACGTGCAGGTCTTTGCCACCACGCACAGTTGGGATTGTATTGAAGGGTTCCAGAAAGCTGCTGTAGAAGACGAACAGGAAGAGGGTTTACTCATCCGTCTGGACGAGATAGAGGGGGAGATAGTTCCCACCCTGTTTGATGAGCGCAGGCTGGGCGTCGCTACCCGCAGGCAGATTGAGGTGCGCTAATCGTGGCCGACAGATACGTGCTGCTGGTAGAAGGCAAAGATGACGAGCATGTATTCTATAGTCTGTTGAAGCACCACCAGGTTCCCAAAATGTTCAAAATCAAGAACATGGAAGGAGTTGACAAGCTCCCGGACATAATTGACGCCGAACTATTTGCCAGTGGCTTAGAGCGGCTGGGCATCGTCGTGGATGCCAATACCGATCTGGCGGCTCGCTGGCAATCTCTGCGGGGCATCTTGAGCAAGCTTGGCTACGACGTGCCCACGACTCCAGCCCCCGACGGCACGATCATTCAGCAGCCTGGGCAACCCGGGGTCGGCGTCTGGATTATGCCCGACAACGGACTTTCCGGCATGTTGGAGGATTTTGTGGCCTTCCTGGTGCCGCCAGATGATCCCCTTTGGGATCCCGCTGGAGACTGCGTGCAGCAGATTCCGGCGCAGTATCGGTGTTTTCCGGTGGAACACCAACCAAAGGCCCACCTTCACACCTGGCTGGCCTGGCAGGAAGAGCCAGGGACGCCGATGGGCCTGGCGATCACCAAGCGTTACCTGGATGCCGATGCGCCCCATGCCCGGCAGTTGATGGACTGGATTCGCCGGTTTTTTGATATCTAAGCCTGCTACAGTGAGCATGTTTCTTAGCCGCAGAGAACACAGAGCTTATGGAGGGAAAAACCTCTTTCTCTGTGTCCTCCGTGCCCTCTGTGGCTTGATTTGAGAATCCGATAGTAAGCCCTGGCACTCAACACTCGCCCTTGTTGGACGACCAAAGTTGTCAGGGCTTTTTGTGTCATAATAACAGTGTAGTAACGACTTCAGTCGTGTTTAGCCCGATAATAGGTGCAACCAGCGACTTCAAAATGGAGGCGCTCGCCAGCCCGCACCCTAATTTCCCCAGGGAAAGATACGCTACCCCCTGAATTTCACGCCAAAAAGGCTTGACAAAAACGAGTTCATATGGTATAATTCATGAAGAATGAAAAACCGAGGTGGTCAGAACCTGGGCCCCAGTCTCATCAAGTGGCCCGACAGGGTTTAATGTAATGAACAAACCGAAGCTGTCCAGCGTGAACAAACCGTACCAGACGAAACAAGAGTGGGTTTACTCCACCTTGAAAGAGGCCATCCTGAGCTGTGCCTTAGCGCCCGGGGCGCGGCTCAGGATGGACGGTCTCGCCGAACAACTGAAGGTGAGCCGGGTGCCGGTCCGGGAGGCCCTGCTCCAATTGCAAGTTGAGGGCCTGGTGGACATAACGCCCCACGCGGGGGCTGTGGTTTCCCCTATCTCTCTGGACTCGATCCACGAGCTGTTCGTGATCCTTGAGGAACTGGAGGTTCTGGCCGGGAGAGTGGTCGCCGAGCGAGCCTCTGCGGAAGAGCTGAAAGGTTTGGAAGATATACTGACAGGTATGGAGGAAGCGATCGCCGCAGGAGACGTGGAGAGGTGGTCGGAACTTAATACCGAGTTCCATAGAGAGATCAGCCGCCTGAGCGGTATGCCTTTTCTCCAGCAGATCACCGAGAAAGCCCTGGAGAAGTGGGACCGTATGCGTCGTTACTTCCTGACGGAGGTACTGCATAAACGCACCGCCCAGGCCCAGGAAGAACACCGCCAAATCTATGCGGCCCTGCAAGGGGGCGAGATAGCGGCTGTCAAGCAGAACATACGAACCCACAACAGGAACGCCCTGAAAGCCTACCTCGCTTATCTATCCGAGGAAGATCGCTCACGTCCTCAGGGCCGCGATCATACATAATAGCGGCGCATCTTAGAGCAACGCAGAAGTCCGCCACTTTTGGGAAAAGTCTAAACAGGAACAGGAGCTCATTCACCTGCCACGGTTCTGTGAGCCCCTGTTCCCAGTGTAGCTCAGGGACACTGGATTGGTCCACTGCCCCTCAGCCTGCCCCCATTATGCCACAAACAGGCCGGAAGCGCAAACCGAGACCAAGATGACTCGTGCCCCTGACGCCAGGGAGGAGGTGAAGCAAGAAAAATAGTAGTGAATCTGGCAAGGTGACGATGTCCGCTGGGGGCTTCGCGTCCCCGCGGCGCAGCTAGCGGATTAAAATAATTTATGAGCAGATCAACTGAAGGAGGAAGAAAATGTCTGCAAAGGAGAGACAAAAGTTAACCCGCCGGGACTTTCTTAAGGTCGCAGGCGGAGTGGCGGGCGGCGCGTTGCTGGCCGCCCGGTATCCGATGGTGACGGCGGCCCAAGAGGCGGCGACGTTGAAGCTCTGGGTTACCGACCGCCGCACCATCAACAACATGACCAGGAACTTCATGATGCCGGAGTTCATGGGCCGCCATCCGCACATCACGGTCGAATGTGAGTTCTTGCCCGAACAGGAGCTGATGACCAAGCTCAACACCACCGCTATGGCCGGCACCCCCCCTGACATCGCCAGCATAGACGAGCAATCGATGCACATCCTCATCACCCAGGAACTTTTGCAGCCCATCCCCGACGATCTGATCGACGTCCCGCAGGAGATGGGCGCCCGGATAGGCGACTGGTACAAGCTGCCCGTCGGCGACCCCAACGGGAAGTACTACGTTCTGCCCAATGGAACGATGACCAGCGGCATCTACTACAACGAGGAACTCCTCGAGCAGAATGGCTACACCTGGGAGGACATCCCCAATAAGTGGGAGGACTTCATCAAGTGGGCTCAGGAGCTAACCATCTGGGAGGGCGACGAGGTCAAGCAAACAGGCTTTGCCTTCAACAAGCAGGAGTACGCCGTGCAGCAGAGCGCCATGTACCAGCAGGGCGGCTTCTTCTTCAAGAACGGCCAGGAAGTGGCTATCAGGGATGAGGTGGTCCTGGACAGCTACCAGTTCATGCTGGACTTCTACGACAAATACAAACTGGACAGCCGCACCAGCCCGCTGTGCCGCGATCTCTTTACCCTGGGCCAGGCGGTGACCTGCTGCTCGTGGACGTGGTGGAACGGGTTCCTTATAGACCAGTTCCCCCAACTCAAGTGGGGCACGGTGCCCTGGCCGACCTTCACAGGGGAGCCCCCCTACACCCGCGCCTCTGACGACGTGGGCTTCGTGGTAACTACCCAGTCCGAGGACGCCAACCACCTCGACGCCGTCTGGAAATTGTGGCGCTTCCTGGTGGGGACTGACTACCAGCGGCAGTATTGCGTGCTCCGCGGCGTTCAGCCCGCGCTCCTCCCTTTGCGGGGAGAGGAGATGTTCACCGAAAAGAATCCCCAATGGCGGGCGGTAGCCCTCACCATGCAGCCGGGCAACTACGTCACCGACGGCGTCTTTGCCCAGGAGTTGGACGACATGATCAAGGCCTCCTATAGCGCCGTTCTCGAAGGAAAGCCCATCAAAGAGGCGATAGAGGAGGTCGCCGCGCAGATGGAGCAGGTTATGCCCACCATCGAGCAACCGCTGCTCTGGGGTAAGGAGGGCTGGGAAGCCCATCCCGAGTGGAGACAGATGTAGCACTACAGGGTGGGGTGGTGCCGCACAGACACCGCCCCACCCTGCATTGTGAAGCCTGGTTGAAGTTGCGTAATCCTGGTGGCGCGTGATGCCGACCGCGAAAGGAGCCTGACATGCAGGACCAGAGCTTTTTCCCCAAGGACAAGACCGCAATGGTGGTGTTGCTCATGGCTGCCGTCTTTTTTACCCTGGTGAGATTGTACCCGATCGCTGACGTGCTGGTTCTAAGCCTTCAGCACAAGGTCGGTGCCCAGCAATACTGGGTGGGTCTGGAGAATTTCCGCACCCTCTTCAAAGATTCGATATTTCTCAAATCCGTCTGGAACTCTTTTCGCTACACGGCGATGGCCGTGCCCAGCGTCATAGTGGTGGGTTTGACCCTGGCCCTGCTGGTGAACGGCGTCAGGAACACCCTCTGGCGCGGCGCTTTCACCACCTCCTTCTTTCTGGCCTACGTGGTGCCTTTGGTGGCGGTAGCCGTGATGTGGCGCTACATGTACCTGCCCGGGCGCATGGGGCTTTTCAACGCCATCCTCGGCATCGTCGGCCTGGGCCCCATCAGGTGGCTGGACAGCCCCAAGACCGCCTTGCTGTCGCTGGCTATCGTAAGAGTCTGGAAATACTCCGGCTACGCCATGGTGCTCTTTCTGGCAGGCTTGCAGGCCATTCCAGAAACTTTTTACGAAGCAGCCCTGATCGATGGCGCCAGTTGGTGGCAGAGGTTCCGGCACATCACCCTGCCTCTCCTGACCCCGACCACCCTTTTCGTTACGATGGTCAGCATCCTCAGCGCCTTCATGATGTTCACCGAGGTCTACGTTATGACCGGCGGGATGGTGACGGCGGCCGAGGTGCGCGGCGGCCCCCAATACTCCACCACCACCATGGTCTTCAACATCTATTCTACCGCCTTCGAACATTTCAAGATGGGGTACGCCAGCGCCATGACCGTCATCCTGCTGATTATCATGGTGATCGTGAGTGTCATTCAGTTCAGGTACTTGCGTCCCACCTGGGAGTACTAAAGGGAGCTACCTTGATCAACATTGGCGTCATCGGCTTTGGCCGCATGGGCCAGTTCATGGCCGGGTTGTTCAATCAAATAGAAGGAGTGAGCGTGGCCGGCGTGGCCGAAATCGCGGCGGCCAACATCCGGGCCGCCGAAGCTCACGGCCTTCCCGTGTACACCGACTACCGCGCCCTGCTCGACCAACCCCTGGCAGGGGTGTACGTCGCCACGCCCAACGCGCGGCACAAGGAGAACGTGCCAGCGAGCACGGCGCCGAGCAGGCCGTGGCCCGGCACTTTGTGGCCGTGGTGCGGGGCCAGGAGCAGCCCCGAGTGGGCCTGCCAGCGGGGCGATACGCCTTGAAAGTGGTGCTGGCCCTGCTTGAGTCGGCGGAAACGGGAGCGGCGGTCAAACTCTAAATCTCTCAGAGATCTGAGGAGGTGCCAGGATGAAAGATCCAAAACTTATGGCAGGACGTGCCGGAAAAGATTCGACCTGGACGGAGGCTCTGCCCAACCGCATGGGGGTCAGGGCGCAGAGAAGAATGGAGAGGCTCCTTCTCTACCTGGTATTGATCGTGGTGGGGGCGATCTTTTTTCTCCCCTTTTACTGGGTGATCACGGCCTCGATCAAAACCAGCGCCGAGTTAAATCGCATGCCACCTACCTGGTGGCCCCACACCTTTACTCTGGAGCACTATCCCCAGGCCCTCACCCTGGAGTTCGGCCGCTACTTCCTGAACTCGTTCATTTACGCCATCGCCACCACGATCATCGTGGCCGTGACCAGCACTCTGCTGGGCTTTATCTTAACCAAATTCCCCTCCAGGTTCGGAGAAATCTTCTTCTTAGCCATCATCGCCAGCATGGCCGTGCCTTTCGATTTATACGTGGTGCCTCTCTTCATGTTGCTTCTCCGCATTCAGAAAGCCACCGCCTTTCCCATGTTGAACACCTACTGGGGGATGGTTTTCCCCTGGCTGGTCTACCCCTTCGGCACGTTTCTGATGCGGCAGGCGATGCTCAGCGTCCCCAACGAGTTGCTCGATGCGGCCCGGATCGACGGCGCCTCCACCCTGCGCACTTTCTGGCAGATCGTGTTTCCTCTGGTCAGGCCCAACGTGGCCGCGCTGTCCATCTTCGTTTTCATCTGGCGCTACGACGAGATTTTGTGGCCGCTGGTGGTGGCTTTGGAAAGCAAAATGTACCCCGTCTCGGTGGGCCTGGTGGAGTACATCGGGGAATACTTCATCGAATACGGACAGTTCACAGCCGCCTCGGTCATCTCCATCATCCCTGTCTTCGTGATATACATCCTGCTCCAGCGATACATCATCCAGGGCATCGCCATGACAGGCATGAAAGGATAAGCACGAACTATGACCAGGAAGGTCAAGATCGGGCTGGTGGGCGTCGGCCCCGGCAGCATCGCCCAACGGGTGCACATCCCCAGCCTGAGAAGGATCCCGGAGGCCGATCTCGTGGCCGTAGCCAGCCGGTCGGGCACGGACGTCGGCCAGCCAGTCAGGATGTACACCGACTGGGCGGAGATGCTCGATAGCGAGCGGCTCGACCTGGTGTACGTGATGACGCCCACCGTCGCCCATCCGCCTGCGGTGCTGGCCGCCCTGGAGCGGGGCATCCACGTCGTGTGTGAGAAGCCCCCGGCCCTGACCGTGGCCGAGACCAGGGCCATGGTCGAAGCGGCCCAAGGGCGGGGATTCAACCTGCTTTTCTGCTTCAACCGTCGTTTCGCCCCCACCTACGTGCGATTGAAGCGGCTCGCCGACGAACGCGGCGGCCACACCCTGATCCTGGCAAAGACCCGAGGCCAGACCGAGGAAATCACCCCGCAGACGATGGCGGCGGCGAACAAGCGTTGGGAGGAGCAGGCCGCCCGCGAGGGAGGGCCTATCTTCGAGTTCGTGCCTCACCTCTTCGACCTGGCGCTGTGGATCAATGGCCCGGTCTCGGCCCACACCTTTTCCGTTCGCCAGTTGTATGGAAGCTCGGTCAACCTCAGCGCCCTGGGCTGCCTGGAGCACGAGAACGGGGCGCGATCGGTGGTGGTGTACGAGGAGATTTCCGGGCGCGGCACCGAGCGGGTGACGCTCTACGGGCCTGCCCTCACTGCCGAAGCCACGGGAGGGATGTTCGCCCTCAACCAGTTGCGGGTGGACGACCGGGGCCAGGCAGTCGTGTACCCCAGCCCGGAGGACCGCCTGGAGTACAGCGGTTTCCTCCAGATGTCGCAGCACGTTGTCCGGTGTGTGGCCCAGGGCCGGGCAGTAGACTTCGATCCAGCGGAGGCCATCGAAGCCGTGCGGCTGGCGTTGGCCTTCGACGCCCCCCAGCCCGAAAGATCAGATTAAAGGAGCGAGATCATGAAAATTGCCTGCTGCTGGTTGTATGCCATCACCAGGTACGGCTACCCGCCCAGCATTCCCGATACCTTCCGCGTTTTGGAGGAAATGGCGGCGCTCGGGTTCCAGTACGTCGAACTGGAGGGCGTGGGAGAGGCCAACACGCGGGCCATGGCCGAGGCCCGCCGCGAGCTTAAACAGCGCGGCGACGACCTGGGGCTGCGGGTGATCAACTTCTGCCCTATCCTGCCCGGGGCGGTCAGCCTCGACCCGGCCACCCGGCAGCAGGCCCTCGACCTCTTCAAGCTGAGCGTCGAGGTGGCAAACGACCTGGGCTGCGAGCTGGTCCAGATCGATAGCTTCACCCCGCCCCTGACCTTCATCGGCGAGACCCCGTACAAGGAGGCCATCCGCCACGGCCAGCAGTTCCGCGTGCAGGTCGATCCTGCCTTCCGCTGGGAGGAACAATGGGAAGCGTTGGTGGACAGCACCCGCCGCTGCGCGGCCATCGCCCGCCAGGCCAACCTGCGTCTATGCATGGAGCCCCGCGTCGGGGAGCTCATCAGCAACACCGACGCCATGTTGCGCCTGATGGACGCCGTGGATGACGACAATTTCTTCGCCGTATTGGACACCGGCCACCAACACGCCCAGAAGGAGATCCTGCCCCTGTCGGTGGAGAAGCTGGGCCGCCGCATCGTTTACCTTCACGTCTCCGACAACGACGGGCGGACCAACGAGCATCGGGAACTGGGGCAGGGCACGGTGGACTGGGAGGGGGTGTTCACGGCGCTCAAGAAACACGCCTTCGATGGCTACGTGGGCGTAGATATCGGCAGGGTGGAGGATTTGGACGGAGCCTATCGCCGCTCCAAAGCTTTTCTCGAAGACCTGTCCGCACGCCTCGGCCTCTGACTTTGCAATTGCTCCAGCCCCCGTCCCGGGGGCGGTGATCGTAACCGCCGATAAACAAGGAGGCATTTTTCATCATGGAACAAAAAGCATTA
This sequence comes from uncultured Anaerolineales bacterium, assembly GCA_964646625.1. Classification (GTDB taxonomy): domain Bacteria; phylum Chloroflexota; class Anaerolineae; order CAZYHC01; family CAZYHC01; genus DAOULT01. Next base: position 57,916 of record CAZYHC010000009.1, read on the forward strand.
GAGAGAAAGACGGTAGCCATCCTGGTGGCGGACAATTTTCACGTACTGGAAACTTTTTACCCCTATTTCCGCCTGAAGGAGGAAGGGGCGGGCGTCTTTTTCGTCGGCGGCCAGGCTGGCGCGGTTTATAGGGATTCCGGTGGGGAACCGCTAACCGCTAATCTTTCCGTCGAGGAAGCCCTTTCTGTAAAGTTTGACTTAATTCACTGCCCCGGAGGCTTTGCCCCGCTTGCCATGCGGGCCAATCAAGTCATGCTGGAACTGGCCCGCACTCATTTTAAGAGGGGCGGTCTTTTCACCACTATCTGTCATGGGGCCTCCTTCCTGGTTTCTATGGGCATCCTGAAGGGAAAGAAGGCCACCTGCTACAAAACTCTGATAGACGATGTGGTAAATGCCGGGGCGGAATATGTAGACGATGCTCCTGTCATCGATGGCAACCTCATTACCGGGCGGACTCCGGCAGACCTGCCCGTGTTTATGGAAGCGGTGGTAGCGGCCCTGAAAGGAGGACGACCATCCAACACCGAGCTGGCCGGTAAAAAAGCGGCCGTTTTGGTGGAAAGGCGCTATCAGGTTCACCAGGTCTGGTATTCTTATTTTCGGCTGAAATCTAAACGCGTGGACACCGTTTTTATTGGGCCTGACGAGGAAGAGACGATTTTCAGTCGGTATAGCAAATATTCCCTTACCCCGGATTTAACCATTTCCGCTGCCGCTTCCCACCTCTACGATGCGGTCGTCGTTACGGGAGACTGGGCCGCAGACAGGATGAGAATTGAACTCCCGTTCGTTAATTTCCTGAAAAATCATCATGATAAAGGCAAGATAGTGGCCTCCATCGCCGAAGGCCACAGCGTTCTCATTTCCGCTGGCCTGTTATCGGGCCGAAAAGTGGCCTCTCTCCCGGAAATGCGTCTGGACGTGGAGAACGCCGGAGCCACGTGGGTCGGCCCAGTCACCGCGGTGGACGGCAACGTGGTAACCGCAGGCGGTACTTTGACCCTTCCCCAATTCTTACCAGAGCTTATCACGAAGATAGAGAAGGGATAATTATTGACTCGTACAAAGGATTGTCTATGACCCCGCATGAAAGTTTCAGATTCAAGAACCTGGCGGAACTGGAGGCCAGGATCGCCTCCCTGGGCCTCGATATCCGGCTGGACGCCGACCTGGAGCCGTTGGGACGCCGGGTTAAAATCGAGGCGCGGGAGACGCCCAACTCGCTGGCCGTGCACCCCCTGGAGGGCTGTGACGGCACGCCCGACGGCCGGCCAGGCGAGCTCACTTTTCGCCGTTACCAACGCTTCGCCCAGGGCGGGGCGGGCCTCATCTGGTTTGAAGCGACGGCCGTCGGGCCTGAGGGAAGGGCCAACCCTCGCCAGCTTTTGCTCAACCAGGAGAATCTTTCCGCCTTTGAGGAACTGTTGCGCAGGGTGGAGCAGGCGGCGGCCGCTTACGGTTCGGCCCATCGGCCCGTGACCGTGCTCCAGTTGACCCACTCCGGGCGCTACAGCAAACCCGTGCCGGCCATCGCCACCCACGAAGAGGCGCTCGATGCAAAGTTGGGCCTGCCCCCGGACTATCCGCTCATCTCTGACGAAGAGCTGGAGGCGTTGGAGGATCGTTTCGTCGAGGCGGCGAAACTGGCGCACCAGGTTGGTTTCCAGGCCGTGGACGTCAAGGCCTGCCATCGCTACCTGGCCTCTGAGCTGCTGGCCGCTCGCACCCGGCCGGGCAGGTACGGCGGCAGCTTTGAGAACCGCACCCGATTCCTGCTCAACGTCGTGGAGAAGATACGGGAGCAGGCAGGTGATGACCTGACGTTGGCCGTCCGCCTGAACGCCTACGATGGCCTCCCCTATCCCCATGGCTGGGGCGGGGGCCAGGAGGGCGCGGCCCAGGAAGACCTGGCCGAACCCATTCGGCTGGTGCGGCTGCTGTACGATAAGGGCGTGCGAGTGGTCAGCATCTCGGCCGGCGTCCCCTCCTACAATCCGCACGTAAGCAGGCCCTTTGACACCCCAGTTCAAGGGGGAGCGCTCCCCGACGAGCATCCCCTCCAGGGAGTGGCCCGCCTGTTTCGCCTCACGCGCCAGATCCAGCAGGCGGTGCCGGAGATGGTCGTCGCGGGTGCGGGCTACAGTTGGCTGCGGCAGTTTTTGGGATACGCGGCGGCGGCCAATATCCGCAACGGATGGGCGACCATCGTGGGGGTGGGGCGCGAAGCCCTGGCCTACCCGGACTTTGCCCGCCACCTGCTGACCCAGGGCAGGCTGGACCCCAAGAGGACCTGTATCACTTGCAGCCGGTGCACTCAGATCATGCGCGACGGCGGCCCGGCCGGGTGCGTGGTCTTCGACCCGGAGGTCTATCGCCCTATCTATGAGAGGTTAAGGGCGGAAAGGGGGTAACGTGGTCAACTCTGCACTATCACCCGGCCTGCGCTATCACCCGGCGGTACAGAAGGCTCGCGCCCTGTCCCACACTCCTGACGACCCCGTAGGACCGCCCTCCCTCTTCCGGCTGCACCTGGCCCACCCGGACATGGATATCGAAGCCCTGCTCTTCCAGGCGCTGGACGCCGTGCTGTGGGTGAGCGGGCAGCGGGTGGCCCGCCTGCGGTGGCAAGGAGCCGAAGACGACGCCCAGGGCTTGCTGGCCCTGGACGAGGGGTGTTTGTGCACCCTCGACCTGCGAGCCGGGCAGCCCGCAGCCCTGGCCTTTGAGCTGCACGGCCGGCGGGGGCTGCTGCAATACGACGATACCGCCAATCCGAGCATCTGGCTTCAACCGCGGGCCGAGCCTGCCCGCCACCTGCTGGCCTGGCCGGAGCAGTGCCAGCCCAGACCCGAAGAGGCAGAAGCCTTCCCCTCGCAGGCCGAGGTGGCGAGGATGTGGCGGGCGGCCCTGGATAGCCTGGCCAGTGGGGAAGCCTGGCAGGCCGCGGAGGTGGCCGTATGAAACCGATTGGCGTGGGACTCATAGGCTTCGCCAACCCCCACCAGAAGGTCTGGTTGGAGCACTTCCATCGCCACCCCAGACTCGAAGTGGTGGCGGTCTCCGACCATTCCCCCTTTGGCACCTACGGCGGCGAAGAGCACGCCCGGCGGCTGGGGGTGGACTACCACCAGGACTACCGCAACCTGCTGGCGCGCCGCGACGTTGACCTGGTCTCCATCTGCTCCGAGACGGTTCTCCACGCCGAGCAGACGGTCGCCGCCTGCCAGGCCGGGAAACACGTCTTCTACGATAAGCCCTTCGCCGATACGTTGGAGAAGGGGCGCACCATCGTGGAGGCGGTGGAGTCGGCGGGAGTCAAGTTTTTCATGGGCTTTCACCTCCGCCTCGACCCGGTTTTCAAGCGCGTGCGCCAGGTGCTAAGCGGCGGGAGGCTGGGCCCCATCCGCCACCTCGACCTGGTCGGGGAGTGGGGACGGTCGGCCACCATCCACACGCCCTGGATGCATAACCCGGAGGCGGCGGCTGGCGGGGCGCTGATCAACTTCGGGGTGCACGGGCTGGACCTGATCCGCTATTGGACTGGCGAAGAGGTCGCCGAGGTCTACGCCGAGTTGGGCTATAACACCTACCCGCAGTACCTCGTGGAGGACGCCGCCGTGGTGCAGATGCGGCTGCGCGCCGGAGCCACCGTGACCCTGGTGGCCGGGTGGGGCAAGCCGTTGGAGCGACATACCCACGCCTACGACGCACGCCTTGAGGTGCGCGGCCAGCACGGAACGCTGCGCGCCGACTTTAGTTCGGCCCAACACCTGGAGGTGTGCAGCGAGACCGCGCCCTACGACCGCACCACCTGGATCACGGTCGGGGGCTACCAGGACATCCGCGCCGAGGTGGTGGACATGCTCGCAGCCTACCTGGACGGCGAGGGCCAACCGCTGGCCTCGCTGGAGGATGGCTACCGCAATACCGAGTTAGTGGAAGCGGCCTATCGAGCCGCCCGCCAGCATCGACCAGTGACGCTTCCGCTGGCTGATTAATCTATGGAGGGCTAGGTGAAAGCTCACGTCATTCTGCTGGAGGAGTTCAACCGGCCGCTGGCTATGCGGGAGGTGGACGTGCCCCCCTTGGAGCCGGGGCAGGTGTTGGTGCAGGTCGAGGCGGCGGGGGTGTGCGGCTCTGACGTGCACATGTGGCGCGGCAAGGACCCGCGCACGCCGCGGCCCATCATCCTGGGCCACGAGGGCGTGGGGCGCGTGGTCGAGGTGGCGGGGGAGAAGCGCGACGTGGATGGCATCCCGCTGCGTCCCGGCGAACGGGTGTTGTGGAACCGGGGGGTGACGTGCGGGGCGTGCTACTACTGCACGGTAGCCAGGGCACCTTCCCTCTGCACGGACCGCTGGGTGTACGGCATCTACCGCTCGGTTCACGAGCCGACCTTCCTCAACGGCTGCTATGCCACGCACGTCATCCTCGAGGCGCGGACGGACGTTTTCCACGCCGACGAGAGCCTGGACCCCGCCGTGCTGGTGCCGGCCTCCTGCTCCGGGGCGACCGTGGCCCACGCCTTCGAGCTGACGCCGGTGGCGGTGGGCGATACGGTGCTCGTCTACGGCCCCGGCCCGGTGGGGGCCTTCGCCGTGGCCTTCGCCCGGGCCGGCGGGGCGCGCCACGTGGTGGTGGTAGGGGGCACGCCCGAGCGCCTGGCGCGGTGCGAGCGGCTGGGGGCCACCCTGGTCCTCAATCGCCACCAGACCGATGCGGAGGCCCGCCGCGAAGCCGTGCTCGACCTGACCCACGGGCGCGGCGCAGACCTGGTGGTGGAGGCTTCGGGCAGTGTGGCGGCCATGAGGGAGGGGTTGGACTGCGTCCGCCACGGGGGAGGGCTGTCGCTGGTCGGCTTCGGCGCGCCGGTGGGCGACGTGACCTTCCCGCCCTTTGAAAAGATCGTGCGCCAGAACCTGCACCTGCAAGGGGTGTGGGTCAGCGATACACGCCACACCCGGCAGGCCGTGGCCCTCGTCGAGTCGCAGCCGGAGGCATTTGCCGCCCTGGTCACTCACCGCTTCCCGCTGGCCGAGGCCACCACCGCCCTGGAGACCGTGGCCCGCCGCGAGGCGATGAAGGCCGTGCTGGTGCCGTGATTGGAGGCTGTAAAGAGGTTTTTTCCCTCTGTGAACTATGTGTTCTCTGTGGCTAAGAAATGGCGAGGAGGCTTGATACATGGGCCAGGAGTGCGACGTACTGATCATCGGCGGGGGGGGAGCAGCCCTGCGGGCGGCCATCGCCGCTCACGAAGCGGCCCCCGACCGGCTGGTGGTGCTGGTCACCAAAGGGCAGTTGGGCCACAGCGGGGTGACGGCCACCGCCTGTTCCGACCGCATGGCCTTCCACGCCACCCTGCCCACCACCGAGCCGGGTGGCCCCGAAGCCTGGCGCTACCACGCCGCAGACATCTATCGCATCGGTGGGTGCGTCTCCGACGCCGACCTGGCCGAGGTGCTGGCCCGCCACGCTGCCGAAGCCTTCGACTACCTCGACCGCTTGGGCGTGCCCTTCGTCCGCTGCCCTGACGGCACGGTAGACCAGTTCGTCACCGACGGCTCGAAATACGCCCGCGCCTGCTACACCGGCCCCTACACCGCCAACCACATCCACGCCGCGCTGCTGGGCCGCTTCCGCGAGCTGGGGCTGGAAGCCTGGGAGCAGACCATGGTCGCCGAGTTGCTGCCCTCGGTTGGTGGGCGGCGGATCGGCGGGGCGCTCCTGGTTGACGAACGCAGCGGCGAGTACACGGTGGTGCGGGCCGGGGCGGTGGTGCTGGCTACCGGCGGCGCGGGGGCGGCTTTCGCCGTCAACGTTTTCCCCGACGACTGCACCGGCGACGGCTACGCCCTGGCCTATCGCGCCGGCGCGCAGTTGGTCAACCTGGAGTTCATCCAGATCGGCCTCTCCTCGGTCAAGACCAGGCTGGCCTGCTCGGGCAGCATGATGAGGGCCCTGCCGCGCCTGGTCAACGATCACAGCCAGGAGTTCCTAACGCGCTATTTCGCCCCCGACACGCCGCTGGCTCAGGTCTACGACGTTCTCTTCGCCAAGGGCGCAAGCTGGCCGGTGTCGCTGGAGGAGCCGTCGCACCGCATCGACATTGCCGTGGCACGCGAGCGGGCTGCCGGGCGGCGCGTCTTTCTCGACTTCAGCCGCAACCCGGCTGGCCTTGACTGGGGGGCGCTGGACCCGGCCATCCTCCGCTGGTATCGGGAGGGCAAGGGGGTGAACCTCGACGACCCGGCCCCGCGCCAAAGCCCACTGCACCGCCTGGAAGCCATCAACCCCCAGTCGGTAGCCTGGCTGCGGGAACGGGGCGTTGACCTGCGGGCCGGAGAAGGGCTGGAGATCGCCCCGGCCATCCAGCACTTTCAGGGCGGGGTGAAGGTCCGCCTCCACGGAGAGACGACGCGGCCCGGACTCTACGCGGCAGGCGAGGTGGCCGGCGGGCAGCATGGGGCCAACCGCCCCGGCGGTAACGCCCTGCTCGACTGCCAGGTCTTGGGGCGGATCGCCGGAGAGTCGGCGGCGCGGACCGCCACCGCACGCGCCCCGCTGGATGAGGACGCGTGGGCGGCGGCTGTGTCCGGGCTGACCGCGCTGACGGAGGCAAGCGGGCTGCCGGCCGCCGAGGGGCGCGCCCGTGCTCAGCGCCTCGTCGCCGACGCAGCGGGAGTGGTGCGCACCGGGTCGGGCCTGCGGGCCGGGCTGGAGGCCTTGGCCGCCTTGCGCGCCGAGGGGCTGGCGGCCGACGAACACGGCCTGGCCTACGCCGTGGAGACCCGCCATATCCTCCACGTGGCGGAGCTGGTGATGAGAGCAGCGTTGTTGCGAGACGAGAGCCGGGGGCCGCACCTGCGCTTCGCCTCACCGGATGCCGCTGAGCCCATTCCCCGAGACGACGACCGCTGGCAACGCTACATCGTGATCCAACGCGGCAGAGACGGGGCCGAGTTGCGCACTGAGGAACCGGTCCGCCCACGTTGATCTTCGTAATTAAGAACAGGTTGCCGCCCACCAGTTTCTCCACCTCGACCACGATCACCATTTTGTTTTCTTCTTCTCAATTGTACACGCAGTCTCGTCTTTTTCATAATTTCCCCAGGGAAAAACACACTACCCCCGTTGACAAGACGCGGGTTGTGTGTTATAATTCAGAATGATATTCTATACTTTAGAAAAACCTCCAAACGGTTGAGGGATGGATTTCTGACCAGCAGGACAGGAGTAAGGCATTGGACAGCCAGCACAGAACCTCAACAACTGTGGCCAAAGCCTTCGCCATTTTGGATATGCTCGCCTCCAATGGTGAAGGCGGCACCTCTCTTAAGGAGGTTTCCAGCCACCTCGGGACCTCCAAGAGTACAGCCCACCGTTACCTGACCACCCTTGAGAAACTGGCGGTGGTCGAGCGGGATGAGAAGGATCACTTTCGCCTGGGGCTGAAGCTGATCGAGCTGGCTGGGGCCTTCCTTAGCGATCACAATCTGCGCAACGTGAGCGACCCGTTTCTCAATGAAGTGGCGGCTCAGACGCAGGAGACCGTACATCTGGCTGTTCCCTCGGTAAACGAAGTGGTGTACGTCGCTAAAGTGGACAGCCCCCATTCTGTCCGGATGGTGTCCCGCATCGGCGCCCGAATGCCGATGTATTGCACCGCGCTGGGCAAGGCTATCCTGGCTCACTACCCTTTCGATGGGGTGGAGGAGGTCATTGGCGAAGGCCTGCCGGCGCGAACCCCCTATACGATTACTTCACCGCAGGCTCTGCGCCTCGAACTGGAGCGGGTGCGTGCTCAGGGTTTCGCCACCGACGATCAGGAGAACGAGATGGGAGTGCGCTGTATCGGCGCCCCCCTCTTTGACTATACCCTCCAGGTGATCGGCGCGATCAGCGTGTCTGCGCCTGCCAACCGCATGAGCAAAGAGCGGAGCCTCGAGCTGGGCCCCCTGGTCAGAGACGCGGCCCTGGAAGTGTCCAGGAGAATGGGGTATCCTCGCTAAAGAACGATCTGGCGTCGGTCAGCTTTGCTGGTGCGGAGCAGTCTTTAATTGTGGAGGAGAAGCCATGAGGATGTTGATTGATAGCCAATGGGTGGAAGCCTCCGACGGCCATGGGCGAGAGATTCACAACCCAGGCACCGGCGAGGTTATCGATAGAGTGCCGGTGGCAACCCTGCAAGATGCCCAGACCGCGTTGCAGGCGGCCCAACGGGGCAAGGAGGCCATGGGCAGGTTGCCGGCCCACGAGCGTGCAGCGATTTTGTTCCGCATCGCCGAGGCCATGGAGGCCCACCAGGCTGCTCTAAGCGAATTGCTGGCTCGAGAGAATGGCAAGCCCCTCCTGCAAACCCGCGAGGAGGTGGGGGCCGCGATCCGCATTGTCCGAGGGTTCGCCGAGGAGGCCAAGCGTATCTTCGGCCAGGTGGTGCCTATGGACGCGGTGCCCGGCCAGGAGCGGCATTTCGCCGTAACCATCCGCCAGCCTTTGGGGGTGGTGGCGGCCATCGTGCCCTTCAACTATCCCGTAGAGCTGTGTGCTCACAAAGTGGCCCCGGCCTTGGCCGCGGGCAATGCCGTGATCGTGAAACCCCCCAGCGATTGCCCCCTGACTTTGCTCCAAATCGCCGCTTTGATGGAAGAAGCAGGACTGCCCCGGGCCGCCCACCAGGTGATCACCGGGCCGGGGGAATTGATCGGAGAGTTCCTGGCCCAGAGCCCGGGCATCCAGATGGTCACCGTGACGGGCAGCACGGAGGTGGGCATCAAGATCTCGCAACTGGCCGCCCAGCACCTCAAGAAGGTCCACCTGGAGTTGGGCGGCAACGATGCCACCATCGTCTGCGCCGATGCCGATCTGGAGAAGGCCGCCGAAGCGATCGTGCTGGGCCGCCTGGCCCGCGGGAATGGTCAGATCTGTTGTGCCGTCAAGCGTATATTCGTGGACGCTACGGTCTACGACCGTTTCGCTGAAATCCTGACCGACAAGGCCAAGGCCCTTAAAGTAGGCGACCAGCTGGCGGAGGACACCGACGTGGGGCCGCTGATCAATGAGCAGGCGGCCAGGAAGGTGGAGGCGGCCATCAACGACGCTGTCAGGGCCGGGGCAAAGCTGACGGCTGGAGGACGGCGGCGCAACGCCTTCGTCGAGCCCACCGTCCTGACTGACGTTCCCCCCCAGGTTGAGCTATTTCGCCAGGAAACCTTTGGGCCGGTCGCGCCCCTGGTGGCCTTTCAGGACGTAGACGAGGCCATTGAGATGGCCAACGATACCCCCTACGGCCTGCAAGCGGCGGTATTCACCCAGGATGTCTCGCGGGCCTTCGACATCGCCCACCGCCTGGAGGTGGGCGGGGTAATTGTCAATTGGTCCTCCGCCATCCGGGTGGAAAGCCTGCCCTTCGGGGGGATCAAGATGAGCGGCCACGGACGCGAAGGGCTGCACGATACCCTCAACGAGATGACCGAGCAGAAGATTATTCTGTTCCACGACGCTCTGTCGATATTCGCTCAGGAGTGAGTAGTACTCCACAGATTTTGCTAGCTTGTCGTTGTTGAAGCAGAAGAACAGCGAACGTTCGTTGTTGAAGTCGCCACTACGAACCCATCGTGATCGCTGTGGTGAGGTAGTAGGCTAATGAGAAATTTGGATGCCCTCCAGATGCGGGGCATTAGTAAGAGCTATGATGGGACGCGGGCCCTGCGTGCAGTGGATTTCTCCGCCACTATTGGCGAGGTGCACGCCATCGTCGGGGAAAACGGGGCGGGGAAAACCACGCTGGTGAAGATTCTGGCCGGGGCCCTGCCGCGGGACGCAGGGGCAATCCTGTTAGACGGCCAGCCGGTGGAACTGGGCACGCCGCTGCGGGCGCGGCGGCTGGGGATCCGCGCCGTGCACCAGGAGTTCAGCCTGGTGCCTCACCTGACCGTCACCGAGAACGTCCTGATGGGCCAGATGCCTACTGGGAGACTCCCGTGGTGGGTCGATTGGCCCAGGGCGCATCGCCGGGCGGAGGAGATCCTGGAGGAGATCGGCTTTACCGGCCTCGACGTGCGGACGCCCGTCTCCCGGCTGAGCGTCTCCCACCAGCAAATGGTGGAGATCGCCAAGGCCGTGGCCGAAAGGCCGCGCATCCTGATCCTGGATGAGCCTTCGGCGGTGCTCTCCCAGGAAGAGTTGAAGCACCTTTTCGCCCTGATTCAAACCCTCAAGAAGGAGTCCACGCTGATCCTGTACATTTCCCACCGGCTGGACGAAGTGTTTGAAGTGGCCGATCGGATCACCGTGCTCAAGGATGGGGAGTTGGTGGGTACAGTGCGCCCCCAGGAGGCGGATCAGGCTCAGTTGATCAAGATGATGGTGGGGCGCACCCTGGGCGAAATCTATCCCCGCCGACACACCCCGCCGGGCGAAGAGATTTTGACGGTGACAGGGTTAAGCCGAGAGGGCTCCTTCGCCGATATCTCCTTCTCCCTGGCCCGCGGCGAGGTCCTGGGGCTGTTCGGGCTGGTGGGCAGCGGCCGCACCCAGGTGGCAAGGTGTATCTTCGGCGCCGAGCTACCCACCTCCGGAGAAATCCGCCTGGAGGGAAAGGCGATCAGGCCAAAATCGCCGCACGACGCCGTGCAGGCAGGTCTGGCCCTTCTGACCGAGGACCGCAAGCGGGACGGCCTGGTGCTGAGTTGCTCGATTCGCGACAATGTAAGCCTGGCTACCATGCAGCACCTGAGCCGCTGGGTACTCCTGGACCGGGGGCAACAGGACGCTCAGGTGCAGGCCGAGGTGGAGGAGTTGGATATCCGTCCGCCCCAGATCGGACGGCTGGTGCGGCAACTCAGCGGGGGAAATCAGCAGAAGGTGGCCCTGGCCAAGTGGCTCCTTTCCCAGGCCAAAGTGCTGATCCTGGATGAGCCGACGCGAGGGGTGGACGTGGCCACCAAGGTCGAGCTTTACCACATCGTAGGTGACCTGGCCGATAGAGGGGTGGGGATTCTCCTCATTTCCTCCGAACTGCTGGAGATTCTGGGCCTGAGCGACAGGGCGTTGGTGATGCGGGAAGGTCGCCTGGTTGGAGAGTTCACAAGGGCGCAGGCCAGCGAGGAAAGCCTGCTGGCCTGTGCCGCGGGAGTGATCTGATGGGAGATTCGATGCAAACTTCATCCAGTTCTTCTGGTGGGCGGGAGGGACAGGCGCGGGCCTTCTTGCCTGCTCAGGTCGGCAGGTGGTTTGGGGAAGAGACGCGCCGCCGGTGGGCGGACTACATCTTCATGGTGGCTTTTGTCGTCCTGATGCTGATCGCCGCTTCAGCTTCGGACGTTTTCTTCACGCCGCGGAATCTTCTCAATCTCTCCCGCCAGATCGTGACCAATGGCCTGATCAGCTTCGGGATGCTGGTGGTGATCCTGACCGGCGGCATCGATCTTTCGGTGGGGCCGATTTTAGCCCTGGCCGGGATTCTGGTTGCCGGCCTGACGGATCAGATTGGTCTTCCCCTGGCCGTCCTTATCGGCCTGGTCGTCGGCGTGCTGGCGGGGGCACTTAACGGCCTTCTGGTGGCCCGCTTCAAGCTGCCGCCGTTCATCGTTACGTTAGCCACCATGAGCGCCTTCCGGGGTATCACCTATGTTTACTCAGAAGTTCCGCAGGTGCCCGAGAACCCTGCCTTCCGCAAGTTCCTGGGGGGCGGCTTCATTGGCCCGGTGCCGATCGCGGTAATCATTTTGCTGGCCTGTTTCCCCCTGGTCTGGGTGTTCCTGAACCGCACTACTGTAGGGCGGGCCATTGTGGCCATTGGGGGTAATGAGGAGGCGGTCAGGCTGGCAGGCATTAACGTGACCAGGCATATCATGCTGGCCTACGTCATCTCCGGTCTGTTCGCTGGTATAGCCGGGGTGCTCCTGGCCTCCCGCCTGGGGATCGCCCAGCCCAGTGTAGGGGTGGGCTACGAACTGGACGCCATCGCCGCGGTGGTCATTGGCGGGGGCATCCTGGGCGGCGGCGGCGGGGGCGCGATCGGGACGTTCGGGGGGGTGCTCGTTTTGGGGTTGATCGACAATCTCTTGAATCTGTTCAACGTGCAATCCTATTACCAGCAGATTTTCAAGGGACTGATCATCGTGTTTGCTGTACTGGCCCGGCGGAAGGAGCAATAGGCCGAACATCCTTCCCCTGCTCTAAGGGATGGGATGAAGAAAGGAGGTGGTCAGGCAGACAGGAAATTCAGGCTCATAAAGACGATGGAAATTTGACTATCAACTAAAGGAGGAGGTCAACCAATGAAACGCATATTGGCTTTGAGTGTTATCTTAGCGGTGCTCCTGGTGGCTGTCGGGGCCCCCACTGTCGCTTCCCAGGAGGCGGGCCCCATCCGCATCGGCATGGTCAACTTCACCCTGTGCTGCTCCTACTTCATCGGCATGTCCGAGGCGGTGGAGCAAGAGGCCGCCTTCTACGGCAACATCGAGATGATCGTGACCGATGCCGGCGGCGATGTCGAGAAGCTGACCTCGGACGTCGAGGACGTGCTGGCTCAGAATGTGGATGGGATCATCATCAGCGCTGGCCCGATTGAAGCCCTCCCGGCCGGCCTGGATGCCATCGAAGAGGCCGGCGTGCCGGTGGTGCTGGTGGACAGGCTGTTGAAAGGCGGCGAGTACACCAGTTGGATAGGCCCTAACAACTACCAGATTGGGGTGCAGGATGGGCAGTACATCTCAGAGCGGCTGGCTGGTGAAGGCTTACTGGCAGTGCTGCGCGGCGGCCCGGCGGACAACACCATCGGCCTGGATCGCACCAACGGCATGCTCTCCGAAGTGGAGAAAACTAACATTGTGGTAGAGATGGCCCCGGATTTCGGGGGCTGGAGCGAGGACGGCGGGTTCACCCTCATGGAGGACATGCTGGCCCGCTTCGACAAGATCGACGTCGTCTTCTGCGAGAACGACTCCATGTGCCTGGGGGCGCAGAAAGCCATCGAGGACGCGGGCCGCACCGACGAGATGTTCTTGTGCGGCGTAGACGGCCAGAAAGAGGCCCTGGTGGCAATTATGGAAGGCACCAACTACGCCTGCACCGGCAAGAATGACTCCGACGAGATCGGACGGGCCGGGTTCCACCGCCTGATGGCCATCCTGGCAGGAGCGGCCCCGGAGAAGGACACCGTCTTGCCCTCGCCGCTCATCATCATCGACAACGTCTGTCAGCACTACGACCCGGACAGCGTTTTCTAAGGCCGGGCGGCCAGCAGGTGGCTAGAGTATAGACGCTCGCTGAGCGCTGGAAAGCAGGTGGCCTCCCAGGGTTCAATGGCGCAGGAAGGGTCTTCCCTGGGGGGCCACCGGGTTCCAGTTGAGCCAGAACTCGGTGGCAGGGCCAGACGAGCCGGTAACTGGTTACGTCTATGCCTGCCGCGAAGTCAAATCTGCGATTCCCACCAGCTTTATCTCCCGCGAGGAGTTGGGACGGCTGGTACAAATGCAGGCTCAATATTTACCGGCAGCGCTTTCTACCCGGTATCCCGCTGATGGGGGTCGCCCTGTATCGACGGAGATCGTGCTATGGCAGAAAGAAAAGTCTCCAGTAGCCGGGCATCTTTTGCCTGGCTCAATATCGCCTCTGAAACCCGTCTCAAGTATCTGTTGCTTGCGCCCTGTATCCTGTATCTCCTGGGCATAGGAGTTTTCCCCCTTCTTTATTCAGCCCGCCTGCTTTTTTACGACTGGAATATAAGCGCCCGCCGGGGCCAGGTCTTTGTGGGGCTCGGGAACTTTGTGAGACTGGCTGAGGACAGAATGTTCCGGGACACTTTGAGCAACACGGTTATCTTTGTGGTGGCGGCCGTCAGCCTGGAGTTTGTGCTCGGTTTTGGGCTGGCTCTGCTCCTCAACCGCCAGATCAAGGGGCAGGGCATCTTCCGCATAATCTTTCTCATGCCCATGATGGCTTCTCCGGTGGCCGTGGGCTATACCTGGCGGATGCTTTATCATGTGGCCAATGGCCCTTTGAATCACTTCCTGAGCCTGGTGGGGTTACCCCCTGCTTTCTGGACGAGCGATATTTCTACCGCCTTGCCTTCTGTGATTCTGATCGACGTCTGGCAGTGGACCCCCTTTGTGTTCGTTATCTTGCTGGCCGGGCTCCAATCGCTGCCCAGGGAGCCTTACGAGGCGGCCATTGTGGACGGCGCCAATAGCTGGCAGATTTTCAGGTACATCACCATCCCTTTGCTGAGTCCGGTTATGGCGCTGGCCGTCTTGCTGAGAGCGGTTGAGGCGGTCAAGATTTTCGATGTCATTTTCGTTACTACGGCCGGTGGCCCTGGCAGCGCCACCGAAACCGTCACCATGTACGCCCGCATGGTGGGGATGAAACAGTTCAACCTGGGCTACGGTTCGACGGTTTCTTATACTTTGCTCATCGTGTCGATTATCATTTTCACCTTTCTGATCCGCTTCCTGCGCCGTGAACGGGAATTTGAGTGAGAAGAGTGGAGGGCTGAGGGCAATGGCAAAAGCGATCAGACGGCGATTGAGCACTATCTTGCTCTACATCGTGCTGGTGATTATTTCGGTGATCATGCTTTTCCCTATTTATTGGACCTTCATCACCGCCTTCAAGGAGCCTAAAGACGTCATAACCAATCCACCCAAGTATATACCGTTTATTGATTATCAACCCAGCCTGTATGCCTGGGAAGAGTTGGGGTTTGTGGCTGGCTCTGGCGAGGAGTATCGCACCACGCCCCACAGCGCGGAGGAAATCCTGGGGGTGGCGACGAACAGCGCCATCGCCGCTGTAGGGAGCACCTTGCTTTCTTTGATTATCGGCTGCCCGGCGGCTTACAGCCTGGCCCGCTTCCGCTTCCGGCGCTGGAAAAACAGGGACATCGCTTTCTTCATCCTGTCGCAGCGGATGTTGCCGCCTATCGTCCTGGTGATCCCCTTTTTCATTCTGTTCAGAACTTTCAACCTTCTGGATACGCTGCCGGCCGTCATCCTGGCCCATAGCGTGGGCAGCATCCCTTTTGTGGTCTGGATCATGCGCGAATTCTTCCTGGACATCCCCAAAGAACTGGAGGACAGCGCCCGCATAGACGGTTGTTCCTACCTGGGCGCTTTCCTGCGGGTGGTGTTGCCGCTTTCTACCCCCGGCATGGTGGCGGCCAGCGTGTTCACCCTCATCTTCTCCTGGAATGAGTTCCTGTTCGCCCTGACCCTCACTTTCAGCAAAGCCAGGACCATTCCCGTCCTGCTGGCCGGCCTGACGCACGGCGGCGCACCGCTGTGGTGGGACCTGTCAGCCATGCTGCTCATCGCCATCGTGCCGGTGATCGTGTTCACCCTGTTCATCCAGCGGTACATTATTTCGGGCCTGACCTTGGGGGCGCTGAAATAGATTCGCCTGCAAGTATGACGGAGGGATTAATATGGGCAAAGTGATTGAGAAGGTCAAGCTGACGAACCTCTTTGACCCTACAAAGTGGGCTGAGGTTGAAGCAGTCATTGATACTGGAGCAACGATGCTTGTCTTACCTCAATCTGTTGTAGATGAACTTGGGCTGAAGAAAATAGGGGATAGGAAAGTAAAATATGCAAATAACCAGACTCAGGTGAAACCAGTTTACAGAGGTGTTATCTTGGGCATTAAAGGGAGAGATGGCATTTTCGACGTATTGGCAGAAGTTGAGGGTTCAGAACCCCTGGTTGGTCAGATAGTCTTAGAGGCTTTAGACCTCGTTGTCGATCTGACCACGAAGACAATTGCACCCAATCCAAGATCCCCAGATATGCCTATGGTTGAAATACTCATGGCAAGGTGATAGGTTTCGTGATATGGAACCGTATCTGGACGGGGCAATCTTCACAGACAGAACTGAACAAGTTGTGTGCAATTGGACTTTGGCGAGAAAGATAAGGAGACTAGACAGATGACCGAAGGAGCGAGAAAAGAGCTATCGGAAATAATAGACGCAATAGCCGACCTGGCTAGAAAAAGCCACGAAATCCGAAAAGAAGAAATGAAGATACGGGACAGAACCAGCGTGATCCGTGCCAAACTCCTCATAGATATTGCGACGGCTAAAGACGAAAGGGGGAAGCCGATATACTCAAACCAACATCTGAGGGAAGCTGCACTGACTTTGGGACTGGACGAGAATGAAGAGTATAAGAGATTGAGAGAAAGATTGCGGGAACTGGATGACGAAGATCGAGTTTTAGCCATCGAGCATAGAAGATTGCTAGACCGAAGGACGCTTCTGATGATAGAGATGGGCTTGGAAAGCCCGCCTTTGTCCGACGACGCATGACGGCAAGTTAGCTTCGCCAAATCGCGCCCGCTTTGGTCGCGTGACTTTGGCGGTCCGTGCCCGTTAGCCACCATTGGCCGCTCAAAACAGCAGAGGTGCTGTACGAGAAAAGGTGGCAGAAGCAACGCAGGCTAAGTGAGGAAAGAGAGGTTAAGGATGAATAGCCGATTAACCAGTGAGTTGCTTGCCTTTGAAGCCGATCACGTATGGGTAAGCGAAAATCTGGAAACGCTTCTGGAGGAGTATGCCGATCAGTGGATCGCTGTCAAGGATAAAAAAGTGATTGCCAGTGATCCCGCTCTGGCAGGACTGCTATCGAAGCTGTCAGAACCGGCCCACACATGTGTTGAATTCATTACCCGTGAACCTTTAGAGATGGTGCTATGATCGTTCGAGGCCGTTTCATCGGAGATGCACCGTATCTTGCCGTTCATCTTCGGTCGGCACACTTTCAAGGATTGGTCTGGCTCTTAGCCGATACAGGTTTGCTTCTCATGCGATTATCAGGCTGGGAGCGTACAGCTAGAGAGGTGATAAAGCAGACTGGCTTTGGCTAACACGGTGTTTGTGGGAAGCTACCTAATTACATAGGTAGGCCCTGGGGGAAGGAGGTGATGTGCAGGCGAGAGAAAAGAAGGCAGGCCAATCTTCTGGCCTACAGGCGTAGCGTAGCAGCATAGCATCGTGGCATTGAGTAAACTATACTTACTATTTACCAAAGGAGGTAAGAGAGATGAAACGGTTGTTAGCTTTGCTGACAGTGATGGTCGTGCTCGTGCCCCTGCTGGTGACGCCAGCCACGGCCCAAGGCCCCTTTGAGGGCGTGAAATTAGTGGTCACCACCCAAACCGGCCCCTACATCGCCGGGCCTATGATCCAGCACGGGCCGGCGTGGACGGAGATGACGGGAGGAGAGGTGGAGGTCGTGGAGACACCCTACGGGGAGCTCTACGAGAAGATTATGACCTCCTTCATAACCGGGGCGGCTGCCTACGACATCATCGTAGTGTCCGCCACCTGGTTGCCGGACTTTACCCCCTATCTGATCACCCTCGACGATTACATCGCCAATCCGGAGACCGACCCGGCCTGGGAGGACATCATGCCCGCCTTCCGCGAGCAGATCGTATCTTGGGCTGGCAACGTCTATGCCCTGCCGTTCGATGGCGATACCCATTCCCTGTTCTATCGCCGCGACATCTTCGAGAACGAGGAGAACCAGGCCAAGTTCAAGGAGAAATATGGGTACGACCTCCAGGTGCCGGACACCTTCGACCAGCTTTGGGACGTGGCCGAGTTCTTCACCGGCTGGGACTGGAGCGGCGACGGCCAGGATGATTTCGGTTGGGCGCAGCCCATGAGTCGTGGCACCCAGTCCCACTGGTGGTTCTGGAACTTCACCTCGGCCTTCAGCGTCCTGCCGGGCAAGCCGGATAAGTACCACGGCGTCCTCTACTTCGATCCTGAGACCATGGAGCCGCTTATCAACCAGGAGGGCTTCGTCAAAGGCTTGACCCTTTACCGGGATATGGGCAAGTTCGGTCCTCCGGGCATGCTTGGCTGGGATGTCTCTCAGATCCGCGCCAGCGCCCCCGCCGGCAATATCGCCATGTGGATGGAGTGGGGCTCCTTCCCCGGCCTGTGCGAAGACCCCAAAGCGGCGGCCCCGGAGATGATCGGCAACTGCGGTACGACCATACGGCCCGGGGCTACGGAAGTCTGGGACCGCGAGGCGCAGTCCTGGGTGAAAATGGAGGAAGTTAACTACGTGCCTGTCCTCTGCTTCGGGGGCTGGGTGGCAGCCATTGCCCAGACCTGCGAGAATAAAGATGCGGCCTACGACTTCATCAAGTTCATGTCCAGCCCGGAGATCAGCATGAAGGATGTAACCGTCGCTGACTCCGGCTACAACGTCTATCGCTTCTCCCACGCCGAAAACATAGACGCCTGGGTGGAGGCTGGTTTTGGGGAGCAGGACGCCAGGGAGTACCTGGCCGCCGTCCAGGCCGATATGGAGAACCCCAACGTCATGACCGACCTGCGTATTCCTGGCAAGCCGGAGTACGTGGATACCGTGCTCGACCTGTACGTCTCCAAGGCCCTGGCCGGAGAGATGGAACCCAAAGAGGCCCTCGATACTATCTACGACGAATGGGAGAAAATCACCGAGCGGCTGGGCCGGGAAGAGCAGTTGAAGGCCTATCGCACCATGCTGGGCCTGGAATAGAGACAAAGCCCGGCAACAAGGAAGCCTTAGTGTAACTCAGACCCTCCAGGCCCCACGTGGGCCTGGAGGGGCCTTATTGACGGTAAAGCACTTATAGTTCTGATACAAGGAGTTTCGTAATGAACAGTAGAGAGAGAGTCCTGCTGGCCCTGGATCATACGGAGCCGGACCGGGTGCCTATTGACTTCGGTGGAATCGTTACCTCCATGCATCACGAGGCCCACCGCCGGCTTCTGGAGTACCTGGGGATGCCCCCTTACGAGGCCCCCATCCAGGATATGTTCCAGCAGATTGTGTACCCGGCCCCGGCTCTCAAAGAGGTGTTCCACGCCGACGTGGAGAGCTTATTTGCCAACCCAGGCTCCGGCTGGGAGTTAGAGGTTGATCCGGTTACGGATACTTACGTGGACGAATGGGGAGTTCTCTATCAGCGCCCCCACGGCGGGTATTGGTACGACCTGGCCGACCATCCCCTCAAGGAAGGGACTATCGAGGAGCTGGAGCAATTTCAGTTCCCGGATCCGCGGGATCCCAACCGGGTCAAGGGCCTGGCCGATAAAGCCAGGGACCTGTTGGAGACGGACAAAGCGGTTACGATTAACAGCCCGACGGCCGGGGTTTTTGAACATTCGTACTGGTTGCGGGGTATCGAGCCCCTGTACCAAGATATGGCCTTTAACAAGAGGTACGTGGAGGCGCTGGCCGAGAGGGTGGTGGAGTGGCAGTTGGAATTCTGGGATTTTGTGCTGGATGCGGTAGGGCCTTACGTGCACGTCGTCAAGTTGGGCGACGACCTGGGAGGTCAGCATGGGCCTCTGTTCTCACCCGACCTGTATCGTGAAATCTATAAGCCCCGGCATCGGCGCTTAACCGACCTCATCCACCGCAAGACCGAGGCCCAGGTGTTCTTCCACACCTGCGGGGCCATTTACTGGGCCATGCCCGACATCATCGAGAGCGGGATGGACATCGTTAACCCCGTCCAGGTTTCGGCCAGGGACATGGAGCCAGCCAGACTCAAACGGGAGTTCGGCCGCGACGTGGTCTTCTGGGGTGGCGGCGCAGACGCCACGAAAACGATGACCTTCGGCACGCCCGAAGACGTTAAACGGGAGGTCAAAAAGCACATCCACGATCTGGCGCCGGGCGGCGGCTTCGTCTTCGGCTCGATCCACAACATCCAGGCCGAGGTGCCGCCGGAGAACGTCGTCGCCCTCTTCGAAGCGGCCTACGAGTACGGCCAGTATCCCATCAGTGTTTAGCAGCAAGCAATTAGCAACCAGACTGCTCGCTCCCAGCCCCCGCCCTCGGAGGCGTCCCAGGCGTGAGTTGGAGGCCAAAACGCCCTCGGGGACGAGGGCTAAAAGCCTTTGAGCTAGACCCCAGCGAACTCTGCGCCCTCTGCGGTAAGAAAAAAATTGATAGATGAGAGAAGCTACCAGAAAATTGGGCAGGAGGATATAGTGATGAGATATCGCTTTATGGGAAGAACCGGGCTGAAGGTTTCGGAGCTTTGTCTGGGCACCCAGACTTTCGGCTGGGGCGCCGACCAGGCCGCCGCTCATGCTATGGCCGACCGTTTTGTGGAAGCCGGGGGCAACTTTTTCGACACCTCCAACATTTATAACAGGGGCCAGTCCGAGACCATGCTCGGCAACTGGCTCAAGGGCCGGGGCCACCGTTCTCAGTTCGTGATTGCCACCAAGGTCTTCTTCCCCACCGGCGGAGGGCCCAACGACACCGGCCTGTCGCGAAAACACATCTTTGACCAGATCGAGGCCAGCCTCCGCCGTTTGCAGACCGACTACGTAGACCTGTATCAGACCCATTGTTGGGACGCCTCCACGCCATTGGAGGAAACGTTGCGGACCTTGGACGACCTGGTGCGGGCCGGGAAGGTACGGTACATCGGGGCCTCGAACTACGTCCCTTCCCACCTGACCCGGGCGATCATGCTCAGCGAGATGCACGGCTGGGCCCGCTTCGACTGCTTGCAGGCGGAGTACAGCCTGTTGGTGCGCAGCACGGAGTGGGAACTGTTGCCCCTCTGTCGCTCCCAGGGAATAGGAGTGATCTGCTGGTCGCCCCTGGCAGGAGGCTGGCTGACGGGCAAGTATCGGCGCAGCCAGCCCCCTCCACCTGACAGCCGCGTGGGCCGGGCAGACCGCTGGGATGACCTGCCAGAACAGCGAGAAAGTGAGCGCACCTGGCAGATAATAGACACCTTGATTGAGATCGGCGAGGGGCGGGGCAAAACCCCGGCGCAGGTGGCCCTTAACTGGCTGCTCCAGCAGCCCGGCGTCACCGCCCCCATCTTCGGGGCCCGCACCCTGGCACAACTGGAACAGAATCTAGGCAGCGCGGGCTGGGCGCTCTCCGCGGAAGAGATAGCCAGGCTCAATGCTGCCAGCGAAATCCCGCTCCCTTCCCCCTACAACTTCGTCGCCAGATACACGCGGACGCGGGATGGAGATCGAGATTGAGCGGACAAAGATTCGTGTTGGAAGAAAGGAGGACGAGATGTCTAAGAAGATAGTGACCTTTGGGGAGGTCATGATGCGGCTCTCCCCGCCGGGATTCTTGCGGTTCGGGCAGGCCCGCTCGTTTGACGTGATCTACGGGGGCGGGGAGGCGAACGTGGCCGTCTCGCTGGCTAACTATGGCCTGGCGGTCGATTACGTCACCCGCCTGCCCGATAACGATCTGGGCGATGCCTGCCTCATGTTCCTGCGCCAGTCTGGGGTGGGCGTGGACAAAATTGTGCGCGGCGGCGAGCGGCTGGGCATCTATTTCCTGGAGACGGGCGCTGTGCAGCGGGGCAGCAAGGTCATCTACGACCGGGCCAATTCGGCGCTGGCGACCATCGAGCCGGGCATGGTGGATTGGGGGGCGGCCTTCGCCGACGCCGATTGGTTTCACTGGACGGGCATCACCCCGGCCATCTCGGAGGGAGCCGCAGCCGTGTGCCTGGAAGCCGTGCGGACGGCGAGCGAGATGGGCCTTACCATCTCCTGTGACCTCAATTACCGCAGCAAGCTGTGGAAATGGGGCAAGACGCCAGGCGAGGTGATGGCCGAACTGGTGCAATATTGTGAAGTGGCCATCGGCAACGAGGAGGACGCCGACAAGATGTTCGGCATCGTGGCGCCAGAAACCGACGTGACCGCCGGGGTGGTGGAAGCCGACAAGTATCGCTTCGTCTGCGCGGAGCTGGCCAGGCGGTTTGCCAATTTGAAGACCATTGCCATCACTCTGCGCGGCTCGATTTCGGCCAGTCACAACACCTGGTCGGGGGTGCTGTGGGATGAGGGAGAGTTCTACGTTGGGGCGCGCTATGACGTCACCCACATCGTGGATCGGGTGGGGGGCGGAGATGCGTTCATGGGGGGGCTGATCTACGGCCTACGCACTTACGGAGGTGATCGGCAGCGGGCGTTGGATTTTGCGGTGGCGGCTTCCTGCCTGAAGCACTCAGTCTTTGGGGACTTCAACATGGTGACCGTGGCCGAGGTGGAGAAGCTGATGGGCGGCGACGTTTCCGGGCGTGTCTCACGCTGAACTGACTCTACCCGGCGCCTTTACCTGCAAATGTGGGGCAGACCCATCTCCAGGGTCTGTCCCACATTTTGGGAAATAAGGGGCCGGGCCCCTACCAAAAGTCCGGGATGCACCGGCTCCAGGGTCTGTCCAGGATTTTAGGCAGGAGAGCGAGTTGCTTCAGAAAAGCTCCAAGCCCCCGTCTCGGGGGCGACTCAGGGGCGCGGCAGCTTGTTTGGGCCGCCCTCGGGGACGAGGGCTATGAGCAGTCGCCAAAATTTCTGGATGCGCACCGGCTCAAGATTGGCTTGACAAGGTGGTGATTTGACAGTATACTCAATATAAGTTATATGATAAATCTTGTTGTCAAGCACAATGCCTGAAGGGAGAGCTACGTGGCTGTTGCGGTTCCTTGTTATTAGGAGAAGCTGATCCTTCGAGGGGAGCTACATGCTAAAGACTGGCCGCACCTTAGAAAATCTGTCGCATTTGGAACGTGCTTTGAGACAACAGGTGAAGAGCGCGTCGATTTTTTGGCTTGCTTTCGCAGGATTATTTGTCTATGCCCTGACTCTTATAGCAATAACCGGCGACATCGGGTTTCAGGGAGACGATTGGCACGTGTTCAGCGTGCCGTACTGGCACAGCTTTCCGGGCTCTGTCTGGGTCTTCGCGCGGGAATTAGGGCGCCCTCTTGAGGGGCTCTATTGGATCACGCTGTTCGAAATCTTTGGGTTCAGCAAGATATTTTTTCATCTGTTCTCCTTGTTGCTCCTGGCGGGGGCCTGTCTGCTGATGGGGGCCTGCCTGGCGAGCGCGTTTGCAGGTAAGCACACCTTTGTTGCCTCCAGCATGTTGTTTGCATTTTTCCTGCCCACGGTATCTTCCCTTACCTACGTGATGCACACGGATAACTCCCGGCTTTGCCTGCTTTTCTTCTGGGGCTCTGTGTTGGCTTTTCAGCGTTGGGCGGCACGCTCGCAGTCGTGGGTGGGGTTGGGGCTGCCCGTTTTACTGTACTATCTGGCTATCCTGACCTACGACGCTGCTATCTTGCTGATCTTTGTCGTCCCCTTCTTCGTCTGGCCGGTGCGGCTTCGTCGTCGTGACCGGCTATCTGATGGCACTTTACTCTTCCGCCTCACGGCCGGAATCCTGGCCGGGCTCGTGCTGTTTGCCCTGGCCTGGGTCTTCGTGTTCCGCGGCGGGGCGGTGGGACTTCGTTATTTGGTTCCCCCATTAGGCCTGGCGTGGTCTTATCTCGCTACCCTTCCGCTCTACGTGCTGGCTCCGTTTGCCGCCGTTTCCCTGGATGCGTGGACCTGGGCAGTGGGCCTTCTGGTTATGCTGTTTGTGGCGGCCCTGCTTTTCCGGGCCGATGGTCACCCCGGGCGGGACGTGCAGGACGAGGACGGCGGGCGGGAGCAGGGTCTCTGGTATGTGGCCCTCCTGGGAGGGGGTGTTCTGGGCCTGGGGATGTTGCCTTACCTCTTTGCGGGGTATGGGGCTGGTCTTGGCTTCTATGCTCACAGCCGCATCTACTCGGCGGGCAGTTTCGGCCTGGCAATGCTGCTGGGTCTTCTCACGACGGCCTGGAAAAACAGGTGGCTTCTGCTGGGGGCGAAGCTTGTGGCAGTCATTGCTATTGGTCTCATGGCGATGTTTCAGATGGATCTGCGCAAGGACTGGCAAGAGTCTGCCAGGATGAACTGCGAGCTTTGGACCAGTTTCATCGAGCAGGCCCCAGACGTGACTCCGGGCACGACGTTCCTGTTTCTGGACTTGCAGTCATACATCGGGAATCGCGCCGTGGTGTTTGGGGGGACTAGCGGGCTGCGTGAGTACATTCGTATTTTATATGATCGGAGAGACCTTAACGCTTACTACCTGTACCTCTACAGCGACGAGTTCGTTGATTCCGAGGGACGGCTGGCTACGGCGTCCTCAGCGGGGGTTGTGGCCAGAGGAAGCCCTCGTGAGCGCCCCATTCCTCTCGACAGCCTGCTGATTTTCCAACGCCAGGGAGCGCAGCTCGTCCTGTTGGATAGCATCTCGGCTGGTGACCGATTGGCGGCTATCCGGTGGGAGGACGTTTCAGTTATACATTCTAATCCAGAGCTGATTCTACCCGCGTCGGAGGCCGCGACGCGCTGGCAGGAGGTCTGTTGCACATGGCGTGGTCGCTGAGGCCAGATATCGGAGTTCGCGGTAAGCCTTTGGCGCTGTTTGCTATCCTGGCGCTCAACAATTCTGGATGGAGGGAAAAATGATCCCTGTTTGTGAACCTGTCCTGGATGGTAACGAGATGAAGTACGCGATGGACTGCCTGGAGACGAATTGGATCTCGTCGTTAGGCAGGTACATCACGCTCTTCGAGGAGAAATTCAGCCAGTACTGCGGCGTCCCTTACGGGGTGGCTTGCAGCAATTGCACTACTGGACTGCACATGTCCATGGTGGCCCTGGGTATTGGCCCTGGAGATGAGGTGATCATTCCCGACTTCACCCTGGTCGTCTCGGCCAATACGGTCATCCAGACAGGTGCCCGGCCCGTGCTGGTGGACGCAGACCCACGCACCTGGTGTATCGATCCGGATTTGATCGAGGCCAAGATCACGCCCCGTACCAGGGCCATTATGGCGGTGCACATGTATGGTCATCCCTGCGATATGTCAGCCATCCTGGACATCGCGGAACGGCACGACCTCTTCGTTATCGAGGATTGCGCCGAAGCCCACGGCGCCGAGGTCAACGGCCAGAAGGTGGGCAGCTTCGGGGACGTAGCTTGCTTCAGCTTCTATGGCAACAAGATCCTCACCACCGGCGAAGGGGGCATGGTATTGTGTGGCGATGAGAAGCTGGCTGCACGTCTGCGTCTGCTGCGCGATCAGGGGTTCCAGGACCCGCGCTTTGTGCACCAGGTGATGGGCTTCAACTATCGTATGACCAACATTCAGGCCGCCATCGGGTTGGCTCAAACCGAGCGGGTGGCCGAAAAGGTGGCGCGTAAACGCTGGATCGGCCAGACTTACAACGAGCTGCTGGCCGGGCAAGCGGAGCTGACTCTGCCCTGCGAAGAGCCCTGGGCCAAGAATGTGTACTGGATGTACGGCGTTCTGATAGGCGCGGGCTTTGGGGCGAGCAAGGAGGAGCTGATGCACCAGCTTAAGGTCAAAGGCGTGGATACGCGCTCCTTCTTCTGCCCGATGCACCTGCAACCGGTGTATCAGAGGGCGGGTCCCCGCTTTCCCGACCCTGCGGGCGATTATCCCGTCTCGACTGACCTCTGGGAGCGCGGCCTTTATCTTCCCTCGGGTCTGGGGCTGACGCGAGCGCAGATCGAGGAAGTGGTCGAGAAGCTGCTGGAATGTCGAGCCTGATCAGGCCCAGGAGGTGAGGTCATGTACCAGGATCCACGAGTCTCGATCGTGCTGGCCACCTACAACGAGCGCGAGAACATCCTCGACACTATCCAGGGTATCTTTGAGCACGTCAAAGACCCCGTCGAGGTGATCGTGGTGGATGACGACTCGCCCGACGGCACCTGGCACGTGGCCGGCAGCCTCGGCGATCCGCGGGTCAAAGTCATCCGGCGAGTGGCTACCCGGGGGCTGGCCTCGGCCTTCAATCGGGGCATTATAGAATCACGCGGCGAGATCGTGGGCTGGATGGACGCGGACATGTGTATGCCGCCTGCCATGCTGCCGGACATGATCGAGAAGCTGAAGGAATACGACATCGTGATCGGCTCCAGATACGTCGAGGGGGCGCAGGATGACCGCGCTAAGCTGCGCGTGACCGCAAGCCGGCTTATCAATCGGCTGGCCGGGCTGGTGCTTGGCTACGGTATCAGGGACTACGATAGCGGCTTCGTGGTGCTTCGCCGCACGGTGTTCGATAAAGTATCGATCATTCCCACCGGCTACGGGGCCTACTTCATAGAGTTTCTTTACACCTGTCGCAAGAAAGGCTTGACGGTCTACGAGATGCCTTACGTGTTCCGCGACCGAGCCAAGGGGGTATCCAAGTCGGCCCCCAGCCTGTTCAAGTTTTTCAAGACTGGCCTGGAATATGTGCTCCGGATCTTCGTGGCCCGTCTGCGGAGGGTTGACTGATGAAGCACGAAATACTCTCCCCCGTGTTTGAGCGTACTGACGAGCGAGGGATATTTCGCGAGCTCCTCAGCACCGGCCAGTGGGAGGCCCTGATCTGTGGCCGGATGAATGTGGACGCCGTGCTGGGCCATCACTACCACCGGAAGACCGTGGTGTTCCTGTTTCTCACCAGCGGCGCCGCCAGCATCAAGACGGTCCACGTGGAAACGGGCGAAAAAGATGAGTTCGTGCTGCACGCCAACCAGGGGGTTATCCTGCGCCCCAACGAGGCCCACGTCATCCGGTTCCTGGAAGAGTCGGATTTCATCATGCTCAAGTCCCATCGCTACGACCCGTCGGACCCGGACACCTTCCACCTGCCTGGGCCGGAGTAATGGCCCCGGAGTAATGGCCGTGGAACCCTACGAGTATCGTACCTTGTTCGAATTTGAGTCCTCCTACTGGTGGTACCGGGGGCTGCACGCCATTCTGCTGGATACGCTACGCTGGCTGGGACTTGGGGCGGATGCCCTGGTGCTCGATGCCGGATGTGGCACAGGACAGAACCTGGCGAACATTGCTCGGGACCTCACTCCCTGGGCCTTTGGCTTCGACCTCTCGCCTCACGCTGCTCCTTTCTGGGCGCAGCGGGGCCTGAGACGGGTATGCCTGGCTTCGATCAACGATATTCCCTTTCCCGATGACACCTTCGACGCGGTTATCTCCGTGGACGTGCTGGAGTGCGACGCCGTCTGCCAAGACCGGGCCTACGGTGAACTCTGGCGTGTGGTCAGGACGGAGGGCTTTATCATCCTGGTTGTGCCGGCTTACGAGTGGCTTCTGACTGAGGAGCACCACAGAGCAGTCCGTGCCTCACGGCGCTACTCGAAGCAGCAGGTGCTCTCTTTGCTGCGAAAGCAGCCCATAGATTTGAGCCGGGTGACCCACCTGTTCGGATTGCTGCTTCCCGCCGTGGCGAGCTATCGTCTGGCGGTGCGCTACCTGGCGCGTGGCTCGAATGAGCGACCGCGCTCCGAGCTGCGGCGGCTGCACCCTATTCTCAACCACCTGTTGCTCGGTATTGTAAGCGCTGAGCGGCGTATCCTGCGACGGAGGGACCTGCCTTTCGGGAGCTCGATCATGGCGGTCGCTCGGAAGGTTGGCCGATGAAAGCCGACCGGTCGTGGCAGTTGGGGATGCCAGGGACCCTGTCCTACCGGTTGTACGACGAACTGCGCAAGTGGCTCAATCGGCACCTGGTTAACTATCTGTCCAGGATGGCGGTGCAGCGTGAACACAGCCTGGTGCTGGAAGCCGGCTCCGGGCCGGCCTTTACCTCATCGCTCTTTGCCCAGGATCGTCGGGTGCGCCTGAGTGTGGCTGTGGACCTCGACCTTGAGGCCTTATACCAGGCGCGTCGCCGTGACCCGCTCCTGCCTGCGGTGGCCGCTGACTTGTACAGGTTGCCTTTCGTTGCCGAAAGCTTCGATCTGGTCTGGAATAGCAGCACTTTGGAGCACCTGGAGAGCCCCGGCGTAGCTTTGGCAGAGATGCAACGAGTCACACGCCCAGGGGGGCACGTCTTCGTCGGCGTACCGTACTTGTATGGCCCGCTGGGCTTCCAGCGTTGGATTGCGGATACCTCGGTCGGGGTGTGGATTGGAACGGTGTTC
This sequence comes from uncultured Anaerolineales bacterium, assembly GCA_964646625.1. Taxonomy (GTDB): domain Bacteria; phylum Chloroflexota; class Anaerolineae; order CAZYHC01; family CAZYHC01; genus DAOULT01. The sequence goes on from CAZYHC010000009.1 coordinate 85,761, forward strand.
ACTCGTACCCAACTGAAGGGAATGCTGCACGAGGCTGGACTACAGCCACGGGATTCAATCTTTTACTTCTTCCGCTTCTTTGTGGGGGTGTTGGCCCAAAAATGACGGGCAGCGAGGACGAAAGCTGTATAAGATTGCCAGAGCCCAGTCGATAATCCTACCTTTGATCTTAGTGGACTGGAGGTGTTAGACATGAATAACAGAATCACTTATCGCCAGGTCATCAGGCGCCTGGAGGAAAACGGCCTGACCTATGCGGTGCTCACGCTGCAAAACGACGTGAGCATCATCATTGTGCAGCGTGGGGGGCGCATCTTCGGCCCCTTTCTATCGCCAGATAGCGAGAGTATTTTCTGGCTCAATAGCGCCTTTGCCCGGCCTGATTCCTTTAAGGAGTTCCTGCACTCTGGTGATTGGAACCTGGGCGGGGATAGAATGTGGATCGCCCCCGAAATCCAGTACAGCGTTCCAGACCGAGCCGACTATTGGGGCACCATTCGCATCCCGGAGCAGGTGGATCCAGGGCGATACGTGCTGGATCAACCGCAGCCAGAGGGGTGGCGTCTGTCCCAGGACGTGACCCTGGAGGCGTACAACCTGGCCTCTGGGCAGAAGGAGCTTCACCTGGCACGGCTGATCCGGCGGGTCGAAGATCCGCTCAGGAATTTGAGCGCCTATCGAGATTTGATAGAAGGGGTAACGTTCGCCGGCTATGAACAGGTGGTGTCTCTCTCCGAGAGCAGGCTGGACGACATCATGAGCGAAGCGTGGAGCCTGATCCAGCTTAACCCCGGTGGATTGCTCCTGATTCCCGCTTCGCGGCGCGTGGAGTTTACCGACTATTACCAGCCAATCGACGCGAGTTTACAAACCATCCACGCCGACCACGTTCGCCTCAAGATCACGGGCGACCGGCAGTACAAGGTCGCCTACAAGGCGGCGCACGTCTTTGGACGCCTGGCCTATTTCAACCACTTCGACCACGGCCGGGCCTATCTGATCGTGCGCAATTTCTTCAACAACCCCTCCCTGCCTTACGCAGAAGAACCCCCGCACGTGCCGGGCTGCCGGGGACACTCGATCCACGTGTACAATGACAACGGCATGTTCGGCGGCTTCGGCGAACTGGAATGTAACGCCCAGACGATCGGGGGCGAGACGGGTCGCTCGGCCAGCACAGACCAACTGCTGCTCTGGCTCTACGTGGGGGCTGCCGACAGGGTGAAGGACGTCGCTCTTCACCTTTTAGGGATTGAGCTCTAATTGACAAAGCACTGGCGATGTGATATATTTGCCGAGGATGGGTTAGCTTTTTGAAGGAGAAGGCATAATGGCGGGAAAAGAGCGCATGACTTCCAAAGAAAGAGTGCTGAGAACTTACCATTTTGAAAAGCCGGACCGCGTCCCCATTGACTTCTGCGCCTGCGAGGAGGTTTACCAGCGTATGCAGGACCACTTCGGCACAGATCAACTGGGGATGCTGGAAAAGATCCACGTAGATTTCCGCTGGGCGCGTCCGGCCTGGATTGGGCCGGCCCTGGTCAGCGAGGAGGGGATTCCTACCGATTATTTCGGCATCCCCCGCGCGGGAGTGGGCGATTTCGGTTATCCTCTCCAGCGTCCTCTGGCCCACCTGGAATCGGAAAAGGACCTGGAAGCCCACCCCTGGCCCACGGCCGAGATGTGGGATTACGAGGTCTTCGCCGAAGAGTGCGAACGTTTTGAACAGTATGCCGTCTATGGCGGAGGGTGGGCCTGGTTCTTCGAGGCTGCGGCAGAACTGGTGGGCATGGAAAAGTTCTTCGTGATGCTGTACGACGACCCGGCTCTGGCCTATAAATTGATAACGCGCGTCGCCGATTTCTTTTACGATATTTCAAAGCGCATGTACGAGAAGGCCGGCGATAAGGTGGACATCTTTTTCATGGGAGACGACTACGGCACGCAGAGCGGCCCGCTCATCAGCCTGAAGATGTGGCGCAAATTCATCAAGCCCCACCTCGCGCGTCTCTACGACCTGGCTAAAGAGTACGACCTGCTCATCATGCAGCATTCCTGCGGGAGCGTGGTCGAGTTCCTGCCCGATATGATGGAACTGGGGCTGAACATCATCGAGCCGGTGCAGGTGCGCGCCTACGGCATGGACCCCAAAGAACTGGTGAATAAGTTCGGCGGCAAATTGTGCTTCCACGGTTCGATGGATACCCAGCAGACCCTCCCCTTCGGCACGCCAGAGGATGTGCGCCAGGAGGTTCTGGACCGGATTGCAACCTTCCGCGAGGTGGGCGGGTTCACCATCTCCCCTACCCAACACCTGTTGCCGGAGATCCCGCTGGAAAACATCCTCACCATGTACGAGACGGCTTACCAGTACGGCTGGCTGGAGGAGTAGCAGAGGTGCCAGGCCCCTGGAGGAGAGGAGGTGATGGCTAGCGAGGTAGCAGAAGGGATATAGGCGATGTAAAACGATTGGGCCTTTGGAGTAGGCCAACTTTTTTAAAGCTATATGAAGGAGGAAAAAGATGTTACGCAAAGTCAGCGTATTTCTATTAGTAGCGCTGTTGCTCTCCATCCCAATGGGGGGAGCGGGGGCCAGCGGCCCGGCGCAGGACAAGCCCTTCGAGGGCGTGGTCCTCAACGCCTATTTCATCGGCGGCGGCGCATACGAGAAGCTCTACACCAAAATCCCCGAGTTTGAAGAGGCCACCGGGGCCACAGTGAACGTTGCCGCCAAGCTCAGCCACTTCGAGCTTAACAAGCGCGTCGCCCAGGAGTTCGCCACCGGCGGCGACATTGACGTGATCAGCACCCACACCACCTTCGCCCCCGGCCAGAAGGCATTCCTGCTCCCTCTCAACGACTACTGCACGGAGGAAGATTTGGCCGACTTCCAGCCTTCCACCCTCGAAGCCAGCACGGTGGGCGGGGACTTGATCATGCTCCCCCGCCACACCGACGTGCGCATCATGTACTACCGCACCGACCTCTTTGAGGACCCCGACGAGCAGGCCGCCTTCCAGGAAAAGTACGGCTACGAGCTTCACCCTCCGACCACCTGGGAAGAGATGCTGGACGTGGCCGAATTCTTCACCCGCCCGCCGGGGCTTTACGGCTTCGTCTTCACTGGCGGGGAAGAGCCGCTGGTGGGCACTTTCTACGAGCTTACCATGTCGGCTGGTGGCAACTTCTTCGATGAGGAAGGGAACGTTATCTTTAATGAGGAGCCGGGCCAGAAGGCTCTGCAACTCCTGGTTGACCTCTATTACAACAAGAAGACCACCCCGGAAGGCGTGCCCAACTACCGCTGGGACGAGGTAGCCCAAGCCTTCCGCAATGGGCAGATTGCCTTCCACTTCGACTGGCCGGGCTGGTACGGCCTGACCAAAGACCCCGAAGAGTCGAAGGTGGCCGATAAGTTCGGGTTGGCCCCCTACCCGGTTGGGCCGGCCGGGTACGCCAAAATCTGGGGCGCGAGCCACGGGTTCGCCGTGGCTAAAGCGACCAAGAACCCGGAGGCCGCCGCCGAACTGGTCAAGTTCCTGACGAGCGCGGACAACCTGTACTTTGAGGCCGTGGAGGGCGGCTTCCTGCCCACCAGCGTCTCCGCCTTCGCCAAAATTATAGAAGATGCCGCAGGGACGGGCGACCCGCTGGACCTGAGGCGCCTGGAGCTTCTGGAAGAGGAACTGGCCGGGTTCGTCCCCCCGCCCAAGATCGCTGAGTACCAGGAAGTGGTCAGCGCCATGTGGCCCGAGCTTCAGAAGTCCCTGGTGGAGGGCCGCGACGTTAAAGAAACGCTGGACATCACCGCCGAGAAGGTGCAAAAGATCGTCTCGCCTGAGTAAAAATAGTAGGGTTTGAGAAGCCAAAAGGGGGGACGGTTTCGCCGTGAGGGGACCGTCCCTCCCATGAGCCTCTTCTTGGTATATAATAAGGGTGGTCAATGAGGGACGAACACCCAGGTGAGCTTGGATTAGATGTGGAGGCTTTGCGCCGTCAAGTTGCCGATGGCAATTTTGCGCTCAGACCCCATGCTATGCAACACGCCGTTAAAGAAGGCTTTGGCAAGGAGGATGTAGCTCAAGTTATCTTAAATGGCGTGGTTGTTGAAACATATCCAGAACGCAAGCGGTGCCTATTATATACTGATGTGATAATTGAAGGAGTCAAAATGCCTCTACACGTTGTCTGTGAACACCGCTTGCCGGGCGAGCCGGTAAATGTGGTAACAGCCTACGTGCCATCCAGGGAAGAGTGGATAACTCCTACTTTGAGAAAGATCAGGAAATGAAAGGATTAATTACTGTTTGTTCTAAATGTGGGCATAAAACAGAGCTTCGTGAAATCAGCATCGAGTTTGAGCGGAAGGGGGTGCGCGCTGTTATGTCTGGCATTCCGGCTATGGTATGCCCTCACTGTGGCGAAGAGTATGTGCCAGCCGATATTGCTGGCGACGTTATTGAAACTGTGACCCGGACTATTGACGAAACCGAAGGGATGCTTAAGAGGACAGAGACACATCGCCAGGAGTTGGTTCCGGAGAACCAAAGCGCCTCCAAAGAACGCCTTAAACTGGCGCTGGACTAGCCGGATATAATACAACTAGGAGCGAGAGCCACAATGATTGCTTCCAATGTTCGTCCGCGGCCCCAAGTCCCCTTCTTGGAGCGTTATTTCCCCTTCGTGCTGATTTTGCCCAGCGTGGTGGGGACGCTCATCCTGATCATTTTCCCCCTGCTCTATTCCCTATATATCAGCTTCACCTCGTTCCACCTGCTCAAGCCTGGCAGCAACCTCTGGGTGGGGCTGAGAAATTACGGGGAAATCTTCCAGAACCCTACTTTCTGGACGGCCCTGAAGAATTCCATCCTCTTCACCTTTGTGGTGGTGAATTCAGAACTTATCCTGGGCCTGGTCATCGCCCTATTGCTCAGCCGGGCCATCGGCGGGCAGGGCCTGTTGCGCGCCCTGTTCATGGTGCCCATGATGCTCCCGCCGGTGCTGGTGGGGCTGCAATTCCGCTGGTTTTTCAACGACCAGTTCGGCCTGCTCAACAACATCCTGCTCACGCTGGGGGTCATGAACCGCCCCATCGGGTGGCTGGTGAGGCCGCACCTGGCCATGCCCTCGGTGATGGTGGCCGACATATGGCAGAACACCCCGTTCATGGTCATCGTCATTTTGGCCGGGCTGCTTTCTTTGCCCCTCGAGCCTTTCGAAGCGGCCACGGTGGACGGGGCCAACGCCTGGCAGCGGTTTCGCTACCTGACGTTGCCCATGCTCCAGCCGCTCATCCTGATCGCCCTGACCATTCGCTCCCTGGATGCCGGGCGGCGGGCCTTCGACCTCATCCTGCTCATGACCGGCGGCGGTCCGGCCAACATTACCGAGGTGCTGGGCACTTACACCTTCCGCCGGGCCATCATTGACTCGCAATTCGCCTACGGCGCGGCCCTCTCGTATATTGACATGCTCATCGCCATAGCTTTCGCCATCTATCTTTCCCGCCAGCTTTTCAAGGCCAGGGGGTGAGCGATGGGCTATAGGCAGAGGGAGCAAATGGTTACGGCACTGTGCACCATCGCCGTGATAATCATCCTCGTCATTTTCATCGTGCCTACCTTCTGGATGGTGCAGACTTCGTTTCGAGTGGGCAAGGAGATTAATTCCTTCCCGCCGGTGTGGTGGCCGCAGCAACTCACTTTAAGCTCCTACACCAAGCTCTTCGGCGGGAGCCATGAGGAATCCACCATCGCTTTCGGGGATTATTTCCGCAACTCCATGGTAGCCACGGTGGTCAGTTGCGCCGTGGCCTTGACTTTGGGGACCATGGCAGGTTACGCTTTCGCCCGCCATGAATTCAAGGGGAAACGCCAGCTCTTCCTGGGCATTATCCTGATGCGGGCCATCCCCGGCCTGGCTTTGGGGATGCCCCTGCTGGTGATGTTCAAGTGGGTAGGGCTGGTGAACAACATCTGGGGATTGATTTTGGTCTACACTATGGTCAACGCCCCTTTCATCACCTGGCTGATGGAAGGCTTCTTCAAGGACATCCCGCACGACCTGGCCGAGGCAGCCCTGATAGACGGCTGTTCCCGCTTACAGGCGCTCCTGAAAGTTGATTTGCCTTTAGCCGCGCCGGGGGTGGCAGCCAGCACCATCTTCGCCTTCCTGCTGAGCTGGAACGAGTTCGCCATCGCGTTGATTCTGACCCGTACCCCGGCCTCGCGCACCCTGCCGGTGGGGCTGTTCGATTTTATGGGGGAATTTTTCATCGATTGGGGAGGGATGAGCGCGGCAGGGACGATTATCCTCATCCCTGTGGTGATTCTCACCTTCCTGGTGCAGCGGTGGATTGCACGCGGGCTGACCTTCGGGGCTTTGAAATAATCATTCGCAACCTTGCTATGCAATGCTGAATTTAGGTAGACTGCCAGTCCGCACCAGCCATCAGGTTAGCGATTGATATATCTTCGTCAAGCTCGGGCCAATGCAAACTGATGCCTCCTCCAGCAATTTCATATTTCTCCCGTTGTTCAGGCTTTGCTTCGTGCAACAACGGAAACCATATTATTGGCACACTGATAATGCGTCCGTCTATCAGGTGAACCTGTAACATATCATTATCAAATTGCACCGATTTTGCCAGTGCGGTGGTGGGTACATAAGCCCGTCGAATTTTTGGTTTCGTTTTAACCGAAGTGTTCATTCCACGCCTCTATCAACTGGGTTTGATGTTGTCTGATGATTGTTTCGTTGCTGAAGAAGTAGAAGCGGTAACGACCCACACGAAGTATAGTTGGCATGGGTTCCTTAACCTTTGGATGAAGCCCGTGAACACAAGACTCCATTGCTAGCCCGCAGCGTAAGGGCATTGGCTGCAACCTGTATTAGGTAGGCTTTTGCAACGAGCAGGCTAACTCGTTTGTTAGCTTTGGCTGGAGTTATGTCTGGATTTCGGTTTTGGCTACCTGCATTCTCCAAACCGTTTATCCTAAAAGTTCTTTGACCAGATCGACGGCGCTGGCCGCATCCGGGGCATAGCCATCGGCCCCAATCTCCCGGGCGTAGCGTTCGGTTACGGGCGCCCCGCCGACGATGACTTTGATCTGGTCGCGCAAGCCCGCTTCCTGGACGGCTTCGATGGTCTTTTGCATGGCGGGCATGGTGGTGGTCAATAGAGCGGACATGCCCACCAGTTGGGGCTTATGCTCCTTGACGGCCTGGACGAAGGCGTCGGGTTGAACGTCCGTGCCCATGTCCACCACGGCCAGGCCCGCCCCTTCCATCATCATGCTCACCAGGTTCTTGCCGATGTCGTGGAGGTCGCCCTGGACGGTGCCCAGCACTATCGTGCCCAGGGGTTCCAGGTCGCTCTCCGTGAGCAGGGGTTTGAGCACGTCCATGCCGGCGTGCATGGCGCGGGCGGCGATGAGCACTTCGGGCACGTAGAATTCATTGGCTTTGAAGCGTCGTCCCACCTCCGCCATGCCCACGATGAGAGCCTGCTGGATGATGGTCTGGGGGCCTGTGCCTGCGGCCAGAGCCTCTTGGGTGAGCTTTTTCACCTCTGGGGCATTGCCTGTGATAAGCGCCTCCGTTATCTTGTTTAAATCGGCCATGAGAACCTCCTCCTTCAGAGTTGATTTAAAAGCAGAAAGACGAAAGGGATTATAATTTGTAGCTCCCGTTTTGTCAAGTTTGAGTGAGGTGTTCAGATGTCGGCTTGCGCCTGGCTCTCCCGCTCCAGGCGGCGCTGAGCGCGCTTGTCTGGCAGCAGCGGGATGAAGAACAGGCCCAACAGGGGGACGATCGCGCTGGCGGTGAAGGCCAGGCGCAGCCCGAAAAGATCGCCCAACGCCCCCAGCGCCACCACCGCCCCCGAGCGGATGATAAAGTTCAGGGACATGTAAACGCCGTTAGCCATCGCCCGGTTCTCAGGAACGCTCTCCTGCACCAGGGCCATGGTGACCGGGCCGACGGACAGCAAAGTAAAACCCAGCGCCAGCAAGACGGGAAACTGAACCCAGCCCTGAACCGCCATAAATACGAACATGAAGAGCGGCGTGCTCAGCATGGAGATAAAGAGAACCACCCGGCGGCCCAGCCGGTCGCTCATCGAGCCGCCCACCAATGCGCCCACCATCCCCGCCACTTCCAACACTGAGAGGGAGACGCCAGCAAGCCAGAGATCAGCGCCTTCTTCGCTCATGAAGGTGGGCAGATAGATGGTCAGGGCCGCCGACATGAAAGAGCGGGCGGCCGTAATGCCCACCAGCGGGGCAATAAGCGGCCCCATTTTCCGCAACGCCTGCCGCCAGGGGACGGCTTGATGGGCGTTGGGCGGCCGGCCCGGCACGTCTCTGAGCCGTATGTAGAGGAGGGCTGAGATCAACAGGCCGGCGATCATCAGCCAGGGCGTGCCCTCCAGGCCCAGGAGCTTGACGGTGCTGACGACCACGATCGGCCCCAGGACGCGGCCCAACTCGCCGCCGACCATCCAAAGGCCCATGCCCCGGCCCAGACTCCGCCCCGACAGGTTGCCGGCTATCACCGGCACCACGGCGTGAAACCCGGCTGAACTGACGCCGGTCGCCATCAGGAACAGGGCCAGCACAGCGTAGCTCGGCGCCACCCCCAGCAAGCTCATCATCACAGCAGTTACTACGGGCCCCAGGATGACAAAGTAGCGCAGGTTAACGCGGTCGCCCAGGTGGCCGAAGAAAGGCTGTAAGAGCGATGGCCCCTGCATGAAAACGGTCAGCAGCCCGGCCTCGGTCTTGGATAAAGACAGATTCTCGATGAAGACGGGCAGGAGTGGGGCCAGGAAAGCGGCGTAGGTATCGTGCACCGCGTGCCCGGCGGCCACAGTGAGCACGCGGCTCGTTTGGAATCGTCCAGTTTCGGCGGCCTGAGCCGCAGACATAGCCTGGACTTTCGAGGTGCTGTTAATGTGTTCGCTCATAGTGGGCATGATGACCTCTCGTGTAGTGGTCTGACGGGCTCCGATTTCACCGAATAGCGAAGCGACCGCCAGCTATCAATCCTCCTTCCACGTAATACTCTACTTCATACTGGCCGGGGTCGAAGCCGGGCCCGTCGGGGAAGGGGTATAGCAAAGTATCCTGAAGGACGCCGGCTGTTGATTCGTTCCAGGTCGTCACCCGGCTCAGCATCGAGGAGAGCCTGCCGTTCACCTGCACCTGTCGTACCACCTGGTATCCTGCCTCCATGCCCTGGTAGTCCACGGTGATGGTTATGGAGCGGGTGCCGATGGGGAAAGCCTCGGCGCCTTCCAGCTTCCCCCGATCGCTGCTGAAATCCAGGGGGCCGAAGGCCGCGCCGCCGGGTTTTACGGCCGCGGTCCCCCGGTACTCCAGAGATACGGCCACCCCTTTAAGCCACTTTAATATCTGCTGCGCCTGCTGTTGGACTTCCGCGCCGTGGTCTACGTGTTCAGGGTCAGGCGCCCCCGGCACGTCCTCTTCGCCAGCCAGCACGGCCAGGAGACGATCCAGATCCTTGATGGCTTCCCAGAGGTAGAAACGCCTCACCGGCGGGGGCACGCGCTTCTGGTCGGCGGCCAGGGTCACCCCGCGGTCATACCAGGTTTGGGCTTCCTCGGCCCGGCCAGCGGCCAGCAGGGCCAGGCCCATGTTCAGGGGCACGATGAACAGGTCAGGGTCAGCGGCCAACGCCTGCTGGTCTGCTTCCAGGGCCTTTGGGTAATCTCCCAGCAGATAATAAGCCCAGCCCAGGTCCCAGTACACCCGGGCGTCGCGCCGCTCCAGGCCGATGGCGCTCAGATAGTCGGGAATGCTCTCGGCGTGCAGGCCCATTCGGGAGCGGCTGTAGGCGCGTCGATAGTAAGCGGCGGCGTAGTCGGGGGCCAGGGCGACGGCCTGGTCAAACAAGGGGACCGACTCGCTGTAGGCCCTGGTATACTGGAGGCCCACCCCCTGGGCGTAAGCCCACATTGCCACCCGAGGACGCGCGGGCATCGCGGTGGTGGCGGTGGTGGTCGTCCATAGCCCTCCAACCAAAGCGGTCAGGATGCTGGCCGCGGCCAGCAGATAGCGCAGACGAGCACCGATGGAAGTGGTCAGCCCACAGAAAAGCAAGGATATCGCCAGCAGGGTCAGGATCGTCACGTAGATATTGGCCTTGTTAGCCCAGGCCGACGACTGCTCAAGGCGAAGGGTGCTTTCTTCGGTCAACAGCGTGGTGGTGATGACCTCCGTATCGGCCTCGTACTGGCTCAGGTCAGGTTGATAAGCGTAAGGGGGATTCAGCAGCCGACTGAGGGGGGCCAGGGCATCACGTACCTGCCCGGCCCGTGCCGCCGTGCGCCCGACAGCCGAGGCCTGGGGATTATCGGCGGCGAACATCTCCAAACTGTACTGCCGCCAATCCCATTCGTTAAACAGCTCGAAGATGGCGGTATCGTAGCTTTTGGCCTGGTGGGCGGTGACCTGGTGGCCGATGGCCTGGATAGCGTAATACTGGCTATCGCGCAGGGTCTCCTGAGACCGCTGGGAAGCTTCTACCTGAAGCAGGGCCACCAGGGCCGTCAGGGCGGTGACCAGAGCCGCCAGCAAAGCCATCAGTTTCGGGAAGTAGGGCTCGATGAAGGTGTGAAGCCAGGTCGGTGGGGTGCGTTCGGGCGCTTCGGCAGGGCTGGAATTCACAGGCTCATCTCCACGACCACGCCGGCCACGACCACCGCCATCAGCACCAGGCTGGAAAGCGCCACCAGAACCCACCGCCCGGCCGGGCGGGATACTATCTGGGACAGGGTGTACCCCACCAGGCTTATCCCCAGGATGGCCGTCAGGCCCAGCAGACGGCGTGTCTTCTGGCGGTAGGCCGCGGCGGTGGCAAAATGGGGGGCCGGGTTGACATCCTGCTTTTTCGATTCCTCGGCCAGACGTTCTTCGAGCTCCCGTGCGGCGTCGTAGCTGCCGTCGGCCCGCAGATAGGCCGAGGGCAACGCCATCCGTAGACTGGCCGCCAGATCACTGGAGAGACGGCTTTCACTCTCAAGGGCTAAAGCTTCCACCCCGTGGGAATCGATTTGAGCCAGGTCATTCTCCAACAGGGTCAGGTTTCGGGCGTGCAGGGTATAAGCCGCGTAACGGCGCAGGTCGCGGTAAAAGACGTCGTGGGCTCGCACGGTGGCCTGTTGCATCCCGATAGCGGCTATCAAGCTGCTGGCATCGGCGTCACCGGCCTGGTCGTCGGCCACCGAAGCGCGCCAGATCAACGCCGCCCCGATAATGACCACCAGGGCGATAAGCCCAATGATGATTTCCTGAAAGTAATGGGGGGCTTCTTCTGTCTGGGAAAGGGCCTCAATGCTTTCCATGTTTGCCACTCCTTTTAGCTGCGTTCATCGGTGTTCATGGGCGGTGGTCCTTCATTCTGTGGCAGTGGGGGTAAACGTCGGCCGGGGCGGACGCATGGGCAGCGGCTCTGGGGTGGCCTCCTCGCCGCCGCCGCCCAGCCCCTCCGCCAGATAATGGCCGTTGCTCTCCAGGCAGGTTTGGAGGGCCCAGTAGTTGGGGCTATCCGAAGGGTACCAGCCGGTGTTCAACGTCTCCTGGCAGGCGTCCACCGTCGCGTCCAGCCAGCCCTGGCTGCGGTCGTTGTCGGGATGGTTCGCGTAGAAGACGGCGCGCAGGAAGTAGCCTTCGCCATTTTGAGGCTCCAGGGCAAAGGCCTGGACCAGATCGGCCTCGGCCAGAGCGAAGGTCGCACGTTGATCTTTGACATCCGGCAACCTGCTCAGCAAGTACAGATAGCTACGCCAGCGATAGAGGGCGGCCTGGCTGGGAGCCAACTCGAGGGCCTGACCGGCATCGGTCAGGGCCAGCCCGAAGTAGTTTGGATAATCGGGACTGAATTGCCAGTAAGCCTGGCTGCGGCAACGGAGGCTCCAGGCCTGGCTGGGATCCAGTTCGTTGGCCCGGTCGCAATCGGCAAATCCCTCGTGAACGCGCCCGGCGGTGATCAGGGCCCAGCCTCGATAGGCCAGGGCCTCGGCGTCGTTGGGGTTCTGCTGAAGAACCTGGGTCAGTAACTCCGTCGCTTTCAGGTAATCGCCGCGCGATTGCAGACCGGCGATCATAAACATAGGAGGCAAATACAGGCTTATTTTCCGCCAGCTTCGCCGCGCAAGATCGAGGGCCTCGGCTTTCATCTCTGCCGGGGGGCGTCCTTCAAACTGGGCCAGCCAGGCCAGCGGAGCCTCGAAAACGTAAATGTCGCCCGTATCATTGGCGTCAACCACCCCATCGCCATTGGTGTCCTGCCGGCGGGTGAAAGCCAGCCGACTGTCATCGGGAGACCAGGCGGGCACGGTGTCGTAAGGGCCGTCGGTCAGCCTGACCTGTCCCGTGCCGTCGGCGTTCATGACGTGGATCTGCCGGGTCCCGTCTTGCTTCAGGCTGAAGGCGATCTTCCAGCCGCTGGCGGACCAGGTCGGCTGCACCTCGTCGGTGGTGTCGTCGGCGGTCAGGCGAACCAGGTCTTGGGTCTCAACATCTATGATGTACAGGTCGTAGCTGCCGCCTCGATTCGAGGTGAAGGCCAGCTTTTTCCCATCCGGCGACCAGGTAGGGTTGAAGTCGTGGGCCGGGTCGTTGGTCAGCCTGGCGATTTCCGAGCCGTCATACCGCGCCACGTAGATCTCCCAGTTGCCATCCCGGTTGGAATGAAAGGCGAGGTGCGACCAGTCCGGTGACCAGGTGGGGTAGCCGTTATCGCCCGCGCTGCCGGGCAGCATGGCCTGGTTGCTGCCATCGCTATTCATGGTATATAGTTTATCTGTGCCGTCTCCTTGCCGGTCGGAATGGAAAGCCATATACCAATCACCGGGGCTCCAGGTTGGAGCGCCGTTGTTGAAGGTATCGTTTGTCAACTGCCCAAGGTTGCCCCCCTCCGCGTCCATGACGTAGATGTCGAAGTCGCCATCGCGGTTGGAGGTGAAAGCGATCCTTTTCCCGTCGGAAGACCAGGCCGCTTCGCTGTCCTGGGCGGGGTCGCTGGTCAGCCTGGTCACCGAGCCCGGGGGTGGAGGCGGGGTAGAGTAGGGGCCTGGCCTCAAATGGTCCACCCGGCCGGGAGGGGCGGCCCGGACCACGCTGTGGGGCGCAGCCACATCCAGGGCAAAGGCAGTATCGGGGGCGTGCACTCCTGCTCGGGGCAGAGCAACTCCCAGGACAAGTGGGATCGAGACTATTATAAGCAATGTAACGGTTCTTTGTTTCACAATACAGCCTCCTGTGTAATACGGCAGGTTTTGGGAAGATAAAGGAGTCCTTGAATTTGCCCTCATTATACCACATTTCTCTGCCCCCTAGCAACTTTCTGCGCAGGAGAGTTTTGCAATGCCCTCAATACGAGTGTTTGACATTATCGCTGACTTAGACTAAAATGAAAAATAGTTAAAGAAAGTACTTCATTTACACTCTCCATAGGAGGTAGGAGGGCGGCTTTTCTCCCTGACTGGAGGTCGGGGGTTTGCGCCGCCGGAATTTGGTTTATGAATAAGATGACCAGTGCGGAGATCAGGCAATCCTTTCTGGACTATTTTGCCCGCCAGGGTCACGCTGTAGTGGCCAGTTCCTCTTTAGTCCCTGCACAGGATCCCACTCTGCTTTTCACCAACGCTGGTATGGTGCAGTTCAAAGATGTCTTTCTGGGATTAGAACCCCGTGACTATCGGCGGGCAGTCACCTCTCAGAAATGTATGCGCGTCAGCGGCAAACACAACGATCTGGAAAATGTAGGCCCTTCGTCCCGCCATCACACCTTTTTCGAGATGTTGGGCAATTTCTCCTTCGGCGATTATTTCAAGCGCCAGGCTATCGGCTACGCCTGGGAGTTTCTGACCGAGGTGCTGGGTTTGCCGGCCGCACAACTGTACCCTACCATCTACCTGGAGGATGAAGAAGCCTTTGAACTCTGGCAGGAGGTGGCCGGGGTGGAAGCCTCACGCATCACCCGGCTGGGCGAGAAGGACAACTTCTGGGCTATGGGCGATACGGGGCCCTGCGGGCCCTGCTCAGAAATTATCTACGATCGGGGGTTAGAGCATTGTACCTGCGGCCAGCCGGATTGTAACCCGGCCTCGGAGTGCGAACGCTGGTGGGAGCTTTGGAACCTGGTGTTTATGCAATTTGAGCGCGATGCCGAAGGACGGATGACCCCCCTGACCAACCCGGGCATCGACACGGGCATGGGCATGGAACGGATCACCGCCGTCATACAAGGGGTGGACAGCAATTACCAGACCGACCTTTTCCGGCCTATCATGCGGCGCACCCAGGAACTATTGGGGGACAGCGACGCCCAGAGGCGGGAAAAACAGATCCCCTACCGGGTCATCGCCGACCACGGGCGGGCTATCACCTTTTTAATCGGGGATGGGGTGCGGCCGGGCAACAAGGGCCGTGACTACGTGCTACGCATGATCCTGCGGCGCGCCGTCCGTTTCGGGAAGAAGATCGGCTTCGAGCAACCCTTCCTGACCGAGATCGCCCGGGTGGTGATCGATAATATGGGCGATCACTACAACGACCTGCGGGCCAGACAGGATTTCATCCTGTCCGAGATTGCTCAGGAAGAGGAACGTTTCCACCGCACCCTGGACCAGGGCCTCAACCTGTTGAGCGAACTGATGACCGACCTGACCGCCCGCGGCCAGCGGGTCATCCCCGGCGATAAAGCCTTTAAGCTGTACGACACCTACGGTTGTCCCCTCGATCTGACCAGGGACGTGGCCGCCGAAAACGGCTTCGGCCTCGACGAGGCGGGATACCAGACCGCTATGGAGGAGCACATCAAGGCCAGCGGCGGAGAGATATTCTCTTACGAAGAGAGCGAGGAGATGGAGTTCTACAGCCGCCTCCTGAGCGAGCTCAAGGAGAAAGGCTTGTTGTCCGGGGAAGGGGTCGAACACATCTACGACGAGACGGCCAGTGTGGATACCAACGTAATCGCCATTCTGCGCCAGGGCCAGGTCGTCTCCTCGGCCAGTGAGGAGGAAGAGGTGGAGCTGATCCTGCCCGTCACTCCTTTCTACGTGGAAAGTGGCGGTCAAATCAGCGATACGGGGCTGATCGCTTGTTGTCGCGACGAGGAGGGCGAAGAAGTCATCGATTGGGAGGTGATAGTGGAGGACACCCGTCTGCCTGTAGCGGGGCTGATCGTCCACGTTGGTCGGGTGATAACGGGCACAGTACACCAGAACGATCCGGCCTGGGCGGTGGTGGATTGGGAGCGACGATGGGATATCGCCCGTAACCACACCGCCACCCACCTGTTGCACAGCGAACTACGTTACATCCTGGGCGAACACGTCCAGCAGGCCGGTTCGCTGGTGACCCCTGAGCGCCTGCGGTTCGACTTCACCCACTCCAGTATGCTCACCCAGGACGAATTGGAAGCCATCGAACGCTCGGTTAACGAGGCCATCCTGGCTAATTATCCCCTCGAAGCCATTGACACCGGCTACCATCAGGCGGTGGATGAGGGCGCCATCGCCCTGTTTGGGGAGAAATACGGCGACCGGGTGCGGGTCGTCAAAATTGGCTATCCTGGTGAGCCTTTCAGCCAGGAGTTATGTGGGGGCACCCACGTGAACTGGACCTCTGATATCGGCCTCTTTCACATCGTCTCCGAGAGCAGTATTGGGGCCGGTCTGCGCCGCATCGAGGCCGTCACCGGCCGGGCGGCACAACAACTGGTGCAGAAACGGCTGGGTACGCTGGAATCGGCGGCCATCTTCCTCGGTTGTGCGCCAGATGAGGTGGATCGCAAAGTATTGACCCTGATGGACGAATTACAGGACCAACGCAAGGAGATCAGCCGCCTCCGGCGCGAAATCGCCCGCCACGAGTTTGAAACCCTCTTGAAAAAAGCGCAGGACGTGCAGGGGATCAAAGTGCTGGCCGTTCAGGTGGTGACCGCCGAAAATATGGAGACTCTACGGGAGATGAGCGATTGGTTCAGAGATAGACTGGGCTCAGGGGTGGTCGTGCTGGGAGCGGTGCTGGGCGCGAAACCCAATTTTGTGGCCGCTGTCACTCCTGACCTGGTGGAACGGGGCCTGCACGCCGGTAAACTGGTCAAGGCCGTGGCCCAGGTGGTGGGCGGGGGTGGGGGCGGCAAACCTACCCTGGCCCAGGCCGGCGGCCGCGACATCAGCCGCCTGGGCGAAGCCCTGTTAATGGTACCCAATCTGGTGGCCAAAAGTCTGGGGTAGGGATTCGGGATTAGGGAATAGGGAGCGGGGAGTAGGAAAGAGGAAAAGAGTATGAGTATTGTTAAGCTCGAAGTAAAGTTACCTGAAGATATATATTTAACGCTGCGAGCGGCAGGATTTGACAAGGAAACACTAAGCGAGAGATTTAAACAGGACCTGGCTATGAAGCTCTATGCAGAGCATAGACTTTCTCTGGGCAAAGCGTCCAGGATGGCAGAGATGAGCCGTGCTGATTTTATGAACCTGCTGGTCAAGAACGGCTTCGCTGTGGTTGAATACACTGAGGAGGATTACGAGAAAGATATCGCTACGATAACGAGATTTGTCGAGAAAGAACCCGGAGGATGAAGACTGTAGTCTTTGATCCTATTCATTCATAATAATCTACTTGAAAGCACTCCTCTTGTCTTATGAGAGGCAGAGGTATATTGTTATGGAATACCGATTGACCCCAAGGGAAGGACGTGGACACTATTGCGTCGAATACACAGGACAACCTGCGGAACAGATCACCAAGGAGCTTGAAAGTCTTTATCAAAGGCGCTCTTATCTGCTAGGAGTACTGAACATTGCGCCTAGACCCAGCAAGTTTCGCAAAGGGTGGATGTACTTCTACATCAAAAGTGCTGACGAGAAGAAGGTCAAGGAAGTCCACCGCTTCTTTCTGGAGAAAGGGTTCACGCCTAGTAATGATGGTATCAAACCCTTTCAATGCCCAAATTGTGGGGAAATCAATCGAAGAGGAGCTAAGTTTTGCTTATCTTGTGGGATTTCACTCACGACTGAGGCTCAACAAATACACGTTCTAAAGCCAGGGCAACCTCTGCACTATGGTCGCTATACGGTTATCGATTTACTTAAGGAAGGCGGAATGGGAGCCCTTTACTTGGCACATGATACTAAAACATACGATAGGGTTTGCATTATTAAGCAAATGAAGGATTACTTCGATTCCTCTAATCCGCAGGAGATAGCGGAGGCAGAGAAACTATTTGAGAATGAAGGGCGGATATTAGCTGCTTTGAACCATACAAACATTCCTAAGATTTATGATTATTTCCTTTCAGGTAAATGCACTTACATTGTGATGGAGTATATTGAA
The DNA here is from genome assembly GCA_964646625.1 of uncultured Anaerolineales bacterium. GTDB lineage: Bacteria > Chloroflexota > Anaerolineae > CAZYHC01 > CAZYHC01 > DAOULT01. The sequence continues at coordinate 103,130 of CAZYHC010000009.1, forward strand.
GGCACCGATCTCACTATCGGAGTAACACATAGAGATAGTCAGAGTAGGATTGTAAAGGCGAAACCTTTCTCACAGGAAGAAATAATTAAGCACGCCATTCGGATTTGTAAAGTCCTAGAATATCTACATTCTTTCAAAGATTCCCGAACAGGGCAGATCAGACCTGTTGTTCATCATGACATTAAACCAGCCAATATAATCCTAGATAAGAATAACGGTGAGGCTCATCTCGTCGATTTCGGCATAGCGAGACCTCGTCAGTGTAAACAGATAGATTCAGGGAGCGTTCAATGGGGGCAAACAGAACCGTATGGTACAGAAGGATATGCTCCTCCAGAACAATACCGAGGGCAGTCTGAGCCGCGATCAGATATATACGCTTTAGGGGCGACGATTTACCATCTTCTCACCGATGATAACCCTCAAGAACACCCATCATTATTCCCTAAATTGGGTTCCCTGCCCCCACGTCTAAGTTCTATTTTAGAGAAAGCGTTACGAGAAAATGCCTCACAAAGGTATAGTGCCAGTGAGTTGAGAGGCGAACTTGAGAGTCTATTAGTTCTATCACCCCTTCAATCCAGCCCCAAACTTGCTCAGCCTAAAACGAGACACTCTACTCAACCCAGTCCCATACCCACCCAGCTTAAAGCGAAAGACCCTACTCAGCCCAGCCCTACATCAGTCCAGCCTGAGCCGACAGATTCTATCTCTCAAGTTACATCAGATCACACTTTTATTACAAAATATTATCAATATATCATTTTGGGGGGCTTAGGATTTGCAGTTATCTGTGGTCTTATTATTCTTGGCTTATTAATCTTTTACTCGCCCTAATCTCCCTGCTTATGTAATCCATTGATTCAGTAAATGAAGAGAACAAGGACTTATTCAGGTAGCAGGTCCAGGAGCAGCGGCTCCCAGGCGCGGAAGAGAAGCCCTCTCCTGAACGGATTGTGGCGTACCTTAAAAAAGGGTGAGGATAAAGGACCGCCTAACTTTTGCAGCGTCGTCGATCTGGGCACAGAGTACGTCAAAGCCCTGGTGGTGAAGATCGAAGGCGAACGGGCCACCATTATCGGCCAGGGACAGGCCAGATCCGGGAGCAACCGCCTGGGGAGCAGGGCGGTGGCGGCCATCTGTGACCGGGCTCTGCGCACTGCCGAGGATATGACCGAAGAGGTCTACGGTCGCAAAATCGTGCCCGACCGGGTGGTGATGGGCGTGGCGGCCTCCCTGGTGCATGGTGCGGCTTACACCTTCAGGCAGCGACGCCATGCCCCTCAGCGCCGCATAGAACCACAAGAGCTGGAAGGAGTTCTACACCGCGCCCAACGCCTGGCTTTGCAACGCCTGCAACGGGAGTCTGGTTTGGATGAGCCAGAGTTGAGCCTGGTGAACACTTCCATGGTCGAGATCAACGTGGACGGGCACCGGGTTACCGACCCCATCGGGTTCCGGGGTCAGTTTTTGACCCTCACCATTTTCAACGCCCTGGCCCATAGCCGTGAGCTGGCTACCCTGAAGGGCATCGCCGGCGAACTGGAGTTGGCCCCGGTGCTTCTGGCCCTGGAAGGCCAGGCTTTGGCGTGCTCTCTCACCGCCAGAGAGGCCCTGGTCCTCGATATCGGCGGTCGGGTAACCACCGTCTGCCTGATACGCAACGGCGCCCTGGTGGCCCTCAAGGTTCTGTCCTGCGGGGGCTACGCTCTTACCGAGCATCTGGCCCGTGCCTTTGGCCTTTCTTCCCAGCGGGCCGAAGCGTTAAAGATCGCTTATAACCAGGGCAAGCTCCAAGAAAAAGTGGCCCACTCCACGCAAAAGACGCTGGCCCCTCTCGTCGAAGCCTGGCTCGCGCAGGTCGAAAAAACGCTGAAGGAATTGGCCGTACAGAATGCAGAGCCCCTCCCCCATCAACTTTACCTGTGCGGGGGAGGCAGCGAGTTGACCGACCTGGTAGAAAGAACGCGAGCCTTTGCCTGGATGAGCGCCCTGCCTTTCGACCGTTACCCGGAGGTGCAATGCCTGAACCCGTCTGCTATCCCTCATGTGCCGAACCGGACGGGGCTGCCCCTGGGACGGGAGCACACCACAGTCACCAGCCTGGCTCGCTGGGCTGCCACTGCAAGGGCCGAGACCAGTCTTCCCACCCACCTGCTGAACAAAATAACCACCAGGAGCCTGAAAGCCATGCTGGGAGTGTGACTCCCAGGCTCAAAGCTGAAATGAGCTAAAGCGCGCTATTTAAAAGTGATTTTAGCGCACCTGGGCCGTTAGCCTGAAAATGGATATAGGATGAAGCGTGAAGAATGACCGAACAGATAATGTACCTGGAAGACAATGACGATATTGCCTCCATTCGGGATCGGCTGGATTGGGCTCGGGCTGAGCGGGTGCTCCTGATCGTCCCTTCCAGGTGTCGGGCTTTGACCAATGCTATTAACCTCAAACTGCTGCAACGTCACGCCGCTAACCTGGCGCTGGACGTGGCCCTGGTCTCCAGAAAGCGGGGCATCCGGAAACTATCTCGTGAACTCGACATAGATGTCTTTACCTCGGTGGGGCAGGCCCAACAGGCCGGGTGGCGGGGGGCGTTTGAGGCCGAAGACCTGCCCCATCGAGTGCACGACCTGGACGGGGTGCAGGGGCGTCGGAAGCCCGTCCCGCTCCAGAGAGACGATTCCCAGTTCGTGCAGCAGATCATCGCGTTTGTTTTCTTTGGCATGTTATTCCTCATCGTGCTGGCTGGCGCTTTGTTCGTAGTGCCCAGCGCGAATGTGATCCTGATCCCGGCCGTCGAACCCATCAGCGAGACGATAGAGATCCAGGCCGATCCGGAGGTGGCAACCATAGACTACGAAATAGCGCTCATTCCGGCCCGGGCCATAGAAGTGGAAGTGGAAGGTACAGACCGCATTCCCACCGCCTCCAAAAGAGACACCGCCGATGCCCGGGCCACAGGGACGGTGATCTTCGTCAGCCAGGTAGACGAGCCTGTTTTTGTGCCGCTGGGAACGGGGGTGAGTACCTCGTCGGGCACCACCATCAGATTTACCACGGTCGAGGAGGCTACCGTGCCGCCCAAGGAGACGGTTGAAGTGAAGATCGTGGCCGTCGATCCGGGACCCAGCGGCAACGTTCAGCAGCACCTTATCAATACCATCGGCAACCAGGCTTTGGCCCGCCAACTCAAAGTTATTAACGATAAACCCACCGGCGGGGGCAACGTCAGACAGGCCGGCGTAGTCACTCAGGCCGATAAAGACCGTCTGCGCACGCTCCTGTTGCAACAGTTGCAACAAAAAGCCTACGCTAAGCTGCTGGATTTACTGAACGAGCAGGAGTTCGTGCCGCCCGAATCCATGGAAGTGGCGATCCTCGACGAGGTTTACGATGAGTTCGTGGGCGAGGAGGCCGATGCCCTGGGCCTGGAGATGCGGGTGCGGGCCATCGGAACAGCTATCGGCGGACATGAGGCTAATACCCTGGTGCTGCGTCTGCTCCAGGCCAGGGTCGATGCCGAGCATCAACTGATCCCCCAGGGTTTGGAGTTCAGGCCGGGCCAGGTCACCAAAGTGGAAGGCCGAAAAGTGTCTTTTATCATGAAGGCTTCCGGCTTTGTGGCCGCGCGGGTCGATACGCAGGGCATCATCAACGGTATTCGGGGGCGCTCGGTGGCCGAAGCTAAAAGATATCTGAGCCAATACCTGGCTCTCAGACAGGAGCCGGTCATCCAGGTTACTCCCAGTTGGCTGGGGCGTGTGCCCTGGCTCCCTTTCCGCATATTTATCTCTATCGAGGCGGGAGAGGTCTAGATGCGGATTCTGGCGTTGGACATCGGCCAGGCCCGGATCGGGGTGGCGGTCAGCGACCCGCACCAAATCCTGGCCCGCAGCCTGAAAGTCATCGACAGGAGCTCACGCCAGAAAGATTTTGCGGTTATCGGCCGTCTGGTGCGTGAACTGGAGGTGGAGAAGGTCATCGTGGGGCATCCGCTCCAACTGGACGGGACGGTCGGGCGGCAGGCCAGGCGCGTGGAGCGTTACGCGGCAGCGCTGGCCGAGAGCCTCGACGTACCGGTCCTGCTCAGGGATGAACGGCTCTCCACTGTGGAGGCCCAACAATTGATGATCGAGGCCGGACACAAACGCAAAACCCGCAGACGGAAAATCGACGCCGTAGCCGCCGCCGTGTTCTTACAAGATTACCTGGATGAGCAGCGGGCCGCCAGCAGGATTGTAAAGTGAACGAACCACGGCGATCAGGACGCACTCCAAAACTGGATGCCCGGTAAGACGAATTTCGCTTGCAGCGGTTGGTGGCGGCCATTCGCTTCGCACCATAACCGCCGCGCCAGGCGGGTGCTATTAGCAGACAGAAGGAGAGAAAACTGTGCTAAAGATATTAGGCGGTCTGGTACGTTTCATCCTTTTTCTCGTGGCTCTGAGCGCCATGCTGGTGATCTGCGGAGGGGCAGGCTGGTACGTCCTCGACCAGGGCATGATCAGCAGCGTGGGCGGAGTTAGCGGCGGGCAGGGTGGGGGCCCGCCGGTGCAGGTCTCGGGTTCGACCCTGGAGGATACCCTGATCGGCATCTATCTAAGCTTCCGGCAGGCCGAACTCGAACAGCCGGCCAGCGACTCGGACGTTCTGGTCACCTTCACCATCGAGCAGGGCGAAACGGGCAGCACGGTAGCGGCCCGCCTGGAAGAGATGGGGCTGATCACCGACAGCAACCTGTTCAGCCTCTACATGCGCTACCATAAAATCGATAGCAAGCTGGAAGCGGGGGACTACGATCTCAGTTCCAGCATGACCATGATCGAGATTGCCGAGAGCCTCCAACATGCCCGCGTAGATGAGATAGTGGTCACCGTGCCCGAGGGCTGGCGGGCTGAACAGATAGCCGAGATGTTGACTGAAAACGAGATCGTGGATGGCGAAGAGTTTATGGCCCTGGTGCGCGAGGGCGGCGACTTCCACCTCGAGTTCCTGGGGGACCGTTCCGGCGGCCACCCGGCCCTGGAAGGCTTTCTCTTCCCCGAGACCTACCGTATTGCGACCAAGGCCACGCCCGCCGATTTCATCAAGCGGATGTTGAACACCTTTGACCGGCGTTTCACGCCGGAAATGAGACAGGAAGCCGCCAGCAAGGGCCTGACCGTGTACCAGGTGGTGACGCTGGCCGCTATCGTGGAGCGGGAGGCGGTTATCCCCGAAGAACGACCGCTCATCGCCAGTGTCTATCTGAATCGATTGGCGGCGGATATGCTGTTGAACGCCGACCCGACGGTACAATATGCTATGGGCTATCAACCCAACACCGGCCAGTGGTGGAAAACGCCCATCAGCCTGGAAGAATATTCCCTGATCGATTCGCCCTATAACACTTACCTGTACGGGGGCTTGCCGCCGGGCCCGATTTGTAACCCTGGTCTGTCCTCTATCCAGGCCGTGGTGCGACCGGCCCAGACTGATTACCTGTACTTCTTAGGCAAAGGGGATGGCTCCCACGTCTTTGCCAGGACGTATGAGGAGCACATCCGAAACCAGGAACAATTGCAATACTAAAGCCGCGCGACTCCTGGCTGGTGAGGGTGTTATCTAATTATAGCCGTAGCCGACTTGACAGATGAAGCATTAAAGGCTATACTTGGGGACACCCTGAGCAAGAGGGACATTAATTATCTAAGGAAAGGAGTGGAACAATGGATACATTCGCTGTGGTCAAAGAAATCATTGTCGAACAGTTGGGGGTCGAGGAGGACAAAGTGACCCTGGACGCCAGGTTCCGTGAAGACCTGGAAGCCGACTCCCTGGACCTGGTGGAGTTGATTATGGCCTTCGAGGAGAGATTTGAGGGCGAAATCTCCGACGACGATGCCCAACAGATCACCACCGTAGGCGAGGCGGTCAAGTACATCAAGGACAACCTCTGAGACTAAGCGCCGATCCGAAAAATTAGCGGGGTGGTCACCCTGGCTGCTGTCGAGCAGGATGCCCGACCAGCAGGCACTAAATAGCGGTATACTGTTAAGCCCTGTATGCCCGGATTGCAGAATAAAGGTCCTGAAAGCCCGTTGGAGGACAGTTCAGGCCTCGGCAGCCGGGCATCCGTGTTTTGACCATCGGGCTATTTTAAAGAAGTAAGGCGAAGCCGCCAACGGCGCGTCAGGCAACGTCAGCGAATCTCTTGCTCCCTTATCCCCAGTCTACTCCAGGCTTTTTGCGCTATCCATACAAAGCCGTAGATTACCAACAGCAGCCCCGGCGTCATGAGCACCTTTATTTCCTGTGGGTTGAGTATCTTTATTTCCTGTGAGGCGTCCTGGCGCGCCCCGGTGAAGGCTAAGACCAGCGTGGCGCCGATCCACAGCGCGGCGATGGTCACATCGAAGACAGAAAGCCGCCTCCGCTTGAGAGAAACCCGCTCGGCCCTGGCTGCGGCGTCGGCAGACAGCGATGCCTCTCTGTGGCTCAAGCTGAAGGCAATCGCCTCTTTGGGGCACTCGTCGGTGCACTTGAGACAACGGGTGCAGTTTGAGCTGCGCACCTCGCCATGGGCCTTGAGTTCGCCCATCACGTCCACCTGCATGTCGCAACTGCGGTTGCACTTCCCGCAACCAGTGCATCCATCGCTCACCAACCGCACCTTGCTCACGCCCACACTACCGAAAATCTTGAGCAATGCGCCGATAGGGCACAGGTAGCGGCACCAGGCCCGCCGGCCGAAGACAAAGAGGAGCACCGGACCAAACAAGATCAGCGTTATCAAGATGGAAATGCCGGTCTGCTGGCCGCCCCAGGGCGGGGTGTCGGCCAGCCGGAAGGCGAACGTGGCCGGGAAGCCTTGAAGCCAGTTCACTAGCAGGCTGTTGTAAACCTTCAGGGCCAGGGCCACAAAGGGTATGACTCCCAGGTACAGCAGCACCCGGCGCGGAAGCTTGCTCTTCAGCTTGCCGATCCCCCACTCGACCAGTTCCAGATAGCCGCCGAACCAGCAGAACCAGCTACAGAAGGCCCGCCCCAGGAGCAACGCCGAGGCGAACACCAGCATCCAGAAGACAAACCCGGCGTTGATCACCCCCCGCGAGAGGCCGGAGAAGAGGGCCTCGATCCCAATACTGCCCACCGCGTGGATGCCCAGGGTGTACCACGTGACCAGATGCACAGTCACCAGCAACATTAGGAAAACTCGGCTCAACGTGCGCAATCTTTGCACATTCACCTTGCATTATCTCCTCTCTGTCTGTTCGAATCACCCAACTCCTCGATTATGGCCTGCACCAATAGCGGGATCATCAACTCGTGGTGACCGATGAGGGTGTATCCTTTTCCCCCCTCGCCCACCGGCCGCCCCACCACGTTCTGCGCGGGCCGGTAGTGCCGTTGCACGTCCATGTTGACCGCCGTGAAAGCGGTCGGTCGTCCGTGGTTCAGATTGCGGGCTACGGTGAGGGCCTTGAGGAAAACCTCCGGCAGGAGCACCGCCGACCCGACGTTAAGGTAGACCCCGCCCTCCAGGTCGGCTACCAGGGCGGCCAAGAGGCGGAAATCGGTAAAGGTAGCCTGCCCGGTGGCCGCCCCGTCGGCGGTGGGATGCATGTGTACGATGTCGGTGCCCAGGGCCACGTGCACGGTCACGGGGATGCCCCCTTCCACCCCTCGGGCCAGAATGCTGTGCTGGCTAAAAGGGGCTCCCTTGCCAAGAGCGACGATCTGGCGGCCCAGCGCTTGGCCCAGGCCCAGTTCCTGCGCGGCGGCCTGGCGGGTGGCTTCGTTCAGCAGCCGGCCTGTTTCCTCGGCCATGCCAAAGGTCCCATCCCGCAGACCGTCCGCCACGTCCTCTGAGGTCTGGCCTATGAGGGCCACTTCCAGATCGTGGATGCCCCCTGCGCCGTTCAGGGCCACGGCCCGGATCACCCGCCGTCTCATCAACTCGATGACCAGCGGGGAGAGTCCGCACTTGATGACGTGTGCCCCCATAGCCCATATCACGGGCCGGCCCGTGCGGTGGGCCTCCACAATGGCTTTCACCACCTGTCGGAAGTCCTCTCCGGCCAGGATGTGGGGCAACGAGTCGAGAAAATCGCGCAGGCTCAGGCCCGCAGAACACGGCCGGGCAAAATCTGCCGCCTTAACCTTGTTCTGTCTCTGGGAGAGCGGGTAAGTTTTGACCTGGCCTAAATCTACGGGGCGATATTTATCCGGCATCGTTTCACTCCCTCCGTGTAATCCGTGACCAAAATCCGTGTCAGCCGAAAAGCTCCCTCTCGACCAGATAGCATATAATGTGCCAGGCGGTGATGTGGGCCTCCTGGATGCGCGCCGTCCGATCAGAAGGGGCGCAGTAGCAGAGGTCCACCGCGTCCTTAAGCGGGCCGCCCGCCCGGCCTGTAAAGCCTACAGTCACCGCTCCCTTCTCCCTGGCCGCCTCCAGGCCCTTCAGCACGTTGGCCGAGCGGCCACTGGTGCTGAGGCCGATAGCCACATCTCCTGCTTCGACCAGAGCCTCGACCTGGCGGGCAAAAATGCGCTCGAAACTGTAGTCGTTTCCGACGGCCGTGAGCATGGAGGTGTCGGTGGTGAGGGCCATGACGGGCAGGGCCTTTCTCTCCATTTCAAATCGATTGACCAGTTCGGTGGCCACGTGCTGAGCGTCGGCGGCGCTGCCCCCATTGCCAAAGATGACCGCCTTCCTGCCCGCTCTTAAAGTTCTGCTCAACAATCGGGCCAGGTCCGCGATAAGCGGCACGTCCTGGCTCAGCATCTCTTCTTTGACGGCGATGGCCTCCCGCAACTGGCGTGCGATTTCCTGGCTGAAGTCCATAAAATTTTTCGGCGTGGCAGCCATCCGCTGCACCAGCCCTCGGCAGATGGCGGCTAGACTGTAAACGCCGGTCGCGCGCTCGGCGACAACCCCCTTTCGCTTGCAAAATTCACACCTAGATGCTATAATGTTCTCCAAGTCGATTATATCACTTTGCCTGGAAGGGGTCAAGACTCGTTGCATTGGTTGCGCAAATCCATCTTGTGAGACTGGAAGCCAGGGACTAGCTGTGAAACACGGTTTGGGGTTGATCAGCATCGTCGTGCCGGTGTATAACGAACAGCAGGCCATCGGCCATGATCTGGACCTGATCGGGGAGACGATGGAGGCCAGCGGATATGAGTACGAGATCATCGTGGTAGACGACGGCTCAACCGACCGCACAGCAGAGATCGCCGCGAGCAAGGAGGTGTGCCTGATCCAACACCCTGTCAATCGCGGTTCGGGCGCCTCGCGGCGGACGGGCATCCTGGAGGCCAAAGGTGAAATCGTGGTCATGGCCGACGGCGATGGCAGCTATCCTGTCCAGGACATCCCTCGCCTGTTGGAGCATTTCCCTGTCTACGATCAGGTGGTCGGAGCCCGCACCAGCGAACAGGGGAGGTGGCCCCTCTTCCGTGTTCCGGCCAAATGGTTTATCCGCAAGCTGGCCTGTTACCTGACCGGCATGGATATACCGGACCTGAACTCCGGGCTCAGGGCCTTCAAAAAAGAGGTCATGCTTAAGTTCCTGTACCTTATCCCCGATGGCTTTTCCTGCGTGACGACCATAACCCTGGCCTTTCTGTGCAACGGTTACACTGTAAAATACGTGCCCATCGATTATTACCAACGGGTGGGGTCCTCAAAATTTCATCCCGTCAGGGATACCTACAACTACCTGCTCACCGTGGTGCGCATGGTGATGTATTTCAACCCGCTTAAGGTCTTCCTGCCCATCAGTCTGCTCCTTCTATTCGTGGGCTCGCTCAAGATCGTCTACGACATCTTCGCCTATGACTTTCACTTCGCGCCCTCTACTTTGATGGTGATCCTGACCGGCGTACAGGTGGGAGCTATGGGCCTGCTGGCGGACGTGATCGTGAAAGGACGTAACAGGTAATAGATAAACGCAATGAAAGTCTGTATGGTTACTTCGTCCTATCCCCGTTTTCCGGGCGATGGCACCGCTCCTTTCGTGCAATCTATAGCCGAGCACGTAGCCCGGCAGGGCCACGAGGTTCACGTTCTGGCCCCTTACGACCCGCAGGTCAGGGAGGGAGAAAGCGGCCCAACCCCGGTGACGGTACACCGCTTCAAATACGTCTGGGCCGACTCTTTGTGCCTGGTAGGACACGCCAGATCGCTGGAGAGAGACATCCGCATGAAAAAAGTGGTCTACCTGTTGACCCCTCTCTATCTTCTCCTGGGGTTTCTGGCCCTGGCCCGGCTCAACCGCCAGCACTGCTTCGAGGTCCTGCACGCCCATTGGCTGCTGCCCAACGGCTTTCTGGCCCTGCTCTTCGCCAAAGCGTGGGGCCTCCCGCTGGTGGTCAGCCTGCACGGCTCCGACGTTTACGTGGCAGAGAAGAGCCCTTTTTTTGCTCCGCTGGGCGGCCTGATCCTGGGCCTGAGCGATGCGGTAACCGCCTGTAGCGAGGATTTGAAGCAGAGAGCCTCCCGCCTGAGCGGGGGCAAATGTGACATCAAGGTGATACCCTACGGAGCCAATCCGGCCCTCTTCGGGACATCCGGGGATAGCGCCGCCCTGCGGGCCAGCCTCAACATCGCTCCCGACGACCTGGTGGTCTTTGGCCTGGGGAGGCTGGTCTATAAAAAGGGCTTCGAGTACCTGATAAGGGCCATTCCTTTCATCGCAGACGACTTCAGGCAGGTCAAAGTGGTCATCGGCGGGAGCGGGCCTTTGCGGCCTGAACTGGAGCAGCTTTCCGAACAGTTGGGCGTGAGGGAGCAGGTCCGTCTGCCCGGCCGCATAGCCTGGGACCAGGTGCCCACCTACTTCGACCTGTGCGACGTGTTTGTGGCCCCTTCCGTCAGGGACCGGGAAGGGAACGTCGATGGGTTGCCCAACACCGTCCTGGAGGCCATGGCTTCTTCCAGGCCGATTGTGGCCAGCAGGGTGGCCGGTATCCCGGCCGTGATCGAGGAGGGGAAAAATGGTTTCCTGGTGGAGGAACGAAACCCGGCCCAACTGGCTCAGGCCATCAAACGGCTGCTGGGCTCCAGGGAGCTGCGGGAAAGGTTGGGAAAGGCCAGCCGTAGAAAGATCGAAGGTGAGTTGAACTGGGATAAGGTGGCCGGGCAATTCGTGGCGCTGTATCGGGGTGCCTGCTCAGGTGGATAAATCTAACCGCCGATACACGCCGATGAACGCGGATAAATTAAGCATCGGCGCTTATCTGCGTTCATCGGCGGTTAAGAATCGGACCGCCGATAAGCTCCACGACGTGGCCGCGCGGCGACGTAAGGCGGAGAAGATAGCCGCCATTTTGCACGACTTTTGGGGGGCAGAGTCGGGATTCGGGGCGTTGCGCTGCCTGGACGTGGGCTGCGCGACGGGAGTCATCACCCATCGGCTGGCCGCCGAGTTCGAGTTGACGGTGGGTCTCGATCCGGACGTGGCGGCTCTCGGCCGGGCCAGTCGCATGGAAGGGGAGGCGATTTTTGCCGTAGCCGATGCCGCCGGCCTGCCCTTCGAGGACGGGGCCTTTGACGTGGTCATCTGCGCCCAGGTGTACGAGCACGTCGCCGACCCCGTGCGCCTGGCGGCCGAAATCTGGCGGGTGCTGAAGCCGAACGGCCTGTGTTTCTTCAGCGGCCCCAACCGGCTGGAGATCATCGAGGGACATCACCACCTGCCCTTTCTTTCCTGGCTGCCCAGCCCCCTGGCCGATCTTTACCTGAAGTTGGCCCGTGACCAGGAGGCTTACCACGAAAGGCCCCTGACCTGTTGGAGCCTGCGCCGTCTGTGGGAACGCTTTGAAATTCACGATTACACTGTGGAGATGCTCCGCCAGCCGGAGCGTTTTCACTGTGGCGAGGAACTGAGAGGAGGACAGTGGATGCGACGTATCCCGCGCCTTGTCTGGCGGGCCTTGTTCTTTTTGCTCCCTAATTACAACTGGGTGTTGCGCAAGTCCACTACCTCCGGCCAGAAGTCGGGAGAGGAGCCAGGCTGAACCGGTATGAAAATCGCCATCGAAGCGCTGGGTATCGGTCCGCCCGGCGGAGGGCGGGCTCACACCCTCAATTTGCTGGAAGCGCTGTTCAGGATCGACGCCGAGAACCGTTATCTGGTATTCGTGGATCGTTGGGAGCCCTCCCTGGCCCACAAAAACGTCCAACAGAAAGTGCTCCCCATCAAACATCGGCTGCTGGCCCGGTTGGGGGCCCAACTGGTGCTGCCTGTGGTTCTGCGCCAGGAAGGGGTCGAACTGACCCACTTCGTCAAAAACCTGGGACTGGCCCTGATCCCTTCGAAAACGGTGGTCACGGTCCACGATCTGACCATTCTGCGCTATCCGCACTTCTTCCCCGCCATTGACGTCTGGTACTGGCGCGCTATCGAGCCCCGCACCCTGCACCAGGCCGACCGCGTGATCGCCGTCTCGCAACACACCGCCGACGACCTGGAACGTTTTTATCGTTTGCCGCCGGAACGCATCACCGTCATATATAACTGCTGCAATCCCCTCTTCCAGCCGGCGGGGGAAGCGGAGGTAGCCAGAGTACGGGCCAGATACGGCCTTGCCAGGCAAACCGTTATCCACGTGGGCAGCATCTCGCGCAAGAAAAACCTGGCTACCCTAGTGAAAGCTTTCGCCCGATTCCGCCAGGCCACGCGCTTCCCCGGCCAACTGGTGCTGGTGGGACGGGAATACGGCAAAGGGCGAGACGAAGAATTGTACCACGCCATCAGCGCCCTGGGCCTGGAAGAGGTGGTGGTTTTCACTGGCCCGGTGCCCGACCAGGACCTGCCGCCCCTGTACTCGGCCTCCGAGGTGTTCGTTTTTCCATCCGTGCACGAAGGGTTTGGGCTGGTGGCCCTGGAGGCTATGGCCTGCGGCCTGCCCGTGATCACCACCGCCGGTGGGGCCATAACCGAAGTGGTGGACGAGGCGGCCCTGATGTTGCGGGACCCCACCGACCAGGACGAATTGAGCCTGGCCCTGCAACGCGTGCTGGAGGATGCCGACCTGCAAGGCCGGATGATCGAGGGCGGGCTGGAACAGGCGCGGCGCTTCTCGTGCGCGGAAGTGGCCCGCCAGACCCTGCAACTCTACCGGGAAGTGGTGGGAGCATCGTGAGGGTGGAAATTACAAAGCTCAGGGAGTAAATAATGCCTTCGCAAAAAGAACTGGCAGATTTCTACGACAAAAAGTTTCGAGAAGAAGGGCTGCAAGAATCACGCTCTTTTTACAGGTGGATTTTGCGATTGCTGAGAGTGGAAAGCGGTGAGCGGCTGCTTGACGTTTCTTGTGGGGTGGGAGTGTTGAACGGTTGCGCCGAAGATAAAGGGCTGGTCTCGCATGGGATGGATTTCTCGCGTGAGGCGGTGGGCCAGGCCCGTGAAAACGCCGCCCATTCCAGTATAGTGCTTGGAGACGCCCAGGCGCTTCCCTACCCGGACGGGTCCTTCGACTACGTAACCAACGTGGGCAGCATCGAACATTACCTGGACCCTGCCCAGGGGGTGCAAGAGATGGTCAGAGTGCTTAGAGATGGGGGGCGGGCCTGCATCGTGCTCCCCAACAGCTACTTTATCCTGGACATCATTTTCGACGTCATGCTCACTGGCCGAGGGCCCAGCCACAAGCAACTGCTCGAACGTTTCGCCACCAGGCACGGCTGGCAGCAACTTTTGAAGGAAAATGGGCTGGTCGTCCAGCGGGTGGTTAAGCACAATGCCTGTCTGCCCGATAACTGGGAGGATATCAAATCGTACTTCCGCCACCCGAAGAGGCTCCTTTCCCTGCTGCTCTCCTTATTCATTCCCTTGAATCTCTCGCATTCCTTCGTTTTTATTTGTGGCAAGAACGTTTAGGATATTATGAATATTAAGAAACTGCTAAGAATCTTATTTGTTGTCATTATAATATCTATTTCTTTTTACTATATATCGCGTAGCATTATCACCAACACAGAGGCGCTTATACAGGCTAAGGCGAACATCAATTATGCCCTGCTGCTGTGCTCCATTGGGGTTACCACCGTTTGCGTGGTGCTGGGGGGCTGGGAGTGGAAGTTGCTGCTGACCGCGCTGGGTCACGATTTGAGCACCAGGCAGGGCTTGCGCATCCATCTGAGGTCCAACGTTGCCAAGTACGTGCCGGGTTTCGCCTGGCACATCGTGGGCAAAACCTACCTGTGTCGCCAGGCCCACATCCCCTCTCGCTACATCACCGTCGCGGTGGGCTTCGAGTTCGTCTCCATGATCTTGACGGCGTTTCTGGCGGCCCTGGTAGTGCTGCCCGGGGTGGACTTCGTGACCATGAGCTCCCAGGAAAGGTGGACGGTATATGGCCTGGCTTTCCTGGGGGGAGGAATTATATTCCTGGGGCTGCCCCTGGGTTTGCAGACCGTTATCCAGACCATCGACCGGGAAGGAGATTGGAAGATCAGATGGTGGGGGATATCGCTGACCTTGATAGTGATGTTTTTTAACTGGCTTTTGTGGGGGCTGGGTTTTTGCGCCCTGATTGCCGCCATCCACCCGGTCAGGAGCGCCCAAATTCCGACTTTCATTTTCACGCTGACCTCCTCTTTTGTTTTCAGTTTGCTGATCATCTTCGTGCCCAACGGCATCGGGGTGCGGGAAAGCGCCATGACCTTCCTGCTCAGCACGGCGCTGCCCTCTTCTATCGCCGCCCTGATAGCCATTATGATCCGGCTGGTGATGATCGTGGGCGAGTTGATCGGGTTTGTCATCGCCCTGAAGCTGTAGGTGGTGTGCTCCGTTGTGAAACCAGAGGGTAAATAAGTATGAACGTTCTTTTTGTTTTTTCGTTAAATGATATCCAATCGCCGCGTAAACCATTGCGGTCGCCGGAACAAATACAGCTTGGTATCTCGTATATATCGTCATTTTTAAAAAAGCATGGTCATCATACCAGGTTGATTGTTTTAAGCAGCATTTTAGGTGAAAAAAATCAAGATATCATAAATGAATATTTTGGAAAATTCCAACCCAAATTGGTTTGTTTCACTGCCGTGGCTACGGAGTATCGCTTTATGGCGGACGTGGCAAAATACATAAAGAGTCGCCATCCAGACGTTTACTTATTGATCGGCGGCCCTCACGCTTCCCTAAACCCCCAGGAAGCCTTGTTGGATGACTTTGACGCGGTATGTATTGGCGAAGGCGAAGACGCGACGCTGGAATTAGTGTCGCAATTGGAACAGGGTATGACTCCTTCAGCTATCCCCAACCTTTGGATCAAGCACGGCTCTGAAATCGAGAAGAACCCCACGCGCCCATTTTTACAGGACCTCGACCGCCTGCCTTTCCCGGACAGGGAGATGTGGCAGGCATGGATAGGAGATAATCCGGGCGCAAGACATCAAATTTTATTGGGCCGTGGCTGCCCGTTTCAATGCACTTATTGCTCTAATCACGCTCTTAAAAAATTGGCCTCGGGCACCTACGTCAGGTTCAGGTCGCCGGATAACATCCTGGAAGAACTGGAAGAATTTGTGGCCCGCTTTCCCACGGAAAAGGATATCTTTCTGCAAATCGAGACCATCGGAATAAATCAAGAGTGGGCCATGGCATTATGCTCCAGGCTGGAACAATTCAACGCCACGCTCAGCCAACCCCTGTCCTTCAGCGCCAGCATAAGAATTACGCCCAATGCAGACCTGGAAAGTCTCTTTGCTGCCCTTGAAAGGAGCAATTTAAAGTTTATACACATTGGACTCGAATCGGGGAGCGAAAGGGTACGTCGGGAAATACTCAAACGGCATTATTCCAATCAGGACGTTATTAATGCCGTTAAATTAGCGCGAAAGTATGGCTTGAAAATAGGGTTCTTCAACATGATAGGTCTGCCTGGGGAAACCGTAGCTGATTTTGAGGAAACTGTCAAGATGAATCGAATATGCTTACCTGATTGGCATTTTACTTACATATTCTTCCCATATCCGGGCACCGATCTATATTCTTTGTGCCAGGAACAGGGATTATTGCAGGAACCTCTCGATACCGAAATGGAAAGAAGTAAAGCCGTTTTAGACCTGCCAGGGTTTCCCAAAAAGCAGATACAGAAAAGTTACGTGTGGTTTGATTACTATGTCTATAAAGGTCGTAAACCGATATATAAAATATTGGCGCGGGTTCTCGTCTCCAAGTTTAGATCGAGTTATCACTTGAATTATTTTTATAGAAGGCTTACCCGGTTGTTCTTCTTTAAATGGCTTAATTACATCTTAAAAGACTATTAGGAAACGAAGCCTGGGGAGCAAACTCCCAGGCTCAAAGCTTGTCGAGGAGGTATACCATCATGGAGAAAGTGCGATTTGGAGTAATCGGAGCGGGCTTGATGGGTGATTTGCACGCCGGGATAGGCTATCACCTGCCCTACGCCGAGTTTGTCTGCGCCGCAGACCCCGATCGGGAGCGGGTCAAGGCCCTGGCTCAGAAGTACGAGGGCCAGGCCTACACCCATTACCCCGAAATGCTGGACCAAGAAGAGTTGGACGCGGTGGTGATCTGCACGCCAGAGACCCTGCACGTCGAGCCGGTGCTCAACGCGGCGGAACGGGGTTTGCACATCATGCTGGAGAAACCCCTGGCCCGCACTATGGAGGAGGCCGACACCATTATCGAGGCCTGTGAGAGAGAGCAGGTCAAGCTGATGATCGGCTACATTCTGCGCTTTGAGCCCACTCACGTCAAATTGAAAGAGGCCCTCGAAACAGGCACCTTCGGGCGTTTCCTGTCGGCCTATGCGCGGCGTAACGCGCCCATTCAGGAAGCGCGGCGGTTGGGAGGGCGCACGACGGTCACCAACTACATCGCCGTGCACGACATCGATCTCATCCTCTGGTACCACCCCCAGCAGGTGGTCAAGGTCTTCGGTAAAGCCCTGCGGGGCAAGGTGCAACGGGAACTGGGCACCTGGGATTACAGTTGGGGCCTGTTCGAGTTCGAGGATGGGGCGCTGGGCATCGTGGAAACCGGCTGGGGCTATCCCGAAAAATGGCTGGACTGGAACAAGCCCCCCACCTGGAGAGGCTTCAGCGACGCCTACATGAACGTCGTTTGCGAGGAGGGCGTGGCTAACATTAATTTCCTGCCCATGGATATGTACGCCATCGACGCCGAGAACTGGAAGCTGGCCGAAACCCGCCACTGGCCGCAGATGTACGGGCGGACGGCGGGCGCGCTCAAGCTGGAATTGGAACACTTCTTTGAGTGCGTGCTTTACGACCAGCAGCCCATGATCACCGGCCAGGACGGTCGCCGCTCTCTGGAAGTGGCCTGTGCCCTCGAACAGTCTATTGCCGAGGGCCGAGAGATTGAGTTGCCGCTAGCCAGGTGACGGTTCCAGAGGGGGTGAGAGGCCCGCTGCCACCACAAGATGTTGGGGAATGGCTCTCTATGACCACTACGGGTTGTGGGGGCAGACGTTTTTCACCGGTTATGAAACGGTCAACCGAAAACAGTTTGGACCGCTTGACAATTGTCTCGCGGTGTGTTATAATTACTACAAAGTGAAGGCGGAGCACGGGGTGGTCCTCCGATTCATCGGGTCCCTCTGGGAACGATGAACGATAAGGTGAGAGGAGCAATTCTCTCGCCCGCCAGTGTGCAAAGGAGGCAACTAGCCGGTCAGATTGGCAAGTTTGCCTCTTTTTGGTTTTATAGTGATGGAGTAAAAGGATGCAAATAAAATAGAATCCTCCGATTCATCGGGTCCCCCTGGGAACGATGAACGATAAGGTGAGAGGAGCAATCCTCTCGCCCGCCAGTGCGCAAAGGAGGCAACCAGCCGGTCAGCGCGGTGAGTTTGCCTCCTTATTTTAATAGCAGGGAGAGGGGGTGATGTTCCAGAAAGTACTAGCCGGACGATCAATCACGGGGATGTGCTCAAACAATACAGATCCAACTGCAAATTTAACAATTTCAAAGGAGGGTATGATATGTCTGGAGAAGAATTAAAGAAACAGATTCCAGATACGCAAGAGGAGCCGCGCCGAGGCGGAATAACGCGGCGGCAGTTTTTGGCCACCGCCACCGCCGTAGGTGTGTCCCAGACAGTTGGCTTCGGCTTGCGGCTTGCTGAGGCGAGCCCTGCACCGGCCCCGGCTGCCGTGGGAGTAGAGTCTCCGGCGGCCCAGGCAGAACCAAAAGCGGGACATACGATCGTTTTCGATCCCGTTCAGTGCACGGGCTGTCTGGTGTGCGCCGTGGCGTGTGCAGAGAAATGGGCGGCAGAGATCGCTCCGGAGGCAACCGCGGATGTGGTAAACCTGGAATACTCCAGGATACGTCCTATGAGATTCCAGTACGTTGACGTAATCAACATCTGCCAACATTGCCAGCTTGAGGAGTGGGCCGAGGGTTCAACTAAGCACCCCTGCCAGGCGGTGTGCCCGGAAGACTCGATAATAGTAGTGCCCGAAGGTGAAGGGAAACCAGGCTTCACGGGAATGGGCTACATGACCATAGATCGCGAGACGTGCCTGGGGCTCGACCTGTGCGGGAGGTGTCTGGAGATCTGCGAGGATCAGTTCGGGAGCGGCATTTCCTTCGACCCCATCGAAAAGAAGGCCCAAATCTGCACCCGGTGTGGGGGCAGCCCCACCTGCGTGGAGGTGTGTCCGGAGCCGCTTGCGCTACAATTTGTGCCTGTCGGAAGAAACGGTAGGTACTTCGCGCACCCGCCAGAAGCCAAAGCAGAGCTTCTGTACATGAAGATGTTCAGTAAAAGGAGGGACCTATAATGGCTGAACTCAAAGGTGTTGCTGGGAGGATCGCCAGAGTGGACCTGTCCAGCGGGACGGTGTCCGTCGTAGAACCGCCGGAGGAGGTCTACAGGAAATTCCTGGGAGGCTCGGCGCTGGGGCTCTACTTCATGTTCAAGGAAGGGATAGTGAATCCGGAGGTGGATCCCTACAGCCCAGAAAACATGATTCAATTCATGATCGGGCCGGTCACCGGCATAGGGCCCAACGCTCGCTCCACTATCGTAACCAAGAGCCTCTACAATTTCCTCTGTATAACCACCAGCGGGGGGCAAGTGGCCTCCGAATTAAAGTTCGCCGGGTGGGATGGGGTTCAGGTCGTAGGAAAAGCGGAGAAACCGGTCTACATAGCCATCATAGACGACAACGTCGAGATCCGGGATGCCGGCGAGTTCTGGGGGATGGGCGTCGAAGAAGCAGAAATGGAAATGAAGAAGAGGGTAGTGGCGCCCCTGGAGTATAGAGAAGCCATCGTGGCTTCCGCAGATCTGACCCCCGAATGGGCCGCGTTAAGGCCGCCCGGCCGTAAAGGGGTGGGAGCCAAGAGGCTGGCTGGTTGCTGGGTGATCGGGCCTGGGGGAGAGAACCAGGTGCGGTACGCCTGCGTCATGACCGAAGGCGCCCGGGCCCACGGCAGATACGGGGCAGGAGCGGTGGCCGGCTCCAAGAACCTGAAGGGGATCGTGGTCAGAGGAACAAAGGGACACAGGCTGGCTGACAAAGCCCGATTCCTGGAGTTAGTGGGGGAGGTACAGGCCGTAGAGAGACAAGATTACTTCTGGAGATCGTACGGCACCGCCGGCATAGGCGCCAGGTCGGCTGTGGTCGAAGACGCCTTCCCGATCAGGAACTGGCAATGGGGCTGTTGGGCAGACCCCGACGGGGTCAAGGCGCTCACCGGACCATTTATGGATACGGCCAGTTTCGTGCGGAAGCAATCGTGCCCGGGCTGCGTCCTGCATTGCCTGTACCCCACGGAGGTAACCAGTGCGGATGGCCTGATGGATAGAACCATCACCGACATGCCTGACTGGGAGGCCATGGGGATGGTGGGGGGCAACCTGGGTCACCTGGAAGTGGAGGGCTTAACCCCAAATGAGGGCTTTGGAGGGGACCACTTTGACATGGCCGAGGGCCTGGCCAAGTGCCAGTACACCACCTTCCTTCACGACGACGCCGGGCTGGACTTCATCGAAGGAGGGGCTCTGCTGGCCCTGCTCATGGAGCTGAGGCAGCGAGAGCTCATCGAAGTGGCGGACCTGGACGGGGTAGACCTGAAATGGGGCGACGTCCACGCCATTGAGGCGATGCTGAAAAAGATCGTGGCCAAAGAGGGCATAGGTGAAGTGCTGGCCAATGGAACGTGGGAAACGGCCAAGTACTTCAGCGAGCAGAAGGGCAACCCGGAGATCATGAACTACTGCATGACGGGTAAGAGATATGGTCAGCCCGCCCACGACGTCAGGAGCCCCGCCGACAAAGACGCCTTGGAGTACGTTACGGTGGTGAGGCCCTGCGAGCACACCGGTGGAGGGGGAGGAGGATTCAAGGGCGGTGATTTCGCTGCCGCCGCCGCAGGCCAGAACGTGAAGTCCGCGGTCGACTCCCTGGTCCACTGCAACTTTGCCCGCGGACACTGGGCAGGGGTGAGCTCAGAGCTGATCCAGGCGGCGACGGGATGGGACGACTTCGACGAGGAGGCGTTCACAAGAGTGGGGGAGAGGGTCTACGCTCTGGGCAGACTCTTCAACATCCACACCCAGAAAATCACCAATCCCAAAGAGGAGTGGGACTCTCCAAAAATGTTCCCGCACAGGTGGTTCAATGACCCGCTGCCCACTGGCCCTCACAAAGGGGCCATAGCCTACGAGGGCGACCCCTCGAAGCTGTTCGACGGGACGTTGATCGAGTACTGGAAGGCCAGAGGCTGGACCGAAGACAAGGGCATCCCGACGGAGGATAAGCTGAAGGAGTTAGGGCTCGACGATATCGCAGAGGCCATCGCCAGGCTGTATCGCTAAACTCTCGTAAGAGATGGTTTGGGTGGCACGCTTGAGGCCCCAACCGAGTGTCACCATTGGTTGGGGCCTCTTGTTCGTCCTTTAGCCCCGAGATGGGCTGGCCGAAGAGCAGGGGGTCAAGGGGCATGGACTATGAGGAGCTTTTTCAGAGGAACCTGGGCATATTTGAGCGCGAGGAGCAGGAGAGGATAAGGGACGCCAAGAAGGTAATGATCATTGGCTGTGGGGGCATCGGTGGGGCGGTGGCGATCGTGCTGGCCAGGAGCGGGGTGGGCAATTTCGTGCTCATGGAGTACGATAACTATCAACCCTCGAACATGAACCGCCAGGTAACCTGCTTCACCGACACGATAGGGATAAACAAGGCCGCGTCCATAAAAGAAACTATCCTCAAGATCAACCCGGAAGCCAAAGTCACGGCCTACGAGCGAGGCTTACAACCCGATGAAATCGAAGAAATGATAGGGCCAGCAGACATCATCGTGCCCGCCATGGATGACTGGCCGCTGAGCCTGACCGTTTTTGAGGCGGCGAGAAAGCTGGGTAAGCCTGCGGTGTTGTCGTATCCTGTCGGAGCTTTGGGGCGGGCCTCCATCTTTCTGCCCGATGGCCCCCCCGCCGCGGAGTGCCTGGCTATGCCCTTGCTCCCGTACCACGAACTAAAACGGTACTCGGAAAGTCCTGACTCCAGGCGCATACTCTTGTACTACATGACGGAGGGGGCCTGGAGAGAGGAATGGTTTGAGCGCTGGTGTGTGGGGGAGTGGCCCCACGCCCAGCTTTGCACCATCGTCTGGATCACGGCCACCCTGGCCGCCATGGAGATTCTGAAGCTGATCAGCGGGAAGTGGAAGCTCGTCGCCGCGCCGTACTACTGGCACGTCACCCCCGCCAGGGCGCGCATCAAGAAGTTTGGGCTGGCTCGACGGCTGGTCTCGCGGCTGTCACGGCGGAAATGGATGCAGCAGCGATTGCCCTGGCTGACAAGGCGAAAACGGCTGGTGCGGCTGTTTACCTGGCTGATACGGTGAACAAATCCGGGTTTCCAATACCCACCGTTAAAATATAGAGGGAGGGGAACATGAAGCGGGTGTTTTCCATCGTTAATATCCTGGCATTGGCGTCGGGATGTTTGATGATCGCGGCAATGTTATTCCCATGGTGGAGAGTAGCCATTATAGGCAGAGAGGGAACCAACGTCTATCCCTACCTGATCGATGGCGCGGCTTCGGAGCTTCTGGGCTATAAAAGAAGCGCACCGATGACCATCTTCACCGTGGTTTTAATAGTATGCATTGTCCTCTGTTTCGTGGGGAGCGTCTTAAAAGGGATCAAAGGGAGGATCGTCCTGGGAGTTGCGGGCATCTTTGCTTTGCTTGCTACTGGGGGCTTTTTATATAGGATTTATCGGGTGTGTGAGATGTATGAAATATCTCTACAGGGGTTCACCGTAACGACCGCAGAGATGGTACCCTTTGAAGTGGAAACCGGGTTCCAGGTAGGATTTTACCTGATTATTGCTGCGGGGGTGCTGTGCTTGGTCTCGTGTGCACTGCATGGGATACTTCTACGTCGCTCATGAGGGCCTGGGGGCCCGCATCAGGAAATTTGGTCCAGCGTCGCGGCGGGAATGGATACAGTGATATCTGCCCTGGCTGACGGGGCAAAAACGGCTTATGCGGCTGTTCACGCGGACGATAAGCTGATTAGCTCTGGCATGTTTTGGTCAGCCTGGGCATTTCAATTTATAGAAAGAAGGGATGCACGAAAAATGACTGAAGAAAGAAAGTGTAAGATACCGAGGCGGAAATTCCTCACAGGCGCGGGCGGGTTTGCGGCTGGACTGACCGCGCTTGGGCTGCAAGGTACGCTGCCGGTATCGTCGGCGCAGCAACAAGAGGGCATCTGGCGCTGCCTGTGTGGAGAGATATTCGACACCGCAGAAGAGTTGAAAGAGCACATGGCGGTGGAACATGCCCGGAAATTGCCCCAGATAAGGCAGGTCAGTAAACCCACCTATGACCAATTCCTGGTCGGAGCGGTTAAACGCTTTGACCAGAGGAACCAGGTGTTTTCCAGAACGGTGTGGGACGAGGAGTACAAGAGCCTGCTGCAAAACGTGGTCCCGCGCGAGACAGGCCGCTCGGAGCTACAGGTGCTCGAAGGCAGGGCTTTGATGGCAAGTGCCATATACGTAGATGACACGGCGGGCAGTCTTCACCCTAACTATCGTGGATACTCGGGACATGTAGTGAATGCTGGCGGATTGTACGATTGGGACGACCCTGTGAACCCCACCCAGTTCCCCGTTTCCGATCCAGCCCAGATGTCGGAGCGGATCAAGGAGTTGGCCCGGTTTTTCGGGGCGGACCTGGTGGGCATCTGCGAACTCGACCAGCGCTGGGTGTATTCCCACTACTTCGAGCGCGAGACCGGGGCCTATGGGGTGCTGGACATTCCCTACAAGTACGCCGTAGTACTGGGGGTCCAAATGAACTGGGAAGGGATCAGAGAGACGCCGGGGTTTGAAGCCAGCGCCGCCACCGCCCTGGCCTACTCGCGGATGCCCGAGGTGGCAGCACCCCTGGCCAAATACATACGCGGTCTGGGGTACCCGGCCGTGCCCTGCGGCAACGACACAGCCCAGAGCATCCCTCTGGCTATTGACGCCGGGCTGGGGGAGTTGGGGCGCAACGGTCTGCTGGTCACTCCTGAGTTCGGGTCGCGCCAGAGAATCTGCAAGGTACTGACCGATCTGCCCCTGAAGCCTGACCAGCCGATCGATTTTGGGTTGCGGAAATTCTGCGAGAGATGCCACGTCTGCGCCTATATGTGCCCTACCAAGGCCATCCAGCCCGGAGACCGCACCACCGAACGGACCTCGATCTCTAACCGGCCGGGCATCTTGAGATGGCCTGTGAACGTGGCAAAATGCTATCTGTTTTGGCGGGAGAACGATATAGACTGTTCCAATTGCGTATTTGCCTGCCCCTGGGGCCTGGATGCGCGACCCTGGATTTGACCGTCGAGGGCCCAACCGCTCGCTCCAACCTTATCGTTATGTTAACCTTAAAATTTGGATGCGATTGCCCTGGCGCCCTTGACAATTTGCCCACTGTGTGTTATAATTTTCACAGTCCAAAGTCGAGGCCCTACGAGGCCGAGGGCTGTACCGCTTTCGGGGAGCGGCCGGAATCGGCGCTCTTGGCGGTATCAGATATGTATTAAAAACGAAATATCCTCCGATTCATCGAATCCCATCCACCGATCACGTATGGGAACGATGAACGATAAGGCTAGAGGAGCAATCCTCTAACCCGCCAGTGCGCAAAGGAGGCGACTAGCCGGTCAGACCGGGGAGTTTGCCTCCTTTTTAACTTTAAGAATAAGGTAAAGGAGGTGATGTTCAGGGAGATATCTAAACGGATAGTCAGTTGCAAGGATGTACCTGGAAAACACAGACACAACTACGAATCTAAAGGGAGGTAATAGTATGTCTGGAGAAGAAATGCACAAACGGATCGCAGAACTGCAGGAACAACTGCGCCGAGGCCAGATAACGCGACGACAATTTCTGGCCTCCGCCACCCTGTTGGGCTTCTCTCTAAGCGAGGCCCTGGCTGTCTGCGGTCTGAGTCCCACAGCGGCGGCCGCGGCTTCCGCTGCTCCGGCCGAGGTAGGTGCGGCTGCTCCAGCCGAGGCCGAGGGCGAGGGCTGGGGGATGGAGGATTACCCTTATCCAGAGGGGCCGGCGTTCATCGAGTGCGTTGAAATGAATTGCGTGGGGTGCGGGATCTGCGAGATGGCCTGCGCCATGCAGCACTTTGGGGTGATCAACAAGGATCTGGCCAGAATACGGGTCCGCAAGTATCTGCTCCCCATTCCCAAAGCGGTGCAGGTGACGTGTGCCCAATGCCCGGAGCAAGAGAGGGAGTGTCAGAAAGCCTGCCCTGTGGATCCGCCTGCCATCTACTTCGACGAGGAGTTGCTGCACATGGTGATTGACGCGGAGACGTGTCTGGGCGAGAAGTGCATGCAGTGTCGAGAGGCATGTGAAGCCAAAGCGATCTACATCTACCCATCCGTCTCCCCCATTCCCTTCGTCTGCGACCTGTGCGACGTGGAGGGGAATGGAAACAGGGACCCCCAGTGCGTCAACGTGTGTCCCTACGGGGCCCTTTATTACAAGAGCACGGCAATGCGTTTTGGCTATGTGGTACACGACCTCTATCGTAAGCATCCGGATGAAAAAGCCGAGTTGATCGCCAAGAGGATGTATCCACTGCCCAAAGAGCTCACGTGGAAACCAGGATGGGAATAAGGAGGTAATAGAGATGGCTGAAGTTAGAATCAACATGCTAGAGGTGGATCTGACCGCCGGGACGAGCCAGGTGGTGGATGTCACCGAAGACGTCAAGAAATACCTGGGGGCCAGGGGACTGGCCAACAAGCTGATGTGGGATCTGATACCACAAGGCACCGATCCTCTCGGTCCGGACAACGTTCTGCACGTCGGCGTAGGGCCATTAACTGGTATCTTTGGTACCAAGACGGTCCTGTCTTTCAAGTCTCCCCTGACCGACTGGGCGGGCAGGAGTACCGTTTCCGGCTACATCGGCGAGGAGATGGTGAGGGCAGGGTATAGCGCGGGTATCCTGATCAAGGGCCAGGCGAAGAAACCAGTGTACCTCTACGTCTGGGACGACAAGGTGGAGATCAGGGACGCCTCCGACCTGTGGGGCAAGTGGAAGCAGGAGACCGAGGTCACCTTGAGAGATCGTTTGAACCAGGACACCGGCGAGATGTTCGGGGTGCTGTGCATAGGCCCGGCCGGCGAGAACCTGGTCCGATACGCCAACGTAACCACCGAGTTCGTCCACAGCGCCTCCAAGTGGGGGAGCGGGGCGGTGATGGGCTCCAAGAACCTCAAAGCCATTGCCGTACGCGGCACCAAGGGCCCCATGTACGCTGATCACAGTCAGTTGTGGGAGCTGTTTAAGACCTATGCTACCAGCCCGAGAACAGCGTTACACAAGCTGACCGAAAGTCGCTGGGGACATACAACCTCGATGCCTTCCTTGCTCCGCTATGCCGCTGAAGGAATCAAGAACAACCACATGGGGTATCACGAGGTCGTGGAGAAAAGCAGTAACCTGGAGCATTACTTGAAGTACTATGCCTGGACGGACGGTTGCCCCGGGTGCGCGGCCGCTTGCTTCGTCCCCTTCTTCAAGAACAGCGAGAGGGGAACCTTCGCCGGCGAGTTCAGGCACGACAACACCGGAGGCTTCAACGCCAACATCATGGTCGGCTATGAGGAGATGACCGAGATATCCTCTCTGATCGATGAACTGGGGATGGACGGCGAAGAGCTCGGAGGAATCGTAGCCTGGGCCATGGATCTCTACGATAATGGGATCATCACCCAGGACGATCTGGACGGCATCGACCTCCAGTGGGGCAGCGTGGAGGCCACGTGCGAGCTGCTGAAGAAGATGGCCTACAAGGAAGGTCGTGCGCCCGCGGCCCTGGCTGAAGGGTTCCGACGGGCCTACGAGGTCTTCGGCGAGGAGTCCAAGTGGTATGCCTTTGAAGTTCACGGCTGCGCGGCCCCAACGTACGATGTACGGAATAAGGGGGGCGGCAGGGGCCTCGATTACGTCACGAGCCACAACGGAGCCCGCATGGGTGCCGGCCTGGGTTCAGCGTTCGCTGAAGCGGCAACTATCTGTAACTTTGTCGCCGCACCGTTTCAGGCAATATGGGGCTCTAACGAGGAAGCTGCTCAAGTGTTCCTGAAGCCCATTTGCGGATGGGACCTGACTCTGGATGAAGTCAAGGATATAGCGCTGAGAAACTACTACTTCGGCAGGTGCGTCAGCCTCAAGGAGGGATACCACCCCTCAAAGGATGATTACCTGCCACCACGCGCCTTTGACGAACCCATCACCGACAAATACGGCACCACCTGGGTATGGGCTAAGGACGAGCTTGAGGCGGCGAAGAAGGAGTACTACGTGAAAAGCCTGAAGCTCACCGAGGAAGGCCTGCCCCCCAGAGGGGAACTGGAACGGCTCGGGCTTGAGTTCGTGATCTCTGTTCTCGATCCGATGAGTGCGATAGGCTAAACTTCGCGCTCAATAGAAGGTGTGCTTGAGGCTCCAACCGGGTGTCCCACCGGGTTGGGGCCTCTCGCTTGCCCTTTAGCCATGAGATGGGCCGGCTGAAGGGCAGGGAGGCGCGAGGGGTATGGGTTATGAGGAGCTCTTTAAATGGCTGAAGAAAGAAAGTGTAAGATACCGAGGCGGAAATTCCTCACAGGCGCGGGCGGGTTTGCGGCTGGACTGACCGCGCTTGGGCTGCAAGGTACGCTGCCGGTATCGTCGGCGCAGCAACAAGAGGGCATCTGGCGCTGCCTGTGTGGAGAGATATTCGACACCGCAGAAGAGTTGAAAGAGCACATGGCGGTGGAACATGCCCGGAAATTGCCCCAGATAAGGCAGGTCAGTAAACCCACCTATGACCAATTCCTGGTCGGAGCGGTTAAACGCTTTGACCAGAGGAACCAGGTGTTTTCCAGAACGGTGTGGGACGAGGAGTACAAGAGCCTGCTGCAAAACGTGGTCCCGCGCGAGACAGGCCGCTCGGAGCTACAGGTGCTCGAAGGCAGGGCTTTGATGGCAAGTGCCATATACGTAGATGACACGGCGGGCAGTCTTCACCCTAACTATCGTGGATACTCGGGACATGTAGTGAATGCTGGCGGATTGTACGATTGGGACGACCCTGTGAACCCCACCCAGTTCCCCGTTTCCGATCCAGCCCAGATGTCGGAGCGGATCAAGGAGTTGGCCCGGTTTTTCGGGGCGGACCTGGTGGGCATCTGCGAACTCGACCAGCGCTGGGTGTATTCCCACTACTTCGAGCGCGAGACCGGGGCCTATGGGGTGCTGGACATTCCCTACAAGTACGCCGTAGTACTGGGGGTCCAAATGAACTGGGAAGGGATCAGAGAGACGCCGGGGTTTGAAGCCAGCGCCGCCACCGCCCTGGCCTACTCGCGGATGCCCGAGGTGGCAGCACCCCTGGCCAAATACATACGCGGTCTGGGGTACCCGGCCGTGCCCTGCGGCAACGACACGGCCCAGAGCATTCCTCTGGCTATCGACGCCGGGCTGGGGGAGTTGGGGCGCAACGGTCTGCTGGTCACTCCTGAGTTTGGGCCGCGCCAGAGGATCTGCAAGGTGCTCACCGATCTGCCTCTGAAACCTGACCGGCCGATTGACTTCGGATTGCAGAGATTCTGTGGAAAATGCTACATCTGCGCTAAATTCTGCCCTGCCAGGGCCGTCCGCTTCGGAGAACGTACCACCGAGCAGACCTCGATCTCTAACCGGCCAGGCATCCTGAGATGGCCTGTGGACGTGGCAAAATGCTATCTGTTTTGGCAGGAGAATGGCACAGACTGTTCCAATTGCGTGGCGGCCTGCCCCTGGGGCTGGGACGTGCGGCGCTGGCTTTGACCGTTGGGGCCTCCACCGGGTGTCTCCATCGGGTTGGGGCCGCTGCTTGTCCTTTTCGCTTGACAGACGGTAAGTGATGCAGTAAAATACAAGCCTGAAATAAGGCCCTTACCAGCCTTTTTGAAAACGCATTGAATTAAATACGAGGAGGTTTCTTTCCCATGAACGCTCGACTATGGCGATATCTGCGCCGCTTGGTGCAACTCTTACTGCTGGCTCTGTTTCTGTACCTGTTCTTCGTAATGGCGCGGGGAGAAGAAGCTCCGATCCCCGTCAATATTTTCTCCCGCTCGAACCCGCTTATGGCCCTGAGCTCGATGGTAGCCGCGCGGCAGGTGATCCTGACCTTTATTCCGGCCATCATCATCGCCCTGCTCACGTTGGCCCTGGGAAGGTTCTGGTGCGGGTGGATCTGTCCGCTGGGGACGGTCCTCGACCTCTTCGGCCCCCAGGGCAGGAGAAATATCCTTCAGGAGCTGCGCCAGGTCAAGTACTTTATCCTCATTATCATCCTCTTCGCCGCCATCTTCGCCAACCTGACCTTGTTGTTTTTTGACCCTATAACCATCTTCGTGCGCGCTTTGTCCGGCGTGATCTATCCCGGCCTTCAGCAGATAGCCCTCTCCTATCCCCAAACCCGGCCCTTCGTCGAACAGATAGCGCCCATCCCTGTTATCACAAAGGCGACTCCCAGACCCGCCGAATTCCAGCCCCTCATCGCCCCCATTCTGGCTCTCCCATTTGTGAGCATCCTGGTTCTGAACCTCTTCGCCAGGCGCTTCTGGTGTCGTTACCTCTGTCCGCTGGGGGCACTGGTGGGGCTGCTGTCCCGGTTCGCCTGGATCAAGCGGCGCGTGGAGAAAGTGGTAGGGCTGCCCGCCTGTAGATTGAGCTGTCCAGCGGGCTCA
The DNA here is from genome assembly GCA_964646625.1 of uncultured Anaerolineales bacterium. Taxonomy (GTDB): domain Bacteria; phylum Chloroflexota; class Anaerolineae; order CAZYHC01; family CAZYHC01; genus DAOULT01. Next base: position 132,378 of record CAZYHC010000009.1, read on the forward strand.
AATGTCACGGGATACGTAGCCCTGGTCTCTGGCGGCAGGTTCGAAGAGGCGGTGGATTTGATCAGGGAAAACAATCCCTTCCCTACGGTCTGCGGTCACGTATGCCCCCGTTTTTGTGAAGAGGGCTGCAATCGCCGCGACTTCGATACCCCCCTGGCTATCGGGGAGCTGGAAAGATTTGCCGCCGATCACATGCTAAAACGGAAAGACCGCACCAGGCCAGGGCCAGTCACAGAGAAGGAAAAGGTGGCGATAATCGGCTCGGGGCCTGCGGGCTTGAGCGCGGCGTTCCACCTCAGAAAGATGGGGTATTACGTGAAGGTGTTTGAAAAATTGCCCGTGCCTGGGGGGATGTTAGCCTCTGGCATTCCCGAATACAGATTGCCAGAGGAAGTGTTGCAAAAGGACATCGACCACATAAAGAACACTGGAGTAGAAATAGAAACCAACGCCGAAATAGATAAACAAAGGTTTGAGCAGCTTCGCCAGGAATACGATGCCCTGTTCATCGCCGTCGGTTCGCACCAGAGCCGGAAATTGGGGGTAGAGGGAGAGGATTTACCAGGAGTCGTTCACGGCGTCGATTTCCTTAGAGATGTGAATTTGGGGAGAGAAGTAAAAGTAGGGAATAAAGTCGCCGTAGTAGGAGGTGGAGACGTAGCGATAGATGCCGCCAGATGTGCGCTGCGTTTAGGGGCAGAGGTTACCATTGTCTATCGGCGGTCGAGAGAAGAGATGCCCGCCAGGGCGGAAGAGATAAAAGAAGCCGAGGAGGAAGGGATAAAAATAACCTACCTGGCCGCCCCGGTCAGGGTTATCGGGAAGAATGGCAGTATAGGCGGGATGGAATGTATTCGCATGGAGTTGGGAGAGCCCGATGAATCGGGCAGGCGCCGTCCTATACCGGTCGAAGGTTCCGAGTTCACGATAGACGTGGATATGGTGATACCCGCGATTGGGCAGGCATCCGAACTGGCCTGGTTGGAAGATAGCGGAGTGGGAACGCCGAGAGGAAGCTGGATTACCGCGGACGATAATTGCGTGACCACGCAACCCGGCATATTCGCCGGCGGAGACGCGGTCACCGGTCCTGCTACGGTGGTAGAGGCCATAGGGAAGGGCAAAAAGGCCGCCATGTGCATTAGCAGGTATCTACGAGGCGAACCTTTCCCAGAAGCAGCAGAGGAAAATAAGATTGTATTTGAGGATGTGCCGAAAGACAAACTTCCCAAGAAGAAGACAGAAAGGGTAAAAACGTCTGAAATACCGGTCGAAGTGCGTAAGACAAGCTTTGACGAGGTTAGAATTGGATTAAGTCGCAGAGAAGCTGTAGCAGAGGCGCAGAGGTGCTTAAACTGGAGTTGCTGCCAATGCACTTCCTGCCTTGATCTGTGCCCGATGGGATGCATCGACGAGGAAGATTTCACCAGCGACCCGGCCGAGTGCCTCCAATGTCTGAATTGCTACGACGTCTGCCCGGCGGGGGCAGTAAGCTTCGGGGCGGAGCCAGGTCTGAGCTGGGGTTACGACTACGACGTCTCCCGCCGCGAGCTGCTG
>CAZYHC010000010.1:0-120003 GCA_964646625.1 uncultured Anaerolineales bacterium
TAAAATCTGACTTCTTGAACGATTAGCGCTCTGATTGCACAATCGCTACGTTGAGGCTCATCAATCGTATCGGCAAATGTCTTTCTATTCGATTGAGCTAATGAAGAAATATGCAGACATTTGCGGAGAGGACTGGGATCAATACGCTGCCTTAGAGGGACGCAAATCAGAAAAAGGGTTCGTAGATTTCCTTGTCAACGTCAAGAAGATGTCGTATGCAAAAGCGAAAGGCGAAGTAGCACGAGCTATACATTGGCGTATCCTCGACGACCCCAACAATAAGCTTAGGGACTTTATAAGCGAGAAGACCCGCACTCGACTACGCCCCCTAACATATTATAGGATAGATAAGACAATCTTCAAACATCTATTGTCGCCCATACCAAGTGCTGTGGAGTTTCAGAGCGATGAAGACTTTCGCGACACTGAGGAGCGGAATCTGATTCGCTTAATGAGTATCATAGCTGAAGAAGGTCTGATAGACCGTTGGAGCCTAGAACGGGCCGACGCAGTTCATCAGAGGACTGAGCGTATCTTTTCTGCCGGTGCTATTCGCGCTTGGGTTCGTATACTTCGGGACGTTCTGAATGTTCACCTTCAACTCTATATGAAGGGACCAGAAGAAATACAGCGGGTTTTATATCGCGAGTTGATTGACGAAGAGTTTGATTGTATTAGAAAGTTCGTCCGGCAAATCTTCGCACACCCTGTTTGGGATGCGCCGGATACGAGCGATCAAGACATATCTAAGAGCCTCACAAAAGACGACGACACTACAGCAATGTCATTGCTGAAGGAGCGTGGGTTGGTGCTCGAGTGGGTTCTTCAGAGTGCTGGTAATGCCTGAAATAAGTCAGGCAAATCGCTGTTCTGAAGGACAACGGACAAAATGACCACAATACGGTTAACTGCATGGAGGTGAGGCATAATGGAGAAAGGAACAACGACGAAAACAAATGCGATGCTGGCTGAGGCCGAACGCCGTCTGCGTGGCTTATCGCCGGAGCGGCTGAGAGTAGCTAGCGATTTTCTGGCCTATCTGCAAGAACGTGAGGAAAACGAAGCAACCGCTGAGCTATTGAACATTCCTGGCTTTGAGGAAGCCTTCCAGCGCGCCGCTGAGCAAGCCGAAAGCGGTGACGTGGTGCGCTTCGAGGATATCCGCCGCGATGTATGAACTTTCCCTGGGAACCTGTGGCCCGAACAGCATTTGACAACCGGGCCAATTGCTGGTAAAATAGTAGACAGTTGGGGCGCATTCGTCTAGTGGCCTAGGATACTGCCCTCTCAAGGCAGAGACAGGGGTTCGACTCCCCTATGCGCTATGTGAGGTTGCCTCTCATGTACTCCAGCACCACGCGGTCGATATAGTCGCCCTCTTGCAAACGCTCCTCCAGATTCTCCCGCAGACAGTAATTGGTCAGCGCCTCCTGCGTGCCCTCATCGTAGAGGCCGTTCAACGCGCCGTCGTAATCGCCGCTACTGGTGAGGATTTCCTGGATTTCCCTGGTCACTTCCGCCTCGAGCTTCATCAGGTCAGCCGGGTCGGTCTTGGTGAGATAAATTCTGTGCAGTTGCAATATCCTCTTGAGTTCTTCGATGGGCGTGGGGTGCTCGTCCACCCGCAGGTCGATGAAGCGGTCGTTGTAGCCGCCGTAGCTCCCTTTCTCCCTGACCACCAGCAGGGCCGCCGATTGCTGGCCCCGGCTATCGCCTCCCGCGGCCTGGCCTGCCAGAAGGGCCTCCACCAGCCGGTCAGCCAGGGCGCCCGGCGTCTCCTCAAAGGCGCGGGCCATGGCCTGCACGGTGGCCTCGCTCACCAGGATGTTGCCCTGGCAGGCGTAGTTCGGGCCGACGACGTGGCCGGCCCAGTCAAAACATTCCTCGCCTGTGAAGGACGCGGCGCGGCCCTGGGCATCGATCAGGCCCACCTGACGCGTGGCCCGCCCTTCGTCCTCGGCGACGAGGATGTCCAACGCCTCCTGGGCCGACCTCCCCTCCGCCATCAGGGCCAGTCCCCGGGGGCCATAGCTGAGGTTAGCCCAGGACTGGGTGGCTACCGCTCCTACCTCGGCCCTGGCCCAGGGCACCAGCGCCCCCACCGACAGAAACTTCGATTGCACGGCCACTCCCCATTCCCGCTGCTCCAGGTCGCAGGCCACGATGGAGAAGGTGGCCATTACATCTTTGTATCTTGACCCCATTTCAATCTCCTTTTACATAAGCATTATCTCACCGCGGAGAGCGCAGAGTTCGCTGAGATTTTAACAGCGAACGTTCGCTGTTCTCGGCGCTCTCAGCGAACTTAGCGGTGCAAAACTAATCTGTGAAATCCGTGACCCTAATCCGTGTCAGCTCAACTGCTAATCTCTCAAACGGGGGTCCAGGGCGTCCCTGAGTCCATCGCCCAGCAGGTTGAGGGCCAGCACCACCAGGAAGATAGCCAGGCCCGGCAAGATGGACGCGTGCGGGGCGTGACGGATGAACTTACGTCCCTCGCTCAACATCACCCCCCACTCGGCCATCGGCGGCTGAGCGCCCAGGCCCAGGAAACTCATGCCGGCGGCGGCCATGATCATCCAGCCCACGTCCAGGGTGGCGGCCACGATCAGAGGGGCCAGCGAATTGGGCAGGATGTGTCGGGCCACGATCCGCCAGTTGGAGGCCCCCACCACGCGGGCGGCCTGCACAAACTCCTGCTCCCGCAGGGAGAGGATGCTGCCCCGCACGATGCGGGCGTAGTAAGGGATGCCTACGATGGCTACCGCCAGCATGGTGTTGAACAGCCCCGGCCCCAGGGAGGCTACGATAGCGATAGCCAGCAGGATGGCCGGAAAGGCCATCAGGATGTCAATGATGCGCATAGCCAGGGAATCGAGCCAGCCCCCGTAGAAACCGGCCACCAGACCGACCAGCACCCCGAAAAGCAGGGCCCACAGCACCGCAGCAAAGCCCACCAGCAGGGAGACACGCCCCCCCCAGATGAGTCGGCTGAGCACGTCGCGACCCAGATCGTCGGCGCCTAAAGGATAGTGGGGAGAGCCCGGCGGTAGCAGGCGTTGGCCCAGATTGGTTTCCAGAGGATCCCGGGGAGAGAGGACAGGAGCCAGCAGACTGATCAAGACCACCACGATGAGGAAGACCGCCCCCAGGACGGCCATCTTATCCCGTCTTAACTGCCGCAGGGCCTCCTGGGTGGGGCTCCGTACCTTGACGTCCTCTTGCACCAGGCCCTTCATCTCTCTGACTGAGCTATCGACGGTCACCGTTCTCGTCCTCCAATGATCTGCCTCCCAGGTGCCTGGCACTTCCAAAGTGCCAGGCACCTCCTCCAGTGGATTGTCTACTCATAGTGGATGCGAGGGTCCAGGTAGGCGTAAAAGATATCAACGACGAGGTTAACGATAACGTAGGTTGAAGCGATCAACAGGATGGCTCCCTGCACCAGCGGGAAATCGCGGGCCAGAATACCGTTGATCATGACCAGGCCCAGGCCCGGCCAGGAAAAGACCATCTCCACCAGGATATCCCCGCCCAGGAGGTAGCCCACCTGTAGGCCCACCACGGTCACCACCGGGATCAGGGCATTCTTCAGCGCGTGGCGATAGACGATCAACCGTTCGGTAAGGCCCTTGCCCCACGCGGTGCGGACGTAGTCCTGGCGGATGACCTCCAACATGCTGGAGCGGGTCATGCGGGCGATGATGGCGGCCGCGCCGGTAGCCAGGGTGAAGGAGGGCAGGATCAGGTGTTTGGAGAAGTCGGCGAAACCGCTCTGCCCCGGCGACTGCATGCCCGATACCGGCAGCAAGCCGAGATGGACCCCGAAGAGAATCTGCAAGATGATCCCCAGCCAGAAAATGGGCATGGAGAAGCCCATCAGCACCAGGATCATGGCTATCCGGTCGGCCAGGGAATATTGGCGGATAGCCGAGATCACGCCAGTGGTGATGCCCGCAAAGGAAGCCAGGAAGACGCTGAAAAAGGTCAAATAGGCCGTAGCCTTGAAGCGCGACAGGATAAAAGGCAAGACTTCACGCTTGAGTTGAATGGAGCGTCCCCAATCTCCCTGCACCACTCGCCACAGCCAGCGAAAGTATTGGACATATAAAGGCTGATCCAGCCCCAGCTCACGGCGCAGGCGGGTCAGGGACTCCTCAGTGGCTTTGGGGCCCAATATGATCTGGGCCGGGTCGCCGGGCGCCAGATGCATGATCAGGAAAACCAGCAGGGTGACGCCGATCAGCACGGGGATGATAGCAATGATGCGTCGAGCAATGTACCTTGACATTTGCTTCCTTACAAGGACACTAAGGACACAAAGAACACGAAGGTAAGGAGAGTGTGGGCAGGCTTTGTGGCCTTCGTGTCCTTTGTGGTTCGTGTACTAGAATCTGTGTGGTGGAATGCTACTCCTGCTCAATCCAGACCCGCTCAAAGCGGAAGGGGCCCGTGGGATGGAGTTTGAAGTTTTTGATCTCCTTGCCTGTGACCACAATCTGGGTCTCGTGGTCTACCATGATCCAGGGCGGGTCCTCCATAATCAGCTTCTGCGCTTTCTGGTACAGTTCGGTGCGCTTCTCCTTGTCCAGGGTGACGCGGGCCTCGGCCAGCAGGGCATCGGCCTCTTCGTTCTTGTAGAAGCCCATGTTGTAGCCGTGAGGCGGCCACTGCTCGCCGCTCAGCAGGATGTAGAGGTGGTTGTCAGGGTCGCCGTTGTCGCCGATCCAGGACATCTCGAAGAGGTCGTATTCAGCCTCCTCGGGGGGCACGATGACCATGTCCAGGTAGGTGCCCCACTCGTAGGTCTGGATCTCAGCCTCGATGCCCACCGCCCGCAGATCGGCCTGCATGGCTGCCGCCATGGGCACCGACTGCTGCATCCCCGAGCCCGATTCGGGCACCCAGAAAGTGCAGGAGAAGCCATCGGGATACCCGGCCTCGGCCAGAAGCTCCTTGGCCTTCTCCGGGTCATAGTCGTAGCGTTGGACGTCGTCGGTGTAGCTCCACACCACCGGCGGCAGGGGGTTGACAGCCAGCACACCGGTGCCCTGGAGGATGTTATCGACGATGGCCTGCTTGTTCACGGCGTAGTTCATGGCCTGGCGCACCCGCGTGTCGTCGAAGGGCGGCTTGGTGTGGTTGAAGGCCACCCACCAGGTGTGCATACCGGCCTGCTCGACCACCGTGAAGCGAGGATCCTCCTTCAAGCGCGCCAGATCGTCCGGAGGGATGTTGACGATGAAATCCACCCCCCCAGCCTCCAGTTCCGCCAGGCGGGACTGGTCATCGATGATGGGCCGGTAGATCACTTTGTCGATGTAGGGAGCGTCGCCCCAGTAGTCGGGGTTTCTCTCCAGCACCACTTCCACGCCGGGCTCCCAGCTCACGAACCTGAAAGGGCCGGTGCCCACCGGGTTCAGGCCGAAGTCTCGCCCATACTCCTTGATGGCATCGGGACTGGCCATGGCAGCCGGGTGCATGGCCAAATGGTTGAGGAACGGAGCGAAAAGCTCCTTCAGGGTGATCTGGACGGTGTACTCGTCCACCGCCTCTATGCTATCGATAACCCCCCAGGTGAACTCCGCGTAGGGGAATTCGGCGGTGTCGTGGTAGGGATGCTCAGGGTCGATCTGACGCTCGATGTTGAACACCACTGCCTCGGCGTTGAAATCGGTCCCGTCATGGAACTTGACCCCCTGGCGCAGATGAAGGGTGTAGACCAGGCCATCGTCGGAGATCTCCCACGACTCGGCTAGGCCCGGCTCGATCTCGGTGCTCTCGTCTTTAAAGCGCAGCAGATGGTCGTAGAGACCATAGGCGGCCCGGTGCGAGTTGTAATCGCTGATGTCAGCCGAATCCAACGTGGTCGGCTCCGCCTGGAGCCCGACCACGATAGTCCCTCCGCTGGGCGGTTCGGCCGCGAAGGTGGGGCTGCAAACGGCCAGGCTCAGGGCCAATAGCAAGGCCATAACCAAAATAGATCGCTTGTGCTTGAACATACGTCTCCTCCTTTTAAAAAATAAGATTATCGGTTGGGGAGCATCGTTCAGTTGAGCCGGAGGCGAAACTCCCCCAACCTCCTGCCCTGACGGGCTTTGCTTGCGAGATTATATCATACCCTGACCCAAAGTGCAAATCCGATTTGACTAGAATGGCAAAAAGTGGTATAATACCCATAGCTTAACCGCTCGTGCGCCTCATTGGTGTCATCGAATCCCTCTCTCTACTGTGAAGGATGGGCCCCATCAAGTAGTACAGGCCAGACCGCATATCTTGACTCCTTTACTTAACCCAATATTTTGGTCTTTTGATATGTACGTCGGTTGGAAGATGAGGAGATATTTAAACCTATTTGGTAAAGAACTGTAGTATTTATATGCTGACAGGTATATTGTCCTGTCTGATATAGGAGAGACTAAAGTGAACATAGTCGAACTGGAAACCAAAAATATAAGTGAGCTTCAGGACATGGCCAGGGAGATGGGCCTATCCGGCTACAGCCGTCTCAAGAAACACGATCTCATTTTTCGTATTCTCAGAGGCCAGGCTGAACATCTGGGTTATATCTTTGGCGGTGGGGTGCTGGAGATTGTCCAGGATGGGATCGGCTTTCTGCGCGCTGACCACCTCTTGCCTGGGCCTGAAGATGTCTACGTTTCTCAATCGCAGATCCGGCGTTTCGGGTTGCGCACCGGCGATCTGGTTATCGGTCAGGTGCGTCCGCCCAAAGAGACGGAAAAATATTACGGTCTGCTGCGGGTAGAAGCCGTCAATGGTCTGGATCCAGAGGCCGCCAAACGGCGCCCCGTTTTCGAGAGCCTGACCCCTATTTTCCCTCATCAGATGTTCGATCTGGAGACCGAACCCAATATCCTGGCTACCAGGCTCATCAACCTGGTGACACCTATCGGTCGGGGACAGCGAGGGCTGATCGTTTCTCCACCCAAGGCGGGTAAGACTACGATCCTCAAACAGGTGGCCAACGGCATCACCGCCAATTATAACGATATCCATTTGATGGTCTGCCTCATCGGCGAACGGCCCGAAGAGGTGACCGATATGGATCGGTCGGTGGAAGCCGAGGTGATCAGCTCTACCTTTGACGAGCCGGTCCAGGACCACGTGCGGGTGGCCGAAATGGCCCTGCAACGGGCCAAGCGTCTGGTGGAAAGCGATCGAGACGTGGTTATCCTCTTAGACAGCATCACCCGTCTGTCACGGGCTTACAACCTGATTGTGCCTCCCAGCGGGCGTACCCTCTCTGGCGGGCTGGATCCGGCCGCGCTCTATCCGCCCAAGCGTTTCTTCGGAGCAGCACGCAAGATCGAAGACGGAAGGAGCCTGACTATCATCGCCACCTGTCTGATAGACACCGGCAGTCGCATGGATGACGTGATCTACGAGGAGTTCAAAGGGACAGGCAACATGGAGCTTCACCTCAACCGTAAACTGTCTGAGCGTCGTATCTTCCCGGCCTTTGACATCGAGCGCTCCAGCACGCGGCGCGAGGAACTGCTGCTAGATGAAGAAACATTGAGTAAAGTTTGGACCATGCGCCGTATGCTAGTAGCTATGGGGGGAGGGACAGATACCATTGAGCCTATTTTGGAGAGACTGGCCCGCACGAAGAACAATGCCGAGTTTCTGGCTACCTTAAACGTCGGATAAACCATCGTGGAAAAGGAAGACAGCGTGCCAATCGAACCCCCCGAACCGAGTAATAACCAGAAGCCTGCGATAACAGGAGAAGCGGGAGGCATTGGTTCCCTTCTCTCCTCTTTCCTCTCTAAACTATTGGCCGCCCATGATGAACCTCTAACCAAAGAGGCCGGACATCGCCGAACAATCCATGACCAGAATCCGTGTTACCTGCTCTGGTCAGAAGTAAAAGAGCAATGGATAGGAATAGGGCCCCTCGTTGAGGTGCGGCGAGGGAGCAGCTCTTTTTTATGGCGTTACACTTCGCATCTGGCCCTGGCCTTGTTGATAGTGGGGGCCATGACCGTGAGTCGGATCAACGTTTCCGCTCATAAAGGACTGCCTGCCCCACTGGTTCAGCGTGGTTCCTCTCCAGCGGTAACTTCCTCCCTGAATCCCAGCGATTTATTGTTCAGCAAAGGGTTTCTGATCCAGGCGGCTGTACCTCATACCACCATCTTGGAGCGGCCGCGCGAAGAGATCACCATCTATACTGTACAGTCCGGTGATACGATCTATAGCATCGCTCAGAAGTTCGGCATCAGCGGCGAAACGATTATGTGGTCTAACGCAGGCCTGGAAGATCACCCCGATATGCTGCGGCTGGGCCAGGAGCTTGTTATCTTGCCCGTCTCCGGGGTCTATCATACCGTGCGGGCGGGCGAAACGGTGGAGGACATCGCCACCAAGTACGAAGTGGAGCCTTCGGCCATCACCGAGTACGAGCTTAACGAGCTGGAGGAGCCTTATGAACTGAAGGCCGGACAAAACCTGATCGTCCCCGGCGGAAGCAAGCCTTTCGTCTACCGGGCAGTATATGCCACCTGGGAGGGAGAACCGCCCCCAGGGGCCGAACGTGGGAGCGGCAATTTCGGCTGGCCCGCGTCCGGCATGATCACCCAGGGATATTGGAGTGGTCATCCGGCCATCGACATCGGCGGCCAAAGGGGCTCGCCGGTCTACGCGGCAGATTCAGGTTTTGTAATTACCTCCGGGTTCAGCAGTTGGGGCTATGGCCGCATGATCGTCATCGATCACCGCAACGGGTTCCAGACCCTGTACGCCCACCTGGCTGATGCTTACGTCGAGCCGGGCCAGTCGGTGGTCAGGGGCCAACAGATCGGCACGGTGGGCACCAGCGGCAACGCCACCGGGCCACACCTGCACCTGGAAATCCATTATAACGGCGTACCACGTAATCCTCTGGGCTTCCTACCCTGAGCAGACCACAAAAGGGGCAGACTCCACTCAGCCTGCCCCTTTTACATGAACAAACAATGGAGTTGCGCTCTCATCCTCCGCTCAGACTGAGCAGAGCCGCCAGGCCAAACCCCATAATGATCAGGCCCGAAATTACGTTTACCCCCCGCAACAGGCGAGAGTCGAACTTTTTACGAAACAGGCTGACCCCGCCACTCAAAATAAGCCACCATAAAGCCGAGCCCCCAAATACCCCCAGCACCAACACGGCGGCAGAGAGGTAGTTCCCGCTGGTCCCTCCCGCTCCCAAGCCGGCAAATATGGCCGCAAAAGAAAGGATGGTCATGGGGTTGGTGACCGTCAGGAAAAAGGTCGAAGCATAAGCGCCCACCAGCCCCTTTCCCTGGGCTGAAGCCGCCTGTGCGGCAGGTTTGGATAGGCAGGTCCTGAGGCCCAAATAGCACAAAAACCCCCCACCAATAAGCCGAAGCCATAACTGCTGACTGATCAAGAAGTTGGAAATAAAGGTCAGCCCAAATCCGGCTATGCAGCCGTAGAGCGCATCAGCCGTGGCCGCCCCCAAACCAGAGACCAGGCCCGCCGCTCGCCCTTCAGCCAGGGTGCGCCGGATGCACAACACCCCAATGGGGCCCACAGGGGCAGCAATGGAAAAACCGATGACGAGTCCTCTGAGCAGAAAATTTATGTTCATCTGAATACCCGGCGGGGGGTTCGCTTAACGTTGTGTGCGTCTGCGAGACCACCAACAGAGTGTTATGTGCAGCGAAGCGAGTCTAAGGTAAGTAGTCTGTCAGTGGAACGCCTTCTATTGCTTCTTTTAGATAGTTGCGAATTTCGGAACGGGGCATATCTACTAACGGATGCTGGAATTCCATCTCACGATTAAGAATCTGAGCCACCTCTTGAGGCCAGTATCCCATACTCATTTGAACGATATCGCCGCCGACATCGCGGGCCATATCCTTAATTCTGCTGCGCTGTCCTATGCGGTCAACAATGATAATAGTTGCCATGTACCATCTGGATCGGCCCAACTCTATCTCGCGAGCGAATCGCGTAACTTTGTCCAGTGAAATTTCGGGATTCCCTCGCCCAATAAATCCAATGTCAAAACGCACCCCCTTTCCCGCCTCCCAAAGAGCTGTTGCATCACTCTCCCTTCTCTCTCCCTGCGATGCTAGCCAAAACTCACGCCGAAACTGTTTTGGGCCATCTGGCCCCGCATAGCGAAAACCAAGAATATGTAGTAAAGAGCCAAGAACCAACCGTTCAAAGAGTTTACCATACGCGGATTTCTCTGAGCCCCTTATAGTCAAAGTTTGCGCACCGACTGTTCCAAGCAAGTAGACCATGAACTTCCAACTAAGATCTATCGTAAACTTATCACCAAGACATATTTCACCATTAAGGATACCAAATTCTGCTATACTGTTGCTGATAGCTTCCTCACATATAGATATATATCGCTCTCGATACTCTGTTAGTAAACTGGCATCATCACGGAGAACGTTTTGAGAGGCTTTGTCTGTTAGACCTAACACCCATTGCGCTACCCATCTTTCAGACTTGGAAAGTCTTTCGTATTTAAGGATTCTTTCAGCGATGATTGGTAGTTGCTCAACGAAATTTGGTTGGATTTCAGTGCCTTTGAGAAACATGGCAACTGTAGCTGCATTTAGAACTGCTAATCTGCGGCGTGTTAGTGCCTCAGTTGAGTCCCGTAGATTCCTACCTGATAGAACATCAAATACTACAGCCCTAACGACATCCATACCTATCTTTCTAACCAACTCAGGACCGCTGATATCAAGCAGGCTTAGAGATTCGTCGCTCATGAGTTTGGTTAGGCTCGTGATCTGATGAGACTCCAATTTGTATCTACCTCCCTTCTTAATTTGACATCAGAGGAGCATGTCATCAACAGAAATGGGTGGACAGTTAATGAAAAAAACGTCCTGTACGTCTTTGCCCAACCACCTCTTCGCTCGTCGGCAGATCTCTTGTACATATTTCGGGTTTCTCTCAATTAGTACAAAGCGTCTGCCAAGCTTTGTTGCGGCTTGACCGACGGTGCCGATACCAGCGAACGGATCAAGAACAACATCATCCAGAAACGAGTAGTAGGTTATGACCTTTGCTGCAAGTTCTTCGGGAAATACCGCTGGATGCTTCTCGTCATGAGTTGGCTTGATTCGCCAGATGTTTGTTGTCTCATATCCGTCGGATACTTTCGATGCCTGTACTAGCTCCTGTTTTGGATGTGCGCGTATATTCCAGTCTATCAAGCGATGGGTGTGCTTGCGATATACGAGTACATATTCAGTAACGGGAACTGGCTTATATTGAAGTGGATTTCTGTCCGCAGCAAATCTACGGCCTCTTCCGGTCGCCCAACCTGCTCCTTCGGGCTTTTCCCAGATGATGTCGTCTATAAAGTCAAATCCTTCCTCAACAAACAATCTATGCATGTCGAACGGGACAGCTATTCTCCTTGATGACTCATTTCTGCTGGCACGACGTATTAGAACTGGCGAAACGTTCATCACAAAGAATCGTCCCTCGCTGAGAACCCGATGACAGAGTTGAATCACCTTGCGAATCTTTAAAAGGTACTCCTCGTATGTAATGTAATCCGTATATTCGGGCCTCGCATTGTAATATGGTGGCGAGGTGAAGATGAGGTCCACAGACTCTTCCGGAAGTTCCTGTAAAATGTCTTCGGCATCTCCACAAGCTATCGTATTTCTCAAAGTTGAAATCTTGTATTGTCTCTTTCCCAACTTTCGTCTTGTTCTACTGCCTTTTCTCCTCAACAGGCGCTTTTCGAGAATCTTCTTTGAAGTTGATTGGCCCTCATAAATTAGAGAAGTGTGCGCATCAATTACCACTTCCCCGACTCTTGCACGTGAGTCTCTGCCCACAAGCGGGACGCGCCATACGTGGTATCTATCATCTATTTCGGGTAATCCAAAGTCTATGGCTTCTTCTAGCCCCATATTCTCCAGCCAAACTGTCGCTATACTGCGCGCATCTTCAACTGTGAGGACGTTGTATTTTCTTTGCTCGGCAACTGTCCTTTTTGAATCTGTCATCTCACCATTCCTATCCGACATTCTGCGGTCACCGCCTGCTCTCAGTACACGATCTTGGAGATAGCCAACTCCAGGATATCCTCCGCGCCCCGCTGTTTCAGTTGCGGGATCAGCAAATTGATCTCGGACCTGGGCACCACCGATTCGACGGCGTAATAGTTCGTGCCGAACAGTTTGGCTATGGTGGGGGCTTTGGCGGAGGGCAAAATCTCTATGACCTTCTCCATATCGTCCTCGGAGACGTTCAGCTTGATCAGGACCTGTTCCCTGGCCGCCAGCGCCCCGTTGAGAAGGGTCTTGATGTCTTCAATATCGGCTCTCTTCTGAGGGTCGGCGTAGGACTCCTTGTTGGCGATGAGTTTGGTGGTGGATTCCAGCAGAACGTCCACGATCTTCATGCCCAATCTTCTGAAGGTAGCGCCTGTTTCCGTCACGTCCACCACGGCGTCGGCGATGTCGGGCACTTTAGCCTCTGTAGCCCCGTAGGAGCGGTAAATCTCGACCGGGATGCCCAGTTTGTCGAAGTAGGCCCTGGTCAGGCGAGGATATTCGGTGGAAATACGGCTGCCGGGCCTGATGTCTTCCCCCTTCTCCACCGCCGACTCCCCATCTACGGCCAGCACAATCTTCACCGGCCGCCCGACGGAGGTTTTGTTATAGGCCAGGGTCATGACCTCGACCACATCGCTACCGGTCTCCACTATCCAGTCCCGACCTGTGATGCCCAGATCAAAGTAGCCCTTTTCCACGTAGAGGGGGATTTCCTGCGGCCTGAGCAGCCTGACCTCCCCTATGCGTGGATCGTCAATGGTGATTTTATAATCCCGCTCACTGCCTCTCCTGGGCAGCAGCGCGGCTTCTTGAAGAAGCCGCATCGTTCCTGCTTCCAGGCTACCTTTGGGCAACACCCAACTCAACATTACCTTGATACCTCCCACTACAATAATAGGTGCTCGTTACCGGCTTTGGCGACCGATATTTTATCACGTTTGGCTGAAATGAGCAACGTGAGCGTAGTCACCCCGCTAACTCACCATTAACTCACTAAGCTTCAACCCAATCTCTACTGAACCTTCACCCAAAAAGTGACCGGATTGTGTTATCCTTATTAAAGGGATTGCGATTACCTTGTAAGCGGGAAGGCAGGTGGTAACCATGGAAAAGACAAGCAGTGTGCTTTACATCGAGGATAGTAACGCTACTGATGAGTTAGTACACGGTCTTAAAAAGCAAATCGGCGAACTGATCCGACTACAGGATATGAGATCCGCTTTCCTGTCCACTACTGCCTACGATTTGCGCGCTCCTTTAGCGTCCATCAAAGGCTACCTGTACCTGCTCCGAAGCGGCATCGCGGACGATGAGCAAAGGGAGCTTTGCCTGGAAAGGATAGCCGGAGAGGTGGACACCGTCATCGAGCTGGTCAGCGATATTCTCTTTTTGCAAGGGATGAGCATGATCTTCCAGGGATTAGGGCCCGTCTCGTTGGGCGAAATCGCTTCCAGAGCTGTGGATAAAGCCGGGCCGATGGCCCGTGAAATGGGGCTCCCTCTGCGAGTCGAGATACCGGGGCATCTCCCCCCCGTGTTGGGAGTCAGCAGCCTTCTGGAAAAGGTGTTCGACCAGCTTCTGGACAATGCCCTCAAATTCAGCTCCATTGGGAAAAATGAAGGAGAGATCGTGGTACGTCTGAGAGAGCGGGATGATAGCGTGGAGGTGGCGATCTCTGACAAGGGGATCGGCATCCCGCCTGGGGAGTTGGACAGAATCTTCGAGCGTTTCTATCGCGCAAAACACAATGGCCCCCCGCTGGAGGGCCTGGGCCTGGGGCTGGCCATGGCCAAACAGATCATCGAAGAGCACGGAGGCCATATCTGGGCCGAGAGCGTGCTGAACGTGGGCACCGTCTTCTACTTCAGTCTGCCAAAGACAGACCAGGACTTGATCCATTAATCTGGCTCCGCCGCCTCCGTTAAATTCTCCGGCAGCTTTACGAAAGCCAGGGCGGAGAACAGACGCAGTACACCAAGCGCACAGAGAGCCAGCCCGGCCACCACCCAACCGGTAAGCAAAATGACAGGCACACCGTAAACGGCGGCGAAGAAGACGAAAAGGGCGTTGGTGACGGCCACAATGCGGGCCGCTCGTCGGTCGCCTCCGGCGGCGATCTTGTTCAGGCCGAAGATCATGAGCGGTATCTCCACCACAGAGATGACCAAAAAGAAGGCGAAGACAATCCAACCCGGCCAGCCCGTGAGCAGCGCCGGAATCACCTTGAACCAGATTAGAAAAGCGGCGGTCAGCGCCAGGATAGCGTTGCCCGCCAAGCCGATTAAACCGGAGGGAAGCAGCCTCGTTTCCATAAGCTTTAATTAACCACCAATTTCGATCAACGCAGCTTCTTCTTGAACTGCTCGGTCAGGGCAGGCACAACCTCAAACAGATCGCCCACAATACCGTAGTTAGCCACCTTGAAGATAGGAGCGTCGGGGTCTTTATTGATAGCCACGATAACCTTGGAGGTGCTCATCCCGGCCAGATGTTGGATAGCCCCGGAGATGCCACAGGCGATGTACAGGTCAGGGCGCACCGTGCGGCCCGTCTGCCCCACCTGATGGACGTAGGGAATCCATCCGGCGTCAACGGCGGCACGGGAGGCCCCCATCGCTCCCCCCAGCACGTCAGCCAGGTCCTTGATGACCTCGAACCCCCCAGGCCCTTTCACTCCTCGACCGCCGGAAACGATGATCTTGGCGTCGGCCAGGTTCACCTCTCCCTCCTCAAAAAGGAAATCTAGCACTTTGCTGGCGATCTGATCTTCGGTCAGCACCGCCTGGGCGCGTACAATCTGACCCTGGCGAGAGGTATCGCACTGGCCTATTTCAAAGACCCGATGACGGACGGTAGCCATCTGGGGGCGATGGTTAGGGCAGATAATGGTAGCCATGACGTTCCCGCCAAAGGCGGGCCGCGTCTGGCGTAACAGCCTGGCTTCGGGATCGATGTCCAGGCCCGTGCAGTCGGCGGTCAGGCCGGTGCACAACTCGGTGGCTACTGCCCCGGCCAGGTCTCGACCACGGGAACTGGCGCCCAACAGGAAGATCTCAGGTTTATAACGCTGCACCAGAGAGACCAGGGTGGCGGCGTAAGGGCCGGTACGATAGACGCCCAGAGTGGGATCATCCACCAGAAAGACGCGGTCGGCCCCATAGCAGATGGCCTGCTGGGCAATCTCTTCCACCCCATTGCCCAACAGACAGGCGGTCAGTTGAGTGCCCAATTGGTCAGCGATCTTACGCCCCTGCCCCATCATCTCCCAGGAAATGCTGCCGGCCTCTCCCTGGAATTGCTCCACCCAGACCCAGACCCCTTGATAGGCGCTCAGGGCGGCCTCTTCGGCGGCTTTCACTTCGGGCAGGCTGAGAGCGTCCACAGGGCAGACCTCCAGGCACGCTCCGCAGGCGGTACAGCTTTCGTCCACCACCGCCACCTCGTCCACCAGGGCAAGGGAGCCAAAGGGGCAAACGTCTATACAGTCTCCACAGCCGATGCACGTTTCTACGTTTATCTCCAGAAGTGCCAAAGTATTCCTCCCTGTCGTTTATGCTAATGCAGGTGCCTGGCACTTTGGAAGTGCCAGGCACCTTCTTGATTCTAGATAATCTTTTCGGCCAGCAGTTTGTCGGCCAGAACAGCCGCCGCCTCATCGACGGCCTCCGCCTCGATAAGCTCCACTGCCTTCTCACGGGGCGGAGGGCTGAAAACCTTGACCACCCGCGTGGGCGAGCCATCCAATCCGAAGAAAGAAGCCTCCGCCCCTTCCAGTTGGGCGGCGGTCCAAACCGGGATCTCCGCTTTTGAGGCCCGGCGGATGCCCGCGAACGAGGGATAGCGGGGCTGGTTGATGTCTTTAACCACCGTCAGCAGGGCCGGCAATTGGCTGGTCACCACCTCACGTCCCTCCTCCAGCAGTCTCTCTACGGTGACGGTTTTGGCTTCGGGGTCGAGCTCGCGGATCTTGAACACGTAAGTCAACTGTGAGATATCCAACTGGCGGGCGATGCCGGGCCCCACCTGGCCGGTATCGCCGTCGATGGCCTGCTTGCCACATATGATGAGGTCAAAATTATCCAGGCGTTGGATGGTTTGCGCCAGGGTGTAGGCGGTGGCCCAGGTATCGGAACCGGCAAAAGCCTTGTCGCTGAGAAGAATGGCTTCATCCGCCCCCATAGCCAGGGCCTGCTTGAGGGCTTCTTTGGCTTGAGGGGGCCCCATGGACAGGATCGTCACCTTACCGCCGAATTTTTCTCGCAACCGTAAGCCTTCCTCTATAGCGTATTCATCGAAAGGATTGACGATACTGGGCACTCCTTCTCGGATCAACGTTCCCGTTTCGATATCCATCTTGACCTCTGTTGTGTCGGGCACCTGTTTGATGCAGACGATGACGTGCAACTTTCGGTCTCCTTTCTCCTTGTCTCCTGGCCGAATGCAAAACAACAAACACCCAAGACAACCATCTTGGGCACGATTCTCTCCTGGCGATTTATTATACCATCATACAACCCTATGTGCAACACTCGCGAGGAGATCACAGGTGCCTGGCACTTTGGAAGTGCCAGGCACCTGATGCGCCGTCCGTGTCTCCCGCGAGCCGAAGGCCACAATTTTCAGGGCGAAATGACGTTGTTATGCATGATGATGGGCAGGTTGAGCCAGTATTTGTCGGCGTAGCTGTAGATGACGTACACCTCGCCAGCATCAGTGCGGCCGCCGGGGTCGGCAAACAAGGCCCCGACCACGATTTCCCCACCTTTGTCGTTGTTCAGATCTACCACGCCTACGCTCACGCCAGCCCCATCGAAGTCGTCCACGCCATAAATGGTGCTCACCACCACGCTGCCGGGGGTGCTGAGCGGGACCGTGCCGGTGATGTCGGCGCCGCCGTAGACCACGTAGGCCTCGCCCGCATTGAGACGATTGCCGGGGTCGGCCCACGTAGCGCCGATGACCAAGTCGTCGAAGTGGTCGTTGTTGGCGTCCCGGCAGACCACAGATATTCCGGCCCCGTCAATGTCATCCACACCCTCAATGACGGCCAGGTTGGAGGCGGTGCTGATCTGATGCGTGCCCACGAGCCGACCCTGGCCGTAGAGCACGTAGACCTCGCCCGCCCAGTTACGAGTGCCGGGAGTGGCCCAGGCCGCGCCGATGACCAGGTCGTGGCGGCCATCCCCATCCATGTCCCCCTCGCCCACAGACGTGCCGGCCCGGTCGCCGGTGAGAGGTCCGGGGCCATCGGGGTCGCCATCTATACCCTCCAGGATGGCTACGTTGGCGGCGGTGCTGATCTGGAGCGTGCCCGACAGACGATTCTGGCCGTAGACCACGTAGACCTCGCCTGCATTGACTCGCCCGCCGGGACTGGCTAAGGGAGCGCCGATGAGCACGTCGTCGTAGCCGTCCCCATCCACGTCCCCGCTGCGCACAGGCGCTCCGGCAAAGTCAAGGTCATCCACGCCTTCCAGGATGAGCACGTCGGTGGCGGCCGTGGTGCTGATCTCGTGCCTGCCCGTAAGACGATTGCGGCCATAGACCACGTAGGCCTCGCCCGCAAAGAAACGACTGCCGGGACTGGCCGAGGGAGCGCCGATGATCACGTCGTCGTAGCCGTCCCCGTCCACGTCCCCGCTGGCCAGGTCCACGCCGGCCAAATCAAGGTCATCCACGCCCTCCAGGATGGCTACGTCGGTAGCCGTGCTGAGCATCACCGTGCCCGACAGGCTGCTCGAACCGTAGAGCACGTAGACCTCGCCCGCAAGGACACGATTGCCGGGAGAGGCCCAGGGAGCGCTGATGATCACGTCGTCGTAGCTGTCCCCGTCCACGTCCCCGCTGGTCAGGATCATGCCGGCCTCGTCGTAATCATCAATGCCCTCGACGATCACGTCGGCCGAGTCGCTGACCACGATGGGGGTGGGCAAAGTGACGCCCCGCCCAAAGACGATGTACACCTCGCCCGCACCCAAACGCCCGCCGGGGTTCGCTCCGTGGGCTCCCAGGATCAGGTCCTCGAAGCCGTCGCCGTTCACGTCCCCGCCAGCTATGGCGCTGAGCTCGTCGGCATTCCTATCCGGGGGGCCCGGCCCCCCATCAGTATCGGGGTCGGCCCCCTCCAGCACGACCACGCCCGGCGCAGTGCTGATCTCCACCGTGGTGGGCAGGGTAGCCGGCTGCACCCCCTGCGGCAACTCGTACCGCTTCAGGGGCAGGTTCAACCCTTCCTCCCCGGCGCTGACCGTGACCGCCACCACCAGCCAGGCCAAAGCCACCGTCAGAACCACCCCGGCCAGAAGAGCCAGCTTCCTCTTGCTGTTTTCTGCCATTTTTTCCTCCTTTGTACTTTGAAACATCTGATCAAGCCCGATTAGCCCATCTTGTCATACACTCCCCTCCTTTCTAACAAAGAAGCACCGTCAACCTGATCAGTTCGTTCGACGATGCTTTAGCGATCTGCCTGCCGTTACTTAATTATAACACGCGCCAGGCAGAATGTAAAGCCCCCGGCGAGCCGAAACCGCCGGGGGCTTTTGTGCATCAGGTATTGGCTTTTTCAGGGTGAAATGACGTTGTTATGCATGATGATGGGCAGGTTGAGCCAGTACTTGTCGGCGTAGCTGTAGATGACGTACACCTCGCCAGCGTCGGTGCGGCCACCGGGGTCGGCAAACCAGGCCCCGACCACGATTTCCCCGCCCTGGTCGTTGTTCAGGTCTATCACGTTTGCTCTTATGCCGGCCTGGTCGCCGTCGTCCACGCCCTGGATGGTGCTCACCACGATGCTGCCGGGGGTGCTGATCTGGATCGTCCCGCTGAGGTCGGCGCGGCCGTAGACCACGTAGACCTCGCCCGCATTGAGACGATTGCCGGGATCGGCCCAGGGAGCGCCGATGACCAGGTCAGCGAAGTGGTCGTTGTTGGCGTCCCGGCAGACCCTAACTGCGGCCCAGTCATTGTCATCCACGCCCTCAATGATAGCCACGTTGGCGGCGGTGCTGATCTGGATCGTGCCCGACAGCCGAGGCCCCTGACCGAAGAGCACGTAGGTCTCGCCCGCATCGACACGCCCGCCGGGGTCGGCAGATAAGGCCCCGATGACCAGGTCTTGGTGACCATCCCCGTTTACGTCGCCGCCAGCCAGGCCCGAGCCGGCCTGATCTCCGTCATCCACGCCCTCCAGGACAGCGATGCCAGCCATGGTACTGATCTGGTGCGTGCCCGTAAGACGATTCTGGCCGTAGAGCACGTAGGCCTCGCCCGCATTGTTACGCCCGTCAGGGTCGGCCGACTGCACGCCGATAGCCAGATCGTCGTAGCCGTCCCGGTCGAGGTCCCCGCTGCGCACAAGTCTGCCGGCGAAGTCAAAGTCATCCACCCCTTCCAGGATAAGCACGTCGGTGGTGGTGCTGATCTCGTGCCTGCCCGTAAGCCGGTTGCGGCCGTAGATCACGTAGGCCTCGCCCGCAAAGGCACGACCGTTGGGATCGGCACCGGGGACACCGATAATCACGTCGTCGTAGCCGTCCCCATCTACGTCCCCGCTG
Organism: uncultured Anaerolineales bacterium; assembly: GCA_964646625.1. Lineage (GTDB taxonomy): Bacteria > Chloroflexota > Anaerolineae > CAZYHC01 > CAZYHC01 > DAOULT01. Next base: position 19,619 of record CAZYHC010000010.1, read on the forward strand.
ACCAGGCTCAGGCCGGCCTGATCAAAGTCGTCCACGCCCTCCAGGATGGCTACCTCGGCAGCCGTGCTGACCACCACCGTGCCCGAAAGATCGCTCGAACCGTAGACCACGTAGACCTCGCCCGCATTCCAACGTCCGCCGGGGTCGGCCAGGTCAGCGCCGATGAGCACGTCATCGTAGCCGTCCCTGTCGAAGTCCCCGCTGGCCAGGCCTATGCCGGCGAAGTCGTGATCATCAATGCCCTCGACGATCACGTCGGCCGAGTCGCTGACCACGATGGGGGTGGGCAAGGTGACGCCCCGTCCAAAGATGACGTAGACTTCACCTGCATTCCAACGCCCGCCAGGGTTGGCGCCCTCGGCCCCCAGGATCAGGTCCTGGAAGCCGTCGCCGTTCACGTCCCCGCCAGCTATGGCCCGGAGCAGGTCGGGATTCCCGTCTGCGCCGCCCATATCGGGGTCGGCGCCCTCCAGGACGACCACGCCCGGCGCGGTGCTGATCTCCACCGTGGTGGGCAGCGTGGCGGGCTGCACCTCCTGCGGCAACTCGTACCGCTTCAGGGGCAGGCTCAACCCTTCCTCCCCGGCCCTGACCGTGACCGCCACCACCAGCCAGGCCAAAGCCACCGTCAGAACCACCCCGGCCAGAAGAGCCAGCTTCCTCTTGCTGTTTTCTGCCATTTTTTCCTCCTTTGTACTTTGAAACATCTGATCAAGCCCAATTAGCCCATCTTGTCATACACCCACCTCCTTCTGAGCAAAAAAAGCACCGCCAATCTGTGGTCAGTTCGACGATGCTTCAACGGCCCGCCCGTGTTTCTCTATTGTAACATGAGTCAGGCAGAATGTAAAGCCCCCGGCGGGCCGAAGCCGCCGGGGGCCTTTGTCCTTCAGGTATTGGCTTTCTCAGGGCGAAATGACGTTGTTATGCATGATGATGGGCAGGTTGGACCAGTATTTGTCGGCGTAGCTGTAGATGACGTACACCTCGCCAGCGTCGGCGCGGCCCCCGGGGGCGGCAAACTCGGCTCCGACCACGATTTCCCCGCCCTGGTCGCCGTTCAGGTCTAGCACGCCTGCGCTCGAGCCGGCCTGATCAAAGTCGTCCACCCCCTGGATGGTGCTCACCACGATGCTGCCAGGGGTGCTGATCTGGATCGTCCCGCTGAGGTCGGCGCGGCCGTAGACCACGTAGACCTCGCCCGCATTGAGACGATTGCCGGGATCGGCCCAGGGAGCGCCGATGACCAGGTCAGCGAAGTGGTCGTTGTTGGCGTCCCGGCAGAATACAGCCCTTCCGGCCCCGTCAAAGCCATCCACACCCTCCAGGATGGCCACGTTGGCGGCGGTGCTGATCTGGACCGTGCCCGACAGACGAGGACCCTGGCCGAAGAGCACGTAGATCTCGCCCGCACCGACACGCCCGCCGGGGGCGGCTCCCCAGGCTCCCATGACCAGGTCGTGGTGGCCATCCCCGTTTACGTCCCCGCCGGCCAGGCTCGAGCCGGCCGCATCAAAGTCATCCACGCCTTCCAGGATAAGCGCGTCGGTCGCGGGCGCGGTGCTGATCTGGAGCGTGCCCGTAATCCGATTCTGGCCGTAGAGCACGTAGACCTCGCCTGCATCGACACGCCCGCCAGGATCGGCAAGCTGCGCGCCGATACCCAGGTCGTCGTAGCCGTCCCGGTCCAGGTCCCCGCCGCGCACCAGCAATCCGGCAATGTCCCCATCATCCACGCCCTCCAGGATGAGCACGTCGGTGGTGGTGCTGATCTCGTGCCTGCCCGTAATCCGATTGCGGCCGTAGACCACGTAGACCTCGCCCGCATCGACACGCCCGCCGGGGGAGGCCCAGGGAGCGCCGATGAGCACGTCGTCGTAGCCATCCCGGTCCACGTCCCCACTGGTCAGGCCCACGCCAGCCTGGTCAAAGTCATCCACACCCTCCAGGATAGCCACCTCGGTAGCCGTGCTGACCACCACCGTGCCCGCCAGACCGCTCGAACCGTAGACCACGTAGACCTCGCCTGCATTCCAACGTCCGCCGGGGTCGGCCAGGTCAGCGCCGATGAGCACGTCGTCGTAGCCGTCCCCGTCGAAGTCCCCGCTGGCTAAACCTATGCCGGCCCTGTCCCGATCATCAACGCCCTCAATGATCACGTCGGCCGAATCGCTGACCACGATGGGCGTGGGCAAAGTGACGCCCCGCCCAAAGACGACGTACACCTCCCCCGCATCCCACCGCCCGCCGGGGTTCGCTCCTTCGGCTCCCAGGATCAGGTCCTGGAAGCCATCGCCGTTCACGTCCCCGCCCGCTACGGCCCGCAGCCGGTCGGGAAACCAATCTGGAAGGCCCGCCCAGGGGTCGGCCCCTTCCAGGACGACCACGCCCGGCGCGGTGCTGATCTCCACCGTGGTAGGCAGAGTGGCGGGCTGCACCCCCTGCGGCAACTCGTACCGCTTCAGGGGCAGGTTCAACCCTTCCTCCCCGGCGCTGACCGTGACCGCCACCACCAGCCAGGCCAAAGCCACCGTCAGAACCACCCCGGCCAGAAGAGCCAGCTTCCTCTTGCTGTTTTCTGCCATTTTTTCCTCCTTTGTACTTTGAAACATCTGATCAAGCCCGATTAGCCCATCTTGTCATACACTCCCCTCCTTTCTAACAAAGAAGCACCGTCAACCTGATCAGTTCGTTCGACGATGCTTTAGCGATCTGCCTGCCGTTACTTAATTATAACACGCGCCAGGCGAAATGTAAAGCCCCCGGCAGGCCGAAGCCGCCGGGGGCTTTTGTGCATCCAGGTATTGGCTTTCTCAGGGTGAAATGACGTTGTTATGCATGATGATGGGCAGGTTGAGCCAGTATTTGTCGGCGTAGCTGTAGATGACGTACACTTCGCCGGCATCGGTGCGACCGCCGGGGTCGGCAAAAAAGGCCCCGACCACGATTTCCCCGCCCTGGTCGCCGTTCAGGTCTAGCACGCCTGCGCTCGAGCCGGCCTGATCAAAGTCGTCCACCCCCTGGATGGTGCTCACCACGATGCTGCCGGGAGTGCTGATCTGGACCGTCCCGCTGAGGTCGGCGCCGCCGTAGACCACGTAGACCTCACCCGCATCGAAACGCCCGCCGGGGTCGGCCATGCGAGCGCCGATGACGATGTCGGCGAAGCGGTCATTGTTGGCGTCCCGGCAGACCCTAACCGAGGCCCAGTCATTGTCATCCACACCCTCCAGGATGGCAAGGTTGGCGACGGTGCTGATCTGGATCGTGCCCGACAGCCGAGGCCCCTGCCCGAAGAGCACGTAGGCCTCGCCCGCATCGACACGCCCGCCGGGGTCGGCCATCCAGGCCCCGATGACCAGGTCTTGGTGGCCATCCCCGTTTACGTCGCCGCCAGCCAGGCCCGTGCCGGCCCGATCAAGGTCATCCACCCCTTCCAGGGTAGCGATGTCGGTCATGGTGCTGATCTGGATCGTGCCCGAAAGACGATGACTCTGGCCGTAGACCACGTAGACCTCGCCCGCAAAGACACGCCCGCCGGGATCGGCAAGCTGCGCGCCGATAGCCAGGTCGTCGTAGCCGTCCCGATCCAGGTCCCCGCTGCGCACCGGCACTCCGGCAATGTCCCCATCATCCACACCTTCCAGGATGAGCACGTCGGTGGTGGTGCTGATCTCGTGTCTGCCCGTAATCCGATTGCGGCCGTAGACCACGTAGGCCTCGCCCGCCTGGACACGCCCGTCGGGACTGGCCGCGGGAGCGCCGATAATCACGTCGTCGTAGCCGTCCCCATCCACGTCCCCGCTGGCCACAGACCAGCCAGCCCGATCGAGGTCGTCCACGCCCTCCAGGATAGCCACCTCGGCAGCCGTGCTGACCACCACCGTGCCCGAAAGGCCACTCGAACCGTAAACCACGTAGACCTCGCCCGCCTGGACACGCCCGCCGGGGGAGGCCAGGTAAGCGCCGACGAGCACGTCGTCGTAGCCGTCCTTATCCACGTCCCCGCTGGCCAGGCTTATGCCGGCCCGGTCGCCGGTGAGAGGCCCGCCCCCATCAGGGTCTCCATCAATGCCCTCGATGATCACGTCGGCCGAGTCGCTGACCACGATGGGCGTGGGCAAGGTGACACCCCGCCCAAAGACGACGTACACCTCCCCCGCATCCCACCGCCCGCCGGGGTTGGCGCCCTCGGCGCCCAGGATCAGGTCCTCGAAGCCGTCGCCGTTCACGTCCCCGCCGGCTATGATCCGGAGCTGGTCGGGAATCCCATCTGCGGGGCCCATATCGGGATCGGCCCCTTCCAGGGTGACCACGCCCGGCGCAGTGCTGATCTCCACCGTGGTGGGCAGGGTAGCCGGCTGCACCCCCTGCGGCAACTCGTACCGCTTCAGGGGCAGGTTCAACCCTTCCTCCCCGGCCCTGACCGTGACCGCCACCACCAGCCAGGCCAAAGCCACCGTCAGAACCACCCCGGCCAGAAGAGCCAGTTTCCTCTTTCCACTTTCTCCCATTTTTTCCCTCCTTCAACGCTTTATGCCTTGAAATATCCGCTGGAGTCCAAACAGTCTGTTTTGTTATACGCTCCCCTCCTTTCTGGCAAAGAAGCACCGCCAGTCTGGGGTTAGCTCGACGATGCTCTAGCGCCTGCCTGCTGTTACTTAATTATAACACGCGCCGGATAGAATGTAAAGCCCCCGGCGGGCCGAAGCCGCCGGGGGCCTTTGTGCATCAGGTATTGGCTTTCTCAGGGCGAAATGACGTTGTTATTCATGATGATGGGCAGGTTGGACCAGTACTTGTCGGCGTAGCTGTAGATGACGTACACCTCGCCAGCGTCGGTGCGGCCCCCGGGGTCGGCCCACCCGGCCCCGACCACGATTTCCCCGCCCTGGTCGTTGTTCAGGTCTATCACGCCTACGCGCGCGCCGGTCTCATCGAAGTCGTCCACCCCCTGGATGGTGCTTACCACGATGCTGCCGGGGGTGCTGATCGGGACCGTCCCGCTGAGGTCGGCGCGGCCGTAGACCACGTAGACCTCGCCCGCATCCAAACGCCCGCCGGGATCGGCCCAGGGAGCGCCGATGACCAGGTCAGCGAAGTGGTCGTTGTTGGCGTCCCGGCAGAATACAGCCCTTCCGGCCCCGTCAAAGCCATCCACACCCTCCAGGATGGCCACGTTGGCGGCGGTGCTGATCTGGACCGTGCCCGACAGACGAGGCCCCTGCCCGAAGAGCACGTAGATCTCGCCCGCAAATAAACGCCCGCCGGGGGCGGCTCCCCGGGCTCCGATGACCAGGTCGTGATGGCCATCCCCGTTTACGTCGCCGCCGGCCAGACTCGAGCCGGCCCGATCTCCGTCATCCACCCCTTCCACGACAAGCACGTCGGTGGCGGTCGTGGTGCTGATCTGGTGCGTGCCCGTAAGGCGGCTGCGCCCGTAGACCACGTAGGCCTCGCCCGCAACGACACGACCACCGGGACTGGCAAAGGGAGTGCCGATGCCCACGTCGTCGTAGCCGTCCCGATCCAGGTCCCCGCTGCGCAGCGGCGCTCCGGCCTGGTCAAAGTCATCCACGCCTTCCAGGATAAGCACGTCGGTGGTGGTGCTGATCTCGTGCCTGCCCGTAAGCCGATTGCGGCCATAGACCACGTAGGCCTCCCCTGCACCGGTACGCCCGCCGGGGGAGGCCCAGGGAGCACCGACGAGCACGTCGTCGTAGCCATCCCGGTCCACGTCCCCGCTGGTCAGGCCCAGGCCAGCATTATCGCCACCGTCTATGCCCTCCAGGATAGCCACCTCGGCAGCCGTGCTGACCACCACCGTGCCCGCCAGACCGCTCGAACCGTAGACCACGTAGACCTCGCCCGCCTGAGCACGCCCGCCGGGGGAGGCAAAGGGAGCGCCGACGATCACGTCGTCGTAGCCGTCCCCGTCGAAGTCCCCGCTGGCTAACCTGCCACCGGCGAAGTCCCCATCATCAATGCCCTCGATGATCACGTCGGCCGAATCGCTGACCACGATGGGCGTGGGCAGAGTGACGCCCCGCCCAAAGACGACGTACACCTCCCCCGCATCCCACCGCCCGCCAGGGTTCGCTCCTTCGGCCCCCAGGATCAGGTCCTCGAAGCCGTCCCCGTTCACGTCCCCGCCCGCTATGGCCCGGAGCAGGTCGGGAAGCCCATCTGCAAGGCCCGCCCAGGGGTCGGCCCCCTCCAGCACGACCACGCCCGGCGCAGTGCTGATCTCCACCGTGGTGGGCAGGGTAGCCGGCTGCACCCCCTGCGGCAACTCGTACCGCTTCAGGGGCAGGTTCAACCCTTCCTCCCCGGCGCTGACCGTGACCGCCACCACCAGCCAGGCCAAGGCTATCGTCAGGCCCACCCCGGCCAGGAGAGCCAGCTTCCTCTTGCTGTTTTCTGTCATGTTTTTCCTCCTTAATATTGTGAAATACCTGATCAAGCCCGATCCATCCATCTGGTCATATATCACCCCCCTCCAATATAAGCGACACCGTCGAACTGAGTCAGATTAACGGTGTTCTGCCAGCCTGCCTCCTCTCCAGAAAAATAGCGGAAAAATAGAATGTGGACCTGTCCAGGTTCTCAAACGGGGGCCGTCAGGGGGCGCCGTTGCCCGCCGGAAAATCCCTCACCGAAGGGCGCGGGCAATAGCTTCCTTTTCCTCCTCCGTCAGAGGATAAGAAGACTGTCTTTCTTTCAAAGGCTTGGCGTAAACCCTGGTTTCTTTGCGGCCGTGCAGGCTGCTGATGACCACCCCATCGCCCTGCTTATCTACCAGGGCGATAGCGAAACTCTGATCTCCGCCGGCGTCCTCGAAAGGATTGAAACGCACCACGCCCAACCGCAGATTGCGGCTTAGAGCTTCTTCCATCTGCCGGGCCGGGCGCTCCAGGCTCTCCGCTTTGGCATCTGTATCCTGGGTCTGGGGCGGATGCTCATGGCGGGGCGGCTCCAGGTCGCGGCTCTGGGCGCCGCTCAACAGCAGGTCCTGTCGCTTGAGCACCTGACCGAGACGCACGTGGACGATGATCAACCAGATGAGCAAAAGTAGCACCACGATAGCCAGCCACAACCAAAGCTCCAGGGCATAGCTCTGATACAGCTCTTGTAACCCTTCCACACCTTCACCTCACTGGCTCATGTTCCAGAACAGCCCTTGCCGAAATCTTGACGGGACGGGGTTAGATGTATTGTACTCTATTTAGGGTTAGTCGTCAAGGCCACAAATGTGATATAATATATTGCGGATTTCACAGATGCTGATAAGAGAGCCTTTTCCGTCACTGAACTTTAACCATTTCTTAACCATCTCTCAACCCCAAATCTCGCCTTTTCATGGTATTTTATTAATGAGCTACACCAACATCGGGCATTTCATCGGAGAGAAGAGCGCAAGATAAAAGCACCTGGGAGGAAATGGGAAATGCCTAAATTTCCATCAGAAGAGTGGGTCAAGGCCTTTTGTCAAGAGATCAACTGCAGCGAAAGCTACGCTGATGCAGCCAAAAGCTGGGAGGGCGATTTTTACTTTATCGCCGAACCTGACAACAGCCAGTCGGAGAGGATAGTGATGTACATGGACTTGCGACACGGGCAGTGTCCCTTAGCCTACGCGGTGACCGATGAGGCTGAAAGGAATCCTGAATTCCGTCTGATAGCTCCTTTCAGTGTCTGGCGGCGAGTCATCGAGGGCAAGCTGGATCCTATCCAGGCCCTGATGACCAGACAGCTCAAGCTCAAGGGCAATATCATGAAGGTGCTGAGAGCCCCTAAAGCGGCCCGTGAGCTGGTGCGTTGCTGTACTCGTATCGAGACGGAGTTTGCGGATTAGTCCCACGCTTCGCCTCAGAAGGCCACCACTCCTTTCGATAAAAGAAAATAGAATAATGCCTGGCGGCGCTGCCCATTCATGGCCAGCGGTGGTAACGTTGGTATTGTAAGGGCAGCTTAACGTCTTTCTCCTTGTGGCAGAAGGGCGGGGTTTCGGGGACCCCGCCCTTCTGATTTGACATAGAAATGAAAGTGTGGTAGTATATCGCCCTGTGGTCACGGGCTTTTGCACCCGCATCTTTAAGGAGGATTTCCCGTGGAATTCAGGGTTTGCGAGTTCGTGGAGAGTCTGCCGCCGCTGGACCTGAGCGTGCGGATGCCTGCCGAGGAATTTGCGGCCCGCGTGGAACGACTGCGGGCGGAACTGGAAGCGCGGGGGTTGGACGCCGCTTTCGCCTACGGCACAGAGTACCGGCCGGGCGATACCGGCTGGCTCACGGGCTATGACCCGCACATCGAGTATACCATCGTCGTCGTAGGCCCGAAAAAGGTCCTCGTCCTGGGCAGCCCCGATGCGCTGCGCTACGCCCAGGAGATGATGCGGGTGGGGGAATTCAGGAACCTGACCGCCTCCGGTATCCCCGACGCCGATTACGCCGGCTACCAGTACGTCAGTATGCGCCAGGCGTTCGTCGAAGCCTGCGGGCGCGAGGGGCGGGACGTGGGGCTGCTTACCCCGCCCGACGTGCTGACCTGCGAGGCGCGGCTCATGCTGGAAGAAGCAATCGAGGGGCAAATCGTGGACATGAGCGATTACATGGCCCAGGCCCGTTACATCAAGAGCGAGAACGAGTTACAGATGATGGGCCTGGCGGCCCAACTTTCCAGTTGGGGCATGGAGGCCATGCTGCGGGCCATTCGGCCCGGCGTCCGCGAGCTCCAGGTGGCGGCCTGCGCTGATTACGTGATGAAGTACATGGGGGCCGACCGATTGGGCTTCGTCACCATCGTCATGTCCGGCGACCGGGTGACGAGCAACATCGGGCGAGCCACCGAGCGAGCGATCGAGGCCGGAGATATGATCGTGCTGGGAACGAGCGCCCGCTACCAGGGCCTCACTTCGGCCCTGGGACGCACGGTGGTGGCCGGCGGGCCGAACCAAGACCAGGCCGAACTCATCGGCCACGCCGCCCGCGCCCACGAACTGGCCGTCGAAAACCTGGCCTGCGGCCGACCGGCCCGCGACGCGGACCTGGCCAGCCGGAACTACCTCCGCAGCGTGGGCCTGGCGTCCATGTACAACGTCGGACATGGCATCGGCTGGACCGAGGTATTTGAGAAGGGCATCGCTTCCCAACATTCGACTTACGATTTCCCGGCCAGCATCGCCATCCAGATAGACGTGGGCATCGTGGGCCTGGCCTACAAGAGTCTACCCGCCGACCGGGTGGGCTTGCGCCTGGAAGACCCTTACCTGATCGACGCCGAGGGGAACACGGAACGGCTGACCACTCTCCCCCTGGTGGTCAACCAATTACCGTGATCGCTCATAAAATTGGAAGGTTTTTGGAAGGTCCAGGGGGCATTTTGTAAGGCTGTTGGAAGGTGGATGTGCTATAATAATACTAGCCCAGCATCCTTTTTCTCCTCCTTTGTGCAGAAGGGCGAGGTTTCGGGGAACCTCGCCCTTCTCTCTTTGTTTATGAGGGTACGTGTCAGCCTGCACAACCCCTTTTATAACTGCGTTTCGTTCCCCTCGGTTGATTTTTCCTCCGTCCGTTCGTCCTCCAGCAAAGCCTGCTTGAGAGCCATAATCGCTACCTCCAGCATGGAGGTGTCGGGCTCACGGGTGGTCATGCGCTGCAAGGCCAGGCTGGGAGCTAAAAAGGCTTTCATCAAAGGGTTGTTTCGATGGGAAGAGCTGAACTTGAGGAATTCGTAAGAAATACCGGCGATGACGGGGATCAGCAACACCCGTGAGAGCAAACGCAACCACATGGGCGGTCGTCCCAGGAGAGCAAAGACCACAATGGCGATGACCATTACTCCCAGAATGAACGCTGTGCCGCAGCGCGGATGGGCGGTGCTATAGCCCTCGACCGCGACTGACTCCAGAGGCGCGCCCGCTTCGTAAGCGTTGACGGTTTTATGTTCAGCGCCATGATAGGCAAAGACCCGTTTGATGTCCGGGATAAAGCTGATGACGAAAATGTAAAGCAGAAACAGGGCCAGGCGGATGAGCCCTTCAACGACATTGCTCACCAACGATGAAGGAATGTAGCGGTCCACGAAGCCCACCAAAAGCAGAGGCAGAATGAAGAATATAGCCACCCCGATAGCCAGGGCAAAAAGCAGAGAACCCCAGACCACCGGCCCCTCGAACTCCACATCTTCCTCTCCCAGAGCTATGTCGGCTGAAAAGGTCAGCCCCCGCAAACCCAGAACCAGGGTGTCCCACAGCATAACCAGACCTCGGGCGAAGGGCAAGCTCCCCAACGGGCTGGTATAAATCACGGAGGTGAGAGGCTCGGTGTGGGTCACGATGTTTCCTGAAGGTTCCCGCACGGCCACCACCATGTTGCGCGCCCCGCGTATCATCACCCCTTCGATGACCGCCTGACCGCCGTAGTGAAAATCGCTCAAGCTGGCATCCTCCTTACTCGAACAGTGCCGATATTATAGCACAGGTCCTGAAATCCCTCAACCCTCTCTCTCTTGACTTTGCGAGAGGGAGGATGGTATAATTTCCAGGATAGGTTTATCAATTATGGAGGGAACCCGCCAAATATCTTCTTGATGAAAGGCCCTACAGGATAATGAACACCTCCAAATCCATCACCACCTTAAGGCTCCTGACCACGGCAGCGATAATTACAGTGCTGTTCGCCGTGGTACCGAGCATCATCGCCTCTCCGGCCAACGACGAACCGGGCCCGAACCTGTTCATCGACGCCGCCGTTGAGGGGGGCCTGGACAGGCGCGGCGACCCCACCATCATCCGCACCAGGTTGGTGGACATCAACTTCGACCTGCTAGGCGGGGCATACGCTGCCCCTCAGAGGGACTCGTCTGCCGCCAGCGACCTGGTGAGGTTGAATCTGTTTAATAACGTCGTCTTTACCGCCGTTCTTGACCGCAGGCAGCCCAACCAGATAGGCGGCTACTCCTGGATCGGTCATCTCCAGGGAGTGGCCCACAGCCAGGTGATCCTGGTGGTCAAGGACGGGATAACGTCGGGGGCCATCACCCTGCCCGGGGCGTTATACCAGGTGCGCTACGCTGGCAACGGCGTCCATGCCATCTACCAGATCGATCCCTCAGACTTTCCCCCCGAGGCGCAACCAATCCCGGTTGACATCCCCGAGGTATACCCGGCGGAGGCTGCGGTCACGCCCATGGCCGACGACGGTTCACAAATCGACGTAATGGTGGTCTACACCGCAGAGGCGCGCCAGGCCGAGGGGGGCACCTCCGCCATACAAACCCTGATCCAAAACGCGGTGGATGATACCAACCAATCCTACCAAAACAGCGGCATCAACCAGCGCTTGAACCTGGTTCACACCGCCGAAGTAAGCTACGCCGAGTCGGGCGATCTCTATACCGACCTGGGCCGCCTCCAGGGGACCTCAGACGGTTACCTGGACGATGTCCACTCGCTGCGCGACACCCACCTGGCTGACGTTGTGGCCCTGATAGTTGAGAACGGTGGGGAGTACTGCGGGAGAGCATACCTGATGGCTACGGTTAGCCACGGCTTCGAGAGCAGTGCTTTTTCCGTGATCGTGCGAAATTGTGCGGTGGGGAACCATTCCTTTGCCCACGAACTGGGACATAATATGTCGGCCCGCCACGACAGGTACGTGGACAACACCGACAACAGCCCATACCCATATAATCATGGATACGTGAACGTTCCAGATCGATGGCGCACAATTACAGCCTACAACGACGAGTGCACCCACAGTGGGGTCAGTTGCACGAGACTCCAATATTGGTCGAACCCTGACCTCACTTATGGCGGCGACCCCATGGGAGTGCCCGAAGGACAACCCAACGCCGCCGATAACAGGAAAACGCTCAACAACACCGCATATACCGTTGCCAACTTTCGAACCAGTCCCTCTCTGAGCATCGCCAAGGTTGGCAGCCCGGACCCGGCTCAGGCCGGCGGCCTGCTGCTCTACACCCTGACCATCATCAACTCCGCCATCGCAGGGCCGGCCTCAAATCTGGTCGTCACCGACACCGTACCCGCTGACACGAGCTTCGTCTCCGCCAGCGATGGAGGCACGCTGGTAGCAGGCAAAGTGGTCAGTTGGACGGTGCCTAACCTGGCTGGCGGGGCCTCTATCGCTCGCACCTTTACGGTGGCCGTCCCCAATTCAGCCAGCGGCCAGGTGATCGCCAACACCACCTACGGGGTGCGTTGCCACCAGGTGCCCACTCCCACCTGGGGCACGGCGGTGACCACTATAGCCCTGCCCCCGCCATCCCTGAGCATCGTCAAGACCGATAGCCCGGCCCCGATCCAGGCCGGTGGCCTGCTGACCTACACCCTGACCATCATCAACGCCGGCGCGGGCCCGGCCTCGAACCTGGTCATCACCGACGCCATACCCGCTAACACGAGCTTCGTCTCGGCCAGCGAGGGCGGCACGTTGGCGGGCGATGTGGTCAGGTGGACGGTGCCTGCCCTGGCTGGTGGAGGAGCATCTATCAATCGCACGTTTACGGTGACTGTCTCCAGCGCAGCCGGCGGCCAGGTCATCACCAATACCACCTACGGCGTGCGCTGCGAACAGGTGCTCACCCCCACCTGGGGCACAGCCGTGACCACTGCGGTCCAGCAGCCGATTTACCTGCCCATCATCTGGAAGAATTAGGGCGGGGCAGTGGCCCAAATTTCTGGACGCCCCCGAGCCTCGCCCGTTTTTTGTCGTTGAGTACAAAATCTGGTATAATGGACTAAATCTCCGTCGAAAGGAAAGCCTTGCTCAAAGTCGATCTACACCTGCACACCGTCTACTCCGGGGACTCGCTGACTTCCCTGGAAGCGGTCATCGAAGCCTGTCGGAAACGTGGCCTGGGGGCCATCGCCGTCACCGATCACGGCACGATCGCCGGGGCGCTGGCTTTGCGGGATATCGCTCCTTTTCCGGTCATCGTCGGCCAGGAGGTAAAAACCAGCCGGGGGGAGCTTTTAGCCTACTTTCTGGAGGAAGGGATCCCCGAGAGACTGTCTCCTCAAGAGACTATAAAGCGCATCAGGGAACAGGGCGGGGTGGTAGGGGTCTCCCATCCGCTGGACCGTCTGCGTAGAGAGGCCGTGGGGCTTTCTGCGCTGCTGGAGATCGTCGAGCAGGTGGAGGCCCTGGAGGTTTTCAACGCCCGCACCGTCTTCGCCGCCGATAACCGCCGGGCGGAGGAATTGGCCCAGGAGAGAGGCTTACTGCGGCTGGCGGGCAGCGACGCCCACACCGCCTACGAGATCGGGCGGGCCTACGTGGAGATGCCGCCCTTCGAGGATCGGGCCGGGTTTTTGCGCAGCCTGGCCCAGGGGCGGGTCGTCGGTCGCCTGACCCCTTTCTGGATACATTTCGCTTCCACCTGGGCCAGGTTGCGTCCCCGGCTTCGTTCCTGGAGATAAATGCAGATAAATGGCGGGAGATTTGGATGATGGAAAAGTATTGGGTTGGGTTCAACATCGTGCCCGGCATCGGGCCGATACGCTTCAAGGCTCTGCTGGCGCACTTCGGCGACGCGGCACGGGCCTGGCAGGCGTCGGCCTCTGAGCTACAGGCCGCTGGCCTGGACAGGCGTTCCATCCAGAACCTGCTGAAGACGCGGGCCAGTTTGTCCCTGGCAGAGGAGATGGAGAAGATCGCCAGGGCAGGAGCGCGGCTGCTTACCTGGGACGACCCCGCTTATCCGCCACATCTGCGCCACATCTACGATCCTCCTTTTTTGCTCTATGTCAAGGGAGAGCTTCTGGAGGCCGATGAGTGGGCTGTGGCGATAGTGGGCACGCGACGGGCCTCCATCTACGGTAAGGAAGTGACCAAACAGCTTGCCAGAGACCTGGCTCGCAACCAGGTCACGGTGGTCAGCGGTCTGGCCAGTGGCATTGACACCCAGGCCCACCGCGCGGCATTGGAGGCGGGAGGCCGAACCATCGCCGTGCTGGGCAATGGTCTCGACATCGTCTATCCCTCGCAAAATAAGGCCCTGAGTAACCGGATCGAGGAGACAGGAGCACTGATCAGCGAGTTTCCGCTGGGCACCCGGCCAGAAGGCAGAAACTTCCCGCGCCGCAACCGGATAATCAGCGGCCTGACCCTGGGCACGGTGGTGGCCGAGGCCGGGCCTGTCAGTGGGGCGCTCATCACGGCCCGCCACGCCCTGGAACAAGGACGAGACGTTTTCGCCGTGCCCGGCAATATCCTGTCCCGCCAGAGCCAGGGCACTAACGAGCTGATCCGCGACGGGGCCATCCCCGTGCTCTCCGTCGAGGATATCCTGCAAGGTCTGAATCTGAGCATGATCAGCCAGCACCAGGAGGTACGGGCCATCGTTCCCGAAAACGAAACGGAGTCGGTGTTGTTGGCTTACCTCTCGGCCAACCCGACCCACATAGACGAAATCGTCAGGCAAAGCGATTTACCTACCGCCCTGGTCAGCAGCACCCTGTCCATGATGGAACTGAAAGGCATGGTGCGCCAGGTGGAAGGCATGAACTACGTGCTGGCCAGGGAAGGTCAAACCCCTTACGTGGTGGAGTAAAAGGTGCCTGCGAGCTTGTATCGCAGGAGGAGTGATGGTTTAAACGTCCTGACGGGCCAGGTAGCGCTCCACCGCCCTGGTGCCTATTTTTTGCTCCACCATGCCGATGAATTGCCAGATGCCGTTGTAAGCGGGGTCGTCTTTGGGGGCCAGTTCGAGGACCTGGGAAGCCGCCCACAGGGCGTTAGGATAATCCTCGTAACCGGCGTAATAAAAGGCCAGCCCATAGTAGGGCCTGAAATTGCCTGGATCGAGATCGAGGGCTTTTTTCCAGCAGGAGAAAACAAAGTCGCTGACCAGGTCGCCGGTAGCTTCTGAATAACTGCTGACTAACAAGCCCCACACCAGACTTCTGGCCAGGTCAGAATCCAGGGCGCCCGTCACCCGCTCGGTTTCGGCAATGGCTTCGGAAAATTTACCCTGGATGGCCAGATTGGCAATGGCTACAATGTCAATCGGCTGAGCAAGCGTCGGTTTGGGTTTAGGCGGGGCCTCTGGTCTGGCTTTGAGGGCCGCTTCTTTAACCGGTTCGGGCACGAGGGGGGTATCGCGTTTGGGGGTATCACCTTGGGGAACAGCCATCAGTCTGGGACAGGCCGTAAACTCGCTCCTCAGACAAAATTTGCCCTGATGGGCCATGGGCACGGTATGCCGTCTGCCTGACACGTAACAGAAATTGTTGTAACTGGGATAGCCGGCGTGTACTGTTTTGTTGCTCAACGAACCGAGATGGGAACAGAACTGCTCTCGCCGTTTCCCCACCTGCTGTGAGGCAATGTGCTCAGGGGGTCGGGTGGTGGGGATAGGGGCTGGCGCTTGGGCCATTTTCTTTTCGGCGCGTGCCTCTACCTGCCGGGGAGGCCGAGGCGGTGGTCTGGTGCTCGTCTCGGGGCCTGAGCCTCGCCCCCTGCCCCTGGCTGTGACCACGAATTGGTAACAGGTCTCGTGCTGGCCACTCAGACAAAACCTGGCTTGCTCTGACATCGACACTACCCGACGTTCGCCCGAAGCGTAGCAAAAATTATCGTAACTCGGATAAGAGATGTGAGTCTCGGCCTCGTCTCGCAAACCCAAATACGGACAAAATCTTCTCGCCATTTCTAACCCTCGCCTACCGTTGCTCTAAGGTAAGCTTCGATGAAACTATCCAGTTCTCCATCCAATACAGCCGTAGTGTTAGCCACTTCGTGGCCGGTGCGCAGATCCTTGACCATGTGATAGGGATGCAGCACATAGGAACGGATCTGGTTGCCCCAACCGGCCTCCACGTGTTTGCCTTTAAGCCGGGCCAATTCGGCCTCTTGTTTCTCCCATTCCAGCTCGTAAAGACGGGCACGCAGGATACGCATGGCTACCTCTTTATTCCGAAACTGAGAACGTTCGTTCTGACAGGAAGCCACGATGCCCGTCGGCAGGTGGGTGATACGCACCGCGGTGGCGTTCTTCTGGACGTGTTGTCCTCCCGCTCCCGAAGAGCGAAAGACGTCAATGCGCAGATCATCGAGATCGATTTCCACCTCGATATCCTCGCTGATGTCGGGGATGACCTCCACCAAAACAAAAGAGGTGTGACGGCGGTGGGCGGCGTCGAAAGGAGAAAGACGCACCAGCCGATGGACCCCCCGTTCGGCCTTGAGATAGCCGTAAGCGTAGGGGCCGGCCACCTCGACGGTGGCGCTTTTCAGCCCGGCCTCCTCGCCGGTCAGAGAGTCCAAAAGGACAGTTTTATAGCCCCGGGCCTCCGCCCAGCGCAGGTACATGCGCAGCAACATTTCCGCCCAGTCCTGGGCCTCAGTGCCACCCGCTCCAGCGTGAAGAGCCAGGATGGCATGGCCCCGATCGTGCGGGCCAGAGAAAAGCAATCGGAATTCGAGCTTTTCCAACTCGGCGGTTATCTTCTCCACCTCGGGGGCCATCTCCCTGACCATAGCCTCGTCCTCATCGGCCATAGCCAGTTCCAGCAGGTCTTGCCCCTCCCTCACCCGGCTGGCCAACCCTCGCCAGGTTTCCACTCCCTCATTCAAAGCGGCCAGCCTCTGCATGATGGCCTGCCCGCTCTCTGGATCATCCCAGAGATCCGGTTCAGCCGCTTTCTTCTCTAATTTAGCAGCTTCTTCTTCTTTGCCGGCTATGTCAAAGACGCACCATGATTTGCTGGATGCGCCCATCCAGTTCTTGTAAACGACTCCTCAACTCTTCCATCGGCTCTATAACCTCCTCGATTCAAATACGGTTTTACGTCTTTCCTGATCCAGAGTGATAGTGAACAAACAGCTTCTCTCAAATCGCATTTTTGTAAATGATCAACCCAGAAGGAATGTAATCGATAATGACAAACCTGAGACCCTGAGCGTTAACTATGTCGTTGACCTTTTTTAGCGATTCGGATGAGGCGATTACTTTTTTTCCTTTAACGGCCACATACTTGCCACAATATTTATGGCTTTCTTTTGCCAGCCACTCGCTCATCCATCGTTCATCCTCCTGGGCAAGAAGCAGTTCTTCTTCAGTGAAGCCCAGATCACGAGGATCAAAATATCCTATACGATCCTGAAGATCGTCTTGCTCTTCTAAAATCCCATCTATCACTTTATTCATTCGAACAAACCCTCCACAGCTTTTACAAAAGAGCGGGCTGCGGCCATAACACTTTCCCATCTCGCTCCACGTTCCGCAGAAAAGAAGCATTTTCCCGTTTCCACAGGTCTTGATGAGCCTGATCGATCACATTTAAGGAGAAGATGTAGGCAAAGTCAGCATCCCACATCACCCTATACGCAATCTCGCTCACTCGCTCGTCCAGTTCTGGGGTCAGGCGACGCAACACCAACAGTAAATCTACATCGGAATCGAAGTGTGCTTCATCTCGTGCATACGAGCCGTATAGAATGAGGCTCAAAAGGTCATTCCCTAACGCCTGATGCAATTTGTCTCGCAGTTGGTTCAGCAGCATAGCAAGTTCGGGTGACATGCTTCTCCCTTACTACTCGAACAAACCCTCCACAAACGTCTGGGCCTCAAACTCGGCCAGGTCGTCCAGGCCCTCGCCGGTGCCCACGAAGCGGATGGGGATGCCCAGTTCGCGGACGATGGCAAAGGCGATGCCTCCTTTGGCCGTGCCGTCCAGCTTGGTCAGGACGATGCCCGTCACTTCGACGGCTTCCTTGAAGTGTTTGGCCTGGGAGAGCGCATTCTGGCCCGTGGTGGCGTCCAGCACCAGCAGGGTTTCGTGGGGAGCGAGATGCACGTGTTTGCTGGCTACGCCGCGTACTTTCTTTAACTCCTCCATCAGATTATACTTGGTGTGCAGCCGCCCGGCGGTGTCGATGATCAGGATGTCGGCCTTGCGGGCGCGGCTGGCCTGGATGGCGTCGTAGACCACCGCCCCAGGGTCGGCGCCCGGCTGGTGGTGGATAACGTCCACCCCTACCCGTTCGCCCCAGATTTTGAGCTGGTCTATAGCCGCGGCCCGGAAAGTGTCCGCCGCTCCGAAGACGACCTTTTTGCCCTGTTCCTGGTAATAACGGGCCAGTTTAGCGATGGTGGTGGTCTTGCCCGAACCATTCGCCCCCACCACCAGGATGATGGTTAACAAACGTGATCCTTCCACCGGACGGGGGCCTTTCCCATCCAAAAGCTGGACCAATTCTCCTTTTAGAAGCTCTTCCGCTTTGCGGGCATCACGTATTCTCTCCCTGGCTATCCGCTCCTGCAATCGCTCTATCAACGCTAAGGTGGTGTTCACTCCTACATCGGCCAGGATGAGCAACTCTTCCAGTTCTTCCCACAGTGCGTCTGTGATCTCATTGGCGCCCAGGAGGCCGGTAATCTGTCCGAAAAAGGACTGGCGGGTGCGGCTCAGACTATCTTTGAGCTTTTTCGACCGTCCGAAGATCAATCTCTATTCCTCCCATTCCGTTTCAGAACATCTACAAGAATTATACTACAAAGCGGCGCCAAAGACAAAAAGGCATCAGTCTCTGAGAAGGAATCCGCGAGACATTATTTGCCAACATTTCATCCATAAGGTATAATCCATTGCGGCAAACTTACGTTAAGTGGTTATGTCCCCAGGCAGGGGAATCTCCAGAACTGTTCGTTTTGGGAAGGGTGATACGACTTTTTGGGACTTTTGAGGTATGACTTAATGGGACTCAACAGTAGTCTCCCCCAAAAGTGTTGCTAAGCATTTTACCGCTGAGAACGCCGAGTTCGCAGAGTATTTCTTGTATTTCTCAGCGATCTCTGCGTGCTCTGCGGTTCAAAAGTTGCTATCCTTCAGCCAGCAACACCCAAGAGGGAGACTACCGACAGTGGTAGGAAGGAAAAAAACAGAGAGGCCTGACAAAAGACGAATAGCCCCAAACAGAAGCCATCCTAATCAGGCATCTCCGACGTTTGTACTTTTTGCCCCCTTCATGCAGCCTACAAATGGACCGAGATTTTTTCCACCAGCCTTTGCTTGGGCATGTAGCCGACCAGACGCTCCACTGCCTGGCCGTCCTTGAACATGATCAGGGTGGGAATGCTCTGTACTCCGTACCTGGTAGCCAACTCTGGGTTCCCATCGACATCCAGCTTGGCTACCTTAAGCTTGCCCGCATATTCTTTAGCCACCTCTTCCAGGACAGGGGCGATCATACGACAAGGCCCACACCATTCGGCCCAAAAATCGGTCAGGACCGGCAAATCCGCCTGAATAACTTCAGCCTCAAAGGTATCGGCGGTTACATGGATTGGTTCAGCCATAGTTTTTCCTCCAGTTTCGTATTTTGATTTTGGCCAGATGAGTGATAGACCGCCAGAAGGCTACTGGTCTATGTCATCTGGCCTGAAGGTGTTAGTCGGCTCCATGGTCAGAGAATAGCGAGAGAAAACAAGCTCTATGGCACGGGTGATTTTCTTTTTCCTCTTCTCAGCGTCGCCAGCCATAAGGCACTCTTCTAAATAGCTGCTTACGATGGACACTCCCACTTTATCCAAAGCCGCCCGGGCGGCCATCAGTTGGGTAAGGATGTCTTCGCAATCCCGTTCCCCTTCGATCATCCGTTGCAGGCCGCGTATCTGTCCCTCAATCTTTCTCAACCTGGAATTAAGCTCGTCTCTCTCCACTGCGCTTCTTGCCTCCTGACCTCGGAGATACCCCTATAGGGTATATATAATCTTATACCTTTTGTCCATTTTTGTCAAACGGCGTTCCAGGCCGTCAGGAACACGAGCTTGCGTAAATCCCCCGAATGTGATAGAATGGTTGAAAGACAGAGGCCGCTGATTAGAGCCTGAACAAGCGATGGAAGATCAATCTCCTGAGAGACAAAACGAATCAGTACATAATGACGACCGAGGCACGGTTTTATCATAACATGCCTTCAAGCATGGGCCTTGGTTGTTTTTCTTTAGCAGGTGGATAGGCCAAATGAAACTATCGGTCATTATCCTGGCTGCGGGCCAGGGTGTACGCATGAAATCGAAAAAGCCCAAGGTGACGCATCATCTGGTCGGTCAGCCTATGGTGCAACATGTCGTTGATATCGTCTGCCAGCTTATTTCTGAGCCTCCCACCCTGGTGGTCGGACATGGCATGGAGCAGGTGCGCCAGATATTGGGGGAAGAAATTCTTTATGTCGAGCAGCGGGAACAATTAGGGACAGGACACGCCGTGCTTCAGACCCGTGACCAACTGGCCGGCCGGCAGGGGACCGTCCTGGTTCTCTACGGGGATACGCCCTTGATCCGGGTGGAAACTTTGCGTCGGATGTATGACCATCACCACCAAACAGGAGCGGTCATCACCATCCTGACTTTCCTGCCCGATGACCCCCAGGGCTATGGTCGGATCCTGCGTCACCAGGGGGGGCAGGTGTTGGGCATCGTCGAGCAGAAGGCCGCCACCGCTGAGCAACGCGAGATCAGAGAGGCCAATAGCGGGATACTGTGCTTTGACGATAAGTGGCTCTGGCCCCACCTGGAGCGCGTAGAGCGCAATGAGCAGGGAGAATACTATCTGACCGACCTGGTGGCTATGGCCGTCACGGCGGGCGCAAAGGTGGAGGCTCTACTTAGCGAGGACGCCACGGAAGTGATGGGCATCAACACCCGCTTACAACTGGCCCAGGCTGAGGCCGTGCTCCGAAGACGCATCAACGAAGGGCACATGCTGGCCGGCGTGACCCTCATCGACCCGGCCACCACCTACATTGAGATCGGGGTTCAAATCGGCCAGGACACGATAATATATCCCGGCACCTATCTCCAGGGTCAAACGCGCCTCGGCCAGGATTGCATCATCGGCCCCCACACCATTATCCAGGACTCGACCATCGGCGATAGTTGTGTAATCCAATCCTCGGTGCTCGAAAAGGCCACTTTGGAAGAGGAAGTGCGGGTGGGGCCCTTTGCCCACCTGCGGCCCGGCGCTCATTTGGGCCGCGGGGTATACGTTGGCAACTATGCAGAAGTCAAGAAATCCTACCTGGGCCCTGGTACCAAAATGCACCATTTCAGCTACGTAGGCGACGCCACTATAGGGGAAGAGGTCAACATAGGGGCCGGCACCATCACCTGCAACTACGATGGTCAGCGCAAGCACCCGACCACCATCGAGGATGGAGCCTTCATCGGGAGCGATACCATGTTAGTCGCTCCAGTGCACATCGGGGCCGGGGCGAAAACCGGCGCCGGTTCGGTAGTCACGCGGGACGTTCCGCCGGACAGCGTGGCTTACGGCGTTCCGGCCAGAGTTAAAGACAAAAAGAAAGATCGAGAAGCCAAGGATTAAAGGCAAGGAGTTATCCAGTTGGATCCCCACAGTTTGAGGGAAATAATCCTCCTGATTTTCCTCATTCTGCTAAACGCCTTCTTTGCTGCCGCAGAGATAGCGATAGTCAGCGTGCGCAGGGCCCGTCTCAGACAACTCATCGAGGAAGGTAACAAGGCCGCCTACATGGTGGAACGGCTGGCTGAGGATTCCAGTCGGCTGCTGGCTACCGTTCAGATAGGCACCACCCTGACCAGCTTATTCGCGGCTGCTACGGCGGCCATTTTCTTCCCTCCTCGTTTGCAGGTGTTCATCCGTCAAGCGCCGTGGCCTTTTATCGCCCAGAACAGTTACCCTCTGGCCGTCCTGCTGGTGGTCATAGCCCTCTCTCTAGTCATGTTGGTGCTGGGCGAGTTGGTGCCCAAAACCCTGGCCCATCAATACGCCGAGCCTGTGGCTCTCTTCGTAGCCATCCCCCTGAACTTCTTTGCCACCATTGCCTCGCCCTTTGCCCGCTTCCTGGTCACCATCGCCAATTCCATTTCTTCTCTATTTGGGAGCTCTCAGCCGGGGCACATGCTCTTCATCATCGAAGAAGAGATCAAAACCATGGTCGATGCCGGCGAGGAAGAAGGGATCATCGAAGAGGACGAGAAGGAGATGATATACAGCATCTTCGAGATCGGCGAGACCCTGGCCCGCGAGATCATGGTGCCCCGCATCGACGTGGTAGCTCTCGAGATTGAAACCCCTATTATGGAGGCGCTGGATGTCACCCTGAAGATGGGGCATTCGCGCATCCCCGTTTATGAGGAGACCATCGATAACATCGTCGGCATTCTGTACGCCAAAGATTTGCTGGCCTATTTTCGGAACGGCGAGCCCGAGATAGCCCTGCACGATATGCTGCGGTCGGCTTATTTTATCCCTGAGACCAAGAAAATCGACGAGTTGCTGGAAGAACTCCAGCAACGTAAAGTGCACATCGCCATCGTGGTCGATGAGTATGGGGGCACAGCCGGCCTGGTGACCATCGAGGATATCCTGGAGGAGATTGTGGGAGAAATCCAGGACGAATACGATGCCGAGGAGCCCTTTATCGAGATGGTCACTCCCAACGAGGTCATTTTCAACGCCCGCGTCGATCTGGACGACGTAAACAAGCTCCTGGAGATAGAGTTACCCACCACGGAGAGCAATACCCTGGGGGGACTGATCTACAGCCAGTTAGGGCGGGTGCCGACCGTGGGTGATGAGGTGCTTATCGATGGCGTAAGGCTCTCGGTTCTCTCCGTGGTCGGGCGGCGCATCAAGAAGATCAGGGCATACAAGGGAGAAAACGAGCCTGCGAAGGAAGCGAAAGAGCCAGAGGCAAACAACAACGAAGAATAAGGGATGGTGAAGGAACGGTGAAGAATAAAGACAAGCCACAGGACAACCAGCACCACAAACTCATCTCCCTGGCCGCCGAAGCCAGAGAAAGGGCCTACGCCCCCTATTCCCACTTCGCTGTGGGGGCCGCCCTGCTGGCCGAATCGGGACGTACCTACACCGGCTGTAACGTGGAAAACGCTTCCTATGGGCTCACCGTCTGCGCCGAACGGGTAGCCGTTTTCAAGGCTGTCTCGGCCGGAGAACGGGCTTTTTCCTCCATCGCCGTGGTGACCGAGAACGGCGTGCCCCCCTGTGGAGCCTGCCGTCAGGTGTTGCTCGAATTCGATAAAGATGTCCAGGTCATCGTGGCCGACGCGATGGGCCTGGTGCTCTGGACAGGCACGGTACAGGAGCTCATGCCCTACGGCTTTACCCCCGCCGACCTGCCGCCGCGCAACAGGCAAAGGTAGCAGTTCAGGGCATCTTCACCAAACTGACGGGCTCAAGCCATACATTTCGATCCTCACCAGACTCGGGTAGCTGAAGATCGTTTATAAACTCCAGCCTTAAGGCCACGTCAGTCTCATCGGCTATCTCGAACCGCAGTTCGTATGACTCCACCTCAGAAGTTAACTCAAGTACTTCTTCTGCTCGCGGTATTACCTCTCCATACCAATACCACATATATTTATATTCCAATAGAGTAGCTTTCAGCTTCGAATGTTCACCCCCGGCCACGCTGCCCCTGGCCCGCCAGCGAAATAGATATGAACCCGGAGAGGTATGAAATGCCGGCGTCGTAATTGCGCCCGCCCAATACATACCCAGGGATCCATGTTCAACAGGAAACTCCCGGTTCATGAGCATTGATTCAAAAGGAATGCTGTCGCTCATCCTCTCGAGGCCAATGGATTCCAGAAACACATTTCGGTCCTCGCCCAGCTCGGGTAGATGACGATCGTTGATAAACTCCAGCCTCAAAGCCACAGCAGCACTATCAGCCATCTCAAACCGCAGGGCGTATGACTCCGTCTCAGAAGTCAACTCCATTATTTCCTCTTCTCGCGGGATTGTCCTCCCACCCTCCGTATACTCAAGCAGGGTGGCTTTCAACTTCGAATACTCGCCTCCGGCCATGCTGCCCCTGGCCCGCCAGCGAAATAGATATGAACCTGGAGAAGTACGAAATGCCGGCGTCGTAACCGCGCCTTCCTGACGCATGGCAAGGACTTCATTTTCAACCACAAACCCAGGACTGATGAGCATTAATTCAAAAGGGATGCCATCGCTCGTTCTTGTGAGGCGAACGGATTCCAGAAACACATTTCGGTCCTCACCAGGCCCGGGTAGATGACACTCGTCGGTAACCTCCAGCTTCAAGGCCACATCAGCACTATCGGGTAGCTCAAATTGCAGGGCGTATGACGCCCTCTCAGAAGTCAACTCCATTATTTCCTCTTCTCGCGGGGTGGCCTTCCCATCCTCTGCATACTCAAGGAGGATAGCTTTCAACTGCGAATGCCCGCCTCCGGCCACACTGCCCCTGGCCTGCCAGCTAAACAGGTATAACCCGGGGATAGCGTGAAATGCCGGCGTGGTAACCGTGCCCCCCTCGTGCAACTGGAGAACATCTTTTTCAACCAGACCCTCACGGCTCAGAAGCATTCGGTCAAAAGGAATTTTGTGGCCGCACGCAGCAGGCTGCGCCGCCGGCGCCTCAGGCGGCGTGAGAATCAGAACCCCCGGGTCTACCGATAAGACATCTAAAGACAGGGCTTTATTGCTATCAATGGTCTCTTTAACCGATATATTTTCTGGCACGGCTTCATACAGTAATCTATTCAGCAATTGCGCTTTTTCCTTACCTTTGCCATCGTGGCTCGTGCATCTTATCGGACCTATGATGATATCATAATCATGCGAATTACAAATGAGATCCAGGTAAGGAGATATTGTGTAGGGGGCTGTTAATTTCATCAAGTCCGCATCATGCAGGCGTAATTCTTCCGCAATCCCCACTTTTATCTGTTGGGAACCAATACTTTCTATTAACGAGTTAACCTTGTATATAGCCTGTGTTCTGGTTTCAGGTGTCGTCCCATACCTCCAGTTTTCACCAATCACTGATGCTAACCATTGCGCACTAAATCCTCCCATGACTAAAACGAGCGCGATTACCAGCACTCTCCGCAGAACCTTCTTTTCAGAAGCGATACGAATCGAGAATTTATAGAGCAGGACCGCTCCACAACCAAATGCAACAGCAGCAAAAGGTTGGATCACAACTAAATTCGTGGTATATAAAATCCTCGTTCTGGACATAAATGTGAGGTAAACGGCGGGGAAAATAACCAACACCCAGCCTAACCTCCTGGAAACCAGGAAGGCCAGCCCCAAAACACTCAAAATTGAAGCCCACAAACCCATATCCTCAACTATGGCGCGCCCCTGTAAGAAGAGATGAGTCATACCCGGCTCAACAGTCAAATTCTCGTGCCCCCGAATCCTGTAATGACGAAGGACGAACCCCGTATGATTCAGAAACGTGGGCAAATCCAGAAACGCGTACGGCGCGCCGATAAAAAAGGCGAGGGCAGGCACCAACGGCAGAGCTACCCAGAGCCACCACCGATAGCCAGAGGAACGAGAAAAGGCGGAGTATAAAAGGGCCAGCAGTGGAACCACGATGGAAAGCGCGGCATTATATTTTGTCGCGGTAGCCAATCCACAGGCCCCTAAAGCCCCCAACAGATAAACCGGCTTTTCACCTTTCAGAAAAAGAACTGATAGAAGAACCACACCCAAAACGAAAAACGAAAAAGGAACGTTAGGAAGGACCGAGGCGGAATGATGAATGTGAAGGCCAAGCCCCGCCAGAAGGACCGCGGCGAGAATGCCCGCCCAGTGCCCGCCGACTTCCCTGGCCAGAAAGTAAGTAATTACTACCGAGGCCGTCCCCATCGCCGCCATCAACCAGCGGTTCCACAGGTAAAAGGAAGGGTGCGAGATGGTCCAATCCCAGCCGGTGTCATGGTACGTCTTTATGTCCTCCAGGCTCCCCAGAAAGGGTGTGGCGCCCTCGGGCTGTCCCATCAGATAAAAGTAGTGAACGACATCTACCGCCAGGTTTAGATACATCGTTAAAGAGCCGTAAATGAAATAATGGGGATTATAGTCCCCTGTTTTAAGCATGTGCAGCGCGGTGCCAGCGATGCGTGGCTCATCGTAGTAATGCACGTATGGCAGGCCCTTTTTGCTACGCAGTATGCGCACCGAAGCCGCTATAAATACGATCAGGGCCAGAAGACCGTACACGCAGATCGCTCTCTTATCCAGCGCAATTAACCCATCTCTGGCCTGATTAAATTTATTTTGCAGAAAAGATTTTAAGTTTTGGAATCCCATTCTTTATCTCAGCTAACGGCTCAGGTAGTCTCCCTCTTGGGTGTTGCTGGCTGAAGGATAGCAACTTTTGAACCGCAGAGCACGCAGAGATCGCTGAGAAATACAAGAAATACTCTGCGAACTCGGCGTTCTCAGCGGTAAAATGTTTAGCAACACTTTTGGGGGAGACTACCCGGCTCATGGCTTTTGAAACCGGCCCACCCAGTAAAGTCCCAGTTTATGCCCCAGGCCAGAGGGGAAAAATCTCTCGCCATCGAACCACAAACCACTTTCCACAGCCGATTCGATAACGTCCGTCGGCCTGGTTGGATGAATGACGTCCCCGTCGTAGCCGACCAGCAGAAAGAAAAGGTGGGTGACGACGTTTTTGACAGGCAGGCCATAAATTGCGAACCCGCCCGGTTTCAGCACCCGACAGACCTGGCGCTGAACAAGCCCGTGTTCTGCGATATGCTCAAGGCAACTGACCGATATAACTAAATCGCAAAACTGGTCGGGAATGCTCGCCAGTTCTCGGGCATCATCGCGGATAAAATGGGCATTCTCGAGGCCGTATTGCTCCATGAGTTTCTTCACCGCGTCGGGATTGTGGTGAATATCGATACCATGGTACTCGGCAACCTGGGGAGCAATGACATAGGCCAGGAAACCAGCGCCGTAACCAATCTCCAAGACCTTATCTGCCGTGTCAGGGAACAAATCCAGCGCCATTTGGAAGCGGTGTCTATATACGTGGCCTATAACTGGCAAACGTATTATCCTGGACAAAAGATCTATATCATAATCTCCGACCAGGGCATTTTCTTGCATACACTTGAATTTTATCCGCATGGGAGCCTGTCCCCTTGCCTGAACGTTTGAGGCTTTTCATTCTTTGGCTTTGGTAGCGATACCGACTGTATAGGCCCAGTAGCGGGCAGGAATGATTTTAGCCGCCACTTTTTCCAGGCCATCAAGCAGGCCACCCACCCAGGATTTGGCCGCCAATTGCGGAAAGCCGAACCGATAGTGCAGCACCACCCGGAAAATGGGAAGAGGCTCGGCCATGAATATCGCCACCTCTCGCCCCCTCCTATCAGATAGCAACTCCTGGAATCTGGCCGGTGAGGTTCCCTTAACCCCGGCCTCCGCCTCGATCAAGGTTCCTTGCAGGTAGATGAGAGGGCTTTTGCCGTTAGCCTCGATCACCATTACCTGGCCGCCCGGTTTACACACCCGATACATTTCGGCCACCACCTTCTCCATGTCGCCGACGTGATGCAGCAGATCTCGGCAGAACACCAGGTCAAAATACCCCGTCGGCAAAGGCAGATGCCCGGCCTCGGCGCAGATGAACCAGCCATCTTCGAGAGCCCTCTGACAGAAGCCGATCCTCGGCCAGGAGAAATCCACCCCGACCACCCGCTCGAAGTGGCCGTTTAGATTCACCAGGTTGGCTCCCTCCCCACACCCCACTTCCAGCACCAGGCAGTTCTGTCCCCGGCGGGCCAGTGCCTCCAACAGTTCCCTTTCCTTGCGCTGGACGTAAGGATTCCCGGTTTGCCAGGCGAACCGCCGGGTCTCCACCTCCTCAAAATGACCCTGCTGAAAGGCAACGAATTCATCCCTGGCGACCATTTTCACCCCGCCGGGAAAATCCCAGTTTCCGCTTCCATTCAGCCAGCTTGAACCTGCGGAACCCAAAAATGCACATCCTGACCAGGAGCCACCCGTGCTTAAACACCCTGACCTTGGACTCTCCGGTCACCCTCCTCCTGTAGCGGACAGGCATTTCCACGATCCTCAGCCCTTGTCTGGCGGCCCCAAACAACAGGTCGAAGTCGCCGAAAGGATCAAAATCTCCAAAATAGCTTCGGCCCGCCTCGATTCTTTCGTAATCTTTCTTGAGCAGCACCTTGGTGCCACACAAGGTATCCTTGATCTTCTGTCCGAGAAGCCAGGTAAAAATTACACTGAATATCTTGTTGCCCAGGAGATTCAGGGGCTTCATGGCTTCGTTCTCCAGGGGATAAATCAGCCTGGAGCCGTTGACAAATTCCGCTTTGCCCTGCGCCAGGGGCGTAAAGAACTTGGGCAGGTCTTCGGGCGGCACGGTCAGATCGGCATCCAGGATCATCAACACCTCTCCCGAGGCCGCCGCGAACCCTTTCCGCACCGCATCTCCCTTGCCCAGAGGGAGCATCATGTCCGGCGAGACGGCGTCGTGCCCCTCTTTCTGGACATCCGCATCGGGCACTTGCGGGATCAACTTGATATCCTTCTGCCCTTTGTATATCTCGATCATTTCCTCGATCTTCCGGCGGGTGCCATCCGTGGAGTTACCATCGACGAAGATTAGCTCCGTATGTGCGCCCATAACAGGCACGCGTTCCACGCAATCCTCAATATTTCCCACTTCGTTGCGGCAGGGGATGATGACCGAACAGGCCAGCTCTCGCGCCTCCCTGACCCGGGCCTGGGGCCGGGCCACGATGTATTGAATCAAACATAGCTCTTTGAAGAAAGGTCGTTGGGGCAAACGTTTGTTCACCCAATCGGACACAAAGGGTATCTTTTTGGGAAGGAGCAGCCAGGAACCTTTCCTTTCTATCTCCCAATCAGCCAGAAAGAGCAGATTCTCGATGTCTGCCATGCCAAGCCAGTTTTGGCTCTGCTGGGGCATCTTTAAACCCAGCTTCTCCCCCAGCCGCAGAATGGGCTCCCACAGGAAGTTGTAAAAGGTGAGGATGAGCCTGGTCTCCGGGCCGGAAACCTTTTTGAGCTCTTGCAAAGCAGCCCCGATATCGTGCAAATCGCCCAACAGGCAATCCACCACGAGGTAATCAAATTCACCGCTGAGCGGCAGCCTCTCGGCCTCGCCCACCAAAAAAGCGTGGTCAGGATATTTCCGGCGAGCAATTTTGACCATCTCCTGGCTGATATCCAGGCCCACCCCACGCTGAGGTTTGACTGCGGCCAGGAGATCGCCCGTCCCGCACCCGATCTCCAGCACGGAATGACCCTCAGGGATCAGGGAAGCGCACAGATTTTCCATGTAAGTATAATAATAAGCGTTTTTACGCTTCCAGGCGTCCCTCGTCTCGGCCCAAGAATCGAAGTACCGGGCAGTGTTCAAAATACGCGGACCTCCCTTTCCAGTATCAGATCAGGCTCCGAAGGTGGCCGGAAAACCCCTTTGCTGCTCAAGATGATGGCAGTCTCCATGCCCCGGCACACTCCTCCGAAACCGTCAAGGCGGCACGGCAGGCGAGGGCGAGAGCTCGGTTGCTACCTGAAGAGAAAAGATGTCCACCGAGACTTCGGCATACTCGGCCGCTATCCAGCCTTGATCACCGTCAGGTTTGACGATTATAAGCCAATCCCCAGCCTCGTTTCGAGCTAACACGGGCACCTCGACTCCACGCGGCAGTCTGCCGACGATATCGTATTCGGTGCCGGGGCCAGCCCGGACGTTCAGGATATCAGCTTTGACAGTGGCCAGAGGGCCACCTTCTGTGGGGTTGAGCGGCGGCCTGGCCAGTTCCGTGAGACGCAGCGCCGCCGTAGCTTCATAAACACGAGCCAAAGTGGTGACCGTAGCCGCCACGTCGGTTTCCAGACCATAGGTTTCGGCCAGTTTTTGCTCCTTGGAGTAATTACCATACGTGATGAGAAAGAGACCACAGGCAACGACCATAAGAATAATGGTCGCAGGTCCAAAAGGAAATCTTGCCCGTTTTCTTCTTGGTTCTAAGATCATGAAAATAATCCGTCTTCTTCCATTGTCTTCCATCCACAGTGCAGGCTATCTTGAGCTTGCGGCCAACCTGTGCTGCCATTGTACAATATCACCTCTCCCTTGTCAATGGCCTCTCTCCAGACCTTCGGGCTTCCTGGTTCTTGACATTTAACCTCACCTGCCTTTATAATGAGCTTAATCAGCGCACGGGAGGAAGGGACGGTGAAAACCGGGTGCTCCCATTTGCCCTTAGGCGAAAGTTAGAGTACAATAATATAGGTGAAAGCGATGGACCTTTGTTGATCGCAATATGAGCGCATCCACTTTGTGAGGAGGTATACAGTTTGACCGAGTTCAATGACTTCTCCAACCCCCAAGAACTGCTTCAGGACACTGCGGAAGCCCCGACCGACCGCTGGGTGACGATCAAATCCGCCTTACGTGAAGTCGTCGAGACCGTTGTTCTGACCTTATTGATCTTCTTCCTGGTGCGTACTCTCATTCAAAACTTCCGCATCGAGGGGAGCAGCATGGAGCCCAACCTCCACGATGGCCAGTATCTAATCATCAATAAGATCGTCTATCGTTTTTATCCCCACGAACGGGGAGATATCGTGGTCTTCCAATTCCCTCGCAACCCCAAGCGAGATTTCATCAAACGGGTCGTCGGCCTGCCGGGAGAAAAAGTAGAAGTCAAACAGGGAAAAGTGTTGATCAACGATCAGGAGCTAGAGGAACCATATGCCCCTAAGACCAGTTCTTACTCCTGGGGGCCTGCCCTGGTAGGAGAAAATGAACTGTTCGTGCTGGGCGATAACCGCAACAATTCCAGCGATTCCCATAGCTGGGGCATGTTGCCCCAGGATAAAGTCGTCGGCAAAGCCTGGATTTCCTACTGGCCACCACAGTACTGGTCGTTGATCCCACATTACTCTTTCTAGCTCCAAACTAAAACCGCCGAGCAGTGATTAACCTTCATCGTACCTTCAGAAGAGGGCAAGGGAGAAAGAAATGGCCTTCCAGGAGAGCGAAATCAGGGAGATGGTGCGGCGAGTGCTGCTGCGAACCCTGGGCCCGGACGGGGTGGTCGATTCTGGTCCGGCCTCGAACCCATCTCCTGCCCCCACAAGTATCTCTGTGGCGCGACGCGATACCAGGCGGCCGCTTATCACCGAAAGTGACGTGCTGGCCGTGCCCCCCGGCGGTCACTTGCAGATCTCGACCGCAGCGATCGTTACTCCCCTGGCGCGTGAGGCCGCCACCCAACGACAGGTTTTCCTCGTCACCGAGCCGGATCCCGTGCTGGCCCAGACAACCTCTCCGGAGAAAACCATCGCCCTGGGAGCCGATCACGGCGGCTTTGCCCTGAAAGAAGAGCTAAAAGCCTACTTGCAGAGCAAGGGTTACGACGTGGTGGATTGCGGCACGAACAGCACAGAACCGGTCGATTACCCCGATTTCGCCTATGCGGTGGCCGCCCTGGTGTCCGACGGCCGGGCCTGGCGGGGCATTGTCGTGGATGGGGCAGGCATCGGCTCCTGCATCACGGCCAACAAGGTGCCAGGGGTGCGGGCGGCCATGTGCTACGACCTCTCCACCGCCCGCAACAGCCGCGAACATAACGACGCCAACGTCCTGACCCTGGGCGGCAGGCTCATCGGGCCGGATCTGGCCCGGCAGATCGTCGATGTCTGGCTATCCACTGAGTTCGGCGGCGACCGCCACGCCCGACGCGTGAATAAGGTCATGGATGTGGAAAAAAGATTTCTGAGAAAGTAATGGAGTAGGAATGCAACTGGATAGGGATACAGTCGAGCGCCTGGTAGAACAGATCACCAAAGAGGTTCTGGTCCTGCTGGCCGAAGAAGAAACCAGAACAGGCCAGGATGAAAGCTGCACAAACTGCAATGGGCAGTGTGCAGAAAGATGTTCGGAGCAGACCCAACAACTCATCGAGGCCGGGGCGACGCGCATCACCAACAAGCTGGGTTCGGTGAACATCGTCCGTGAAATCGCCCGTTACATCGACCACACCCTGCTCAAACCGGAGGCCAGCCAGGATCAGATCGCCCAGCTTTGCTACGAAGCCCGCAAGCACGGTTTTGCCGCCGTGTGCGTCAACCCCACCCACGTCAAGCTGTGCGCCCAACTGCTCAAAGACTCGGCGGTCAAGGTGTGCACGGTGGTCGGGTTTCCGCTGGGAGCCACCTCGCCGGAGGTGAAAGCCTACGAAGCTCAACAGGCCATCATGGACGGGGCGCAAGAGGTGGACATGGTCATCAACATCGGGGCCCTCAAATCCAGGGATTACGAACTGGTGGAGCGAGACATCGCCACCGTAGCCCGCACCGCCCACAATCACGGAGCGATCTGCAAGGTGATCATCGAGGCCGCCCTGCTCACCGACGAGGACAAGGTCAAAGCCTGCGCCCTGGCTAAAGCGGCCGGCGCAGATTACGTTAAGACCTCGACGGGCTTCGGCCCCGGCGGAGCTACCGTGGAAGACGTGCTCCTCATGCGACACACGGTCGGCCCGGAGATGGGCATCAAGGCCGCCGGCGGGATCCGCTCCTTCGAGGATGCCAAAAGTATGATCTCCGCAGGCGCCACCCGCATCGGAGCCAGCGCCGGGGTCAAGATTTTGCAGGAAGCCCAGGCTGCGGCCTGAACCCGAAGGAGAGGCCAGCAGATGCCCTGCTTTGACGAAGCAGATTATATCCCAAAGTTAAAAGCATATTTCAGCACCAGGCCACAGCTTGTCCTGGCCTATGTGTTTGGCTCCCAGGCACGAGGCAGGGCACATCGGCGGAGCGACCTGGACGTGGCTATCCTGCTGGCCGATGAACCGGCCGACGAGGAATGTACAGGGCAGAGATTGGAAGTCATCGGTGATCTGATGCGTCTGTTAGCCACCAACGATGTAGACGTGCTGATACTCAACCAGGCTCCGTTGGTTATGCGCTACCAGGTGATCCGCACCGGAAAGCTCATTTACTATCACCACCGTCAGGAAGCCATAAACTTTCGGGTGAAAACTCTCAATCTCTATTTCGATTTCAAGCCGATCCTGGACCATCACCGGCAGGTTTTTTTCCAGAAGATCAGACAGGGAAAGTTTCTCGATGGATATAATCGCTATCGAGGCACGGTTGCGACAAATCAGAAGATCGCTCCAAGTTCTGCGGGAACTTCAAACGCTGAGTTATAAAGAGTTCGTCGAGAACTTTCTTTACACCAGCACGGCGGAGCGGCAATTTCAATTGGCCATTCAAGCCTGCATCGACGTGGGCGAGCATGTTCTGGCGGAATTGATGACCGAGCCGCCCGAGGACTATGCCGGGGTTTTCCTGAGCCTGGCCGAGGTTGGGGTTCTTCCTGCCGAGTTTGCCGGGAAACTGGCGGAGATGGCCAGGTTCCGCAACATCCTTGTTCATCTCTATCTGGAAATTGACTCGAAAAAAGTCTACCGCTATCTTCAGGAAGACCTAAACGATTTTGACGAGTTTGCTACCTATATAGCAAGATTTATAGATGAATACAAACAATAGAATGAGGATGGAAATGTAAAGATGAAAGTATGTCCCTTTTGTCATATCGGTCGCATTTGTCGGACTTTTCTAACCTATACCGAGTGGTACGACGAACAGCTTGTAGTCATCCCCAATACTCCGGCCCAGATATGCGACCACTGCGGGGAGAAAGTGTTCGACCCCGCCGTGCTGGAGCGGCTAGAAAGCCTGCTCTGGATCAGGACCGAACTGGATGAGACAGGCGCAGCGTCCGCCTCCCAGTCGGCCAGAACCAGCTCCACGACTATTCCTAACGAGAGAAAGGAGTCACCGCCTTGGCAGTAGATCTACGTGCTTACATCTTTCTGGACAGTTTGCAGCCCCAGATGGCCGCCCTCATCGGCTCCACCGCCAGGGGGTTTCTGCCCCTGCCTGGCGACGCTTCCCTGTGGGTGGAGATATCACCGGGCATCGAGATCAACCGCGTCACTGACATAGCCCTCAAGGCCACCAAAGTGCGGCCCGCCGTGCAGGTGGTGGAAAGGCTGTTTGGCCTCCTAGAGGTCCATTCCCCCGACCAGGCCGAGACCCGCGCCGCCGGGACAGCCATTCTGGACGCTTTAGAAGTACAGGCTGAGGAACGCTGGAAACCGGTCATCCACACCAGCCAGATCATTCGCAAGATAGACGCCCATCAGGCCCAGATCATCAACCGCAACCGAGGGGGCATGATGCTCATCGCCGACCAGACCCTTTACATCATGGAACTGGAACCAGCCGCTTACGCCGTGCTGGCGGCCAACGAAGCCGAGAAAGCGGCTGAAATCAACATTGTCGAAGTGCGGCCCTTCGGCAGCTATGGCCGGGTCTACCTGGGCGGCGAGGAGCGGGACATCATGGCCGGCTACGGAGCGGCGGTGGCCGCTATAGAAGCGGTGCAGGGCCGGGTGGTGTCCAAGGCCCGCAAAGAATGAGAGCGCCTTGAGTACATAGTGCAATCAAAATCATCTTGAAAATATTTATGGAGGACATTGAGCATGGCAGAAGCATTAGGCATGATCGAGACCAGGGGATTCACCGCCATGGTAGAAGCCTCAGACGCCATGGTGAAGGCGGCCAAAGTGGAACTGGTCCACTACGAAAGGATCGGCGGGGGCTACGTGACAGCCATCGTGCGCGGCGACGTAGCCGCGGTCAAGGCGGCGGTAGAAGCCGGAGCGCGCGGGGCTGAAAGAGTCGGCGAAGTGGTTTCCGTCCACGTCATCCCGCGGCCACACGTCAACATCGATCGCGTGCTGCCCCTGGGTCGCCAGGAAGAGGCCCTGGCCCAGGACTTCGACGATATCGACGTGGAGGAAGTCGGCTAAGAGCCTATCCCAAATTGGTGGGGCGGCCATCGTGGCTGACTCCCAGATGTCCGCCCCACAACTGAGGCCCTGTATTTATTATATTTCAGGAAATGGAAGAAAAGAAATGCTCCTGGGGAAAGTGGTAGGCACCCTGGTCGCTACCCGCAAGGACGAGAAACTGGAAGGCCTGAGGTTCATGGTGGTCAAACAGGTCGATATCGAGAACCAGGAAACGGGCGGTTACGTGGTAGCCGCCGACGCGGTGGGGGCTGGAGTCGGCGAGCTCATTCTCTACGCCACCGGTAGTTCGGCCCGTCAGACGGTTCTGACCGATCGCCGTCCTTGCGATGCGGTCATCATGGCCATCGTCGATACCTGGGAAGTCGAGGGCCAGGTCAAATATATCAAAGAGTGATGGCCCTGATAAACGGGAAAAATAAATTTTTGGTCCTTTTCATCCTGCTGACGGCTATCATTGGCTTTTGTCTGCGTGATGTGGCCTACGATGATCCATACATCACCTATCGTTACGCTCAGAACCTCATGGCGGGCAAAGGGTTCGTTTACAACGAAGGCGAGCAGGTGTTGAGTACCACTGCCCCTTTATACGCTTTTCTGCTGGCTATCGTCGGGTTTCTGTGGCCGGATCTGCCTCATCTCAGCAATCTCATCGGGGCGCTGTCTCTGCTCGTGGCCGGGAGCTTTGCCTACCTGACGGGCGAGCGTTTCGGCCAGCGGTGGGCCGGACTCGTGGCCGGTTTATCGTTCATCCTTTGCCCTCTGGTCTGGACAACGGCCGGGTTTGAAACCCGTTTTTATTTGATGCTGGCCTGTGGCGCTTTCTATTTTTATCACGCTCAGAGGCTACGGCCAATGGCTGTCTTTCTGGCGTTGGCCTTCTTGACCCGAGGGGACGGGATCATCCCCGCCCTGGTGCTCTTCGGGCATTACGTGCTAGATGTAGTGACGACTTCAGTCGTCCGACCACGGGGCAACAACGAACGTTCGCTGTTGAAATCGTTACTACAGGCTTTGGCCCTTTACGCCGCTATAGTCGTGCCTTTCTTCGTCTATCTGATCTTTGTCTTTGGCTCACCTCTGCCGGTCACCCTGCGGGCTAAAGCCCTTCAGATGAAGATGGGCATCACCGGCTTTTACCCCGGCTCGACTTTTTTCGAGGGGGCGCTCATCCTGGCCGGGGGACTGGTCGAGCAAAGCTGGCTGTATCTGCTTTTCGCCCCCACCGTTTTGTGGGGACTGTGGGCCATCTGGCAAAAAGGGCGGTGGGGCGGGCCTTTCCTGACCTGGGCCGCGTTGCACTTCGTCGGCTATCAACTCCTGGGGGTGGCCCCGTATCACTGGTACTATGCCCCGCTCGTTCCGGCTATAGTCACCGCCCTGGGGCTGGGGCTGGTGGAGGGCGGGCGGCAGTTGGCGGCTCGTTTTCCACGCTTTGGGATGGTGGCGGGCGTGGCGCTGGCTTTCTGCCTGCTGGGGGCCGAGGTCGTTTCGCTGAGCGAAATACACCGCGCCATGGCCGGCGAAAAGGCCCTGACCCCCCAGGATAAGATGTACAAAACCCTGCCGGAGATCAAAACTGTCGTTTACCGTCGGGTGGGGGAGTGGCTGGCGACCCACACCGACCCGCAGGCCACCGTGGGCCTGATGGAAGTGGGGATTATCGGCTACTATTCGGAGCGGCACGTCGTTGACTTTCTGGGACTGATCCAGCCGGAAGTGGCCCGCGCCCTGAGCTACCGTAATCTCTATTGGGCCATTCCGCACTACCGGCCCGACTACATCGTACTGGTGGGAGTCAACCCGCTCTACTCCTACTATCTGGCAGACGACCAGTGGTTTCGGCGGGTTTACGCTCCGGTGCAGACTTTCGCCGACGAGCGTTTTTGGGCCGGACCAGTCACGATCTACCGGCGGCAGGACGCGGCCCGCCCCATGCAGGAACGCAGCCTGAAAGCCAACTTCGGCGGGCAGGCGCAACTGGTGGGGTATCGCTTCGACCGCGAGGAAGTTCGGCCCGGCGAGACGTTGTGTTTGAGCCTTTTGTGGAGGTCGCTGGCCGCTTTCGACCGGGAATATTCCGGCTTCCTGCACCTGGTAGACAGGCAGGGGCAAATCGTGCAGGGCGAAGACGAGATCTACGCCACCCCACTCTGGCCGCCGGGAGAGGTGGTGGAATACTATCACAACCTGGTCATCCCCGAAAAGCTGGCCGCCGGGCGCTACGACCTGGCAGTGGGGCTCTACCTGCCCGGCGAAGGGCCAGAAAGCGCCGGTCAGAGGCTCACCGTAACGGAAAGCGGTCAGGACGCGGTCATTGTAGGCTCCATCCAGGTGGTGCGCTGAAGGCCAGGTGGCTGGGTGGAAAGGAAGTGGTGAAAGCGATGCAACTCGACGAGCAGAGGATAGAAACTATCGTCGCTCAGGTGATGGAACAGATCAGGCGGGATAGAGGAGAGCCGCCGAAAAGGGATGAGAAGCCACAACCGACGCCCGTTTACATTTCTCCCGCTTCCCCTGAACCCCTTGCGGCCGGACAGGATGGAGTCTTTCCCGATATCGACTCGGCCATCAACGCCGCGACCACGGCCCAAAAACAACTGGAAGCTCTGCCCCTGGAGCGACGTGAGGCTCTGATTGCCAGTATGCGTCGGGCCGCCCGCGAGAACGCCCAGACGCTGGCCTACGAAGCCTGGCAGGAAACAGGCATGGGCCGCTACGAAGATAAGATCGAGAAAAACCTGCTGGTGGCTAACAAAACACCCGGCACCGAAGACCTGAAACCCATCGCCTTCACCGGCGACCGGGGCCTGACCCTGGTGGAGCACGCCCCCTACGGGGTCATCGGAGCGATCACCCCCAGCACCAACCCGACCTCGACCATCATCAACAATGCCATCGGGATCATCGCTGCCGGAAACGCGGTGGTCTTTAACGCCCATCCGGGCGCCAAGCAGTGCTCGGTGCATACGGTGCAAATCCTGAACCAGGCCATCACCCGCGCCGGAGGGCCGCCCAATGCCATTACCCTCATCCCGGAGCCGACCATCGAGAGCGCCCAGTACATCATGAAACATCCCGGCATTAACCTGCTCCTGGTCACAGGCGGGCCGGCCGTGGTCAAGGTGGCGATGGCCAGCGGCAAAAAGGCCATCTGCGCCGGACCAGGCAACCCCCCGGCCGTGGTGGACGAGACGGCCGACATTGAGCAGGCGGCGCGGGATATCGTCAAGGGCGCGTCCTTCGACAACAACCTGGTCTGCATCCTGGAGAAAGAGGTCCTGGTCGTCGAGTCGGTGGCCGAGCGGCTTAAGGCCGCCATCCTGGCCTGCGGGGCGGTGGAACTGACCGCCAGCCAGATCAACCGTCTGCTGAAAGTCATCCTGGCCGAAGATCACGGGCCGGGTAAGCACGGGGTGATAAACAAAGAATACGTGGGCAAAAACGCGAGCTTCATCTTGAAGCAGCTCGGCCTCAGCGTGGACGACGACGTGCGCCTGGCCCTCGCCGAGGTGGATAGAACCCATCAACTGGTGTGGACCGAGCAGTTGATGCCCATCCTGCCCCTGGTGCGGGTCAGGAGCGCCGACGAAGCCATCGATCTGGCTAAGGAAGTAGAGCACGGCTTCGGCCACACGGCGGTGATGCATTCCAAACACCTGGATCACCTGAGCCGCATGGCCCGTGAGATAAATACCAGTATCTTTGTCAAAAACGGACCTTCGCTGGCCGGACTGGGGGTGGGCGGAGAAGGGTATACCTCGATGTCCATCGCCAGCCCGACCGGCGAGGGGCTGACTTCGGCCAAAGATTTTGCCAGGGTGAGACGATGTACGCTGGTGGATTCGTTCAGGATCGTGTAAGGAGATAATCTAATGGCTGTGGAGAAGATTTCGCCCAGGGTAAAAAGGGTGGCAAACCTCATCAGACGTCTAAGCCCGGAGGAGCGGGCACAGTTGGCCCACCTGATGTCGGATTTGGAGGCAAAGGAACCCAAAAAGGCCGTAGATGATTTCCACCGTAAGATGCTGGTGGTGAGCGGCACGGCTGCTCCCTCGCTGGACGAGCCTTTTATCGGGGGGCTGACCTACCGGGAATATTGCGCCCTCTCTGAAGCCGAAGAAAAGGCCCTTTGGGATCGGCTTTTTGCGGACGAGGAAATGGAAATAGATGACTTCGAGGAAGTCGAGGTTCAGCCCGCCATAACTGCCACGGAGAGATGCGAGAAGGGACAACAAACCTGGAGTTTCAAGAGGACGGCCTGACCATTACAGTTTTCCCAGACCTGACGGCCGCGTTTCCTTCCACCCGCTACCAGGGCAGCAAAGCGAAACTGGTCGATTGGATCTGGGAACAGATCGCAGACTTGGATTTCACGACCTGCTTAGATGCCTTTGGCGGTACCGGGGCGGTCGCCTACCGCTTGAAGCAGGCCGGTAAGCAGGTTACATATAATGATTTGCTCCGCTTCAACTATTACATTGGGCTGGCCCTGATCGAGAACGACCAGGTACAACTCAGCCCGGAGGAGGTGGATTGGCTTCTTCGGAGGCATCCAGAGGTCGCTTATCCGCGTTTTGTCCAGGACAATTTCCCTGACATCTACTTCACCGCCGAGGAGAACGCCTGGATCGACCAGACGATCACCAACATTCGACACGTCGCCGACCCGTACAAGTTAGCTCTGGCCTTCTTCGCTCTGTGCCAGGCCTGCATCATCAAGCGGCCCTACAACCTGTTCCATCGAAAGAATCTCTACATCCGCCTGGCAGAAGTGGAGCGCTCGTTTGGAAACAAGGCCACCTGGGATAGACCCTTCGAGGAGTGGTTTCGCATCTTCGTCCTGGAAGCGAATCGAGCGGTCTTCGACAACGGTCAGCCGAATCGCGCCCTGAATTTCGATGCTCTCGACGTGCCCGGCCAGTACGACCTGGTGTACATAGACCCTCCTTACATCTCCAGGCAGGGCGCAGCCGTTGATTACCTGGCCTTCTATCACTTCCTGGAAGGCCTGACGATGTACGATGAGTGGGGCCAGCACATAGATCGCAAATCCAGGCATCGTCGTTTGAAGCCGCAGCCCAGCGAGTGGACAGATAAGAAACGCATTCAGGCCGCTTTTGACCGGCTGTTTCGCCGATATCGGGAGAGTATGCTGGTCGTCTCTTATCGCAGCGATGGCATACCTTCTGAGTCAGCGCTGGTGTCTCTGCTCCAGCGGTACAAGCGACACGTGCGCGTCGAGCATTTTGGCCGGTACAAATACGTCCTGTCTACCAATGCTGAGTCTAAAGAAATCCTCTTAATCGGCACATAGCCCTACAGAGCCTTTTATGGTCGAGATGAGAGCACCGAAGACAATGATCTCGAATAATGAAATCAAAAGACCGGATATTGATGATGTGGAAATCATCCGTGAGAAGGCCAGGCGGAGTGAGCTTTCTTTCACAGGGCACGCCATTGTTGAAGGTCGAAAGGAGGGCATCACCCCTCAAGAGGTAAAGTCGGTGCTGACCAAAGGCAAAATCATCGAAAAGTACCCAGAGCGTTATCGCTGCTTGGTTTATGGAGTCAGCTCAGATAACATTCCCGTCCACATTTTATGTGAGTACTACGACTATCTCATAGACGAAAAGGAAGACATCGTTGTTGTGACCGTCTATGTTCCCAGCAATAGAGAGTGGATAGCAGGACAGGTCAGGAGAAAATGGAGTAGAAAAAAGAGGTGAGAACTATGCCCAGATGCCATAACTGCCACGGGGAGATGCGGGAAGGGACAACTAGCCTGGAGTTTCACGAGGACGGCCTGACCATCACGGTGAGTAATATACCGGCCCTAGTTTGCCCTGTTTGCGGCGAGAGCAGAATCCGGGGACCGGTGGCCGAGTATGTCAGCAATCTGGTAGACCACATCCTGGAACTCGAAAGGGCAAAGGATAAAACCGGCTTAAAGCATGTGCATGTAAGGGAAATTGCGTTGGAGGTGGCTTGAAAGAGGTTGTTCCTGCTCTTGATGAGGTATTGGCCGAAATCTTTACCGATAACGGCTGGGTGTGAGGTAGTCAAAATGCAGGTCTTACGAAAAATCTGGGGCACAATGTCCATGTTAGGGACGGCGATATGGCTCCTGTCGCTGGTGATACTGCCGCTGCTCTTGTGGCGGTCCGCCGCCGAGGTTCAGGCTTTCGCCTTCGGCAACTTCGAGTGGCGGGCCCAATACGGCATCCCGCCCACTCCGCCGCCGCCCGTCGTCCGCCTCTTCATGGCCGAGCCAGATACCATCCGCCCCGGCCAGTCAAGCACCCTGCGCTGGCGGCTGTCGGGGGCCGATAGCGCCTCGCTATTTGATCCTCACTCTGGCCCAGAAGGGACGTGGACGAAAGTTGGCCCTTCTGGGGAGCTACAAGTCTCGCCTCCCGTCACCACAGACTACATCCTGGACGCTAAAAACTCTTCCGGCACAACGCGGGAGGTGGTCACGGTCAAAGTGCTCCTGCCGCCTACCATCGATTATTTCAGAGCGGACCGCACCGTCGTCAACCAGGGCCAGACGGTCGTCCTGAGCTGGCAGGTGGAAAAGTACGACACCCTCCTCCTGAACGGACAGGATGTCAGCGGCCGGAGCGAGCTGCCGGTCTTGCCCCAGGAGACCACCAACTACACCCTGCTGGCCAGGAGCGCCGGTGGCGATGAGACCCGAACCCTCACCATCATAGTTAATATTCCACCCACCATCCACTCTTTTACGGCCGACTCCGACACCATCATCCTGGATGAATCGACCACCTTACGCTGGAAGGTGGAAAGGGCGGCGACCATCACCCTGGATGGCGAGGACGTTACCGGACAGAGCACGAAAACAGTATCGCCCAAAAAGACCCACCAGTACGTTCTGGTGGCTAAAAACGACGTGGGAGAAAGGCAGCAAACTCTGAGCGTGGCGGTAAATCCTAAACCGCCCATCATCCGCGAATTCAAGCCCAACCGAGATACCATCAACCAGGGGGACTCGGTTATCCTGAATTGGGAGGTAGAGAACGCCGAAGGTGGAGTTTTTTTGGATGGCGAGGACGTTAGTAACCATTATATGAGAAAGGTCACTCCTACAGAGGATCGCACTTACACATTGGTAGCCAGAAACGCCATCGGGCAAGAGGCCCGTAAAACGACTACCATCATAGTGAACCCCGCTGAGGCCCAGCCTCCCCCTGAAGAAGTGGGCGGCACCGCTACGTTAGTCGTGGTTTCCCACTCCTTGGAGGAGGAGACGCTCAAGGTGCGGATCAGGAACACTGGCACACAAAACGCCTCCAGAGTGACTGTATCCCTCTTCGGCGACGAAATCGTCTCGCAAGAGGTGGTCATCGGCGATCTGGAAAGCGGGGCAATGCGAGAAATCGCCCTGCCCATAAAGACCACAGACTCCAGCGTGACGAAGATTACGGTCAAGCTCGATGTACGAGCCGAGGGCGCCCAGCCCAGTTTCCGCCTGATCGATCTGACCATTGAGCCCGGCCAGGCCACAGAAATGCCAGTGGAAACGATCCCGCCTCTGGAAGTCGCGATCCTGTATATCAGTATTGCGGCCGTCATCATCTCCACCTTCGGCCTGTTGCTCCTGTTCGTTTTTGGCTTCAGGAAACCCGCGGTGACGGAGGAGGGAGAGGAAATAGCGGAAGGAGAAGAGGAGGAGATAGGCGAAGAAGAAGAGAAAACCCAGAAAGCTCATCATCCCGACGAAGACGGGAAATAAATTGCTCTATTTATAGGGAACACCGATGACCGATAAAATCGTTGAGGCCGTCAAAGAGGCCGGAGTGGTGGGAGCCGGAGGGGCCGGTTTTCCCACCCACGTCAAGATCGCCGCCGAGGTGGAATGTGTCATTGCCAACGGAACGGAGTGTGATCCGCTGCTCAGATGCGACCAGCATCTAATGGCCACCCACGCTATGGAGATCGTGCAGGGCCTACGGCTGGTGATGCAAACCAGCAAGGCCAAACGAGGAATGATCGCTCTCAAGGAAGAGTATGCCGAAGCCGTGGCCGCCCTGGAGCGGGCCATACGTAAATACAAGAACATCTCCCTACACCTGATGGGCAGTTTCTATCCCGCAGGAGACGAGTTCGTTCTGGTTCATGAGATTTTGGGGCGTCTGGTGCCCGAGACAGGGTTGCCCTTGCAGGTGGGAGCCATCGTCCAGAACGTGGGCACGCTGTTCAACATCGCCCTGGCCCAGCAGGGGATACCGGTCACCCATCGTCACGTGACTGTCACCGGGGCGGTAAAGAAGCCGGTCACCTTACGGGTGCCCATCGGCACGTCCGTATCCGAGGCCATTGCTTGGGCCGGGGGGATAGCACTGCCCCGCTGGCAGCCCTCAATCAGTGAGGAAGATTTCGCCGTAGTAGCCGGCGGCCCGATGATGGGCAAGCTTGTCGATGACCCTGCTGCCCCCGTCACCAAGACCACCACCGGCCTCATAGTGCTACCCAAAAATAACGTGGTGGTGCGCTATCTTTCCCGTCCTTTGGGCTCCTGGGTACGGCGGGGACGTTCCACCTGCGATCAATGCCTGGATTGCACGCTCCTGTGTCCCCGTTATCTGTTGGGACATAACCTGCGTCCCCACGAGATCATGCGTTCCATCAATTACGGGCTGAGTTGGCCCACCGAGATAGTCACCGCCGCCGTTCTCTGCTGCGAATGTCGGTTATGCGAGGCTTACGCCTGTCCTCTGGAACTGTCGCCTATGGCTGCTTACGTAGAGATCAAGCGTCAGTTAGCGGCCCAGGGCTGGGTAAACGACCGCCACAAGAGAACGGAGCTGACGGTGCATCCCATGCGCCAGTATCGTCAGGTGCCTACCCACCGTCTCGTCGCTCGGCTGGGCCTGACTCCATATGAAAGTTACTCCTGTCCTCTGGATGAGCGAGACCATGAGCCACAGCGAGTCACTATCCCTCTCCGCCAACACATTGGGGCCTGGGCGCAGGCCGTCGTCAAAGCAGGTGATACAGTGGCAAGAGGAGACTTGATCGCTCGCATCCCAGAGGGCAAGTTGGGAGCTAACGTCCACGCTTCCATCCCCGGTAAAGTGGAAGCGGTGACAGAAGAGTACATTGTAATCACGGCCTAATAGTTGTAGCCTGA
This sequence comes from uncultured Anaerolineales bacterium, assembly GCA_964646625.1. Classification (GTDB taxonomy): domain Bacteria; phylum Chloroflexota; class Anaerolineae; order CAZYHC01; family CAZYHC01; genus DAOULT01. The sequence continues at coordinate 63,477 of CAZYHC010000010.1, forward strand.
TTCTGGCCCCGGGTCTATCACCAGCCAGGATTGGCCCTGCACTATCAGTACGAAGTCTTTGGAGGGAAAAGGAAATGGAGCTACTGAAAAGCTATCTGACGGCAGATTTTTTCACCCACAGCTACCGTATATCGGGGCAGGTGGATACGGGACACAAACGTCTGTCCGAAATGCTTAACGATGGGCTTACATCTTATCTGGAACTGCGTAAGGCTTTCGTCTCCCGCATCACCCGGCCCGGCGAGATTATAGCCACCCACACGGTCTCCGCTCTGCGCAAGGATGGCATTCTCTTCGCCGTTCTGGCCGCGCCAGAACAGAGCGTAACGAACCGTGCCGCTTACAGCTTTGTCTCCAAACGGCGTTATAAGGTGTTTCTGACTGTGCCCTCCTTCGAGATAGAGGGACATCTGGAGATGAGCGGTAAGCTGGACCTGAAAACGGCGCTGGTGATGAAGGGCGCTTTCCTGCCTCTCAGCGAGGGGGAAGCCCGGTTATCTTCCCTGGCCGAGATCGCCTTTAGCGGTGAAGAAATTCTGGTCAATCAAGCCTGGATCGAGTTATTTGGTATAACCGAGGCGGCTTCCTGAAAGCAAGACCCAAACGAAAGAGACGAGGATAGGAATGGCTACAATTTTATTGATCGATGACGATCTGATCACTTTGAAAATGGTGGGCATGATCCTGGAAGAAAAAACTGACCACCAGGTAGTGACCGCCAGCAGCGGCGAAGAGGGGTTAGAAAAGGCTTTCGCCGATCTCCCCGACCTGGTCATCTGCGACGTGATGATGCCCGGCCTTGACGGCTACGAAGTTTGTCGTCACCTGCGTCAGGATCCGCGCACCGGGCAATTGCCTATTATTATCCTCACCGCCAGAGCCCAGGCCGTTGACCGCCAAGCCAGCTTTGAGGCCGGGGCCGACGATTACCTGGCCAAACCCTTTAAACCACAAGATCTGTTAGACAAGATAGAAAATCGCCTGAGTAGCGTCGCAGAGCGCCCCGGAGCAACCTGGGGCCAGGTCATCACCCTGTTTAGTCTGCGGGGAGGGGTAGGGGTCACTTCGCTGGCGGTTAACCTGGCCGTAGCCCTGGCCCAGCCAGGACAGCAATCGGTAGCTTTGTTGGACCTGGACTTGACTGCCGGTCACGTGGACCTGATGATGAACCTCAGACCCAGGCTAACCTGGGCAGAGCTGATGAGAGAGAGCACCATCGATACCGAAACCTTGAACAAATATCTGCTTGCTCACCCCTCAGGGGTCAGGGTTCTGGCTGCTCCCTCTCTGCCGACCCAGGCTCAAACGATATCCATCGAGAAGGTGGAACAAACTTTAGCCCTTCTGAAAAAGCAATTCGACTACATCTTGCTCGATGCCCCTCACACCTTTTTCGATAAAATCTTCGGGCTGGCTCTGATGAATGCCCACCTGGCTTTATTGATCTTTACTCCCGAGGTGGCTTCCCTGAAAACCACTATGACCACTTTGCAAATCCTCAGATCTCTGAACTATTCAGAAAAGAGGCTGGCCTTGATCCTCAACCAGACATTTCCCAGGGGAGGACTGGCCCCAAAGACCGTGGAGGAGATTATAAAATTACCTCTCGACGCCGTTATCCCCTACGGAGAGGACATTTTTATTCAGTCCATTGCCCAGGGAAAGCCTTTGCTCCTGAGTAGACCTGACTCCCCCGTGGCCACGGCCATCGCTCAGTTGTCATTACAGATAAAAGAGCGGATACCAAAGTAACACTCTGCCGGTTCTGTCCAGGATTTCAGGCAGGAGAGCGGGTTTCTTCACAAAAGCTCCAGCCCCCCGTCTCGGGGGCGGCTTCGGGGCGAAACAGCTTGTTTGGACCGCCTCCGGAGACGAGGGCTATGAGCAGTGGCCAAAATTTCTGGACGCACCCTGCGGTCGAGTGGCAGTTGACAAAGTCTTTAAAATATGTTATTCTATCATTGTCTGAACATTACGGAAGTAGTGACAAGCATCCCATAAACGCTATCTGTTGAGGAGCACGTAGCTCCTCCGCCCCATGTGCCGCTCCGGGAGAAAAATAGGAGTGACGATCAGCAGCATCTCCTGTTCACGACAGACGACGGGGGGAGGGATTATCCCTCTCCCCTTTTATTAACCCAGCCAAAGGACATTGGCATCCTGAGAGGCTGGATAGGGGGAGAAGAAGGATTTGCTCCATGGCTGTTAACTGGATTATCGTTTTCATTGCCATTGCTTTGTTTTTCGATTTCCTCAACGGTCTTCACGATTCGAGCAACGTAGTGGCAACCATCATTTCGTCCAGGGCTTCGGGGCCACGTAAGGCCCTCCTGCTGGCCGCGGTGGCCGAGTTCTGCGGGCCTTTTATCTTCGGAGTGGCCGTGGCCAAGACCATCGGCCACGAAATCGTCGATCCTGCCAGCATCACGCTCACTGTTATCTTCATTGCTTTGCTCAGCGCCATCATCTGGAACCTGCTCACCTGGTTTCTCGGCTTGCCGTCCAGTTCGTCTCACGCCCTGATCGGCGGTATTCTGGGAGCGGTAGGGGCCGCTTACGGACCAGAGGTCATCCACCTGGATGGTCTGCTCAAGGTGCTGATCGTGCTGTTCGGCTCTCCCATCGTGGGCCTGCTGGCCGGCTATCTGTTGATGAAGGTGGTGCTTTTTCTGGCTCGCGGCGCTTCGCCCCGCATCAACTGGTTCTTCAAACGAGCGCAGGTGTTGACCTCGCTGGCCCTGGCTCTCAGCCATGGCACGAACGATTCCCAGAAAACGATGGGGGTCATCGCTATGGCGCTGGTGGCGGCCGGCTATCTACCCCATTTCTTCGTGCCCGTTTGGGTGGTGGCTATATGCGCGGCGGCCATCGCCTTAGGCACCTCTATGGGCGGCTGGCGGCTCATCCGCACCCTGGGAGGCAAAATTTACCGCATCCGGCCTGTGGATGGGTTCACTGCTCAAATGGCCTCGGCCAGCATCATTCTGGGAGCGGCGCTGATCGGCGGTCCGGTCAGCACCACCCAGGTAGTCAGTTCGGCTATCATGGGCGCCGGTTCGGCCCAGCGCTTGTCCAAAGTACGCTGGAACGTGGCCACTAACATTTTCATCGCCTGGATCGTAACCATACCTGCTACTTCTCTGCTGGCCGCCCTGTTATACAAGGCGGCCCCTCTTATCGGCTTGCCTTGACAGTTTTTAACTAGGAGCGAGGATCATGGGCCTGAGAGATATTTTCAAACCAAAACCGAATCGCTTCATGCAGCTTTTGGCCGAACAGGCGGCCAAAACCCTGGAAGGCATGGAAGCGCTGGAAGCCTTTATGCATGAAGGGAAGAAAAGCAAAAGGGAGGCCGCGGCCAAACATGTGGAAAAGGCCGAAAAAGAGGCCGACGAGGTACGCCGCATCCTCATCGACGAACTGAACCGCACCTTCATCACGCCCATCGACCGTGAGGATATCTTTGCCCTTTCCAGGGCTATCGACGACATCATCGATTATGGTTACAGTACGGTGGACGAGATGGTCGTGCTGGGAGTGGAGCCTAATCCACATCTGGTGCAAATGGTGTCCTTGCTCAGGGAAGGGGCCAGAAAAATCCACCTGGGAGTGCTGCGCCTGGAGGACCATCCCAACGTAGCCAGCGAGCACGCCGTGCGGGCCAAAGACCTGGAGAACCGGGTGGAAAGCGTTTATCGAGAAGCCGTAGCCGAACTTTTTAAGGGGGCTAAAGACGTGCAAGACGTGGTGGAAATGCTGAAACTGCGGGAGCTTTACCGTCATCTGAGCAACGCCGCCGACCGGGGCGACGAAGCCGCCAACATCATCAGCGACATCGTGGTCAAGATGATGTAACCTTCAGGACCTTATCAAAGTGACCTGCTCAGGCGAAAAAGCCACCCAAATCCTCTGGTCAGGCTTCAGGGCTTTGTCCGTGCCCAGATGAGCTCTCAGAATCCACTCCCCAACCTTGATGCGATAATCAATAATGTCGCCCAGGTACGCCCCTCGGATCACTGTGCCTTCAAACCAATTGACCGCTGCGGATTGGATCGCCGCCTGGTCTGAGTAGAGCTTGATGTGTTCCGGCCTGATCGCCAGGATGACCTCCTGACCAGGGCTCAGATCGGTGGCGCGCACCCGGATCTCCAGATTATCTCCAGTTTTCACCACCCCGTAACCTGCGGCCTCGTCGAAGCGAGCAATGATCCCTTCCACAAAGCTGGTCAGGCCGATAAACCCGGCTACAAACTGATTGCCTGGGCGGTTGTAGATATCTTCTGGAGAACCTACCTGCACCAGTCGCCCTTCGTGTAAGATCGCAATCCGGTCGGAAAGGACCAAGGCCTCCGCCTGGTCATGGGTGACGTAGACGCTGGTGATCCCCAGCTTCTTTTGCAGCTCCCGAATTTCAAAGCGCATCTCTTCCCTGAGTTGGGCGTCCAGGTTGCTGAGCGGTTCGTCCAGCAGGAGCATTCTGGGCTCGATGACCAACGCCCTGGCCAGAGCCACCCGCTGCTGCTGGCCTCCAGACAGTTGGCGGGGATATCTTCCCTCGAAGCCGGAGAGCCTGACCATAGCCAAGGCGTCGCCTATCCTTTTTTTGATTTCCCCTTTGGACACTCCTCTCAACTGCAAGCCAAAGGCCAGATTGCCGTAGACCGTCATGTGGGGCCAGAGGGCATAATTCTGAAACACCAGACCGATCCCGCGTCTTTCCGGGGGCAGGTCGGTCATCCGTTCTTCACCCAGGTAGATCTCCCCTCTGTCCGGTCTGAGCAGACCGGCGATGCAACGCAAGGTGGTGGTCTTGCCACATCCACTTGGCCCCAACAGGGTCATGATCTCGCCATCCTGGATCTCCAGGTTGATATCCTGGATGGCTACCGTTTTACCGAATCGCTTCGACAGGTTGGTCAGGCGCAGGTCAGGCATCCAGATTCCCTCCCTCGATTTGGTAACGCTAACATTTTCACAGGCTTTTTATACTCCCATCCCGCCGAGGTGTTCAGCCTTGAGGAAACGCTCGATGATGACCATGAACAAGATGCTGGGGATGAGCAGCACAATGGCAATGACCGAAGCGAACTGAACGTTGTACCCACTGGAGGAATACAACAGCATGGGCAGGGTAGTCACCCAGGGCAGGCCCAGGAAGAAGGTGCCGGTAAACTCGTCCAGCGAGGTCAAAAAAACGAAGACGGCGCTGGCCAGCAGCCCAGGCAGGGCCAAAGGGAGTGTGATCCGAAAGAAGGTCGTTATCCCAGAGGCGCCTACACTGCGGGCGGCTTCCTCTAATTCCGGCGGGATGGCTTTGAAGGCGGCGCTGGATATCCAGACCGCAAACACCAGACTGACCATCAGATGGACCAGCATCACGCCCGGGATCGTGCCGGCTAACCTCAGCCTGTTAAAAGTCAAAAGCAAGTTCACGAACACAGGCTGCTGCGGAAAGGCCTGAGGCATCAAGAACAAAAGCAGGACGGCGCTCTTCAGAGGGAGACTGTATTTAGCCAGCACGTATCCTACCGGAGTGGCGATGATCATCACCAGGACGACCACGATCAGGGCGATGATCATGCTCGTCTCAAAGGATTGGGTGATGCTCACGGCCCCTATAGCCAGGCTCTTCTCGAACCCCAAAGCCTGCTTCCAGTAGGCCAGGCCAACCTGCTGGGGCAACACGTGAGGCCAGTACCATCTGATGGCTACAGACCACAACACCAGTCCGACCATGGGCCCGAAGATGACAAAACACAATAGCACCAATACGACGGCCTCCAGGGCTTTAACCACCAGCCTGCTTCTACTCATGGCTGCCCCTCCTGGTATTCGTAAATGCCCTTCCGCACCGTGTACCTGAGATAGTATACGGCCGTAACCAGGACCATCAGGTAAGTGATGCTGCCCAAGGCGTTAGCCACCCCCCAGTCGCCGAAGTAGTTCACCCGATGGGCGATGTCCACCGTTACGGTGGTCGGTTCGCCCGCGATCAACATGTAGGGGAGGGTGAACGTCCCTACGGTGGAAGTGAAGGCCAGGATCAAGGCCACCGAGATGGTGGCCCGACTCATGGGCATCAGGATCCTGATAATGACCTGTGGCAGCCTGGCCCCCACACTCCGCGCCGCCTCGATGTAAGAATCGTCCACCATCTCAAAGCCGCTCAAGACAATCAAGGTCATAAAGGCGGCCTGTTTCCACACGAACCCGAAGGTCAAGCCTTTCCAGTTGAAGAGCTGTAAAGGGGCATCCAGGTTGAGCAAGCCCATCTGAGCCAGGAAGATGTTGAGCAGACCGTGGGGGGCCAGGAAGGTACGCATCATCTGGGCCACCACGACAAAGGGGATGAAAATGGGTAAGCGATAGACGGCCCCGATGAGGCGCGCAAACCGCCCGGTGGTCAGTCTCAGATAGGCGGCCAGCACAATACTGAGCACGGCGGCGATTACCGTACTGAGGATGGATACCCCCAGGGAGAAGAAAACGTCGCTACTGTAACGCTCCCAGGCTTTGGCATAGTTGGCCAGGGTCAGCGTCCCTTCTTTATCGAGAAAACTTCTATAGATGGACGACACAAAGGGATAGGCATATAGCGCCAACATAAACCCCACCGCCGGGAGAAGCAAGAGAAAGGGGAGGATCCATCCCCTGCCTCCCCTTTCCCGACCGCCTGCACCAGGCATGGCAGCCTCTGACTTTGCCTTAGCCACCGATGACCCACTTCTCATAGGCTTCCAGTATAGCGTCGAAGTACTCGACGATGGGGAACGACCGCCCAAACTCAGCCAGGGTCTCAGGCGAGATATCGGCGTACAGACGATCGAAGGCTTCCGGCGGGGCCACATCCTTAACGTATTTGCCGTCGATGCCCGGATACCAGTTGTAGCGTTCGATGATGATCTTACCCTGCACTTCGGGGCTGGTGACGTACTCGATCCACTTTTTAGCCCAGTCGGGGTGCGGAGCATTCTTGGGGATGACGAAGTACATGGGCTGGCCGGGCATTCCGGGTTCGATCATCAGCAAGCGAGTCTTGGGATCCATCTTCCCTTCCAGCATGAAGGTGTAGAACATGTCTACCCAGACGGGCCCCATGGCGATCTCGCCCCGGTTGAGGGCGTCCAGGGTCCCCACGTTGCCGGCGGTGAAGGTGATGTACTCGTTGAATTCCTTCATCTCCTTGAGGCCCTCTTCCCAGGTGTCCACTTCCGACTCCTCGAAGGGCCCGGTGACGGCGTATTTTTCGTAGTTGCCGCTCTTCCAGTAGACCCACCCCACCGTGAAGGATACCCCGGACATGCCACCTTTGATCCCGTTGTAGCCGAACTTGCCGGGGTTCTCTTTCACCCACTCCACCAGTTCCTCGTAGCTGGCGGGCGGGTCGGAGACTTCGTCCGGGTTATAGGCAATGGCGGTCTGGCTGTGGAACATGGGCATGGCATACCCTTCGATGTCCGTCCCCAGGGCATTCCTGGCGTCCGCAGCCGTGACGTACTGCCAGGTCTCCAGTTCGTCCGCATACTTCATCAGAAGGTCCTCTTCCATAGCCCAGGACATGAACTTCTGGTGCACCATAGCCACGTCCACGTCCCCCGTTTCCCGGCCCGATTCCTTGTCGGCCAGCAGTTTCTCGAAAATCAGCCGCGACCCGGCATCGCCGGGGCCGGTGTGGATGGTTGACACCACGACCTCGGGATACATCTCATTGAACTGAGGAGCCAGGACGTTCTGTCCCAGGGCCAGCATGTTCACGTCGCCGGCCGTTATGTACACCATCCGCACCTCCTGGGGGGGCGGGGCGCTGCCACAGACGGCTGGCAGCGAGAGCAGCATAATCGCCACAATAGTGAATACCGTGATCCATCGTTTGGTAAGCATCTTTTTCCTCCCTCGTACAAAGTGATTATAGTGCGCAGAACTCTGCACAAATACTCAAACTGCCGACAGATCCGCCAAATTGACCTTTACCTATCACCTCCCTTCAAAACCAGGCGGTTAATATTGCACACGTTTGCAATCACCGCGAAAAATACAACCTGCCCTTGGGTCAGGTTGATCATCGACCTGCAAGAATGGACAGAGCCTCGCCCCTGACTGCCCCATTGAATCCTGGAATGAATCTAGCAGTTATTTGAGCTTCATTTGTTTTTCTGTTTTTCATTTTATCACACTTTCGCCGGCCTGTCAACAGAAATGGTCCGAGGGCGCAGGGTCGGAAGTGTCTCTTGAAGAATACATCTTTTGACAAATCCAGCCAAACGGTGTACAATATTTTTGATTTTTTGGTCATTTCCCCCGCCAGTTTGTCATTGGAGACAAGTTAGGGAGATAAGAATTATGAAACTGACGCCCCGACAGCGAACCTTTCTGGTCAAATTATTCGAGCTCTACCAGGAACAACGGACGTCTGTACATTATTCCCGCGTGGCCGAAAATTTGGGCGTCAACAAATTCTCGGCCTACGACATGCTGAAAGTGCTGGAACAGAAGGGCCTGGTGGCTTCGGATTACGTGTTGGACTCAGAGCATTCTGGTCCTGGCCGTTCTATGATCGTTTTCCATCCGACCAGCAAGGCGAAAAGGCTGCTAATGCAATGGAAAGGGGAGATACGGCTTGGCGAAGAATGGCAACAGATCCGGGCGAGAATACTACAGAGGCTCCGAGAGGCGCGGGACACTGACTACAAGGAGATATTGAACGAGGTTCTGACCAGGATACCCGAATCCAGGTCTCCCCTGGTTTACTGCGCCGAGATGATCGCGGCCCTCCTGTTGAACCTGAACAGCGCGGCCAGCGAGATGAACCCTTTCAAAGCCCTGATTGCGCTAGGCTCGACGGGGGAAGTGGGGCTGGGCACCCTGGCCGGTTTGAGCCTGGGTTCAACCTTCGGGGCCAAGGTTGACACCCCAGCGGTGCATAAGCTGCTGGACTACACCAAAAAATATCAGTTCCATTTACTCAATTTGAGCGAGGAGAGCAAAATTGTCTTATCTGACCTGTTGCAAGAGGCGCTGGCTATCTTCGAGCGACCACCTTGATTTTAAGTTACGTTTATTTCTTTGGTTTTTTGGTAAAGAGAACTGTGGGGAGGAGACGCATGATCAAAATCGTGACCGATAGCACCGCTTATCTACCCGCCGACCTGCTGGAACAGTACGACATTCGCGTCGCTCCCCTCAAGGTCCTCTTCGGTGAACGCTCTTTTCAGGAAGGGATCGATCTTAGCACCCGAGACTTCTATCGGATGCTGGGCCAGGCCAGCCAGTTGCCCACCACTTCGCAGCCCTCGGCTGGCGAGTTCCTGGACGTTTACTCAGAATTGAGCGCCGAAGGACACGAGATCATATCCATTCACATCTCTGGCAAACTCAGCGGCACTATCGGCTCAGCCACATCCGCCCGCCGTTCTTTGCTGGAAATACAGCCAGAGGCTAAAATCACCATCATCGATTCTCTCTCCACGGCGATGGGGTTGGGCATGATGGTCATTACCGCGGCCCAGGCCGCCGCGGCCGGCCAAACGGCCGAGCAAATCGTGCCCAAAGTGGAGCGCATGATCCGGGACATGCACGTCATCTTCTTGGTCGATACTCTGGAATATCTCCACAAGGGGGGACGCATTGGGGGCGCCGCGGCTCTGCTGGGCACCCTGTTGAGCATCAAGCCCGTCCTTTGTCTTCAGGAGGGGCGGGTCGAGCCTCTGGACAAAGTGCGGAGCAGAGGCAAAGCCTTGCGACGGCTGGTGGAGATCGCCGTGGAACGGGTGGGGGCACGACCGGTCAAGGTGGCCGTAGGTCATGGCGAAGCCCCTGAGGAGGCTGCTCTCCTGGGAAAAGCGGTTCGCTCACTCCTTCGCTGTCGCGAACTGTATTGGTGCGAAATAGGGTCGGTGGTGGGCACTCATGCCGGGCCTGGGGTGCTGGGCCTGGGGATCTGTCCTGACCATGAACTCGATTGAATCAGGCGTAACCTTCTCCGTCCTTTGGTGTTCTAACAAGGAGAGCACATTTCGCAGAACGATCGTTGTTGCGGAAAGGGCTCCTCAGTGATAAATGATGAAGAGACTTTGGTACAGAGAGCCAAGCAGGATCCAGCGGCTTTCGGCTTGCTGTACGAAAGATATGTAAAGAAGATTTACAACTACATCTTTTACCGCGTGGGCAACCACCACGACGCCGAGGACCTGACCTCCAAGACGTTTTATAAGGCGCTGGACAACATAGATCGCTACGTCAGTTGGGGTGTGCCTTTCTCGGCCTGGCTGTATCGCATTGCCCACAACCTGGTGGCTAACTGGCATCGTGACCGTAGCCGTCGCAAAGTGATTTCTCTAGAGGGCCTGGTGGTGGTCGATGGAGGTGGAGACCGCCCCGAAAAAGCAGCCGAAACCGGCGAAGAAAGGGAAGAACTGCTGAAGGTTATCCGCCGACTGCCCACCGACCGCCAGCAATTGCTCGTTCTCAAGTTTGTGGAACACATGACCAACGCCCAGATCGGTCAGATCATGGGACGTAGCGAGGGGGCCATTAAGTCCCTTTATCACCGTACCTTGATCACCCTGCGTAAAGAGCTTAAGAAGTACAGAGCCGACGAAGAGCAGAAAAGTTAAGGCTGCTCTTACCAGGGTGGTGGTTTGGCGGACACATAGATTATGGGCACAGACGACATGGATCGATAGGGTGCTCTGATCTTTATTTGATGGGATAAGCCTCCCCTGCCGTAGAGAATGCAAAGAGGCAATACTCTGCTAAGGAAGGTTAAAAACATGGAGGACAAAGTATTAACCGAGATATTGATAGCCCACGTTGATCGACCGGACGAGGGACGGCGTAACGGGGAAGATTACCTGGAGATGTTCCCCGCTTACCGTTCTGAGTTGGAGCCGCTGTTGACCACGGCCGAGATGGTGCAGGAGGTTCTGCAACCTGTGGAGCCCCCCCCAGCCTTCTGCGAAAATTTGCGTCAGGGCCTGTTGGTTGCAGCTCAGAAGAAAGCAGCCGCCCGCCAGGCCCAGCCGGCCCGACTTCCTGGCCGGGGACTTCTCATTGGGGCGGCGGTGGGCTCTGCCCTGTCCGTGATCGGGCTTATCGCTTATTTTTTACGCAGCCGCGCCCAGGGCAAGGCCCAAACCATTTCTTCTGGTTAAGCAAATTTTGGGTCTTTTGGGTTTTATTGGAAAATTTGGATTAGCAGAGGTGGAGAAATAATGGTAAGATACGCGCGGATCACTGGCTGGGGTAAGCACGTTCCCGAAAAGGTGCTGACTAACCACGATCTGGAGAAGATGGTGGATACCAGTGATGAATGGATCATGACCCGCACGGGGATCCGGGAGCGCCGAGTGGCCGCTCCCAAGGAGACAACCAGCACGATGGCGGTGAAGGCCGGTCGCCGGGCTCTGGAAGTGGCGGGCCTGGACGCCAGAGAGTTGGACCTGATCATCGTGGCTACCTATTCGCCAGATCATCTGTTGGCCCCGGTAGCCAGCATGGTCCAGGATAAACTGGGAGCCAGTCGAGCCAGCGCCTTCGACCTGGGGGCAGGCTGTACAGGTTTTATCTACGCTCTGGCAACCGGACATCAATTCATCGCCTGCGGGACCTACGATAACGTACTGATCATCGGGGCGGAGGTCAACACCCGCTTCCTCGATTGGCAAGATCGTAACACCTGCGTTCTCTTCGGAGACGGCGCGGGGGCAGTGGTCCTTCAGGCCAGCCAGGTGCCGAGTGGGATCACCTCCATGGTGATGGGCTCAGATGGCTCAGGCACCGAGCATATATTCATCCCCGGTGGTGGGTCCCGTCATCCCTTCGACGAGGCAGTGCTGGCACGGCGCGAGCACTTCATTAAGATGGACGGGAGCAAGGTCTTCAAGTTCGCCAGCCGGATTCTCAGTCAGGCCACCCTGGCCGCGGTGGAGAACTGCGGCCTTTCTCTGGATGACATCGCCCTGGTGATCCCTCACCAGGCCAATGCGCGTATCCTCGAAGCAGCCTGTAAAAAAATGGAACTGCCGCCAGAGAAGATGTACACGAACCTGGAACGCTATGGCAACACCTCTGCGGCTTCGGTGCCCATTGCTTTATGTGAAGCGGTCGAGGAGGGCCGTATCCACGACGGGGACAATATCGTGCTGGTCGGGTTCGGGGCCGGACTGACCTGGGGGGCCATGCTGGTGCACTGGGGTGTACCAGAAGTATTACCTATACCCTGGAAGTTCCTGCTGGGGTTCGAGGTGCCCTCTGTGGTGCGTGACGCCGCCCTGACCGTGTCGAGCCTGGCCGGGCTGCTGCTGTTGCCTTTCCTTTCCAGGAGCAAAGATTAATAACCGACGATTCCAGTACCAGACCCTTCCTCACTCTTCATTTTCTGGCTTCTTTGCTGGCACCTCGAAGCGATAGCCTACACCTCGCACCGTGCGCAGATAGACAGGTGAACCAGGGCTATCTTCTATTTTCTCCCGCAGCCAGCGCACATGAACGTCCAAGGTCCTGGTATCCCCCAGATAATCAGTGTTCCATACCTCTTTCATCAGCGTCCTGCGGGTTAGCACCTCACCTGGGTTGTTTACAAAGACCTCCAATAGCCTGGCTTGCTTAGGAGTCAGCCTATATTCCCTGTCCCCTTTGGTAACCATGCGCTTCCTCACATCCAAAGTCAGATCACCCATCCGCAAGATCTCTTCCAGCCTGCGCTCCACCACCTTTTTGATGCGGTTAACCAGCTTACGTATGGTGAAAGGTCGAGCCAGGTGGAAATCGACTTGCATCCTCTCATCGAGCTCCTCGCCCTCGGCTGTTATCAGGATAACCGATACTCCTTGCAGCCGCTTGCTCAGAGCCTGATAAGTTTTCCGGCTGTCCAGATCGGGCGGAGCAGCATCCAGAATCAATAAATCGTGTTCATTGGATCTGAGTTGTGACGAAGCTTCTTTTGCGCTGTGTACAACCGTCACCTCATAACCCTTTTCCAGCAAACGCTGACTGAGGGCATTCACCTGGGGCCTGTCCTGCTCAACGAATAGAATTTGCACAGTCATCGCTTCATACCTCCACAGCGCCGAGGTATCGGCTACCCGACGGTCTAAAGATTGGGCGGCTCTGGGGAATAGACCCTTCAACCAACAACAAAGTAGAGGAGTGATAAGTGCTTATCCTAAAAATAGATCGAGCATCCTGCCCGACGTATGGGTTCTCACCATAGGACACCGCGCCGGATGTGCAGACTTCAATGTTCTGAATTTTCTCCCTCTTTAATTATACCTCATCAAAGCCATTATCGCAACACCCAATTCTCCAGGCGCTCGTTTTCATACCCGGCGAAAAACAACTGAACCCACAACCTGTAGTAGTCACAGATAGAGAATACACAACATCTTGTGGTGAGAGACGGGCTCCCTAATCTGACACAATCCATTCCCAAATGGCGTATTTCAACTTTCCAGGAGTCCGACGTTTTGAAAGTGCCAGGTTCCTCCCCGGATCACCGGAAAGCAACGGATGAGAGCGGCTTGCGACAGCGGTCGGATTATAGTAAAATAAATAAAACCGCTATCTATGCTCTTACTTTTCATCGGAGTTGCAAGAACGAGTAAAGGATGATAAAATAATGGGTAAAGTGGGTGGAACTATGAGCGTTAAACTGGACACTGCCGTTGGTCAGCTTCATATTGCCCAAGGGGTCGTGCAGGAAGAGAGTGATAACGTTCTGGTGATGCAACCCTCATCGCTCCTCCCCCTGGGACGGGATAAAGGCCACCTGTACGCCGTGATTGAACTGGAAGGCCAGCCTCCAGGCCGCGATGAAACCTGTCGCCGGTTGATAGAGATCATCGAGAAGGGTTATCGGCGCGCGCCGGGCAGCGTCACGGCCCGGCTGCGTCAGGCCATAGAGGAAGCCAATGCCTTCCTCTACGAAGCCAATCGGCAGGCCATCCAGGATGACCAACGAAGTGGCGGAGTGACCTGCATCGTATTCAAAGATGGAAACGTCTACGTCGGCCAGGCTGGCCCGGCCCTGGCCTATGTAGCCCGTAAAGGGAAACTGTGGCGTTACCCCAAAACCTCCCCCTGGCTGGATGCTGCTCCTCCTGAGCCTGGCGAGAGCTACTCCCCTCCCCTGGGGGCCGGACGCAAGGTGGAAATCAATTTTGCCCACTGCCAGGTACAGCCTGGAGACATCATCCTGTTGGCTACCAGCGCCCTGGCCTCCCGGGCCAGTCACCGAGAAGTGACCGAGGCGGTGGTCTATCAAGGGGTCGAAGCGGCCTTGAAAAACTTGCGTGCTTTGGCCGGACAGGCGGATCTGTCCGCTGTCGTGGTCGAGGTCATGGCCGCCGAGAAAGCGGAAGCCGCCCCGCAGAAACCGGCTCGTGAAAAGACCAGGGCCGTCCCGATTGAGCGAGCTCCTCGGCTTCCCAGCCCGGAGTGGGGCGCTCTTCTGAGCAGTCTGGGTCAGGGTTTGGCCTCCATCCTGACTTTTCTTTTAAACGCCCTTAAGGTGCTGGCAGGACGCATTCTGCCTGGCGCGGAGCCTGAGACCTTACCCCGCCCCCGCCCTGCCCGAAAACGCGACCGTCGTCGTCCTCGCGCTCCGACCCCGGCCAGAGGCCCAGGTAAAAGGGTCTATTTGATCGGGCTGGCGGTGGCTATCCCCCTCATCGTGGCTCTGGCGGTGGTCACGGTCTCTCTCCGGCAAGACCAGACTTCACGGGATCGCCTGGATGAACTGGTGCAGCAGGCGCGGGCCAAACACGAACAAGCCCTGGCTCATACAGGCGATAAAGAAACCGTCAGACAGCTCTTACGCCAGGCCAAGGCTTTGCTGGAGGAGGCCATGCGCCTGAACCCCAAAGAAGCTCCCCAGGCCATAGGCGATCTGGGCCGGGCAATCCAGGATAAACTGGACGAAATCAACAACGTGATCAAACTGTACTGGACCCCCGTTCTATACGAATACCAGAACATAAGCAGCGACCCCGGTCGGGTGATCGTCAATGGCCTCGATGTCTACGTCCTGGATGAAGGCGCCGACTGCGTTTACAAACACCTTTTGAACGAGGCCGGAGATGCTCTGGAGGAAACGGAGGACGATCCCGTCCTGGTATGTGAGGGCCATCAGGTGGGCGACGTCGTGGTAGGAGAGATAGTGGACATGGTTTGGATGCCGGTTGGTGGAGGACGACAGACCAGCAACCTTCTCATCCTGGAAAAAGGAGGAGCTTTGCTCGAATACAGTCCCACCTGGGGGCTAAAGGTCTTACCCGTAGGTCAAAAGGAACGCTGGCGTGCTCCTCAGGTGATGGGCAGCTATTTTGGCAACCTGTACCTCCTCGACCTCCAGTTAAACCAGATCCTCAAATACCTGCCTACCGCCGACGGGGGATACAGCAACCCCCCGCAGGATTACCTGGACCCTGAAGGCGGGGTTGATCTGGCGGGGGCGGTGGATATGACTATCGACGGCTTTATCTACGTTCTCTTCACCGACGGCAATATCACCAAACTTCTTTCCTCTGGCGAACCCTCTTCCGGCCAGCCGGTGCTTTTCGAACAAACCGAGCTTGACGAACCCCTGCGCAATCCAACCGCCATCTTTACCGGCCCAGAAGAAGAAGTCAAGTCTATCTACGTGGCCGATGCCGGTAACAAACGCATCGTGCAGTTTAGCAAAGAAGGAGGCTTTGAACGACAATTCAAGGCCGACGACGATACCTTCGATAGATTGAAAGGCTGCTTCGTTGACGAGATAGGCGACAGGCTTTACCTGGTCAGCGGCAACAAGCTATACCTGGCTAACATCCCCTCTGCCTCGGCGGCTCAGGCCAGCCGGTGAGCGGACAAAATCAAGAAATACCTCCGATTGTTTCAATCCATCCCTATCCAAAATTAAAAATGTGAAAAGGGGGAGAATAATGAACGTCCGCAGGCATATCCAATTATTTCTCAGCCTGGCGGTGGGGCTATTGGCTTTGGCTTGCATCATAAGCCTGGCTACGGCCCAGGGCCCCGACCAGGACCACACCCCCCTGGACCTCCCCGAACTGCGGGATGAGGCCCGGGAACGCCGGGCATCCCCGACGGGGCGCGAGCTCGAAGCTCAGGGGATAGAGGCGGCAGCCGACGTGCGGCCGCCCGGCTCTTTCGACGTCGTCCTCCTGAGCGAGGACTTTGAGTGGACTAGTGACCGGTGGGTCTCCGATGGGCTGTGGCACGACGTGCTGGGGTACCCGGACATCCCTGCCAGTCCCTACGCCAGAAACCATAGCCCTATTTACAGCATGTGGTACGGCCAGGACGGCACGGGCAATTACGACACCGGCGCCCAGACCACCGGCTGGATGACCGCCACGCAACTCATCACCATCCCCACCTCGGCCGTCTCGGTCACCGTCTCCTTCTGGAGCTGGGAGGAGACGGAGCAGTCGGGGGGGCCCCAGGTGCCCACCCCCGGCGCCCTGCGCCTGGGACTTGCGAGGGCTTTTCATCTCCGGCACGGTCGATACTACCTGGCAACCACTCTGGAATACCTGGTTCACCCCGACCGTGGAGCAGCAGTGGCACCAGGTGGTGGCCGACATCACCGCCTACCGGGGGCAGGCAGTGCGTCTGGCGTTCCTCTTCCACAGCTTCGACGCCAACCACAACGCCTACGAGGGCTGGTACCTGGACGACATCGCCATCGTCGCCCGCGGCGTCTCGGTGCCGGGCTACAGCCTGACCGATTCCTGGGTGCAGTCCTTCTACGAGGACTACCCCAACTCCACGCCTGACCAGGAGGGCTACCTGGACCGCGTGGAGGCGACCGGCGTCATCTCCTGGCAGGTGACGAACGACGGCGACGAGCAGGGCGATGTGGCGGTGGCAGCCCACCCGGAGAGCAACATGCCCATCGTCTGGACCCATCTTTACACCAATCCCCACGGCGTGCCCGTTGGCGACGTGGAGTACACGGCCCTGAACCGGGACGGCAGCACGAGCGTGCCCATCATTAAAGTAACCGACAATTCGGGGGCGACCTTCCCGCCGGTAGAGGATTCCGGCCCCACCGTGGCGGTCAACCCGCAAGACGGCAGCACCGTCATTGTCTGGACGCATTGCCTCTCCTGCCCGGTCTCCAATCAGACCCGGGTGTACAATATACACTACGCTATCCGCAATGCTGTCGGCGGAGCGGTGACCGGGCCGGTAGTGCTGAGCAACAACACCGACAACAACGTGCAAGACCACGACCCGGCGGTGGAGGCTTTCCCTGATGGCAACGTCCTCATCGCCTGGCGACACCGGGACTATAACACATCCCTGTACGACGTCTTCTACACCGTCGTGGACCGCAGGGGCAACATGGTCAAAGCTATAGACAACCTGTCGGGCAGCCCCGATAAACCCCATCTCATCCGCCTGGCCCGCCTGGCCGACGGGAACATCCTGGTCGTCTGGCTGGAGGGCTCCCGTGAGATCTTCTACGCCGTGGTGGATAGCAGCGGGAGCGTGGTGAAAGCCCCCACCAACCTGACCAACTATGGCAGCAGCGGGACGGGAGGCTGGTACTCCGAGGCGGTAGGGCTGGCTAACGGCAACAGCATCATCGCCTGGACTGAGCTTACGGACGACTGGACTGTGGCCCAGATCAGGTACACCGTGCTGGGCGGCACCTACAACGTGGTCAAGCCCCCCGCCACCCTCGCCAACCCCTACAACGCGGCGTTCAACGGGCCCATCTCTATGGCCGCCGACGAGGCGGATGCGGCCATCCTGACCTGGGGGAACATCAGCTATCCCTACGTCCAGATATACTACGCCCGCCTGGACAACCAGGGGAACGTGCTGACCGCGCCGACCATCTACCGCCAGACGCGGGGGAGCAACATCTTCCCTTCGTCGCGGGGGTACGGTATAGGAGGGGTTAGCGCCCCGAGGGGTACTTACCTGCCCCTCATCCAGAGAAACGACCAACAGTGAAATAGGGTCTGTTCCCTTTTGGGCGAAAATGAGTTATAATAGCCGTGTCGTGGCAAGCGGGGCGGACGCTTACAAAAGAAGTCGTGTTCAACGTCTCCCTGGAACACATCATTAGTTTGATTGAACACAGATAGATGGGAAAGGCGGTTCGGATTATGTTGGTTGAAACTCGATACGAACACGTGGTACTCGACGAACAGGGCGTCCCCACCATTGCGGGCACGACGATGAAGGTGAAAGAACTGGTCGCCGAACGACTGGCCTGGGGATGGAGCCCGGAGGAATTGCTCATCAATCATCCTTACCTGACTCTGGGGCAGATATATTCGGCCCTGGCTTATTACGCTGACCACCAGGCCGAGATAGACGAGGAGATTGAAGCGGACGATCAGTATGTGGACGAACTTCGCAGAAATGCCGAACCCTCACCGCTGGTCGTCCGGCTGAAGAATCAAGGGCTGATCTGATGTCGCTGGCCCTCTACATGAACGAACATGTGCCTAAGCCCATCACGGTAGGACTTCGCATCCGTGGTGTGGACGTATTGACGGCCCAGGAGGACGGGCACAGGGCGACAGACGACGCGATTTTGTTTGAGCGCGCCGCTGAGTTGGGCCGCGTGATGTTTTCATTTGACACCGATATGCTGCGTGAAGCAACGAGACGGCAGCAGAATGAAGTCTCGTTCGCCGGTCTGGTTTTTGCACACCCGACCCGGATTTCAGTAGGAGAGTGCATCCGCGATTTAGAAATCATTGCTAAGGCCGGCGAACCGGCGGATGTGGTCGATCAGATTGTGTATCTGCCGCTGTAGTGCTATGACACGCTTCCACACGATTAGCCCGGACCTCACAGAAAAGAAGCAGCCCCACACAGCCCTCTTCCCTTTTGGGCGAAAATGAGTTATAATAGCTGCGTTGTGGCAAGCGGGTCGGACGCTTACAAAGAGAGGGGCGTTCGACAGCCCTCTGCTTCTGTAACCCACGAGGGCAGGTTAGCTATTGATTGGCTATTGAAGGGAGGAAAAAATCCGATGAGAAAAAGAGTATATCTATGGCTGTTGATTATCTCACTGCTGGCCCTGGGGCTGGTGGGCATCGCTCAGGCCGCAGAGGAGAAGACCTTTCACTGGACGCAGTATGACTTTGATGTCACCATCAGGGACAACGGCGACGTGGACATCGAGGTGTACATGGACATCGAGTTTACCAAAGGCCAGTTCGAGCACGGCTTCTTTGCGTTCAGCACCGAGAGGGTAGACGAAGTAACCAACGTCGCAGTGTGGGAGGGAAGACAACAGTATAGCCGGGGGCAAAATGCGGCTGGCACCTACTCGGCCTCTACTTCAGGGGGAGAATTCCGGCTGGACTGGTGGTTCCCTTCCACCGAAAGGGACAGTCGGTCATTTACGCTCAAATATACTGTTAAGGGCCTCATCCGTCTCTACGAAGGCGGCGATCAATTTTACGCCGATTTCTACTCCGGCGACAGGCCGGCCAGGATCGATCAGGGTACGATCACCATCCACCTGCCGGCTGCGGTCAAAGAAAGTGAGTTGAAAATAGGCACGGCCGGCCCCGATGCCGATTGGGAACTTGTTGACTCCAGGACGATATTGGTCGCCGCTCAGGATATACCGGCCAACAGAACGCTGACGGTGCGGGTGCAGTTCCCGCACGGACTGGTCACGGCCGCAAAGCCCGCCTGGCAGGAGGCTTACGACCGGCAAGCCGAATACGACGAAAACGTCAAGCCCATGATCAACCTGTTCGTGGGAGTGGTGAGCGTGCTCCTTCTCATCGGCGGGCCGCTGCTGGTTTACCTGCTGTGGTACACCAGAGGGCGTGACAAGCCGGTCGGGCTGGTGGCCGATTACCTGGCCGAACCACCTTCCGACCTGCCGGCCGGGGTGGTGGGCACCCTGGTTGACGAGAAGGCCGAAATGAAAGACATTATCGCCAGCATCGTCGATCTGGCCCGGCGGGGCGTGCTGACCATGACCGAAGTGGAGGAACCGGGTTTCATTGGGATTGGTACCAAGCACGATTTCATCTTCCGCCAGGCCGACACCAGCCAGCCTCTACGCAAGTACGAGGAGCGGCTGATCTATCACCTGCTGGGCGGGATCCAGGAGCGGAAGCTCTCGGACCTGAAAGAAAAATTCTACACCGCCATCCCCAAGCTGCAAACGGAGTTGTACCAGGAGGTAGTCAGGGAAGAATTTTTCCACGGCAGCCCAGAGAGAACCCGCAACGTATCCAGGGGGATAGGCATAGCCGGCCTGGTGCTGACCGGGGTGTTGGGTTTTTGTGGCCTGGCCTCGTTATCCACCTACACCGACGCGGCTATCTGCCCTTTCATCGGCCTGGGCGTCGCCTTCATAGCGGTGATAATCGTCGGGTTCCACATGCCCCGCAAAACCCCTAAAGGGGCAGAAGCCTCAGCCCGCTGGCTGGCCTTCAAGCGTTACCTGAAAGACATCGAAAAATACACCGATCTGGAACAGGCCAAAGAGATCTTCGACAAATACCTGCCCTACACCATCGCCTTCGGCTTCGAAAGAAGCTGGATCAAAAAGTTTGCGGCCATAGATACCCCCGCGCCCTCCTGGTACATGCCGTACCC
Source organism: uncultured Anaerolineales bacterium (assembly GCA_964646625.1). Taxonomy (GTDB): domain Bacteria; phylum Chloroflexota; class Anaerolineae; order CAZYHC01; family CAZYHC01; genus DAOULT01. Next base: position 84,069 of record CAZYHC010000010.1, read on the forward strand.
GCCCATCATCGTCACGGGCGACCGCGGACGCGGCAGAGGCGCGGGGCGGGCGGCCTCGACCGCAGGCGTGGGCGGTGGGCAAGCGCCCTCTCTGGAGGGCATGAGCCAGGGCATGGCCGCCTCGCTGCAAAGCATGAGCGATGGGCTGGTCTCTATGCTCAATTCGGCCTCCAGTGTTCTGACCAGCTCTCCCGCTCCCAAGGCCAGCAGCGGCGGCTGGAGCGGCGGCGGTGGGGGCTCCAGCGGGGGCAGCATGGGCGGCGGCGGCAGCGGCTTCAACTAAAAAATCCGTAGAAAAATTCAAGGAGGGAAAAACAACATGGGAAAAATTGTTGGTCCGATCCTGGCTCTGATCGGAGTAGGGATATGCGTGGTGGGCGCGATCTGGATTGTGGCCGCGGGCAGAGGCGGAGAGGGCGGCATGAGCGCCGGAGGAACGGCCCTGGGATTCGCCCTCCTCTTCATCGTGGCCGTGCCCTTCGTGGCCGCCGGGGCTTTTCTGTTCATCAAAGGCCGCCAGGAAGCGGTGGAGATGGCCGAGGTGGAAAAAGAGCGCAAAGTGCTGAACATGGTACAAACCAGAGGACAGGTCAAAATCTCCGACATAGCCCTGGAGCTAGACATCACCCGTGACCAACTCAAGGATTACATTTACGACCTGGTGGGCAAAGGGCTTTTCACCGGCTACGTGGACTGGAAAGGCGGTCTACTGTACTCCAAACAGGCCAGCGAGATGCCTTCGGGCAAATGCCCCAACTGCGGCGGAGAGCTGGAACTGGCCGGTAAGGGGGTGATAGCCTGCGAGTATTGCGGGTCGGAGATTTTTCTCACAAGTTAGAGAAGCCTTTTCACACCAGGCTTCCATCAACCTATCGTCTATAGGAGGTGACAGACCGGTCCGCAAACTGTCAGCTTATTGGGGTTTATGGGTCAGGTTTGGGCAGGCAAACGATGGTATAATGGGACCAGAATGTCTAAGGAGGTGTTCTAAGTGAGTAATACCCCAGTTGTACTCAAACAGAGTTCAACCCCATTCCTGATCAGAGCGGTGTATTTCATCTTCATCGGCTGGTGGCTGACCGGTCTCTGGATCAATGTGGCCTGGTTACTCAACGCCACCATCATCGGCCTGCCTTTGGGACTACTGATGATCAACCGCGTGCCCCAGGTGTTGACCCTGAAACCCCTGAGCCAGACGGTTACGGCCCGCGTGGATAAAAACGGCCAACTGGTGAGCGTCAGGACGGCAGGTGTCCCTCAGCATCATTGGTTGTTGCGCCTGATCTACTTCCTGCTCATCGGCTGGTGGGTAAGCTTCTTTTGGGCCAACGTGGCCTGGATCTTGTGCGTCACCATCATCGGTCTGCCTTTTGGCATCATGATGTTCAACAAGCTGCCGACCGTCACCACCCTGATGCGCACCTGATGCAAAGTCGATGAACGAGTCTGTAGAACGCTGGCTGAGGCAGGCCGAACACGATCTGGAAAGCGCCGAGAAGAATTTTGGCATCGAGCTTTACGATGTCTGTCTGATCCTCTGTCAGCAGGCGGTAGAAAAAGCACTCAAGGCCCTTTACATTCATCAGCATCATGAGGTACCCCCACGAGTGCATTCGCTGAGTAGATTGGTGGAGCTAACAGGTCTGCCTGCCGAAACGCTGATTCAGATAGAAGAATTAGATTCTTACTACTTCTTATTACGTTACCCCGAAATCGGGGACGGGCTTCCTTTTGAGATGTGCGATCGCGAAGATGCAGTGACCGGCTTGGAGAGAGCCAGGGAGCTTATGGATGCTGTCCGTCGGAGGTTGTGATTTATGGAAGATCAGGAGTTAGATGAAAAGGTATCTTATTTCTGCGAGCACTATCTGGAGAAGATCAAAGCCATTTACCGGCCTACCGGGCTTTGGCTGTGGGGCTCGCGTGCTCAAGGGACAGCACATGAGTACAGCGACATCGACCTGATCATAGTCTCGGAAGAATTCGAGGGAATCAAATTTGTCCACCGGAGGCTCGACTTTAAACAACGCCTGGGACTGCTGTGGGACAGAGAAGCAGAGATCGTTGACGCGGTATGCTACACTCCCCAGGAGTTTGAACGGAAACAGCGCCAGATCAGCATCGTTAACCAGGCCGTGGAGACAGGAATCCGCCTGATTTGACAGGCTTTGGCAAGCTATAACTTAAGGAGGTGCAAAGAACAAAAATGGACGACATTATGGGAAAAGTGACCGGGGCGCTGGGCGAGTTTGAGAAACTCGTCTCCCAGATACCGGGCTACAAGGGCTACAAAGACAAGGAGTTGAGGCGCGAAGCCGATAAGCTTTTGCGGGCACAATTGGCTGCCCGTTTCGACGAGCAACGGCGCAAGATATCCGAGCTGCAAACCCAGCTTGTCAGCTCCGCCCAACTGGAGTACCTCGATGATCTGGGACGGGCCGTCACCAAACTCCAGACCCTCATCGACCGCATCAAAGCGGCCAGTTACGGTTACGCCGGTTTCTTCGACGCCGTCAAAGTCAAAGAGGCGCAACTGGATGCCCTTTACAACTTCGACAGCGCCCTCATGGCCGAGGTGGATACGCTGGCAGCCGCCATCGACCAGGTATCCTCGGCCTTTGGCGCCGGAGAGGGCCAGAGCGAGGCCATTAACGAACTGATAGCCAAGATTCAGAGCATCAGCGACACTTTTGGCCGCCGCGAAGAAGTGATTTTGCAGGCTTAAGAAAAGCAAACTGTTCACTTTAAAAAATAGGTTTACCATAAGGAGGTTTACCAATGGCACGGATTTTTGATAAAATCGAAGCGCCCGACATGGGGAGCGATGAACTGGTTTACCGCGTGCCGTCCCGTGGTTCGGGTGATTTCCGCATCGGCTCCCAGCTCATCGTGCAGGAGAGCCAGACGGCGGTCTTTTTCCGCGATGGCAAGGCCCTGGACACCTTTGAAGCGGGACGACACACCATCACCACGGGCAATATCCCGCTGCTGGTGAATTTGATCAGCATCCCCTTCGGCGGCGAGACGCCCTTCAGCGCCACGGCCTATTTTGTCAACATGAGGGAGATGCTCGATCTGAAGTGGGGCACCCCAGAAGCCGTCACCCTGCGCGACAGCGAATTCGGGATGGTGCGAGTGCGCTCTTTCGGCACCTACTCCATGCAAGTCAACGATCCGCAACTGTTCGTCAACAAGATTGTGGGGGCGCAGGGGCTTTATAGCACGTCCGACATCCAGGGCTACCTGCGTGGTATGATCATCTCCAAGCTGATCGACATCCTGGGTGAATTGAACAAAGAGAAACAAAAGTCGATCCTCGACCTCCCGGCCCTTTTCAACGAGATCGCGGCCGGAGCGAGGGCCAGCCTCCAGGACGACTTCAACGCCCTGGGGATCACGCTCAAGGCCTTCTACATTAACTCCATCAGCCCCACCGAGGAGACAGCCAAGGCCATCGACGAGCGGGCGGCTATGGGCGCTATCGGCGATATGCAGGCTTACATGCAGTTCAAGGCGGCGCGGGCCATGGGCGACGCCGCTCAGGCCGGTGGGGAGGCAGGCAGCATGACCGGCATGGGTGTGGGCCTGGGCGCCGGCGCCGGACTGGGGGCCGCCATGGCCTCCGCCGTTACCGGAGCGATGCAACCACAACAAACCCCTGCCCCGGCCCAGGCCACGATGGCCTGTCCCCATTGTGCGACCCAGATCCCGGCCGGCTCCAAGTTCTGCAACAGTTGCGGGAAAGAGATAGCGGCTGGGGGCTTCTGTAGCCAGTGTGGAGCGTCAGTGCCCCCAGATTCCAAGTTCTGCAACAACTGCGGAGCCAAGATCGCCTGACGGCGGCCAGGATAGCTGCTTCACGAACAGGCTTATCCTTCTGAAAACAGGCACCTTTTATGGTGCGATACGGCCATGTCTGGTATCTGGGCAAGACGAGTGCGTTGTCTGCAATGGTGTGGGATAACGCATTCGCTATTCTTGAGGAGAGGCAAGGGGATGCAGAGGAATGAGGGTTGACGGACGCGCCAGCGACGAACTGAGGCCGACGATCATTATCCCGGATTACGTCGAATATCCCGAAGGCTCCGCCCTGATTGAGATGGGCAGGACAAAGGTGTTGTGCAACGTCACCGTCGAGGAATCATTGCCTTCCTGGCTGAGAGAAAGGGGTCAGGGCTGGGTCACGGCTGAATATGCCCTCCTCCCCCGCTCCACCCACACCCGCACCCCTCGCGAAACCAGAGGACTGACTGGCCGCACCCAGGAAATCCGCCGTCTCATCGGCCGCTCTCTGCGGGCTGCTGTGGACCTGGAAAAGTTGGGGGAGCGTACCCTGATCGTCGATTGCGACGTGTTCCAGGCCGATGGGGGCACCCGTGCGGCCTCTATCAACGGCGGTTACGTAGCCCTGGCGCTGGCCCTGGATCAATTGATTCGTGGCGGTCTGCTCCCCGCCACAGTGTTGCGCACGGCGGTGGCCGCCGTCAGCGTGGGAGTGGTGGAGGGTGTCCCCGTCCTGGATCCCTGCTACGAAGAGGACTCTATGGCCGAGGTCGATTTCAACGTGGTCATGACCGCCGAAGGCCATTACGTGGAAGTGCAGGGCACGGCTGAGGGACGCCCCTTCTCCAGAAAGACGATGGACGAGCTTTTGGACCTGGCAGCAAAAGGCGTCGGAGAGCTTCTGGCGTTGCAAAGGAAAGTGCTGAGGGACGAGTAACTGGCATTGAGGCAGAGCTTAACACATGCACAGGGCTGGAAAAGCTTTTGTTCACTTCAAAAGGCTGGGCCTGCCCCAGCAGGAGAGCGTGGATTTCTGGCTGGAAGACGAGGCTCTGGTCATCGTCCTGCCGCCTGATTTGTCAAAGCTGCTGGCCCAGGCGGCCCTTGCCGCCCTGGGAACGGTGATGACGACCTACCTCGGCGGCTCTCTGGAGGAAAAGGCTCAACCCAAAGTGCTGCGCATTCCTTTTGCCAGAGTCGTGCAGGTCGAAAAGCGCCACATCGTAACCAGGGAGTTCATTCACCTGACCTTTGAGGACGAAACGGGGCAAAGGGGACAGCTCGCCTTTGCCCCTTACATTGGCTCTGTCGTCTTTCCTGAGATCAAGACCGAGGAATGGATGGTAGAGCTTAAAGCACATCTGGAGCACCACGACGGAGAAAATTTCAAAGGAGGCTAAATGCAATATTATCTGACGATCCCGGCCAGAATCAACGTCCTGGGCAACCCGGCCGATGCCAACGAGGGAGCCCACGCTACCATTTCCGTGGCGATAGAGATCAGGGCCGGCGCTTTTCTGGAGCCCTGGGATGAGTTGGTGCTGGAGTACCTGGCCCGCGACGCCGAGGGAAAATGGGAAGTGGTGCAAAGCCAGGTATGCGACCCCTGCTCCCTGGTTTATGATGGCCCCTTCGACCTGATGAAAGGGGCTATCAACCGTCTGGCTGCTTACAGCCCCGAATTCAGTCACAAGCTGGCCGGAAAGAGGTTTAAGATATCTGCCTGGACGGACGTGCCTCGCCATAGCGGACTGGGCGGTTCGTCCCTGCCGGTGCTGCTGACCCTGGCCGGCCTGCGAGCATTCTACGACCTGGACCCCAAAAAACATAACGATTATATCCTGGCCGAGTTAACCCAGCGGGTCGAGGGGGCAGAGTTGGGCATCACCTGTGGTTTTGCCGACCGTTACGTGCCCCTTTTCGGGGGTATTGCCTATCTGGACTACCGGGGGAAGCTCCATCACAAACCCATCGGCCAGGAACCTTACGTCACCTATGAGCGATTGGATGATTACGTAAAGCATCTGCCTCTGGTTCTGGCTTACACCGGCCTGAAGCGAGATTCGGGCGACGTGCACGGGGTCATGCGGCCGCGTTACCTGGAGGAACACGCTCGTTGGTGGGGAGGGGCGGACAGTGTGGCCGCCTCCGAGGTTCCCCTGCAAAGCGCCGCGCCTTTTATGGTGCGCATCATGGCCGAAATCGGGGACACAGCCTGGCAGGGTAAGATGGCCCTGCTGGAGGGCGATTGGGAAACCTTTGGGGCGCTCATGAACGAAAACCATCGTCTGGTGAACGAAATGATGGAATACTGTGGTTTTCGCGAAGGGGCCGGCTGGGCCAACAACCTGCTGATCGAGACCGCCCTGAACAACGGCGCCCTGGGAGCCAAGCTGACCGGGGCCGGCAGCGGTGGCTCGGTGTTCGCCCTGGTACAGCCGGGCCAGGAAGAACACCTGGTCGAGGTGCTCCGTCAGGCGGCGGCTGACAACGGCCTGACCCAGGCCCAGGTCTACAAGTGTCAGATCGCTTGCCAGGGGTTGATTATCTCTGCTTCTGCTGATTGATTGGCAAACGCTTACGGAAGAGCGATACTATCTTTCTCTCCGAGAGACAGATGGTTAGCCCAAGGGGCTGCAACAGCCGCAGTCTATAACAGAGGCCGGCCTCTCTATCAGGAGACCGGCCTTTTTCACAGGTGGATGACGGGATTTGAACCCGCAACGACTGGTTCCACAGACCAGTGCTCTGCCTTTGAGCTACATCCACCACGATGCATATTCAGTATAGCACGTTTTTCCCCAAATGGCAAGTATGGTTAGAAGTGTTAAAACCCGCCGGGTGGTGGGACGTTATTTCTAAGTCTGAACATATTGAGAGAGGTTGATATGCTGAGAGAGGTCTTAGGTATTGCTATACGGATAACACTGGTGCTGGCAGGAATGTTTCTGGGACTGTTTATCGCCGAGAAGACGATAGATTATTATTACACAGATCTGACGCTCCGTGGGGAAGAAGAAGGCGAACTCTACCAGTACGATGCCTCTCTGGGGTGGAAAAACAGCCCAAATTCTGTCACGCGGCGTAAACCGCCGGATTCGCTCCTGAGCCGCGTCAGATATGCCCATAATTCCAAAGGGCTGCGAGAAGATGAAGAATATCCGTATCAAAAGCCCGCCCATACCTACAGGATTCTGGCTCTTGGCGACTCGTTTGCTTACGGTTTCGGCGTCGAACAAGCGGAAACTACGGTCGAGGTATTGGAAAGGCTTCTAAAGGAGCAGGGGGACTTCGAAGTCATCAACATGGGGGTGGCCGGTTATGGCCTGGGTCAGGAGATGTTATATTATGAGATGGAAGGATATAAGTACCAGCCGGATTTAGTTATACTGTTTTTTTTCGAGAACGATATCTCGGATAGTATGGGGGGCTGTGCGTGGTCAACCTACCCCAAGCCGGATTTCGAGATCGTTGAGGGCGAACTGATCGGGACCCCGCCGCCAGGAGAATGCGCCGACGATCCCGATGCTCTCGAAGGTACAGACAGGCCAGTCAGTTTCAGGAGGAGGCTCATCCGTCTTTTTCCGCGCACATACGATCTGGTCAAACAGGGGATGGCGCTCGTAACAGGCGATCCCGAAATTAAAAAAACGAAAGGGCCATGCTTTTACGAGCCTCAGTGGAAACAATCAGATACAATGAAGAAACGGTGGGCATTGGCCTCGGCTCTCCTCGAGCGGTTAAAAAGGGACGTGGAAAAGGACGGCGCTCAGTTGTTGGTAGTCAACACCCAGAATGTCAGCCAGATTCACTGTTTCTCTAACTCGTTGACAGAATTTATGAATGAGATTTGCACGCGGGCCAACATCGGCTACCTCGACCTTCTGGCCGGGTTTCCAGCCCAGAGGTCTCCTTACTACTTTCGCCACGATGGTCACCTGGCGGCTGCCGGTCACGACCTGGCCGCTCACCTGATCTACGATCAACTCCTCAGGGCCAACTTCAACACCCGGCCTCTCTTCACAAAAGTGGACAACGCTGACGCTTCTGAGGGGCCGTTGGCCCTGTTAGATTACGCTTATGGCGTGGTCTCCTCAAATTTTCCTCCCTCGCGGGCGTTGCCCGGTGAGAAGGTGTGGACCGCTTCGCATTGGCGAAAGACGAAACCTGTCCAGCAAGATTGCAAGGTCTCGATCCAAATGGTAGACGATAAAAGACACGTGATACAGCAGGTAGATCTCACTCTGCTCAACGGTAAGAAGCAAGGGACGTCCCAGTGGAGCGAGGACGAGGTGGCAATGGGTTACCGGTTGCTGTCTGTTCCGCCTACCACACCGCCGGGCGAGTACTGGTTACGGCTCAACATATATCTGCCGCAGACATTGGAAACGCTGCCCCTGGTCGGAGAAGCCAGCGAGGTCGAACTGGGCCCGCTGCGGGTTGAGCCGGGCCCCTATCATCCTGCTGTGGAGGAGCTGACCATCAAGCATCCCTTATCGCAGGACTGGCTGGACGCCATCCGGCTGGTCGGCTACGACCTCCCCCTTTCAGAGAAGCTGAAGGTTGGAGCCCAGGGGACGCTTTCTCTCTACTGGCAGGTGCGGCGGAAAGTAGACCGCGACCTGGGCGTGGCCTTGTTCTTGCGGGACGAAAGCGGCGAAGCGTTAGTGGGCCCCACGGTACGTCTGGCCGGCGATGCCTATCCCACCACCAGGTGGAGCAAGGGAGAAATACTAAAAGGATACTGCGATTTTACCCTGGACGCGGACGTCAAGCCTGGGCCCCACCAACTGGTGCTCAGGCTGATGGACATGACCACTGGCGAAGTGCTAAACCAGGCGGGGACGGAGATAGGCTCAGTACAGGTAGAGGATAGGCCCAGGAATTTTACCTTGCCCTCAGTCCAGAGACCCATGCGGGTCAATCTGGGGAACAAGGTGGAGCTCGTGGGCTATGACCTGGATGCAAACAAGGTAGCTGCTGGCGATACACTACATTTAAAGCTCTATTGGCGGGCACTGGCGGAGATGGAAACCAGTTACAAGGTGTTCACCCACCTGATCGGTGAGGACGATCAGATCTGGGGACAAAAGGACGACTTTCCCGGCCAGGGCACGTTGCCGACCTCAGGCTGGATGGAAGGAGAGGTTATCGCTGACGAGTATCTGCTGGAAGTTGAGCCGGCAGCGCCGTCCGGCCAGTATCGGCTGAAGGCTGGGATGTACGATCCTCTGAGCGGAGAAAGGTTGCCGGTTATCGATGAAAAGGGACAAATCCAGGGTGACAGGGTGCTGCTCGACACAGTACATGTGATCCAATAAAAGGAAACCCCAGGGCCACCTGGATATAATTAAAAAGGCCCTGCTACCTATAGCAGGGCCTAGCAGGGCCTCTGGGGAGCTTAAGCTAAATTGTCGGCAGCAGCACGTGGAAACGGCTGCCAGGGCACTTGTGAATGTCACAGCCCTCGCTTTCCACCCAGATCCAGCCATCGTGGGCCTCAACTATGCCCCTGGCGATGGTCAGCCCCAGTCCTATACCACTGCCCATAAACTCGACCTTGCTGGTGCTATGCAGCGAGGCATCCTTGACCTCGTAAAAGCGTTCAAAGATATGCTGCTGATCTTCTATATCGATACCGATGCCCGAATCTTCGACCACGACCTCCAAAAAATCATGCTGCATGGTCATCGAATGATCGATAATCTCTTCCTCGTCACCCTTCACCAACCTGGCTTCGATGTGGATGCGCCCCCCGTCGGGTGTAAATTTGATGCCGTTGCCTACCAGATTAACGAATACCTGTTGGATGCGTTCACCATCAACCAACACTTTGGGAAGATGGTCGAAGTTGTCGGCAGTGAGACGCTGTTGGCGTTGGTCAGCGAAAGGTTTCATTCTATCGATCACGGCCTGAACGATCTCTCCCAGCCCCGTCGGTATAAGACGCAATTGCAACGTTCCGGCCTCTATCCGGGTCACGTCCACCATGTCCATGACGATGTTGTTGAGACGTTCCACCCCCTTGGCGATGCCGCTGATCATTTCCGCCAGTTTATGGTCTATCTGGAAGGCACTATCTCTGGCCTGGATGATGCCCAGATAGCCTTGAATGACCGTCAGGGGCGTCTTGAGCTCGTGGGCAGCAATGGCGATGAACTTGGACTTGACCCTGTCTGTATTTCTGAGTTCCTCATTGGCCTTCGTCAGTTCAGCGATCTTCTCTTCCAGCCTATCGACCAGTTTCTGGCTATATTCTCGCAGGTAGACCCGTTCTTCGCTGAGGGAGACCTCTTCCCGTTTACCGCCCAGGAATTCTTCCAGTTGACGGGGCAGCCGATCCACCTCAATCGGTTTCTGGATGTAGCCGTCACAACCGGCAATGAGGGCCATTTCCCGATCACCTTCCATAACCTTGGCCGTCATAGCGATGATGGGGACATCCCGCAAGGCTTCTATGCCCTTGAGCTTGGTAGTGGCTTCATAGCCATCCATACCGGGGATATTGATGTCCATCAAGATCAAATCCGGCAGAGCTTCCTGGGCCATCCGGATCCCAGACAAACCGTCCTCCGCCTCCAGCACGATATAACCTTCGGCCTCCAATATCCTTCTGACCAACAGGCGGTTCGCGACATTATCTTCGATGTAAAGGACCTTCCTTTTGTGGCTATGGGTTTCCATCTAAACCTCACGCTTGAGATTAGGCAACCTGATTACTATTTTACAACGTATTGCCCTCCCAGTCAAATCGGTCAGATGGAAGTATCTCTGCCCTTCTGGAATACTGGCTGTCCTCGCTCCTGCTGACTACGTGCCAGGGGCAAGGTGAAATAGAAAGTGCTCCCCTCCCCAAACTTGCTTTGTACCCACAACCGTCCTCCATGCATTTCCACCAGACGCTTGCTGATGGGCAACCCCAACCCTGTACCCTCCGCCCGCCGGGCGGTGGAACTATCCAGTTGGCGAAACTCCTCAAAGATGACAGGCAGGTCCTTTTTGGCGATGCCGATGCCTGTATCAGCCACCCCGATCAAAAGCTCGCCATTTCTGATCGAAGCCCGCAGAGAAATGGATCCTTTGTCTGTGAACTTGGCCGCATTGGCAACCAGGTTGAGAATGATCTGTCTGACCCGCACCCGGTCGGCGTACACCTGCGGCAGTCCTTTTTCCACTTCCTCGATAAGTTCTATGTCCTTGCCTTCGACCAGGACAATGGCCGTGGACATCACTCCGGCGATGATCTCCTGGAAATCCAGGTTTTCTCGGTTCAGTTCCATTTTGCCGGCCTCGATCTTGGTAAGGTCCAGGATATCATTGACCAGGTTTAGAAGATGCTGTCCACTGGTGTAGATGGCCGTCAGGTCGATGCGTTGCATCTCCGTCAGGGGGCCATCGATGCCCTTCAGGATCACCTTAGCAAAGCCAATAATGGAATTGAGCGGGGTACGCAGTTCGTGGCTCATATTAGCCAGGAACTCACTCTTGAGACGGTTGGCTTCCAAAATCTTACGGTTAGACTCTTTCAACCTCCGGTTAGCCAGGGCCAATTCGTCGTTCAACTTGCGCAACGGATCGAGCAATTGAACCTTTGTGATCAGATAAGCGAAGATCAAAGAAGCGCCAATCATAAAAATAGAATCGATAGGATACTTACCAATGATGGGGAAAATGTTGAGGCTGCCGCCAATCAGAGTCAGAGCGCCACCCAACGCAAGCAAAGGGTTCGATTCGATTTGAACCCGGCTGGCTCGCCTGGACTGATAAAGGGGCCATAGTAACACCCCTTCCGCCAGAAAGAAATAGACGAAAAGATACAATAGCCCCAGAACAAAAGGCGGGGCAAAATAGTCGAAGGAGTATAGGATTTCGCCGCTGGGAAGCACCTTGATCTCCACCTCCAAAAGACGCCCGAATAATGCTCCCCAGCAGATGAGGAGAAGAAGAAAACCAACTCCGGTGGTGATACGTTTGAAAAACGAGGCGGGCACCTCGCTCAGCTCGAGGGCCAGCAGGTAGAGGGCCATCGGGATCCCTAAAAAGCCGAACAAACCAGCCTGGAGCCAGGAGGTCACGTCCCCCACCCCCGGCAACAAAGCCATGTGCAACATGAACGTCCCGCCGCTCCACAAGGCCATCGCAAACATGAAAAAGCAGAAAATCCAATTGAGACGATGACGTCCCTGCACCAGCACCACAAAGGCCAGTCCCAGAGGTATGGCCACTCCCAACATCTTCAGTAAAATGGACATGGACAAAACCACAGCCATAAGATTCCCCCTACTTCTTTCCGCCACCAATGAGTCATTCAGACGGAGAAAAACGCTACTATTATCATAACATACACCAGTCTTGCTCTGGGTGGAGATTCGGTAGAGGTTCGGTTAAGGGCTGGTAGTGAAAATGGCTAAGCCAGCCTGGCTCGTCCCTTGTGAAAGGCCTGACGGTTAAGCTCTCTGTATCTCTCTGGCACCAGAGCGGTAATGACCTCCAACCAGATGTCAGGGGAGATATCGAGAAAGGTAGAAAGCGCTCCCAATAACACCACGTTGCTGGCTCTGGCATGGCCCAACTCCTCGGCCAGAGCCACGCCCGGTACAAAGTGCAAATCTTCCGTCACTTCCTTTAACGCCCGCTGTATGCGCTCGTCGTCCGGGTACTCGTCGCCGCCGGAGCTGACCGATATGGGAGTGATGCGGTAATCGTTGATGATGGCCGTCCCGCCCAGTTTCAGAAACTCGATGTGGCGCAGGGCCTCCAGTTTCTCGAAGGCCACAAAATAGTCCACCTCGCCCTGACCGATGAGCGGCGAATGCACCACCTGTCCCCAGCGCACGTGACTGACCACGCTCCCGCCCCGCTGGGCCATGCCGTGTACCTCCGATTTCTTCACCTCATAACCGGCCTTCAGGCCCACTTCGGCCAGCACATTGCTGGCTAGAAGCGTGCCCTGACCACCCACTCCGGTCAACATAAAATCGATCTTATTCACGGTTGTTTTATCCTGAACCCCCTTAACTCAAAATAAACTTTTCAACAGCCTGGGCCGCCCCATCCTCCCAGACGGGCGGAGCAACATAGTCAGCGACAGTCAGCACGGCCGGGCTGGCATTGCCAATCGCCACCCCTATTCCGGCCCAGGCTACCATCTCGGCATCGTTGTCGTTGTCGCCGATGGCCAGGGTCTCCTGTTGATCGAGGCCCAGATGGGCAGCCAGTTCGGCCAGGGCCGCGCCTTTGGAAACACCGCCAGGGATCCCCTCCAGGAAGGTGCGGTAGGATCTGACGATATTCAGCTTTCCGGCGTAAAGGGCTTGAAGTTCCGGAGCCAGACGGTCGATGGTCTCCTCGTCGCTGATGATCATGAACTTGGTAGGGCCACGGTCGAGAAAGGCCAGCAAGTCCCCTACCGGGTGCAGGGGCACCCCCGAAAGCCTGAGGTAGAGCTCCACTTCGGGCCTCATCCTCTCGGCGTAAGTCTCGTCGTCCAGAAAAACGTTGAGGTGCAGGTCTCTTTCCTGGGCAAAACGCACGATCTCACGGGCCAGGGGCAAAGGGATAGCCCGCTCGTAAAGGGTCTGGCCGCTGGCCGGCTCCCTGATAAGTCCTCCCTGGTAGCAGATCAGAGGAGCGTTGGTTCCTAGCTCCTGGGCAAAGGGCCGCGTAGCCTGAAAGGTTCGTCCCGTAGCCAGCGTGAACCGCACGCCTTTCTCCATGGCCGCTCGCACCGCGGCTTTGATGCGAGGCGAGAGAATAGCGTCACGGTCCATCAAAGTGCCATCCAGGTCGGCGGCCAACAATCGTATTTTGGTCATCCTTTGTTCCGGGTTCGGTTCGTCCTGACCACCACCATCCGTTCCAGGCCGGCGTAATCCCTGCTTATTTCCAGGATGGCTCCTGGAAAACAGCGCCCGGCCCAGGCGGTCACCGCCGCCCCCTGATCGGAGCCGATCTCCAGCAAGATAGCACCCTGGGGTCGGAGGTATGGTCCGGCCTGGGCCAGCAAACGTTGGATGGGCTCCAGACCGTCCGGGCCGCCGTCCAGGGCCAGCCGAGGCTCGTAGTCCACGATATCACGGGCCAGCCCCCGGAACTCCGTGCGACGGACGTAAGGCAGGTTAGCCACGATAAGATCGACCGCTTCGGACAGGGGAGCCAACAAATCGCCGGCCAGCAAACGAACACGCTCCTGCACCTCGTGGCGTTCACAGTTCAACGCGGCCACAGCCAGGGCTTCCTGGGAGATGTCGGTGGCGTAGATCGTAGCCTGGGGCAGGTGAAGGGCCAGACTGACGGCGACCGCTCCACTGCCCGTGCCCACCTCGGCCAGGACTGGCGCTCCTCCAATTTCGTGGGCCAGCTCGATGGCCTTCTCCACCAGCAGCTCCGTCTCCGGCCGGGGAATGAGCACCCGTCGGTCCACGTAGAAATCGATCCCGTAGAACTCTTTATAGCCCACGATGTAAGCTACAGGTTCGTGTTCGGCGCGGCGCTTCACCCAGGCCCGATAGACAAGCTGGTGCATCGAATACAACCGACGATCAGGGCGGGCGTAAAGCTGGGCCTTACTGATGTCCAGGACATTGGATAGAATGACCTCGGCGTCCAGGCCAGGCGACTCAATACCCTGCTCCGCCAGAAGCTTAGAGGCCCAACCCAGGGCCTCCTTCACACTGTTGCAGGTGCACGGCACAAACAACCAACGTTCGTTGTTGCCGCGCACCTGGTCAAACGCGGTGTCTCCTCTAGCCATCCTGGTCCATCCCCACCCTTTGTAGTTTTTCGGCCTGTTCGGTGGTGGTCAGTTCGTCGATGAAGATATCGATATCGCCCTCCAAAACTTCGGCCAAACGATGGATGGTAAGACCAATACGATGGTCAGTCACTCTATTCTGGGGAAAGTTGTAGGTACGTATCTTCTCGCTACGTTCGCCGGTGCCCACCTGGGAGCGGCGGGCCTGGCTTATTTCCTCCACCTGTTTGCGCTCTTCCATGTCGTATAAACGGGCGCGTAGCACCGCAAGAGCTCTGGCCCGATTCTGAAGCTGGGAACGCTCATCCTGACAGATGACGACCATCCCGGTGGGCAAATGGGTAATGCGCACTGCGGAGTCCGTGGTATTGACACTCTGGCCGCCGTGTCCCTGGGAGCGGAAAACGTCGGTGCGCAGGTCGTGGGGATCGATCTCGATCTCCACCTCGTCCACTTCAGGCAGGACGGCTACGGTGGCCGTCGAGGTATGGATACGACCGCTGGTCTCGGTGATGGGCACCCGCTGCACGCGATGGACCCCGCTCTCGTATTTCAGTCGTGAGTACGCGCCCCGGCCCTGAACCTCGAAGATAACCTCTTTGAAACCGCCAATGCCCGTCTCGTTGAAACTGATGAGGTGGGTGGCCCACCGGTGATTTTCAGCGTAACGGGTATACATCCGATACAGATCGGCCGCAAAGAGGCCGGCTTCATCGCCACCCGCTCCGGCCCGGATCTCAACGATGACGTTCCTCTCGTCCTTAGGGTCTTGGGGCAGCAGCAGAATTTTCAAGTCGCTTAGAAGCTTCTCCTGCCTGTCCTCCAGGCCGGCGATTTCCTCCCAGACCAGTTCCAGCATCCCCTCGTCCAGGCCATCGTCCAACATGGTCCTGGTCTGGGCCAATGCTTCCTCGTTGGCCCTGTACCGGCGGTAAGTCTGTACCAATTCCTCGATTTCGGCCTGTTCGCGGGCATATTCCCTCACCCGAACGGGGTCGGTAGCCACCTTCGGATCGGCCATCAACTGATTCAGTTCTTCGTAACGCTCTTCAATTCGAGCCAGTTTATCCAGCATCGTGATACGTCCAAAAGAGATGGGAGATTAGCAGATGGGCAATGGGAGAGTACGAGACTCGCTTCTCAGGTCTCTTCTCCTATTACCAGGGTCTCTTCAGATTGCTCTGCGGTGGCAATCCTTTGAGTTTCATCATAGTCCTGTTCATAGTCCTGTTCCGCCGCGTAGTCGTGAGGAGCATAGTCCATCTCCACCACTTCCGGGGCCTGCCGCTGTGGAGGAGTGAAGGCCGGAACGCCAGGGCTGGCTCCACAATAAGGACAGATATTCCATTTCAGGTGCAACAGGCGCTCACAAGCCGGACAAGCCTTTTTAAGCCGGGTGTGGCAATCGGGGCAGAACATGAACCCCTTTTCCACTTTGCGCTTGCAGCCGGGGCAGGTAAGCCGCTCCTCGATGTCCTTCAGCAGCGCTTCCTCCTCCAGAGCCCGATCATAAACCTCGGCCAGGGTCTGGGGTGGACGTAGAATAAAGTAGAGGAGCAGACCAGGGATGTTGAAAACGATGACCATCAGGGTGGCTAACAGTTGAGCAAAAATGTCCCTGGATCGCGAACGAACGTCGCGAAAGGTCCAGACGATCATGCTGATCCAAAAAGCCAGTAAAAAAGCTCCAAACAGGGCGATGATGACTTGCAGAATAACGCCCAGGTTAACTTGTGGCATACTTGTCTTCGCTCCTTATCTCTGGTTATCAGGGTGAGCCTGGGATATAAGAAATGCAAAGGATATTATACCATTTTACCAGTTATTGCGCAAACCCCGAGCCACAGAAGCGCGGAAGGTCGGAAAAAGGCGACCTCGTGGCAGGAGGTACAAGACCCCGAAGGCGAAGCCTGGGGTCTGATGTACCTGGGTATGATCAACTTTGTTCAGGGCAATTATAGCGAAGCGGCCAAGTACCACTTGCGGCGACAGATCAACGACGAGCGAGGCATCGGCTACTGCCTGAACGGGCTGGGGCTGGTGGCCCTGGGCCGAGGCCAGTTCGACCAGGCAGAGGACTATTTCCAACAGGCCCACCAGATTCGTTCGCGGCTGGGGCTCAAGGCCGAGACCATCGAGGACCTGTCCTATCTGGGACAGGTCTACCTGGGGTTGGGCAAACTCGACGAGGCCGCCAGGGTCTCTGCCCAGGCCATCGAGCTGCTGGCCGAGCAAAAGAACGTGGCAGAGTCCCAGCAGATCTACCTGAATCACTTCCGTGTGGTGTATGCCTTAGACGGCGGGCACATTCCACTTTTCGTTACGGTCCCTGATCAGCCATTCCATGTCCAGTTGGCGCAAGCTCTCCTCGCCGGGCACAGTGGTACTCACGTCCCAACCGATAAACTCCAGAATTTCCCGGTTCATGGTTCTGTAATCCACGGTGACGCCTTTAAGGTTACCTTCCTCGATAGGGGGCTCGCCCACCATGCGACCCGGCACGTTCCGGGCCAGGGGGTTGTGACCCTCGCGCAGGTTGAAGGCATGGCGCATCGTGCCGATGCGCATCCCCGTCTTGTAAACCTCATCCATGGTGTAATCCCAGCCGGTCACGGCTGCAAGCTGTTCGGGCAGACTTTGGATGTGGTAACAGGCGTAGCCGAACATGCACAGGCCAGCGGCCTGGGCCACGTGGTAGGTGGTCATCAATCTGTAATGGGACTCGGCCCGGCCGGTGTAAGTGTATTTGTCGAAGCCCTCGGGCCACCAGTCGAACCCCACGCCCTGTATCAACTCTCCACCCTGGGTATGGCGGCCGGGGGTGGCGTCCAGGGTGTAGGTGGTAGCCAGACCGGGCACAAAACGGGGGTCGTGGGCCGGAATTTCCTCGCCTTGAACGTGTATGGCGTATTCTTCCGCTCCCTTGCCGATCTTTTCGGCCGCCACTTTAGCCCCATCAGCCAGTATCTCCCCGAGGCCCTCTCGTCTGGCGATCTTCTCCGTCAGAGCCACGATAGCCGCCGCGTCACCCCATCTTAGCTCCAGGCCGTCGGTGTCGGCGGTGGTCAGGAGGCCGCGCTCGAAGCACTCGAGGGCCAGGGCTACCGCCGCGCCTGTGGAGATGGTGTCCAGGCCATACTCGTTGCAGATCTCGTTGAGCTTGATGATGGATTCCAGATCGTCGTTCAGCAGGTTGGTGCCGAACATAGCCAGGGTCTCGTACTCCGGTTTGTGGCCGTAGTGATCGTGCCCGGCCATCAGGGCGAAACGGCCTGTATCCAGTTTGACCTTGCCGCCACAACCGATGGGGCAGCCCCAGCAACGGTACCGCTTTTCCTGGTAAGCGATGACCGCCTCGTCGCTGATCCTGGAGCTCCTCTCCAGGGGGAAGAGAACCGGGCCCGCGCCCGCCCAGTTCTTGACCGGCGAGTCGCCGCTGATGGCCGCCTCAGCAGTGATCTCACAGGTGCCGCCCTTGTGCAACCAGTCGTATAAGCCGCCGGGTTCGGCCATGTATTTTTGGCGCAAAGCTTTGATCTTCTCTTCGTCGGCCATAGGTACCTTCAGCTTGCCTTTGACCACCACGGCCTTGAGCCGCTTGCTGCCCATGACCGCTCCCAGCCCGGAGCGTCCGGCAGCCCGCCCCTTGTCGTTCATGACGCAGGCCAGCAAGGAACACTTCTCCCCGCCTGTCCCAATGGAAGCCACTTCGACGTCTTTACCGTGCTCTTCCTTGAGGGTATCCTCCAGCTTGCCGACGTTCATGCCCCACAGGCGCCCCGCATCCCGCAGCTCGGCCTTCCCTTCGTCGATGAAGAGATAGACCGGCTTATCCGCTATGCCGCTGAACAACACCCCGTCGAAGCCGGCGAATTTCAGATGAGGGCCGAATCGGCCGCCGCAGTTGGCGTCGCCCCAGGTGTGGGTTTTGGGCGATTTGCCGACCACCACAAAGCGCGAGCCGATGAGGGCCGGAGTGCCCGTCAGAGGGCCAGTCACGAAACCCAGGACGTTGTCCGGCCCCATGGGATCGACATTGGCGGCCATGCGCTCGTAGAGCAGCCTGGCTCCCATCCCATAGCCGCCGATATACTGACGGCCCATCCCTTCATCAAGCGCTTCTTCCTCAATCCTACCGCTGGAAAGATCGACGCTCAGAATCCTTCCCATGTAACCGCGAGCCATATCGTTCCTCCTCTCGTCTTATCTTGTTGCAGATGAACGGTCATGGTTATTATATCACACTTTGCCCTATTTGTACAGAAGTGCGGAAGTCATGTTGACACTACAAGGGAGATATGGTATAATACGTCCACCGAAGCCGTTGGTCTTGATTCGTGCTTCGCTTGTAATTGTGCCTTAAAATTGTGACCGGGAAAAGGTGTGTCTAATCTGGGAGTGAGCTTAGCACCCAAGTTTCCTGTTTTGGATTGGGAAGGAGGTGATGGGCGGGGGCGAAAGTTAGAGCCTGAACCACATTCGAGGAGGAAGTATCCATTCAAGGAAGAGTAAGACATAAGGAGGAAAAAAAGATGGTTAAGAGTATTATCCGCCTGATAGTGTTGTGCGTCGTGTTAGTGACTTTGGTGCTGCCGATGGCGGCTCAGGAGTACAAGTTTCCAGCCGAAGGCAAACCTTACGAAGGCGTCACTTTGAACGTGTCGCTCGTGGCCGAAGCCAAGCCAGATGCCCTGAAAAAGGAACTTGCCGCGTTCGAGGAGCAGACCGGCATCAAGGTCAACCTCGACATCCTGCCCTATCCGACTTTGCAGGAGAAGCAGTTCACGGCCGTGACGCAGCAGACCGGGGCTTACGACATCATCCACGTGGACTGCGTGTGGATGGGCCAGTATGCAGGCCAGGGCTGGCTCTACCCGGTGACGGAGTTCGTGGAGCAGACCGACCCTGAAGTACTCCAACTGGAAGACTTCCACCCCCGGATTCTGGAGGAGCAATGCATGTGGGAGGACGTGCTCTACGGCCTGCCTTTCATCGATGCAGTGCATACGCTGTACTACCGCACCGACATCTTCGAAAAATACGATCTGAAGCCGCCGGACACCTGGGAGGAGCTGTACGAGACGGCCAAGTTCATAACCGAGAAGGAAAGTGAAAACGGCATCTACGGCGTGACCTTCATGGGCAAGCGCGGCGTGCAGCTTTTGTGCAACTGGGTGGGCATGCTGGGCGCTTTTGGCGGCGATTTCTACGACGAGAACTATAAGGCTGGCCTGGACACGCCGGAAGCCATTGCCGCTTTGGAATACTTCCACTCCCTGGTGGAGGTAGCCAACCCTGGTGTGCTGTCCCAGGACTGGGATGAGTGCGCTGAGACCTTCGCCAGCGGCAAGGCCGCTATGGACCTGCAGTGGCAGAACGCGGCCCCGACGTTCGCCGACCCCGAGAAATCCCAGGTCATCGGGCTGTGGAACGTCGTCCTCCAGCCCGGCGTGATGCAGGAAGACGGCACGATCCGGCGTTCGCCGTGCTTCGGCGGCTGGGACATGGGCATCTCGGCCGATTCCGAAAACAAAGAGGCGGCCTGGGAGTTCATCGTGTGGGCCACCACCCCAGAGATGGAGTATAAACTCTCCTACGCCATGCCCAGCGCTCGTAAGTCAGTCCTGGCTAACCCGGAACTGGCCGAAAAGTACATTGAGTACGACGCCATGTTGAAGTCACTGGACTTCGCGATGGGCCGGCCGCGCATTCCCGAATGGCCGCAAATGGCTGACCTGATCGAGGCTGCCCTCTCCGAGGCCATGACCGGAGCGAAGACGCCGGAGGAAGCCCTGACCGAGATCAATCCGCTCATTGACGAACTCCTGATGAGCGCCGGCTACCAGAAGTAGGCAATTGCTTTGACAAAGGGGGAGAGGATATACGGCTCCTCTCCCCCTTTATCCTGTAAGAGAGGTGTAGAAAAACGGTAAAAAATGAGCTCCGAAGACAACGGCAAGCTGGGCCAATGGCTAGGTAGACAGGCACACCGTTACGCCCCCGTAGTCCTGCTCGGCCCGGCGGTTTTGATCCTGGCAATCATTTCTCTTTTCCCTTTTGTCTATTCTTTGTGGTTGGGTTTTAACGAGTGGAACCTGGCCGACCGCACCGCAACGTGGACGTTCGTCGGCCTGAAGAACTACATCACTATCTTCACCACCGATCCTTTCTTCAGGTCAGCCGTCAAAGCGACCTTCATTTTCCTCGGTGGAGCGGTGGTGGTGGAGATGATCCTGGGGATGGCCATTGCCCTGCTGCTCAACGACGAATTTCGAGGGCAGGGCCTGATTCGCACCATCATCATGCTCCCCTTGATGACCACGCCGGTGGTGGTGGGCCTGATATGGCGCTTCATGTATAACCCCGAACGGGGAATGGTCAATTACCTGCTCAGTTTGGTCGGCATCACCGGGCCTGATTGGCTGGGACGGCAACAAACCGCCATGCCCGCCGTGATTTTCGCCGACGTCTGGGAATGGACCCCCTTTGTGGCCCTGATTGTGTTGGCCGCCTTGCAGGCTCTGCCGCGCGAGCCGTTCGAAGCGGCCCTGATTGACGGCGCCTCTGCCTGGCAGAGCTTCTACTACGTCACCTTTCCTCTCATCCAGCCTGCCCTCCTGGTCGCTTTGCTCATCCGCCTTATGGATGCCTTCAAGACCTTTGACCTGATCTACGTCCTCACTCTGGGCGGGCCAGGGGTCAGCACCCAGGCGCTCAGCCTCTACACTTATAAATACGGTTTTAAGTTCTTCAGAATGGGCTACGCTTCGGCCCTGTCTTACATCATGGTAATCCTCATGATTATCATGGCCAATGTCTTCATCTTCATAGCCCAGCGCGAAAGAGAATGACCCTCAGGGAGTGTTAAGGAGCAGAAAATGTCACGCCGCCGTCAGAGACTAAGAATTGTGAGAGGGATCCTCATTGGCCTGGTCATCGTCTTTTGTATGTTCCCCATCGTGATGATCATCTTGACCTCGATCAAAACACGCATTGACGCCCTGGCCGTGCCGCCGGTGTGGATATTTGTCCCCACTTTCGTCAATTATACCGAGATTTTCTGGATGTATGACTTCAGCCTCTATTTCAAGAACAGCGCCATCGCCGCCCTGACCAGTACAGTAGTGGCCATTATACTCGGCGCTCCCGCCGCTTACAGCCTGGCGCGCTTCAAATTTCGCGGGGAAAGCAACCTGGCTTTCTGGATCCTTTCCCTGCGCATGACCCCGGCTATCGCGGCCATCATTCCCCTGTTCATTCTCCTGCGCAGCTTCAGGCTGCTGGATACTTTACAGGGCCTGGTCGTGGTCTACACCACTTTTAACCTGCCCTTCATCATCTGGATGATGCGCGGCTTCTTCGAGGACCTGCCCATTGAGCTGGAGGAAAGTGCCATGGTTGACGGCTGTTCCCGCTACGGCGCTTTCTTTCGGATTGCCCTGGCTCTGGCCGCGCCCGGCCTGTCCGCGGCGGCTATCTTCATCTTCCTTTTCACCTGGAACGAGTTCCTTTTTGCCCTTATCCTCACGGGCACACAGGCCAGAACCATGCCCGTGGCCGTCCAGCTTTTCATGCGCGAGACAGGCATTGACTGGGGGCACATGTGCGCTGCCGCCGTGGTGATGATGATCCCCATGTTGACCTTCACCCTGTTTATTCAGCGCTATCTGGTAAGGGGCCTGACCTTCGGAGCTATCAAATGAAGGACAGACTTAAAATTGCGTTACCCGTGCTGTGTATCGTATTGCTTGCTGCCGGAATGGCGATATACTTTACCCGGCAAGCGGCCCTCGATAGTCCCTCTCCAGACGACGATTACCTGTATGGCCTGATGATAGCTGAGCAGAATCGGCCTGTCGCCGATACACCGCAAGCGGCCCTCGATAGCCCCTCTCCAGATGACGGTTACCTGCATGGCCTGATGATAGATGAGCAGAGTCAGCCTGTCGCCGATACGCTCGTTACCCTGGTGGTGCAGCGTGGCCTGGGAATCAACTGCGCTGGCGGGCAATGCGATTTGTTCAACAAGCCGGTCTTCCACACCCTGGAAAAGACCGACGAACAGGGGAGATTCTCCATGCGTGTGCCCCAGCGTTATCTGGCCAATCGCGGGAAGCCGAGCATGTACGTCTACAAACTGGAGGTCGATATCGCCCCGCAAAAGGTCAAGTTTTTCTACAACTTAAACCTGGCCCGCCAGGAAACTAACGAGCAAACTTTCATGGTTAAGCCCCCCTTCTGGACCATGAAAGAAGGCTGAGGAAGGAGTAAGGCTTTCCGAAAGTCGGCCAGCGGGGTGGCCTGATACCGGCCACAGGTCTTTTTAACCGCAGAGAGCGCAGAGAACGCGGAGTGAACACTAAAACACTCTGCGCCCTCAGCAGTCTCTGCGGTGTAATCTTGTACTTCAGGAAAGCCCTGAGGGAAAGGAGATGAGCATGTACGACGTTGTGACCTTTGGGGAGACGATGGTGCGTCTGGCTCCCCCAAGTTTCCGTCGCCTGGAACAGACCACCACGCTGGAAGTTACCGTCGGCGGCTCGGAAGTGAGTGTGGCGATGGGAGTGAGCCGCTTGGGGCTGAAAGCGGCCTGGGTCAGCCGCCTGACCGATAACTCCCTGGGACGCATGATTTGCAACAAGGCCCGCGAGTTCGGAGTGGATACCTCCCATGTCATCTGGACGGACGAAGACCGGATCGGGCTGTATTTTGTGGAATACGGCGCTTCCCCTCGGCCCAGCAGCGTCCTCTACGATCGGGCCGATTCGGCCATCAGTCGCATCCGCCCCGGCGAGGTGGATTGGAAGTCTATCTTCGAAGAGACGCGGCTTTTCCACCTCAGCGGCATCACCCCGGCCCTGAGCGATTCCGCCGCCACCGTCACCGCCGAGGCTTTGCAGGCAGCCAAAGATGCCGATTGCCTCCTCAGCTACGACCTCAACTACCGGGCCAGGCTGTGGAGCCAGGAAAAAGCGCGAGAGGTGCAGACTCCCTTCATGTCCCTGGTGGACATCCTCATCACTACCGAGGAGGACACCCAGCGCGTCTTCGGCATCGAGGGGGAAGATTTCAAGGAGGTGGCCCAGAAGCTGGCCGAAAGGTTTGGCTTCAAGGTGGTGACCATCACCCTGCGCGGCACTCCTTCCGTCTGGCGCAACACCTGGTCTTCAATTGCCTACGCCGGGGGGGAATTCTACGAAGACGTAGCTTATGACATCGAGGTGGTGGACCGGGTGGGCGGTGGAGATGCTTACAGCGCCGGTTTCCTCTACGGCTACCTGACGGGCGAAGAAGAAGGAGTGGACCAGGTGGACAAAGGGGTGCGCTACGGCAATGCTTTTTCGGCCCTGAAGCAAACCAACTGGGGCGATGCCGGTTGGGTCACCCGCCGAGAAGTCGAAGGTCTGCTGAAAGGGCGGGGGTTGCGCATCAGCCGGTGAGCGTTCTGCCGTAGGGAACCAGAGAGCGCGGGGAAAAGCCTTTTTCACTCCTTTCTCCAGGACGACACTATGTGCCATTTGCCTGTTTCGATAACAGCGTTACGGCCCCCTGATGACTGCGGCTGAACAGCACAGAAAAAAGTCGAGGTATACCTTCACGCGCTTCCTCATCGTCACGCCACTCGCCGACATGCCTGACGTAGAATCCTGCCTCTAATCCCGCATTGATGTATTCCGCAATGTCGTGCACAAAGCTGGGCACACATGTGCGCTCGCCCGTTTCTGGATTGACAAACCGCGCCCCAGCCCCATCTAGCTGCCGGAAAGGGTGCAACTCGCAAATGTAGAGTTCTCCCTTCAACCTCAGCACGCGATAGGCTTCGTTAAAAACGGGACGAAGATCGGCTACGTGCTCGAGTACCAGGTTGCCCACCACGAGGTCGAAGGTGTTCGCTTCGAAGGGCCACGGTTCGGTGATGTCATGCTGCACAAAGTCAACGCGGGACGACTTCACTCGGACGCTCGCCCGCTTCAACATGCCCTCGGACAGATCCATTGCAACGAGGTGTCGGCTCTGCCGGGCAAGCCAGGCGGTATTTAACCCCGTGCCACATCCAAACTCCAAAACGTCGCGGTTGTCGAGTTCGAGCGGCTGGCGTCGAAGCACTGCGGCATTGAGGTCTCGCGTGGAGTTCGCGTCGAAATCGTAAAACTCAGCCCAGTCGTCGTAGGCAGCTTTTACGTTAGAGGTCGTCTCGCGCTTTTGCGTCATTGTACATTCGAGTAACCATTATAGCATAGGCTATGGATTTTGACAAGGATGAAAAAGATTTTGAGGCCAAATTTTTAAGGTTCAAGACACATACGCTCTCAAGACCTTCTTCAACTGGGCATATGCGGTGATATGGTCAGCTTGCAGGACCTGATGGGCCATAGTGATATCCACTACCAAACGGGCCTATATACGCTTTGCCCGTGAGGACCTCAAGGTTAAACACCGCCGCCACGCTCCATCCGTGGATCTCGACCTTGGCCTGATACGCGAGGTCGGTGGCGGAGACTAGATTTGCCATGCCAGGCGGAACATGGTATACTATGGGCGTGCCGGTTCGCACGCCCATAGCCTTTTTGCTAAACTGTCCGGCGTCTTTACACTAGATAGAATACACTGGCACTCCGTTGAGGAGCACCGATACCATGGGATACAAAGAACGTTCAGAATGTTCGTCCCCTACTTTGGCTATTATTATAAGCTGGCTGGCCGGTGTAGTGACAGGAGGCACCGCTGCTTCCTGGTTGCTTCAAGCGTCTTTCCTCAGCCTGTTCCTCTCCCCACCTCTGACTTTTCCGCTGATTTTCCTGCTGTTGTTACTTTTATGGAGAGAGATGGGAGAGGGAAGGGAAGAGAAAGGGGAGGAAAGAGAGAGGCACCCTGTATGTCCTATCTCAAATCTCGTCGTATCTCGCTCTCATACGGTGATAGCTGAAAGGAGTTGATATAACTTATTATGGCAAACCCCTTGCTCAAAGTCTTAGAGATAGTGGTGGAGGGTAGATGGGCCGGTTGGATTATCAACCTGGGCCTGATCCCGCTGCTGATCGTGCTCAGCGTCTTGCTCCCACCCGTCTCAGCGATGGAACGCATCTTTGAGGCCGGTTATTCCACTATTGATAGAGACGGAGGAGCTATTATCAATCCCGATGGCTCTCAGATAACCTTTTTGCCGGAAGGGATGTCGGGCAGAATCAAAGCTAAATTGAGCATCACGCCACGGATCTCTTTCCTGGAAGGGTCGGCGGGCGGGGACCTGTTACAGGCCGCCGAAGTGATGCCCGCCAATCTGATCATGAAAAGCCCCCTCTATGCCATCGAGGTGCGAGGCAGCAAAAAACCCAACGCGGTGGTTATTACCATTCCCATTCCCAACGACGCCGAGCCTTATAGAACGCTCGATCTCTACACCTGGACGGGCGAACGCTGGCAGTGGTTGCCCAGCCACCTGATACCCGAAGCAGATGTCGTAGAAAGTCGTCTTTCTCATGTTCCTGCTTCGGTGGTAATAATGCAAACCAAGCTCATCGCTCCGGCCATCTCCGCCGGGATGGACACGTTAGAGGAAGCTATGCCCGCTGAGGGCAAAGAGGTTCTGGTGGAGTTCAATCCCCAGGGCTTGCGCCTCAGCGGAGATGGCACTATCGCCGGCGACCTGGGTTCTCTGCCCAAGGCCACTCAAGACGCTTCGTACATTGTGCTGCCCACCTTGCGCAATTGGGGCGACGATGGGGTGGTAAGAAGCGATCTTATCGATAATACGCTGGTCAGCAGAGATCTCAGGGAGAGACACATCGCCTCCATTGTCGGCCTGGTGGTGCAGAACATGTATCCCGGCATCGACATCGACTATCGGGGCATTAACCCTAATCTGCGCGACGATTACAGTGCCTTCATCGCCGATTTAGCCGCCGCTCTACACGAGCATCAGAAGCTTTTGACGGTCAGAGTGGGGCCGCCCTCCCCGGTGGCCGCCGACCGTTGGGATACAGGGGTCTACGACTGGCAGGCGCTTGGTCGGGCCGCCGACGGGCTCAAGATTCCGGCCCTGGAACAACCAAAAGCCTATGCCCCCGGCGGAACAATGGAAGCCTTGCTTTCCTGGACAGTGGGAGAGGTCAACCGTTACAAGATACAGCTCATTATCTCGGTCCGAAGCATGGAGAAAGTCGATGACGTGCTCATCGAACGCACCTACAGCGAGGCTCTGGAACCTCTCAATCAGGTCATCATCGAGGGAGAGCCAGAAAGCGTCGTGCCTGGTCAGGAAGTGACCTTATCGCTGGCTGCGCTGCGAGACTCAACCGGCATCCAGTTTGACGAGGCGAGCGGGACCTACTGGTTCAGCTATAGAAACGGGGAGGGAAAAGAACACACCATCTGGCTGGAGAATGCAGCCAGCATCGCCCGTAAACTCCAGCTTGTGGCCCAATACAATCTACGGGGAGTGGCCGTGGAGAACCTGCTGGGCGAGGACAACGACCGACAGATATGGGAGGTCATCCGTAAGTTCCACGACCTGGTCGTGCCGCCGGTGCAGAGCCAGTTCAACGTGGTATGGAAGGTGCAAGACCCGGCCGGCAACCCGATGTCAGAAGAAACGCGCCCCTTGAGCGATCCCAAGTATGTATGGACCGCGCCTCAACAGGCGGGAGAATACATCATCGAGGCTGCCGTCTCGGCCGACGGCCAAATCCCTACGGGGGGAGGAGGACAGGTGGCCCTGCTGGTGGCCGAACCCACCCCCACCCCCACTCCGCTTCCTACCCCTACTCCGTTACCGACTCCCACGCCGGTGCCCACCCCCACCCCGGTGGCGGTGGCCGAGGCCCAGCCCCCAGCCGAAGAGGGCGGCGGCGGAGGGGGCGAAGAACAACCCCCACCCGCCCAGGAGTCTGCTCCCCTGGCTGCGGCCCCCAATCCCGGTTTTGGCTACGGCATCCAGGCTCACATGTATTACACCGATCTGGGGCCTATCGTCAGTGCGGTCAAAGGTATGGGCTTTAACTGGGTCAAGCAACAGACGCCCTGGAAGGACATCGAAGGCTCCAAAGGAGCCTACAACTGGGGCGAGCTGGACAAAATAGCCGACGTGATGCACAACTCCGGCGTCAACGTTTTGTTCAGCGTGGTCAAAGCGCCCGGCTGGGCCAGGCCGCCTAACACCGACATGAGCGTGGAAGGGCCACCGGCCAATCCCCAGGATTACGCCGACTTCATGGGAGCGATGGCCGCCCACTTCAAGGGTCGCGTGCAGGCTTACGAAATCTGGAACGAGCAAAACCTGCACTACGAATGGGGCAATGAGCAGTTGGATGCCGCCCGTTACGTGGAACTTTTGAAGCTGGCCTACCATGCTATCAAGGCCGCTGACCCCAACGCCATCGTGGTCAGCGGGGCGCTGACCCCTACAGGCGCTCCCCAACCCTGGGCTATCGACGATTATACCTACCTGGAGCAGATGTACCAGGCCGGGATGAAAGATTATTGCGACGCCGTAGGCTCGCACCCCAGCGGCTACAACGTGCCGCCCGACGTTGACTGGCAGGCCTTCGACGAACCTAACCTGCGCTTCACCGGCCCGGTCACCAATCGTCACCATAGCTGGAGCTACAAGGCCACGATGGAGGGCTATCGTAACATTATGGTTAACTACGGCGATGCCGATAAGACCATCTGGCCTACCGAGTTCGGTTGGGCCTCATCCAGCAGCCCGGCGCACAACTACGAGTACGCCGCCGACAACAGCCTGGAAGAACAGGCCGAGTACACGGTCAAGGCTTACCAGATGGGCAAAGCCTGGGGCTGGGTAGGGGTTATGTTCCTGTGGAACCTGAACTTCAGGGTCATCGCCCCCGGTTCAGAGATGGCCCAGTGGGGCATCGTAGACCAGGGCTGGAGTCCGTTGCCCATCTACAACGCCCTGGCGGCCATGCCCAAATAGGACCAGGTTATGGGAGTTCTTGGTTAAAAATATCCACTCAGAGAAGTAGCGGCCTAGAGTGCCGGAGCGGTCCGCGCTCTAGGCCGTTGATTGCGATGCCCCTAAAAATTAGAGAGAGGAATATCGATGTCGTTAAAGGAAACAGGCTCAGCACCTACATCGCGAGATAAGAAAATCATCGGCCTCATAGGTTGTCTTATCATCGCCGTACCACTGATCGGGCTGGTTATTTGTGCCGGGGGTTTTGCGGCCTGGAGTCTGCTTTTTTATCAGCCTCAGTCGCCTGCTGGCTTAGCGCGGGCCACCTCCAGATTTCAGCCCACCGTCACCCTCCCCACCCCGACGGTCGCCCTCCTGCCCACCAACACCCCCCAGCCCACAGATACACCTGTACCCACCTCTACTCCTGCCCCAACTACCCCGCCGACGCCTACCCCGATTGCCCTCGGCGACCCCCAATTGATCACCGTGGCCGAAGTGACCAATATCCCGGTTTATCCCGGCGCTCAGGCCGCCGAACCGATCCGGGCCGCTATGGGAGGGGGAGAGCTTAAAGACACCATCGCCGCCTACATGACGCTTGACGCCGCCGACGGGGTTCTGGCCTGGCAAATTAAAGCTTTGGCTGATGCGGAATTTGTTTTGGAGGCCGGGGGCGAGGTCGGATTCGACGAGAGCGGGATGGCCCGTCTTCAGACCACCGCCCCGAATGGTATCCAGGTTCTTTTCACCATCGGCCTCGACCGCGATGGCAGCCTGGGGGCCCAGGGGGCGACTATTATCGGCATCGAGGTTATTCCCCCCGTGGCAGAGGAACAACCCACACCCGAACCTCCGCCCCCTGAACCCAAATCCATGCATATGAGCTCGCCTGAATACGGGATGCAGGCTTTTCTCTGGTGGCGGCCCGAAACGGCCGACCGCGATCTGAAATTGATCAAAGAGGCCGGTTTTGGGTGGGTCAAGCAAACTTTTCCCTGGCGGGAAATCGAGGGAATGGGCAAAGGGCAGTTCGATTGGTCGCGCACGGACCGGATTGTCGATCAGGTGGAACAGCACGGCCTGGACCTGATCGCCAGGATAGACAGCCAGCCGCAGTGGGCAGGCGGAGGCTTCCCGGAGAACGGCCCGCCCGATAACCTTCAGGATTTCGCCGATTTTCTATCCGCTGTGGCCAGCCGTTACCGGGGACGGATCAGATCTTACCAGGTATGGAACGAGCCTAACTTGAACGTGCCGGGCCGCAGCGAGTGGGGCGGGAGACCGCCTAATCCGGCCGAATACACCGAAATGTTGAGAGTCGCGTACCAGGCCATTAAGGCGGCCGATCCTTACGCCATAGTCATCAGCGCGGGACTATCACCTACCAGCCGATGGGACGACGTAGCCATGCCCGACGAGATATTCCTGCAGGGCATGTACGATGCCGGGGCCAAACCCTATTTCGATGCTCTGGGGGCGCACGGCGCCGGCTACAAGGTCTCACCTGAAACTGACCCCGCGGTGGTGGCCGGCGATGCCGTCCTCCACAACAACGATCCCAGCCCTCCGGAGCGTAAGCGCATCTACTGTTTCCGTCATGTGGAGGACCTGCGCCAGATCATGGTGGCGAACGGCGATGCCGATAAACAGGTGATCCTGCTGGAGTTTGGTTGGACCAGAGATCCCAGACCGGATTCTCCATACGCCTGGCACGCCATTACGGAGGCCGAGATGGCAGACTACCTGGTGCGCGCCTATCAGTACGCCAAACAGAACTGGGCGCCCTGGATC
This sequence comes from uncultured Anaerolineales bacterium, assembly GCA_964646625.1. GTDB lineage: Bacteria > Chloroflexota > Anaerolineae > CAZYHC01 > CAZYHC01 > DAOULT01. Next base: position 114,314 of record CAZYHC010000010.1, read on the forward strand.
GGGGTTATGAGCCTGATCTACCTGTGCGATCCCGACTGGACGGAAGACCGGGAAGAATTCTGGTGGTCGATCACCAGCCCGGAGGGATGGCCTCTAGAACCATACTACGCTCTACAGAACATGCCCAAATAATACACATCCTGGCGCTTATTTCACCATTATTTCGTCAGGCTGGCAACCGAGAACGACGTCTCCAAAGACTCGCACCAGATGATGACAGAACTATACTCACCTGGATCAATGTCGGACGAGATTTCGTAGTTCTGATTGCCTTTGTTCCCTTTCAATGGGCCCATATCGAGCCATATCTCCTCTGAATCAGCATCGCTTTCGAGCTCATTCTCGACGGCCAGATAGACCCGCAAACCAGGACAGTTTGTCACGAAGAAATTTTCCAGGCGTAAGATGTAGCCCCCATCAGGCAACTGATAGATGGTGGCCGTGCCTTCCCCTGCCACTTCATATTCCCCTGGCAGGGGTTGGAATGAACCACTGGCCAGGGCCACCGGTTCACCGCCCTCCGGCATAGGCTCTTCCACAGCTACGACGGTGGCTTCCACCTCGGCCATTTGCTTTTTCTTCACATCTTCTTCCGAAGGTATATCCACCTGCCCTTCCTCCACCTGCCCTTCCTTGACAATAAAAGGGGAGAGCGCCACCCGGGTTGCAACCAGGGCCACCACCACCACAAAGATGGCAATGCTTATCGTCACAATCAATCTTTTGCTCATATTAATCATTCCTTTCTTATTTCATTATGTTAAGTAGGGAGCAGGGATCCCTGCTCCACCGGGTCTGAGCGACCCACCAATGGAACGGTCAGAGGAGGGATCGGGATGGGGGTCTGGCTCAGGTTCAACAGTTATAATGAAAAAATCCCAGCCCTGACCTGTCTGGTCGCCCAGGGTTATAGAATAACCACCTCTGCCCCTCGCATCGGTATTGAATTTGCCGGTGCTAAGCATAGCCCCGCTCTCTCGTTGCATCAGCCAACCCTCATAAAGCTGCCCCTCCAGGGGAGGCAATCCTTCCACCTGTACCTCCAGGTGACCGCTGGATACCTCCAGGCTGACCATCCCGGTAGCCCCTTCAGGTCCGACGTTGGACTGGGGGACGTAGACCAGGACGGCCATGAGCTTTTTATACCTGAGCGCTTTGGGGAGAGGCGTAGCAGTAGGTGCGGGCGTCACCGGCGTGGCCGTGGGCACACGAGGGACCGGCGTGGCTGTGGGCACATGAGGGACCGGCGTGGCCGTGAGTACAGGAGGGACTGGCGTAGCCGTGGGGGCACGAGGGACCGGCGTAGCCGTGGGCACGGTGGGTCTTGGGCCAGTCGCCCGTGCGGTCGGTAACGGTGTGGTTGTGGGGGTGGGCGATGGAATGTGAACGACAGGCGTGGGCCAGGAAGGAAAGCTCAATATCTGCCAGCCCAGGGCTAATATCACAACGGCCATAATTATCAGTAAGCCGATAATGGTTGCTTTCCTCATGCTGCGCTCCTGGATATCTCATGCTCCCTTTTGTGGATGCTCTCTGGCCTATTTGGGTAAGGCTGAGGAGAGGGCGGCGCTTCGACCCGCCGGAGTATCAGGGAGGTGGTATTTCAGTAGCGACCTGGAGGGTAATGATATTAACGGTAGTATAAACGTACTCGGCGAAGACCCAGCCCTCGCGCCCGTCTTCCGTTCGCACCTGAAGCCAGGTGCCAACCTCGTTGCGGGCCAAAAGTTCCAGGCGGTCGTTCTTTTTCAGTTGGCCGATGACCCCATAGGTAGTGTCCGGCCCGGTGCGGATATTGAGAACTTCTACGCTGACCAACCCGGTGGGGATAGGAGTAGGCGTAGAAGTAGGCAGTGGGGTGGAAGTGGCAGTCGGAGGGGGCGTCGGCACGTCAGGAACGGGCGTAGAAGACGATTCGGATGACTGAGCAGGCACCGGCGAGGTGGATGGTTGAGGGATGGCGGTGTACGTTTGGGAAAGGGCCATGGCCGTCACGGTCTGGGCCACGATGGCCGAACGGTCCACTTCCGGGCCGGGCCTGTTCCTGAGATAGAGCACAACCATGGCAGTGGAACTCAGGCAACAGATGACCACCAGGACGGTGATGACAATAGGGGATAGACGACGCTTTTTAGGATACAAATCCATTGGCAGAGTCATAGACGAGCTTCCTTCTCTTATCTCGCACAGAGGCGACCACGCCTGTATTATACTCTACACCTGGTCGTTGGTCAAGCTGTTGACGGGATCGCAAATTCGTGATACAATATAGACAGGACAGCGGGAGTGGTTAGCCGCTGAAGGGGAAGGGCGACGGAATAGTCGCCCCCGGCCCAGAGCCTGGAGATTGCCCTTTGACCAAGGGACCAGCATCAAGCGGCATGTCCGCAAGATGGCGGGCTTTCCAAGGCGGGAAGGCTGCCCATACGTGGGCGGAAGAGATTGTATGGAGTACGTCTCCCGACCGACGATCTCCCAAGCCGGAAAAAAGTACCCTTCGACGCAGCCTGCTGTCGTTCGTTCTATCTATATAAACACAAAGGGGTGAGAGTCAGACATGCCATGCACACACCATGACTACCGCGACTATATGGCCAAATATATATACACAACACAGTGGTCTACCGGTACACAGAAGATCTCTAAGCAGATTCTTGCAAACTGTGGCACCTCATTGGACGCCTTCTCTACATTCTTCCCAAAACGGCTTGTAGATGTCTCCAATATAGCAAAGGGTCTATCGTACGGGAAGGTCGAGAATATCCTAGAAGTCATCCAGGAAGGCATTCAAGTAGGACCCTATATCTACATAAGTGTCGCTGCCTTGAACAATATACAAATCCCCTACCAGCTACCACCAACCCCCTACGCGCTATTCAACTCGTTCATAGAAGATGTGCAGCTTATCCTTACGCTTCTGAACCGATACGATGTCTGGCCAATCATCGCCGACCATGGATACACATTGTTCATAACCTTCCTGGACAACAACCCCGAGTTTCGGGGCTACCCATTCCAGGAAACTGATCTTATTAGAGACTATATCCTCGCTGCGCTCAAATACTCTTATCTGATTTGTCTAGTTGGGTGTGAGGAGCCTCCTGTCACACCTACCCAAGACATCATACCTTTCTAGCTCCCTCCCTGCCACACGGTCTTTCCTACCGTCGCAGCCTGCGCCAGAGCACCCGTCGCAGCGTCCTCACCTCCTCCACCCCCAGCAGAGAAGCAAGCATCATATAGATCGCAAAGCCCACCCCTCCGGCCCCAACCACCGTGGTCAGCTTGCCGACGAAAGCCATCTCTTCTCCCTTCCACAGCCCCTCGCGGAGCAACCAGACCGCCCCTCCCATCACGGCTGTAGCCAGCAGGGTTTTAAGAGTAGTAGCTTTCAGCCTTTGCCCCCGCAGGTCGGCCAGGCGGCGCTGGGTGAGGATCAACATGGTCAAGGCGTGGGCCGTGTGCTTGGCCGAGTCGGCCAGCACCAGACCGATCATGCCCAACGGCCTCATAAGCGCCAGAGCCACGATCAGATACACGACCACGCTGAAAACCCCGACCAGAGCCGGGGTTAAAGTATCCTGACGGGCATAGAAAGCGTAGTTTAGAGGCCAATCGACCGAGGCAAAGACCAGCCCCAGCAGGTAATAGCGCAGGGCCAGAGCAGTCCAGGCCGTGTCGTAGGCTTTGAACTGGCCGTGCTGGAAGATGAGGGCCACGATGGGCGTGGCTAAAATGAAAAGGCCAACCGTAGCAGGTACGATCAGAACCAGCACCAGGCGCAACCCCATAGCCAGAGTCCCCTTGTAGCCTTCCCAATCAGCCTGGGCGCTAAGACTGGACAGGGAAGGCAACACGGCTAAAGAGATAGCTACGGCCACCAGACCGTGAGGGAATTGAACCAGGGTGGTAGCGTTCTGCATCCAGGCGATGCTCTGGGGGCCGGTGCGCGAAGCCAGGTTGCGGTCGATGGCTACTTGAATCTGGCTGATGACCAGCCCGGCCACGATGGGCAGATACAGGATCAAGATGCGACGCAGACCAGAGTGGGAGAGCGTGAGAGAAAAAGTGAAACGCATGTCGCGCAGGCCCGGTATCTGCATGACCACCTGAAAGACAGCCCCCACCAGCAGCCCAAGGGCCACGCTGGCGATGCCCAGCCTATCGGCCAGCAGAATGGCCCCCACCACAATGCTGGCGTTGAAGACGGCGACGGTGAAAGCCGGGTAGGTGAACCGCTTCAGGGCATATAGCAGCCCGGTAGTGATGCCCGACAGGCTCAAGAAGATGACCGCTGGCACGGTGAGACGCATCAGACGGGCAACCTCGGCCAGCAGGGATGCCTCAAACCCACCACCCAGCAGCCAGGCCACCTGTGGAGCGAATATCTCCAGGACGAGCACCACCAGGGAGAGCGCCACCGCCGCCAGACTGAGCATCAGGCTGACCAGACGCCATAGCTCATCCCGTCCCTCAGAGGTGGCATAATCGCTGAAGACGGGCACCAGGGCAGAGCTAACCATCCCCCCCACCAGCAAATCGTAGAGCATGGTAGGCACGATGGCCGCCACCCGATAGGCGCTGACCAGACCGGTAGCCCCAAAAAGGTGAGCGATAACTGTCTCCCGCACCAGACCCAGCACACGGCTGATCACATTGCCCAGGGCGATGATCCCCGCGGCCCTGGCAATCCCTTCTTTTTCGGCGGGAGCAGCTAAGGAAGGGTCTGGGGCTTCTACTGATGGACTCATAGTCCGCTTGATTCCCTATACCGCTGCAAGATGGTCTCAATAATATTCGTCGTGGAATAATCCGCCAGATAAGGCAAAATACGCACCTCCCCACCATAAGCGGTCACAATCTCGGCCTCAGGCAAAGCTTTACCCGCCCCTTGTTCCTCGCCCACAGTATAATCTCCACCCTTGACGTAGACATCGGGTTTCAGGATTTCCACCAGCTTCTCCGCCGTATCCTCCTCGAAAATGGTCACGTAATCGACGCAAGCCAGGGCAGCCACCAGGCCAGCTCGCTCCCTCTGAGGCACGATGGGGCGTTTCTCGCCCTTGAGCCGCCGGGCCGAATCATCGCTGTTGAGACCGACGATGAGAACGTCGCCCCACTCCCTGGCCCGCTGCAAATAGTCAACGTGTCCCACGTGCAACAGGTCAAAGAGACCGTTAGTAAGGACCACCCTTCGGCCCTCCGCTCGCAGCCTCTCACGTATATTCAACATTTCCTCTCTGGATACAATTTGGCCCAAGACTTTGTCCTTATCTGGCAATTAAAGCACAATTGGCACTATTTTACACCATTTCGGGTAATATGGCAAACGGACGGTACAAATGAGCAGAGGCATCTCCGCTATAGTTGTCACAACGGAGATGCCTCAATGTGTTAAAATGTAGATACGACTTTAGATTTAACCCGATCCTAAGCAGGCGGCGGGCAACCACTGTTCTCGGCCGGACCAGCCTCGGTCGGGCAGGCGTCCACATCGTCGGTCAAGCCATCGCCGTCCGAATCGGGCACAGGCGGCGGGCAGCCGTCGTTCTCAGCCGGACCAGCTTCGGCAGGGCAGGCGTCCACATCGTCGGTCAGACCATCGCCGTCCGAATCGAGCGCAGGCGGCGGCGGACAGCCGTCGTTCTCGGCCGGACCAGCCTCGGTCGGGCAGGCGTCCACGTCGTCGG
>CAZYHC010000011.1:0-113177 GCA_964646625.1 uncultured Anaerolineales bacterium
CGGTAGTGACCGTGTCTTTGGCATCGCCGTGGACGGGGCGGGCAACGCTTACGTGACGGGATGGACTGCGTCCACCGACTTTCCCACCCAGAACCCCTTTCAAGGGACGTATGGCGGTGGTTGGTCTGATGCCTTTGTCGCCAAGCTTGAGTTGCCTGAAGCAGTCTACCTGCCCGCCATTATGAAAAGCTACGCTCCCTTCCGTTGAAGTCAAGATTGAGGGCACGACCGTTTTCGAGGACGTCCTCACCTGGGCCACCGCCTATGGCTGCGACGGGCCGCCCAACGACAGTGGATGGCGGCAGGTAACGCTCGATCTGAGCGCCTACAAGGGCCAGACTATCACCCTGCACTTCGAGGTCTGGAACCGGGCCGACAACTGGTACAACACCTGGGCCTACATCGACGACGTCAGGGTGCAGTAGTGCTCTTGGGAGGATGAGCGGGCCGCTCGTTTCCTGCCCGTGTCTCCTACGTCAAAGGTCATCAAAGGTTGGGTTTGAATGACCATGCGAAAAGACGCCTCTCCCCAGGGGATGGCCTTGCTCTCCTGGGGCGGCGTCTTTTTACGTCGAGTATGGAATACGCATTACATAAAGATAGCTAATATTGTTATCTGATACCAGAGATAAAAAGGGGATGAGTTTCGTCTTCGTCAAAGAAGTCCTCGTCTTCCTCGTCCCAATCCTCTTCGTCGAACTCGTCGTCCTCGTCTTCCCAATCGTCGTCATCGAGGAGCATTTCTTCCAACTCTTCCATGGTCAGGCAGCCCTGATCGGGATCGAGTTCGATGGCCTCGGAGGTGCACATCATGTTATCCCAGAAGATGCATTCAGTTTGACGGCATATTATTCTTGTCACGTTAGTTGCCTCCTTGTCTATCGGCTTCCAGGAATTTTTTTTCCAGCAGATCGACGATGCCCACCGCGTCGTCTAAATCGAATTGAGGCACGTTCACGGCGAAAGACTGGTCGGTAGCGATGGCTACCAGCTCTTCCTCAGCGCATAATAGCTGGCCGCTTCTTTCGCGCCGCGAGACCTCGATCTTGGGCTTATCGCCCCGTTTGTAGCCTTCGGTCAGGATTATGTCCACGTCTGAAACCAATTCTGCTATCTGATCGAGGGGCATCTCCTCGTCCAGACGCTTGATGAGGGCCAGCTTGCGGGGCGAGGAAAGGACCACCCTATCGCTGCCGGCCTGGGCGTGACGCCAGGAATCCTTGCCCGGCCGGTCGAGCTCAAAGCCGTGAGCATCGTGTTTGACAGTAGCCACCCGGTAGCCACGCCGTTTAAGCTCGGCGATCAACTTTTCCAGGAGGGTGGTCTTGCCCGTGTTGGACTTGCCTACCACAGAGATAATAGGAACCACCATGTCACTCCTCATTCGACTTCATTAGACTTCATTCGACCTCTTCCGGCCAATCGAGCATCTGGACGGTGAGGCGGCTGCCAGCTTTGACCAGGCGCACGTCTTCGGGCACGATAGCCAGGCCGTTGGCCCTGACCATCGAGGTCAGCACCCCGGAACCCTGTCCGCCGGTGGGATGGGCGTGGTAGCCATCCGCCCGTTTCTCGACCACGACCCGCACAAAGCCGCGCCGACCGCTGTTCTTCACCTCCTCCTCCACGATAGCCTGGACGGTCGGTTTGCGCAACGTGGTGCGGCCCTGCATCTTGAGGATGGCCGGGCGGGCAAACTGCTCGAAGGAAACCATGGACGAGACCGGATTGCCCGGCAACCCGATGAGCGGTACACCCTGGATCAGGCCAAAAGCTAGGGGTTTACCCGGCTTCATGCGTACCTGCCAGAAGTGCATCTCTCCCTCGGCGTTGAGCACGTCCTTAACCACGTCGTAGTCTCCCACCGAGACGCCCGCCGAAGTCAGGAACAGGTCAACGCCCTGGGCCAGACCGTGACGTATCTTGGCGGTCAGGTCTGCCACGTTGTCACGGGCGATGCCCAGACGAACGGGCACGCCGCCATAACGTTGCACCAGAGCGGCGTTGGAATATTCGTTGGAGTTACGTATTTTACCGGGGGTTATAGGGGCGTCGATGGTCAACAGTTCGTCGCCTGTAGCCAGGACCGCCACCCGAGGGCGACGGATGACCTGCACCGTGCTCCGCCCCAACGAGGCCAAAACGCCGATCTCCTGGGGGCGCAGCACCGTGCCCCTGGTCAGGACCAGCTCTCCCCGGCGGATGTCCTCGCCGGCTGGCCGCACGTTCCCCCCGGCCGGCACCTGCACGAATATCTTGACCTCCTGGTCGCACTTACCTTCCAGGCCCTCGCTGGTATCCTCGAAGCGGACCACCGTATCGGCTCCGGCCGGCAAGGGAGCGCCGGTCATGATGCGAATAGCCGTGCCCGGCTCCACCTGCACGTCGGTGGTGTAGCCGGCGGCCAGGTCGGCTACCACGCACAGCGTGGCCGGACTGTCCTGGCTGGCCCCGGCGATATCGGCCGCCCGCAGAGCATAACCGTCCATAGCCGAGTTGTCGAAGGGGGGAATGTCCATGTCGGAATAGAGGTCCTCCGCCAGAACCCGGTCCAAAGCATCTACGATAGATACCTCCTCCGGCTCCAGCGGCTTGAGGTGCCTGAGAATATATTCCAGAGCTTCGTCTACGCTTATCATGTCCACCACCTGCCGATTTGATTGCTCTTAGTATAGTATAAAGATTGCTCCGAGTCAATACCTCTCTTCGGGTCTGTCCAGGATTTTAGGCAGGAGAGCGAGTTTCTTCAGAAAAGCTCCAGGCCCCCGTCTCGGGGGCGACTCAGGGGCGCAGCAGCTTGTTTGGACCGCCCTCGGGGACGAGGGCTATGAGCAGTCGCCAAAATTTCTGGACGCACCCTCTCTCTTCACAGGGCTTGACCCTCTAAAAGACCTAACTGGCGCAGGGCTCTGGCACAGGCTTCTACCCTGTCTGGAGTCGCTTCCGGCAGAGGCGCTCGCACCTGCCCGCCCCGCACCCCACGCCGCTCCAGCATCTTTTTGAAAAGGGACAATTCTCGTCCATAGCCCATAAGTCTGGCTATGGCGTTGATCTTCTTTTGGATGTTCTGGCAGGCAGCGTAATCGCCTTTCTGGAAAGCCTCGAACAGGGCCACGAAGATCTCTGGGAAGACGTTGGCGTTGCCTGAGACCGAGGCGCGCACTCCCATGCTCAGGGCCGGGAAGATCAAGCCGTCGCTCCCTACGACCACGTTGAACGCCCCGCCTCGCACCTCCAGATAGCTGAGGAGTTGGCCCATATCTCCGCTGCTATCCTTAAGGCCGATCACGTTGGCGTGCCTTTCGGCCAGGGTTCGTACCGCCTGGAGGGAGAGGTTGTGGCCGGTGTTTTGAGGGATGTTGTATAGAAAGATAGGGAAATCCGGCAGGCTGTCGGCCACCTTTGAGAAGTGGGCGATCAGGGCCTCTGCTTCCAGGCGATAATAATAAGGGGTGACGATAGAGCAGGCCGCTGCTCCTGTGTGGTGAGCGTGTTGGGCTAACTCTACGGTCTCTTGAGTGGTGGCCGCGCCTACGTGGGCGATCACAAAGGCCTGTCCCCTGGCGACCTCTAACACCACTTCAGTCACCCGTTTCCGTTCCTTCAGGCTCAAAAGCGGCCCTTCGCCGGTCGTGCCGCAGGGCATAAGCCCCTGCACCCCTCGCTCGATCAGGAATGCACACAACTGCTCCAGAGCCTTTTCGTCCACGCCCTGTCCGCCCTCCAGAAACGGGGTCAATAGAGCGGGGATCACTCCCTCAAAAGACCTCCCAGTGGAAGAGAAGTGAGTCTGCATCAAATACCTCTTTAGAAATCACAGGCTTTCTGTATCCAGGATGATGGTCACTGGCCCGTCGTTGTGAATTTCCACCAGCATCAAGGCTCCGAAAAGGCCCGTCTCCACCCGCTTGATGCCCGCTTCCTGGAGCCTGGTCACAAAATATTCCACCAGCAGTTCGGCCCGTTCGGGCGGAGCAGCCTCGGTAAAGCTCGGTCGGCGCCCTTTACGACAGTTGGCGTATAGCGTGAACTGGGAAATGACCAGGACCTCGGCCTCCAGGTCCAGGGCCGAAAGGTTGGTCTTGCCCTCGGCGTCGGCGAAAATGCGCAGGTGAGCTATCTTCTGGGCCAGTTTGTCCGCTTCGGCCCTGGTATCGGCCTGGCCTACGCCGAGCAGGATGATCAGGCCCGGCCCGATAGCGCCCACTGTTTCGCCCTCGACGGCTACCCGCCCCCTGCGGACACGCTGAATCACCGCTCGCATGGTCTATCCCTCCCCGATCATTATCATTCGCTGTGTCGGGTCATTATAGCACTTTGGACAGCGTTGTCAAGGTTGCGTATTCACTCAGCTATCGCCACGACCACAAGTCTATTGAGCAAATCCGTGATGTTCATTTCATATGAAGGGAGTTGGGTTTGGGTGACACGTATCTGGGGGCACGTGTCACCATTATGCCCCAAAAACCCATCGCGCTTGCGTGATCGCGCATTTTCGAGTACAATGCGGGCTATGAGAGAAAAGGGGTTTTGTCTATTGTGCGTGTTATTATCTGTGCTATAATTGGGCCGAACTTTTCTGTGGGAGAGGGGATGGATGAAGAAATTTATAGCCGTAGCGGGGAACATAGGGGCCGGCAAATCCAGCCTGACTAGGATGCTCAGCGGATATATATACTGGGAACCATTTTACGAGGCGGTTGACGATAACCCTTACCTGGCCGACTTTTACAAAGACATGCAGACCTGGAGTTTTCATTCGCAGATATTTTTTCTCTCCCGACGCTTGCGTCACCACCGTCAGATCATCGAGCATCCCGGCACGGTGGTCCAGGATCGCACCGTGTACGAGGACGCCGAAATTTTTGCCAAAAACCTCTATCTGCGGGGGCACATGGCTGAGCGCGATTACCAGAGCTATCGTGCCCTGTACGAGACGGTCATCGAGATCATGCCTCCCCCGGACCTGGTGATCTATCTGCGGGCCTCGGTGCCCACCCTGCAACGTCGCATCGCCCAGCGTGGTCGCGACTTTGAGCAGGACATTGCCCCCGAGTACCTGGAACAGCTTAACACGCTCTACGAGGAGTGGATCGAGCACTTCGATCTGTGCCCCGTGTTGACGGTCCCCACCGATAACCTAGACTTCGTCCACAAAGACGAGCACCTGGAACTGATTGCCGCCAGGGTGCTGGACAAGCTGCACGGCAAAGAAGAGGTCGTTTTCCACTGAGAAGCCCAGGTGCCTGGCACTTTCAACAGCGAACGTTCGTTAGCGAACGTTCGTTGTGCCAGGCACCTGCAATCCGTGGCCCGTTTTCCGAGTCTCTCACTCAGGGCCGAGCATCCCTTTCCATCAAGATCAAACTCCCCCTGGGAAGGCCAAAGTGCCTGGCCACCGCCGCACACTTGGCTTGCAACAGGAAATAGAGGTGGTGATGGGCGACGCTGAAGGACTCGAAGTTGCCCTGGCCTTTGGAAATAACCAACTCGGCTTCTTCGTAAGCGGCCATGAACTCCGGGGAGGCCAGCTCGAAATCGACGCCCACGCTATTGTGGCCGGTAGTGATCACCCGGCTCACCTGGTCCATGCCGGCGGCCAGGGCATCTTCCAGGGTCGCGTCGTTTATAATGGGGCCTCCTTTGACCACGTAGGTGATTTTATCAGGGCCGATCTCTTCCACCAGAACGCGATCAAAGACCACTTCGCCGGCGTTGTCGCCCACGAAGAGGATGGGCTGTGCCCTCTCCACGTCCTCTCTAAAAGAGGCGTAGTGGTCGATGGTCAGACTTTTTTGCAGCACTCGTTCCACCTCGGCCCTGACGTCCAGGTCGCCCATGGTGCTCACGTCGATGATGTTGCCCGCCACGGCCACGTAAACGGCCATCAATAGGGGGTCGGGGGCCTCCTGGACCATCGCTTTCAGCTCAGGATAGAGGCTTACGGCCACGGCGTTGTGTCTTTGCTTCATCTCTCGAAAGGGGTCGTCCACCCCCGTCATCTCCCGCATGATGCGGAAGGCTATGGAGGTGGACTGGGCGGGTCTCATCTGGCGGGGCAGTTTGGACATGGCGTCGGCCACAGCCAGGCTCACCTCCCAGATCAGGTCTTCGTCGTCGGTGAGGGCACGCATCACTTCCTGAACCTGTCGTTGGTTACAAAGGATACAATCGGCATATAGATCCATGAATCTGGAGCTTACCTCCTCAGCTAAAACTTGTTCATTAAGAAAAGACCCCGCCTGGGGAGGCGAGGCCCTTTCCCGTTGGCCGGGGTTCACCTAATAACGAGGAGGTGAGCCCCGGCCTTACTGGTTATGCTACAGTCCATTGGCATCACCTCCTATGACTATGATAGCTCACGCGCAAGTGAACCAGGCCCCACTTGCGCTTGTTCCGAGGTAGCGGGGACAGGACTCGAACCTGTGACCTCTGGGTTATGAGCCCAGCGAGCTGCCACTGCTCCACCCCGCACTATGATCATATTATACTACGTCCTGGCCTTTTAGTCAAGGAACTCAAAAAGGGCCATGAAGTCGGCCGGAGAGCTGTCAAAAAAGAGGGCCCACCACTCCCGCCAGCAGGATTTAGCCCCGCTTGGCTCCGTTGAGGGCCGCACCGGCTGGGGCGGAGGCGTAGCCTGGCGCACGATGGGTCTGACAATAACCACCGTCTCTCCTGGCCGGCTCCATCTCAACTCCTGGCGCGCCGCTTTCTCCACGTATTCGTCGGTCTGCACGTAGGCTTTGAGCGCCAGCAGACGTTGTTGTTCCTGGCGGGCGGCCGCCACCTCCTGTTCCAGTCTATCCACTTCCTGTTGGATGCGGTAATTGATGGCGGCCTTGCGGCCAAAATCGATCACCAGAGAGAGAGCCACGATAGCCACAATGATGGCCACGAATTGGGTAAAAGATATGATGCCGGAACGTTTCACCCTTGTCGCCATCTCTACCCTCTCTGAAACCGGAACCGGGATGATAAATCCCAGAACGACCTCGGGCCGGTCTGGGAGATCATGTTTATGCCGAAGGTGGGAGTTGAACCCACATGGGCGTATCGCCCACTGCGCCCTGAACGCAGCGCGTCTGCCTGTTCCGCCACTTCGGCTTGTTCTGATCATTTGCCCTCAGGGCTGTATATAATTTACCACTAATTGGCCGATTTGTCAAATGTGGGAGTGGGATTAATCCGGTGCTGCACCTCGCTGACGATGACCCGTCTGGTGGCCATGTACCATTGGGCGAGGTTGCGAAAACGATCGTGGGGCTCAATCAGGGGCCCGATCTGAATACCCTTGACCATGTTGTCCACGGCATAATTGTAGACAGGATGATAAATGAGAAGAGAAGGCACCTGCTCGGCGAAGACCTCCTGAAAACGATGGTAAAGCTCGATCCGCCGCGCCCGATCGGTGATCCGTCGCCCTTCCTCCATAACTTCGTCGAGCTGGCGGTGGGAGAAACCGCTGTAATTCTGTCCCTGGCCCTCGGCCTGGGTGGAATGCCACATGGGATAGGGGTCGGGATCGGAAAGAAACTCTCGCCATTCGATCAAAGCGGCCTCAAAATGGCGGGGACGCAGAAAGTCCCTTACCAGGCCAGAAATGCCGACCTGCTGCGGGTGGACTTTGACCCCTACCTCTGCCCATTGGCGGGTGATCTCTTCCACGATCTTCACCCGCGTGGGGTCGTCATTATTGGTCAGCAGGCTGAACTCCAGCGGGCGTCCATCTTTCTCGCGCACGCCGTCGCCGTCGGCATCCACCCAACCGGCTTCGTCCAATAGGGCCCTGGCCTGGGCCGGGTCGTGGAGGTAGTACCTGACCCGCGGAAAGTAGGCCCACGAGTCGGGCATAATGGGGCTGTGAGCTATCAGCCCCTGCCCGGCCAGAATATGGTCGATGATTTTCTGCCGGTCGAGGGCGTAGAGAAGGGCCTGCCTGATCTCTCTGTCCCGAAAGAAAGGGGTGTTAGGGTTGTTAAGGTTCAGGAGAACCAGGGTGTAACCCGATAAGCGGGCCGAGAACAGGGTCAACTTCCCGGTGGCCCGGATTTTGGGCAGATCATCCGGGCGGACGTAGCTGATACCCTCGATCTCGCCCTGCTCGTAAGCGCTGAGCAGGCTTTCGTAATCGGGATAGAACTTGAATTCCAGCCTGGTGAGGTAGGGTTTGGGGCCGTAAAAATAAGGATTGGCGGAGAGAACGGCTGCCCTGGCGCTGACTTCTTCTACCTGGAATGGCCCGGTGCCGACGGGGGCGAAGCTAAACCGATTCCGGGGCAGAAGCCGGGCAGGCACATCTTTCAGAATGTGATGAGGCAGGATGCCGATAGCAGTGTAGTCCAAAAAGGGGGTGAATGGTTCCGGCAGGATAAATTGAACGGTATAATCGTCGATCTTCTTGACCTGCACGTTCTGCCAGAGCTCAGCCAGATAGGGCACGCCCTGATAGTCGGCATCCTGGATGGCCTCGATGGTGAAGACCACGTCGGTGGCGGTAAAGGCTGTTCCGTCCTGCCAGCGCACGTCACGACGTAAATGGAAAGTGTAGGTCAGCCCGTCCTCGGAGATGTGGTAGCTTTCGGCCAGATCGTTGACGATCTCACCTCTCTCGTTTACGTCAGTCAGACCGCTGAAGACCAGGGAGGCCAGGTCGCTGTCCACCTGATTATACTGGCAGAGAATAGGATTGATATATTGAGGATTACCGGCCAGGCCCTCCACGTAAATACCTCCCCGGTCAGGGACGATAACGGTGGTGAAAGAGAAGGCCAGGTAGCCCAGCAGGCTGACCAGCAAGGCTATCCCCAGGAGGGCAATGATGGCCTGCCACCTGATGTATGCGCCCACCTTAACCCGATAAGATAACGCTGAGGATAGAGAGCAGGAAAAAGACCACGGACAGGCCGATGGTGGCGTTGAAAAGGGTCTTTTCCACCCCACGGCGGCTTTTATAGACCGATCCGTCTCCCCCAAAGATGCCCCCCAACCCCGTGCCCTTGGATTGCAGAAGGATAACGGCGATCAGGGTGGCGGCGATTATGATCTGAATGACGTACAGATAAGTGATCAAGGCTTTTAAATACCTCCACGCTAGATTGCCATTTGATTATACCACGTTGTCTCCTGGCTGGCAAATAGAGGCCCCCCCCATCCGTGCCCTCCGTGGCCCCGCTCCAGGTGAAATCAAAGGTTATCAAAATTTAGATTCTGTTATGTTAACAACCTGTTGACGACCTTTCTTTTTTGCGGTATAATGTATACACTGTTTAATAAAATTGCTCATGCTGTGAACGCGGGCAAATCATCATTACAAAATAAGGAGGAGAATCATGAAGAGCACTTCTATCAAAAGGATGTTAACCCTCTGCCTGGCCCTGGCCCTGCTGCTGGCCCTGGCTACGGCCTACGCCGACCCGCCGGGCAACGAGCGGGTGAGCGTGGATACCGCCGGCGGCGACCCTGATGGCTGGAGCAGGGAGCCCTCCATCTCGGCCGACGGGCGCTACGTGGCCTTCCGGTCTGCGGCCACCGACCTGGTGGCCGGCGACGGCAACGGGCTGGATGACATCTTCGTGCGTGACCGGCGGACGGACACCACCACCCGCGCCAGCGTGGATACCGCCGGCGGCGACTCTAATGGCTCGAGTTGGTACCCTTCCATCTCAGCCGACGGGCGCTACGTGGCCTTCCAGTCCCTGGCCACCGACCTGGTGCCAAATGATACCAATGGGGTGTGGGACGTCTTCGTGCGTGATCTCCAGACCAACACCACGACCCGCGCCAGCGTGGATACCACCGGCGGCGACTCTAATGGCGTGAGCGAGGCTCCCTCCATCTCAGCCGACGGACGCTACGTGGCCTTCTATTCCTGGGCCACCAACCTGGTGGCCGGCGACGGCAACGGTCTGGAGGACGTCTTCGTGCGTGACCTCCAGACCAATACTACCATCCGGGCCAGCGTGGATACCGCCGGCGGCGACCCTGATGGCCCGAGCCAGTACCCCTCCATCTCGGCCGACGGGCGCTACGTGGCCTTTCGGTCCAATGCCACCGACCTGGTAGTCGGCGACGGCAACGGTACGTGGGACGTCTTCGTGCGTGATCTCCAGACCAACACCACGACCCGCGCCAGCGTGGATACCACCGGCGGCGACTCTAATAGCATGAGCGAGGCTCCCTCCATCTCAGCCGACGGGCGCTACGTGGCCTTCCATTCCTTTGCCACCAACCTGGTGGCCGGCGACGGCAACGCTGCGGTGGACGTCTTCGTGCGTGACCTCCAGACCAACACCACCACCCGCGCCAGCGTGGATACCGCCGGCGGCGACCCTGATAGCTGGAGCGATAGACCATCCATCTCGGCCGACGGGCGCTACGTGGCCTTCGAGTCCGGGGCCACCGACCTGGTGGCCGGCGACGGCAACGGGGCGGCGGACGTCTTCGTGCGCGACCGGCAGACCAACACTACCACCCGCCTCAGCGTGGATACCGCCGGCGGCGACTCTGATGCCGGGAGCTATAATCCCTCCATCTCGGCCGACGGGCGCTACGTGGCCTTCGATTCCTTGGCCACCGACCTGGTGGCCGGCGACGGCAACGGGATGGGGGACGTCTTCGTGCGCAGCCGGGGGGACCCGGCCCTGACCATCGCCAAGCAGGATAACCCCGACCCGGTCTGGGCCGGAGCGCCGCTGACCTACACCCTGACCATCGCCGAGACGGGCGGGCTGTTCCACGCCAGCGGCCTGGTGGTCAGCGATACCGTGCCCCTCAGCACCACCTGTTGTATAACCATCAGCCACGGCGGCACGTTGGTGGGCAACGACGTGCTGTGGACGGGCCTGACGGTCAGCTCCAGCCAGAGCATCAGCGTCACCTTCGTGGTGGCGGTCAACCAGGTGCCCAGCGGGACGGTCATCTACAACGACTACTACCAGGCGCTCATCGGCACCACCAAAGGAGTGACCGGCGCCACAGGCAGCGTGGTGAGCACCACGGTGTGGGTCAGGCCGCTTTACCTGCCCACCATCCAGAGGAGCTACGTGATTACGCCGTAAGATGAACAGGTGCGCGGCACTTCAACAACGAACGTTCGCAGTGCCGTGCACCTTGCTGGAAACGTTCAGCTGTATCCGCTGAAGGGAGAGTTATTCCAGGAGAAAAGTGTATGAGCAAGCAGTTGATCGTCAACGCCGATGATTACGGGCGCAGTGCCGGGATAGTGGAAGGCATTCTGCGCGCCCACCGGGAGGGGATCGTCACCTCCACCACCGCCATGGTAAATATGCCGGATATCGAGCACGCTTTGGGCCGCGCTCAGGAGTGCCCCAACCTGGGGTTAGGGGTGCACCTTACGTTTAGCGCCTGGCGGCCTCTGTTGCCCCCGGAGCGGGTGCCCACCCTGGTGAACGGGGAGGGCCTGTTCCTGCATCAAACCACGATCTGGGAACGTCGGGAGAGCATCGACCTGGACGAGCTACGGGCCGAGTGGACAGCCCAGATCGAGCGCTTTCAGGCTTTGACCGGCCGAGACCCGGATCACCTCGATAGTCACCATTTCATCCACCTCTACCCCTCCTTTTTCGGGGTCTACGTTGAGCTGGCCGCTCAATTCGGCTTTCCGATGCGCACCCCTTTTCCACCCCAGGAGGAGTGGGGGGAGCTCGTGAGCACCATCCCTTTTCTGGAGGGCGTTCCCCTGGCCGCAGTGCGGGATATGATCGAACGGGATAAAGGGCTGGCCCGGCGCAAGGCTGTGCCTCATCCCGATCTTTTCATCGGGCGCTTCTTCGGGACGGAGGCCCTGACTCTGGAGAACCTGCTGAGCATTTTGGAGGAGGTGCCGGCAGGCGTCAGCGAGATGATGTGTCATCCGGGCCTGGTAGACGAAGACCTGGCCGCTAGCACCTACGCCGCGCCGCGGGAAAAGGAACTGGCTTTACTTTGCCATCGGCGGGTCAGGGAGAAGGTAGAGGAGCTAGACATTGAACTGGCGACCTTCTCCGTTCTCTCCGAAGCGGGGCGCGCCCAGGAATGAGCGCCAAAGCACAGTGGTAGAAGGTGGCCTTTGAGGGGGAAATGAGGCGGGGCGATCAGGGGGCATAGTTGACGATGTCGATCATTTCCTTGACGAAATTGTTAAGCCCCCTGGCGTGGCGGTCCAGATAATCCTGGGCCAACATGCGGGCCAACCTCTCGCCGCCTATTTTAATGAACACGGGGACGTGTTTGCGGAAATCGCGTAGCGAAATGGTCAGCCGGCCGTCTTTATCGGACATGATGCCCCAGATCAGTGTTTTGGTTTCGCCGTCGTCTTTGGCGCTCATAAAGCGGGACAGCGAAGAGCCCCTGGCTACCCGTCCCACGTTGGAGAAGACTTCCTCGCCCTTTATGATCTCGTTGAGGACCGATATTTTCTGGGGGATCAGGTTCAGGGTGCTTTGCATGGAAGGAGGAAGGTGGGCCAACATTTTGATGGTCGCGGTGTTGAAGCTTTCTCCTTGCATGGTCATGCGTTTCAGAGCACCAAAATACTCGGTGAAACCGAGGATGTGCTTGCAAAGTTCCTTTCTCTTTTCGATGAAGACCTGGTTAGTGTCCTGGGAGTATTCGACCAACAGGTCCTCGTAAAGTCCTCGGGTTTGGCGGTAGAGGGTGTATATCTCTACAAACGGGTTGCGGAAGGTGGTGGGGAAGAGCCGTTCCTTGGGGTCTACGAAGGACGCGTCCATAGGGATGAGCAGAGAGGGGTTGGAGGTTTCCAGCTCTTTTTTCATTTCTATCAGGGTTTCGTCGATAAGTTTGACGGCCCTCAACTTCTGTGGCCCAGAGGGCAACACCCCATCCAGCCTGGACATCAGCTTGCGTCTGACTCCCAGGCCGGTAGCCACCATCTCCGAGTAAATGGGATCGTAGATGGAACGGTAGAGGGTCAGGATATCGTTGACCGAGATGTTGATGCCCACCGGTCGCAACAGGCGGCGCAGTTCGTTTATTTTGGCCAGATCGACGGAGCAGTTCTCCACCGAGACATCTCGCCGGCCCCGGTAGGCCTTAGCCTTAATCTCCTCCTCTAAAGAGGGGGTACTTTTCAGGTAAAGTTGATAGGCCGAGTGCTGCTTTTGTGGGCCGGATTTTTCCAGCATCTCTGTGGGGGGCAGAGTGGGCAATTGGGCAAAAGTCTCGTACAGTTCGATCGCTCCGTCGGTCATGATCTGGGATAGAGCTATCCCCCAGATGGCGTCAAAAAAGATGTGCGATTGGTCGAAGATGAAGCTCTGGTCAGTGCGGAAGATGGTCAGGGCGTGGTCGCTGATCCCTCGTCGGTTGCTTCTGATATCTCCCAGGGTCTGATTGAATTCTTGCAAATCCCAGTTGAGAATGATGGGCGTCAGTCTCAACTGCTTAAGCTCCCACTGGCTTCGGCGGCTGAGCAATCCTCTGAGATGTTCTTGTTCAGCGCGGGGGGCTTCGACCAGCATCAGGTCCAGTTCTGAAGTGTTGGGGTCCATTTGCCAACTGTGATGGAGGATGGCGGTGACCCTTCTCTTCAGTTCCTGGGGGGGGACAGGACGCAGAATAAACAGCCCATGCTCGTCCTCGATCCTGATCTCTCCTTTGAGATTGATGGTCACGCGGGCGCCGCTTGTATCCCGCAAATGACCCTCCTCATCTTCTATAAGGACGATAGGGAGGCCTGGCTCATCCGGCTTGTTGGGGTCGAACAGAAGCAGATTGCCCTCCTCATCTCTGGCGCACACGTCGATCAGATAATAGTAGCCGTTAGAGATAAGCCCTACTTTGGCTTTCCAGAGGGGGATTTTTTCCTTCTTTTCCGTGTATCTCTCTGGTTTGAGGGCGTACATGATGCTCATCTGCTCTTGATACTGGGGCAGATCATCGGCCAGCAGCTCGGAGTATTCCTCCCACACTCTATCTACCCAGAAGGAAGGAAGATTCTGTACCCGCTGGTTGAAATAGGCCAGCAGCTCTCGGCGGCGATATTTGGGATAGGTTTCACCGGGTACGTTGGGATCCCTTTTATAAGGTCGTCTTTTGACCCAATCGGAGCGTATGCTTTCCAGCCCCAGGTTTCTCTTGACCTCTTCGCTCTCTCTTTCAACGTTTTCTACGTTTTCTTTTTTAATTTGTTCTTTAAGTTTTTTAAATTTTTGGCGAACTGCCTGCCGCTCTTCTTCAGCCAGGTTTTCTTCCGCAAGCCGTGCCGTAAGATTTTTAAACTGTTCCAGAGTGTCGCGTTGCTCTTCCTTGCCTTCCAACACCTTTTCGATAATGCTTTCCTCGATCACCTCATCGACCAGCCGTAACAAGGTTCGTTCCGTCCACTCGTTCTCCAGCAGGACATCGTACTCAAAGTAGGTGTTGATAATCTGGTATACCCACGACGAGGCGGCATCTACCTCCTTGGCGTTGGCCGGCAGGTGGCTGTGATAACCCAGGGTTTCGTTGGCGTGCCGCGCCTGGTCTTCGCGCAGCCCAAACTCGGTATAGAATTGCCAGGTGCCTTGCGGAAAGGCATCGTCGGCCTCTACCCCACGCACTTTTTGAAACATGGTCAGGATGGCCGCCGGCCCGGTAATGAAAGCCTCGTACACCCCCCTGGTAGCGACTAATTCCAGAAAGTCGCTCTGGGTCAGCGTGCGGCTGCCCAAACGGTCGCGGCCGTGACGGAGAAAAGCGAAAAGGCTGCTGCCGGCGGACTCCCTGGATATCTCCTCGGCTTTCTGCTTTTGGATTTTGCTTTCATTTTCGTCAACGATATCGGTCGGGGGGCGATGGTTAGTCTCTTGCACTATGGCTATCACCTGGCTGGCGTCTAAAATATCCTCGTCTTTCAGAAAAAAGAGGGTGGTGCGCCCCATCTTTATCTTATCGCCAGCTTTCAGAGCTTGCGGACCCTCGACCAGTTTATCGTTAACCCAGGTATTTTGGCGACTGTCCATCTCGTAGAGGATAAATTTTCCCTTGTCTGTACGTATCAAGGCATGGTCAGGCGAGACACGGCTATCATAGATGAAGACATCATTATCTGGCGATCTCCCAATGGTGATCACCGTCTTCTGAAGAAAAAATTCCTGATCTACTCCTTCTCCCAACGGTATGATCAGTTTCACCGCTTGATCCTTTCCTGCGTTAGTCTGGCTGGCAGCCAGGGTTAGACATTTGTTGTCGGGGGTGGAAGACAACAAATCAGATATTCGACTGGCTGATTATGTTCGGGGTTTGGGAAGGTCCCCTTCTCTACAGGAGCATGGGGTGCTGGTGACAAACGTGCAAGTAAGACGACCTATTATATTGTACACCATAAGGGCCTTATTTGGCAAACTGGCCTGCTGGCGGAGGCAAGGGACCTGGCACTTCCAGACTATTCTTTATCGTCTTCTGGAATCCCCTTCAACACTGCGCCGCTCACCTCATCCGGCGCCACTCCCTCCGCTTCGCCCTCGAAATTCAAGATCAGGCGATGGCGCAAGGCGGGCCGGGCCATGGCCCGGATGTCGGAAAAGGCCACGTTGTAACGACCGTCCAGCAGGGCGGCGATCTTGGCGCCCAGAATCATGGCCTGCGCGCCCCGCGGGCTGGAGCCATAGCGCACGTATTTGCGCACCATTTCCGGCGCGGAACCATCTTCGGGATGGGTGGCCAGCAGCAGACGCACGGCGTAGGCGCTGACGGGGCTGGCAATGGGCACCTGCCTGGCTAACGTTCCCATCCGCAGGATGGTCGCGCCATCGGCCACCACCGCCACCTGGGGCAGGTGTTCCCTGGTGGTCCGCGCCATGATCTCTACCAGCTCTTCGGCGTCGGGAAAATTGACGTTGAGCTTGAACAGAAAACGGTCCAACTGGGCTTCGGGCAGGGGATAAGTGCCTTCCATTTCGATGGGATTCTGGGTAGCCATGACGAAGAAGGGCGCTTCCAGGTTGTAGCTGGTGTGGGCTACGGTCACGGTCCGCTCCTGCATGGCTTCCAGCAGGGCCGATTGGGTCTTGGGGGTGGCGCGGTTGATCTCGTCGGCCAGGATGAGGTTGGCAAAAACGGGCCCCGGCTGGAAACGAAAGCGTCGTCCGCCGCTCTCCTCTTCTTCCAGGATGTCGGTGCCCACGATGTCGGCGGGCATGAGGTCGGGGGTAAACTGGATGCGGGAAAATTGCAGTTCTAACACCTGGGCCAGGGTGCGGATGAGCATGGTCTTGCCCAGGCCGGGCACTCCCTCCAGCAGGACGTGCCCCCCGGCCACGAGGCCGACGAGGACGTGACGCACTATCTCCTTCTGGCCGACGATCACTTTGCCCACTTCCTGCTCGATGCGGGCCGCCACCTGGCGAAATTCATCGGCGGTCATTGTTTCTTCGCTCACAATTCTCTCCCTAACGATTTTTTGCTAAGACTGCGCCTTCGTGTTATAATATTAGTGTGACCACCAGAGCCGAGCTTTTGGCAAATGCTGATAGAGCCATCATAGAGCCGGGAAAGTTGAGGGATTATATTCTCAATCCCGATCATCCGGTAGGTAAATTTAAGGCCGCGTATTTCCAGGCTATGGGATATTCGCAGGACGACTGGCAACGCCTGGAAAGTGATATCAGGGGCCAACATCTAACGCAAGAGGCCAAACCAGGCTCTCCCTCACCTTACGGCGAAAAGTACGAGATAACGGCTCCACTTACAGGCCCCAGTGGTGTGACCAGAAACGTAACCACCGTCTGGATATATAGACCGGGAAGTGACGGGCCTGAACTCGTCACCGTTCAGCCCGCTCCCAGGGAGTGATAAAGATGAAACTTAAAGTTCTCGATCCGGTTGTTGTAACCAAAGATTTGCCTGAGCACCCGATTTTTCAGGGTGATTTAGGTACCATCGTGGAGTGTTATACTGAGCCGACGCTGGCCTACGAAGTTGAGTTCGTCCGCCCCGATGGCTCCACAAAAGCTCTGATCACGCTGCTGCCTACCCAGATCCGCCAAGCTACAAAAGAAGAGATTACACTCATACAAAAGTAGCTTCTGCGACAACGGACGGTAAGTGTCCTCACTGCCTGCCGGTGCTATTGTAGCATATCCGGCCTGGATTGCAAAAGTGTTGTAGATAATGACCGGCTACGGTTCCAGCGCCCCAAAATATCCCCGCACATATTCCTTCAGCCCAATGGGGATATAGCTGTGCTCCAGGGCGTGGGCCGCCGCGTCCCGATAATCGCCGTAGACCCGATCGTAGGGCACCAGGGCCTCCCCTTCCTCCGGGGGAGGCTTTGGCACTTCACGGTATTCGGTCTCTCCCTGGCCTTCTCCGGGCAACGGCATGGCCTCTCCCCCCTGGCCGCCCGGACGTTCAGGGGCGTAAACAGGTTCGTAGGGCGTGACGCGAGCTTCGTCCTGCCCTGTATTGGTGGGCACCTGGCCGTCGGCTTCGGGTATCGAGTCGTCCACGTTTCCGCCGGGGTCGCCCTGGCCGCTGCCGCCGCCTGGCTGGCCCTGGTCATCTTGCTGGCCGCTTCCCTGGGGCCCCTGGCCCTCTCCTGCCCCCCCGGCCATAGCGGTGCCTTCCTCTGCCGGTTCGCCTGCCCTGGCTATGGCTCGTTTGCCCTCCTGCACCTTAGCCAGAGCCCGCCCCGTAGCGTCCTGGTTAGCCAGACGTTGTCCCGTTTGTTTCAGCAAATCGCAGGCTGCCGTCAGAGATTGGCGGGCAGAATCTATGTCCCCGGCCTCGATGGCCCACGAGGCCTCTCGGAGCAATTTGGCCAGAGCGGGGTTAGTGTCCTCCAGGGCCTCGGCGGCCTGGGCCAGTTCGCGGGCCAGTTCCAGCTCTTCCTCGCGGGTCAGGGGTTCGCCCTCCTCGGCGGCAAAACTTTCCAGCAGGCTGGCGGCGGCCTGGTAATCGCCCCGCTCCAGGGCCTCGGCAATGCCGGTCGTGAGAGGGCTATCCTTCAGGCTTTGGGCTGCTTCCTGCAAAGCGGCTTTTTGGGCCGCCGCTTTCTCGTCCAGGAGGCTTCTCAGTTCGCCCTCGGCCTCAGAAAGTTTAGCCAGGGCCTCTTCTCTGGTGAGTTTCCCCTCTTTTAGCTCCCTGGTCAACTCGTCCAGGGTATGTTTCAGGGCCTCTCGCTCTGGCCCTGGCGGCAGCTTATCCACCTCGTCCTTGACCTCTTCCAGATGGGCTACCTCGCGGTCGATGGCCTGTCGTACCTTGGCCTGGCGGCGCAGAACGTCCTCCATAGGGTTGGGTAGGGCCACAGCCACACCCAGAACGACGGCCAGGGTCAGCGCGGCCAGCGCCTCGCGGCGCGGCAGACGAATGGGCAGGCCGCTTCCCAGATCGACGCTGGTTGCCGCCTGTCGGGCATCGGCCAACTGGGCCGCGCCCAGGGCAGGCGAGGTGGTCAAGCGGCCATTCTGGATTTCCAGGGCCGTGCTCAGCCGCTCCGCCAAGCCCAGACGACGATCGCAGGTCAGGGCCACCGCCCAGAGCGGCCTGGGACGCAGCCAGGCCCAGAGCAGGGCCAAAAGCGTGGTGAGGCTGAGGCAGATCAGATTCAGAAGCGCGAGAGGATACCACGACAGGAGGGGAAAGGTGCGACACAGCAGGGAGAAGAGGATCGAGAGGGCCAGCCCCAGACACAGTCCCCGCAGACCAAAGAGCACACTATCCTGGCGGCGCAACCGGCGGCGGAACGCGTGAAGGTGGTGTATCAGTTCGGTATAAGCAAGTTTTTCACTCATTAGCCAGACTCACTGTAATCTTGACGATAAAGCCTTTTACGTGTATACTTTTTGTAGGGGTAGCGATGGACAAAAAGGGTAAAGCCTGGACAGTAAGGGATGAAAAATGCAAGATTTAAACATCACTTATGATGAAGAAGGGGACATACTCTATATCGCTTTTATCAAAGGTCGCAAGGCGACAGGTGTTACGATAAATGAGAACATCTTGCTGCGCTTTGATCCTCAGACCAAAGAGGCTGTGGGCCTGACCTTTATAGACTTTTCAACCATGCTCCCCGCTGATGGTAACCCCGCTCCTACCCTGTCCTTGAAGCGGCTGAATGAGTTGCCCGATGAACTAAGATCGATAGTCTGGGACATCATCACCCGGCCCCCGGTGAGTGCCTATCTGACCCTCTTCACCTCAGAGTCCGGTCCCTCGGTGCAGATCGTCGAAGCCCAGTCCCTTCAGCCATTTTATGATTTCTCCTCTTCCTCATGATTTCTGGTCTTTCTTCTACATGTTTCCTTTCCTCCCCCTTCTCACCGGCTCGATTCGGCGAATGCTTAACCGGATGAGCACCACGCTCACCACCAGGTAGAAGATGGTGTACACCAGCCAGGGCGAAGCCAGCAGGATGGTGTGTTGGCTGTCGAGCTGTTCGGTGAAGAAGAACAGGGGTTTGCCCTCTACAATGAGCATCTCGGTCAGGATGGCGGTTAGCAGCGGATTGGTGCAGGCCAGGAAGCCAAAGAAGTAGATGAGCAGCACCAGGGTGGTCCACGGAGGATCGCCGAAAATCTCCTCTAGCCCCATCGAGAACGCGGGCGCCAACAGAAGGGCCACGATAGGCAGCCCCAGATTGGTCAACAGGGTGGTGGCGTAAGTCAGGACGGTCGATAGAGTAGAGCTGCGCGCCAGACTGGAGTAGAAGATGCCGATCGAGCCATAACCCAGCGCCGTAACCAGAAGCACAATGGAAGCAATAATCACTTCCGCCGGGGTGACTCCGCCCAGCACAAAGGCCAGGCTCTCCAGGGGCACGGCGGCCAGAATGAGCAGCACCACGTAAGCCAGGGCAGAGATCAGTTTGCCCAGCACGATGGAGCGCGCCGGCAGCAGGGTGGTGATCAACAGATCGTAGGTACGCTTCTCGCGCTCGCCGGAGATGGCCCCCGCCGTGAAGGCCGGGGTCATGAAACAGACCAGAAATAGCTCGAAGGCCACCACCCCGCCGAAAACAACCTTGCCCAGCGCAGGCCCCATCTGACTACCGGCAGTGGCCTGCGCCGAGCCGGAGACGCTTAAGTATATGAGAGAAGTAAAGCAACTGAGCAAAAGAAGGTAGGCGGTCAGCACGATAAAGGCGCGCGCCCCGCGCATCCGGGCCCGTAATTCTTTCACAATGACCGGGTTGGTTTTCATCATCAGGACACAAATCCCTTCGTTACCCGCAAGAACACGTCCTCCAGATCAGCCGCCTCCTCGACAAAGGACAGGACCGGGATACCAGCCGTCACCAGGCGGGTCAACATCTCGCTCACCGCCGCCTCCTGGCCGACGAAAGCGACCTTCAAGGTGCCGGGCGCCTGATCTTCGGCTATCTCCTGCACTCCTTCCAGGCCCGAAAGCACCTCTTTGGCCTCCTCGACCCTGTCCAGCAAGGCGATCTTTATGGTCCGGCTCTGTTGCAGGCGGCGTTTCATCTCCTCCACGGTGCCGCAGGCCAGCAGGTGTCCGGCCTCGATGATGCCGATGTGGGTGCAGATTTCAGCCACCTCGGACAGAATGTGGGAGGAGAGGAAGATGGTCTTGCCCATGGCCTGTAGTTCGCGCAGCAGGGCGCGGATTTCGATGCGGGCTCTGGGGTCGAGGCCCGAAGCCGGTTCGTCCAGGATCAGCACTTTGGGGTCGTGGGCCAGGGTGCGGGCCAGACAAAGACGCTGTTTCATCCCCCTGGAAAGGCTTTCTACGTAGTCGTCGCGTCGGTGGCTGAGGTCTACCAGGGCCAGCAAATCGTCGAGCAGACCGGCCCGTTTGGCCGCAGCCACTTCGTAGCAAGCGGCGAAGAAGTCCAGGTACTCCCAGACCTTCATGTCATCGTAGACGCCGAAGAAATCGGGCATGTACCCTATCTGGCGGCGCACCCCACGCGGGTCGGCCGTGACGGAGCAGCCACCTACCCAGGCTCGTCCCGACGTAGGGGCTAACAGGGTGGTCAGGATGCGCATGGTGGTGGTCTTGCCCGCCCCGTTAGGGCCGATGAACCCGAACACCGCTCCTTCCTCCACGCTGAGGGTTACTTCCTTGACCGCTTCCAGCCTGCCGTAGCGTCTGGTCAGGTCTTGGGTCTCGATGACGACGGCCATGACCCTTCACCTGCTCCCTTCCACTGCAAAATCCAGTCGTGTGATCTGGTAGGTAGTCCCGCTCTCCAAACGAATGTCCAGGTATCCGCCGGGGCTGACGTAAAGGCCCGGCGGGCCCCCGATGCGGTTGGCCCCCGCCTGAAGTTGAGCCAGTTGAACCCACCGCTTTTTGGGCCAGTGGTAGAGGGACACTGCTGGCAAAGGTGGGCCTTTGCCTGTCGCCGCAGTTTTGGTCCCTCCGAGATACAGGGTCAGCCCCTCGACCTCCATGTCCTTTACCTCCTGCGGCAACTCGAAGCGCAGAGTAACCGAACCGGCATTTAGATAGGTGCCATGGGCTCGGGCCTGGAACGCGCCCGCCCTGTTCTCCACCACCCGCCAGGACAGAAAACCAGGGGGCACACCTATTTTTCCGCGCTCAAAAGTGACGGGCAGGGCGGCGATCAACAGCGTGGTCTGATACGTAGAAACGTTTCCCGCCTTGACTTCAACGGGCACGGGGCTTTCCGTCTGCCAGCCCAGCAGGTAAAGACCGGCATAGAAGTCGCTGGAGCTATATTGTCCGGAGCCTGAGACGACATCGAACGCCGCCTTACGACGCACCGACTCCCTTCTTCTGCCAGACTCGTAATAAGAGGGCACGCCCACAATCTGGTAGCTGAGTGGCCGCTGAGCAAAGGTCAGGGAGTCAAGGAGCACGTCCACCTCCTTCGGCCTCCCGGGCTCCAGATCGGGAAGTGGAATGACCCGCCCGCCTGCCAACAGGACGCAATCCTCGATCCTGCCCTCGCCCTGATTGACGATTTGGCCCACCAGGCGCGGGTTAGAAGCTGAGGCTTCCAGACGTAAGGAGGCTTTCAGAGAAAGGAGGGGCTGGTGCATCTCCACCCTGAAGCTCTGGATCGCTCCCACATCAACCCTTACGTTACGGACGACCGTGGGGTGGCCGCCCTCGATCTCCACGGTCGAAGGGCTTCCCCCGCCACTCCATCCATACTCGAGCCCTAACTGGCTGACCAGCGCAGTGTGGCCGATCTCTATTTCGTAGGAGCGGCGACGGGGCGAAAAAAGCCCCACGAAGGAATCGACGGCAGCCATCACCCCTGCCTGATCGTCGGCCTGGTCATCGAGTTGAGCATATACGATGGAAATCTGGTTAAGGATGGCCTCTCTTCCCCTGGCCTGAAAGCCGGTCACGTAAGCGCCGCCGCTGAAGATCAGAATAACAAGAGGGATGGTCAGCCAGGCCCATTCCCGTCGATCCAGACGACGCAAGACGATGTAATTGAGCGGCCCGATGCAAATAATGTACAGGAGCAGGAAAAAGGCCAACTGCGTGGTCGAGGGCAGGTCCGGGGCCATGATTTCAGCCAGGGCATAGGCCATCTCTGACCAGCTCTTATTGCTGCGTCTGGGCCAGGAAAAGGCCGGAGCAGGAGCCAGAATCTTACTCCATAAGGTATCGTTGCCCACCCAGGCGTTGAGAGGTTCCAGGGTGAGGTCCAGGGCCAGATAATCGACCCGGCCCCGGCCCATATTTCTCCTGACCAGTAGCGGAAGTTGCCCCTGGCTGATAAGCACCTGACCGCCAGCACGAGACATGGCGGCGTGGGCCGTAGAGACCAGGAAAGGCCCGCTCCCCTGGATGGCCTCCCCGGCAAAGGATTCCAGGGCGGACAGGTCGCTCAAGGACTGGCTGCCGGTGACGGTCACGGGCAGCAGCTCGGCCAGCCCCCCCACGGTGAGTTGCCAGTTGGGGCCGCCGGTCACCACCAGGTGCCCGCCGAAAGTGACCCAGGCCCTTAGCGCCTGGCGCTGTTCCTCTTCCAGCCGGCTGGTATCGGTGCTGTTTACGACCAGGGCATCCAGGGCATCCAGCGCCCGCCCCTGGGAGGGGATATCTTCCAGCTTCAGGTGGGCGACGGCCACCTTGCCTTGAGAATCCAATTGAAGCCCGGCTAGAAAGCTCAGCAGGGCAGGATCGCTGCTCACCACCCCACAAAGGTAATCGTAGCTCTGTAAGGATTGGAGGTCCGGCACCTCTTTGGCGATGACCTGCTGCCCTGCCAGCAGGTTGACCTCGACCTGACGACGATAACCGGCGATAGGCAGGTAGAGAAAGAACCGTTTACGGGAGTGGGAGGGCAGGCTGACCGACTTGACATAAGCTGTTTCCGCCGCTCCATCCTGACTGAGGATGCGCACCTGGCCCTCCACCTCGCTTCCCTCGTTGGCGATGGTGACCTGAAACGGCACCCAACTGCCTTGCTTATAATAGCCGTCGAAGCCGCCCCGCACCTCCATGACCAGCTTTTCCTGAGCTGCGGCGGGGTCGTATCTCGGCCCACTCCACAGGGCGGCGGCGACCAGCAGGATGGTCAGTAGCGTCCGCTTTCTCATTGAGACTCCTTCTTTAGTTAGACGCAGTTTGCCGCTCAATTGTTCCTATCAGTAATTATAACATGAGGGGCCTTCCTTGCCAAATGAGAAAGCCCGACCCGGTTCTTCGCTTTGCTTTTGAAGGAGAACGTGCTATAATGTGGTGGATAATCTGTACCTGCTTAGTCTCGCGGAATATTCCGCGTGCTTAAAAACTACAATTCCTAAGGAGGAACGTAACATGACGGTAAAAGTTGGTATCAACGGTTTCGGGCGCATCGGGCGCCAGACTTTCAAGGCCATGATGGATTACTACGGTACCGAGTTGGAGGTGGTGGCCGTCAACGACCTGACCGACGTGGAGACCCTGGCCTACCTGCTGAGATACGACACTAACTACGGACATTTTCCCGGCGAGGTGAAAGTCAAAGACGGGAGGCTGTTCGTCCGTCACGAAGAGTACGAGGGGGGAGCCCTACAAGTCGCCGAACAGGAAGGGATTCAGGTTCTATCTCAACGCAACCCGGCCGAACTGCCCTGGGGCGAGTTGGGAGCGGACATCGTCATCGAGTCTACCGGGGTTTTCACGGACGCAGAGCGGGCCAAAATGCACCTGGACGCTGGCGCCAGGAAAGTGATCATCTCCGCTCCGGCCAAGAACGAGGACATAACCATCGTGCTGGGGGTGAACGAGGACCGGTACGATGCGGCCAGGCACCACATCCTGTCCAACGCGTCCTGCACCACCAACTGTCTGGCCCCGGCGGCCAAGGTCATCAACGACGCGTTTGGGATTGTCAAGGGACTGATGACCACCGTGCACGCCTACACCAACGACCAGTGCATCCTGGACTTTCCGCACAAGGACCTGCGCCGGGCGCGGGCGGCAGCCATGAACATCATCCCCACCACCACCGGCGCGGCCAAGGCCGTGGCCCTGGTCATCCCTGAACTCAA
The DNA here is from genome assembly GCA_964646625.1 of uncultured Anaerolineales bacterium. Classification (GTDB taxonomy): domain Bacteria; phylum Chloroflexota; class Anaerolineae; order CAZYHC01; family CAZYHC01; genus DAOULT01. Next base: position 24,429 of record CAZYHC010000011.1, read on the forward strand.
GGGCAAGTTTGACGGCATCGCCATGCGGGTGCCTACCTCGACCGTCTCGGTGGTCGATTTCGTGGCCGAACTGAAAAAAGAAACCACCAAGGCAGAGGTCATGGCGGCCTTCAAAGCGGCGGCCGAAGGGCCGATGGAAGGTATTTTGGGCGTCTGCGAGGAGCCTTTGGTGTCCGTGGACTTCAAGGGCGACCCCCGTTCTTCCGTCATCGACGCCGGTTCCACTCAGGTCCTGGGCAACATGGTCAAAGTGGTCTCCTGGTACGACAACGAATGGGGTTACGCCTGCCGTACTGCCGACCTGACCTACTACATTGCTAATAAGTAGCAATCCGTTCCGAACGGGACGTGAGAATCGGGAATACCCCTATAGGCATTAGCTAACGGATGGCGTGTCGTCCGCGACCTGGACAAAGGAGCCCAGGCCGGCGACCGCCTTTTTTATTGACTTTTTGAGTTGGTTGCATCAGAGCCGTTTTGTAGTATAATTGATTTATGGGTGGAAAAAGGGGCTTTGCTTTTTAGCTGGCTTCTGTCTCCCCACCCACTAGAACGGAGAAGAGATGAGTCGTACTTACGTCGCTCTGGACCTGGAAACCACCGGCCTTAATCCTGAACGCGATGCCATCCTGGAGATTGGGGCGGTGAAATTTCGGGATGATAGGGTTCTGGACACCTGGTCGAGCCTGGTCAATCCTCAGCGTCCTATCCCCTACAAGATCTCGCAATTGACGGGTATCCACCAGGAAGAGGTGGAACAGGCCCCTGCCTTCAGGTCGGTGAATGGGCCCCTGATGCGCTTTGTCCAAAATTATCCCATCATCGGCCACAACGTATCCTTTGACCTGGGCTTTCTGAAGCGGCATGGCCTGTTCCTGGATAACCCTTCCATCGACACTTTTGAGTTAGCCAGCATCCTGATGCCCCACGCTTCGCGCTACAGCCTGGGCATGCTGGCTGAGGCCCTGGGCATCTCCTTTCCCAGCCGCCACCGTGCCCTGGAGGACGCCCTGGCCACCAAGGACCTTTTTCTGGCTCTTTTCGAGCGGGCTATGGAGCTGGACAGGGCCACCTTGCAGGAGATAAACCGTCTGGCGGCCGGCCTCGACTGGCCCCTACGCCACGTCTTTCAGGACGCCGAACGGGCCAAAGCGCGCTCCGCCTTCACGGGCAGCATCGGTCAGCAACTTAAGGCCAAAGGCGTGCTTGACGGTAAGGGGTCGTTGGGGTTGCTCTTCACCTCCGACGAGGATGACCGTCCCTTGCGTCCCAGGCCGGAAAAACAACCTCTCGACGCGGCAGCCTTGAGCGCCATGCTGGAGGAAGGGGGCCTCTTTGCCGAGCGTTTTCCCGGCTACGAATATCGTGCTCCACAGGTGGAGATGCTGAGGGCGGTGGCCCAGGCGTTTACCGCAGGTCATCACCTGCTGGTGGAAGCGGGCACAGGCACAGGCAAGTCGATGGCTTACCTGCTGCCTGCCGCCTGCTTTGCCGTGCAGAACGACGAGCATGTGGTGATCTCTACCAATACCGTCAACCTTCAGGATCAGCTTTTCGGGAAGGATATCCCTGATTTGCAGGCGCTATTGCCTTTCGAGTTCAAGGCTGCTCTGCTCAAGGGGCGCAACCGCTACCTTTGCCTGCGGCGGCTGACCGCTTTTCGCCACGAGGGAGGGTTATCGACTGAGGACCTGACGGTGCTGGTCAAGATTCTGGCCTGGCTGCCCAGCACCATGACGGGAGACGAAACTGAGCTTTTCATGCCCGATCGAAAGCAACGCCTGATCTGGGGGAGAATTTGCTCGGAAAGTGAGAGCTGTCTGGCCGAACGTTGCTCCTACTATCAACAAAAGAAGTGCTTCTTTTACCGCGCCCGTCGGGGGGCGGAACAGGCCCATCTGATCGTCGTCAACCACGCGCTGCTGCTGGCCGACGTGGCGGTGGAGAACCGGGTGTTGCCCGAGTACCGCTACCTCATCATCGATGAGGCCCATCACCTGGAGGATAATACCACCAGGCAGTTGAGTTTCACCCTCGATCTGAACGGCATCGAGAGAACCCTGGACGGACTGAGCTATGAACGCGGGCAGTCGGGCGGATTTCTGGTCGAGGTGTTGGTTCGCTGTCGCGGAGGGGTGCCGGACGCCGCGCGCCTGGAATTAGAGGGTCGCCTCGAGGCCCTTAAACAAAATATTGAGACCGCCAGACGCCACGCCTATACTTTCTTTGACATCCTGGACCAGTTTCTGGAGGAGCACTCTGTAGAGAGCGGAGCGCGTAGCAGCACCTACGATCAGCGTATCCGTCTGACAGACGGGGTGCGCGCTCAGCCGGCCTGGAGCGACGTGGAAATTGCTGGTGATAACCTGAGCCTGCGTCTCGCCAGGGTTGACGAAAGACTGGTACACTTATTTCAAGCCCTGGAAGACCTGGAAAGCTACGATATCCAGGACTACGAAGGCTTGCTTCAGGACCTTATAGGCCACCGGCAAAGGATACAAAATCTGCAAGAACAACTTGGAGCTATCGTGGTGCAGCCGTCTGCTAAGGAGATTTATTGGGCCAACGTCGGGGCCAAGGATGGGAAAATATCTCTGCACGCCGCCCCTCTCCACGTGGGCGAACTGGTGCAAAAGTATCTCCTTGCTCCCAAGGAGTGCGTCGTCCTCACTTCGGCCACCCTGCGCACCGACGCCCGTTTTGAGTACATTCGGGAACGTCTGAATGCCTGGGAGGCTGAAGAACTGGCGGTGGGGTCCCCCTTCGATTACGCCCATTCGACCTTGCTCTATCTGCCCACCGACATCCCGGAACCACATCAACCCTACTATCAAAGGTCCGTGGAGCAGACCCTCATCGAGCTGTGCCGGGCCACCGCAGGACGTACCCTGGTGTTGTTCACCTCGTACAGCCAGCTCAGGAACACGGCCAGAACTATCACCGGGCCGCTGGAGGAACACGGCATTGTCATCTACCAACAAGGCGATGGGTCCTCGCGCCGCCAACTGTTGGAAAATTTCAAGACCACGCCCCAGGCGGTCCTGCTGGGCACCCGCAGTTTCTGGGAAGGCATCGACGTTACAGGCGAGGCCCTGAGTTGTGTGGTCATCGCCCGGCTGCCTTTCTCCGTTCCCACCGATCCCATTGTCGCCGCCCGCAGCGAAACCTTCGACGACCCTTTCAACCAGTATTCGGTGCCGGAGAGCATCCTGCGGTTTCGGCAGGGTTTTGGCCGCCTGATCAGGAGCAAGACCGACCGGGGAGTGGTGGTCGTCCTGGACAAACGGTTGCTGAACAAAGCCTATGGCAAAGCTTTTCTGAATTCCCTGCCCCTCTGCACCGTGCGTAAGGGGCCGGTGAGCAATCTGCCCGCCGAGGCCGTGCGCTGGCTGAAAGAGGAGAGGGCTTACCAGCCGGATTTAGGTTTGTAGCGTCGGCAAACGAATATAGAAACAACACAAGATAACTGGAGGGAAATAATTGTGGAAACAGTACAATTAATGGATAAAAATCTTATAAGTATTCCAGAAAGTATCGCGATGGCATTGGGCCTCTCGACGGGTGATCTTATCATTATTGAGGTCGATGATGGTAAGATCATATTAGAGCCAGTGAAAAAGACCGATCAGGCTTATTTCTGGACGGAGGAATGGCAGGACAGAATCCGAGAGGGTGAGGAGGATATCAAAGCCGGTAGGACCAGACGAGTAAGTGCTGAAGATATTGAGGAAGGGCTTAAGTGGCTGGATGAATGAAATTTCTCATTGAATTCACTGAACGGCTTAAAAAGGATAGGAGGAAGTTGCCCAAGCACATTCGTAGGAAATTCGACAAGCAGATCAGACTTCTGGCTCAGAATCCCAGGCATCCATCCCTCAGGATTCATAAAATCAGGGGCAGTAGCAATTATTGGGAATTTTACATTGACGATGCTCATCGCTGCATATTCAGGCGTGAGGGCAACGTCTACTACTTGATTGCTGCTGGACCACATAAAGTTGTGGATGAGTTCAGCAGGCGCTAAAATCTTTGCAGATTCTTTCAGGAGGACAAAATAGTTATGATAGACGTCAACGAGTTAAGGAAGGGCGTGACCTTCGAGTTGGATGGAGAACTTTACAAGGTGATCGGATATCAGCACCATAAACCGGGCCGGGGCAAAGCTATAATCCGAACCACCATCCGCAACCTGCGCAGCGGGGCCACTATCGAGAAAAAATTCATCTCCGGCGACCGGGTGCAGGACATTCGCCTCGATCACCGCACCGTCCAGTATCTCTACCACGACGGCGACCTTTATTACTTCATGGATACGGAAACCTACGAGCAACCGGTCCTGTCCGAAGCTGTGCTGGGCGAAGCGGTCAATTACCTGACCGATGGCCTGCTCCTGGAACTTTCGAGCTACGAGGGCGAGCCTATCGACGTAGAGTTACCCGTTACCGTCGAGCTGAAAGTGGCCGAGACCGAACCTGGCTTCAGGGGCGATACGGCCAGCAGCGCCACCAAAGCGGCCACCCTGGAAACAGGGCTGGTGGTGCAGGTGCCTCTCTTCATCGAAGTTGGGGAGGTGTTGCGGGTCGATACCCGCACCGGAACGTACATCACTCGGGTGTGATTGTCTATATAATAGATTTATGGTATAATAATAGAGGTCTACAAAACCAGGGGTTAAAGATCGAGCCATGCGAACCAGAAACAGGCCACCGACGGAATGGACCACCCTGGCAGTGATGGTGCGTTCCGCCGAGTTCAGCGATCTAAAGGCGTGCGCCCTTCTCGACACTTCTTTTGTGACCAGTGCCGTCTGGCAAATGGAGAATCAGGAGCGAGAAGGGGAGGTGGCCGTCGTGTTTCGCCCCGTCAAGTTGCCGCGTGCCATGCGGGTCGGCTATCCGCGCGATCACACCCATCTCCTGGAGAATTGGCGTCGGGACGAGTGTTTTCTGGTGGCCGAAGAGGGCGGCGTGGTGCGGGGCTTCATCGACATGACGGTCCAGACCTGGCACATGACGGGCTGGATCAATAACCTGGTGGTGACCAAAAGGAGCCGTCGGCGGGGCATCGGCAGTGCTCTACTCCAGGCGGCGATGCAGTGGGGATACGAAAAGGGACTCAAACAGGTGATAGCTGAAACCCAAACCAAGAACTACCCGGCCATCTGTTTCTATCAGAAGCACGGTTTTATTCTCTGTGGTTTCAACGATCATTACTACCTCAACCAGGATATCGCCCTTTTCTTCGTTCAGCATTTGAGGACGTAGGGGATTTGATTTTGGGAGGAAAAGCGACCAATGCAACAACCTGCATTCAAATATGAGCTGGAAGTGCAAGATGACGGTCGGCTGGAACTGAAAGTGCCTCTGCCGAAGGGCACACGAGTGATTGTTTTCATTGCGCAGGAACCGCCCGATGACTTCAGCGATCTGACATTGGCAGCCACTACCAGCCTCGATTTCTGGGACAATCCAATTGACGATGAAGAGTGGAATAATGCTTAATCAGCGGGATATTGTTTTGATCCCGATTCCGTTCACAGATTTGTCCTCTCAGCGTCGTCGTCCAGTCGTTGTTATTTCCAACGACGACTATAACCATAAAACTGACGATATTGTGATTGTGGCGATGACCTCGAATTTGATGCCAACGGACTACAGTTTCACGATCACAACAACCGATTTGGAAATCGGGGCGCTCAACCGTCCAAGCAAGGTTCGGGTGGATAAGATTTACACACTGGCACAGTCCACGGTGGTGAAAACCTTCGGGCGTGTCAACCAAACAACTTTCAGCAAAATCCGCGCTTTACTCACGGAGTTGACCGAAAAGAGACCGTGAAGGATAAGATTTGTGGATAGAAACACAAAAGGAACAGACATCATGGATGATGTCCCCCTCAGGCTCTTGCATATGCAGTTTATGACAAGTTAGAAGATGGCTATTTCGATGAACGCCGATAAACGCAAATAAGGAATGACACACATAATGTACATATCTAACATAGATTTGTCTGCCATTCTTTCTTCTTGCAATCTGATTCTTTCGTCAGCCATAGTTATCACCGCGTTCTCGCTTCTGATCTACATTCTGGCCCACAATCTAGGCAGCGAGGTAGCCCGTGCTTTCTGTGCTCTGCTGGCCTTCGTCATTGTGGTCTACGTGGGCGACGTGGTGTTGTTATTGCTATATGGGGGTGGTTCTCCTTCGGCGGTGGCCTTCTGGCTCAAGTTTCAGTGGATCGGGATCGCCCTGGTGCCGGCTGCTTATTTGCACTTCTCCGATGCGCTGCTCCGAACGACCAACGCTTTCGCTGTCTGGCGGCGGCTGTCGATCCTGGTCAGCTACCTTATCAGCCTGATTCTGCTCTGCCTGGCTATTTTCACCGACAGCGTGGTCAAAGACGGGGTATATACTCCGCAGACGGCTCACCTGAAGGCCGCTCCTCTCTTCTGGGTGTTTGCCGTCTATTTCTTCGTGACCGTGGTCTGGGGCTTTGTGAACATCCGGCACGCCCGTCAACGCTGCCTGACCTCCACCTCGCGGCGGCGCATGACCTATCTGGCGCTGTCCTTTGCCGCCCCTGCTCTGGGGGTCTTTCCCTACCTGGTGGTAGCCAGTATGCCTGGCCCGCTCTCCAGCGTGGTGCTGAACCTGTTCCTGTTGGCGGGCAACGTGGGGGTGGCTTTCATGATCGTGGTCATGGCCTACAGTGTGGCTTACTTTGGGGCCCTCACTCCCGACCGGGTGATTAAACACAGTCTCATCCACTATCTGCTGCGTGGCCCTTTCGTGGCTATCTGTGTGGTGGGACTGATGTTGATCGTCCCCAGAGTGGAGTACATTCTGGGGCTGCCGCGCGACACGGTGCTGGTCTTCACGGTGGTGGGCACCATCCTGCTCCTTCAACTGTTCGTCAATGTGGCCAAGCCTTTCATCGATCGTCTTATCTACCGCCAGGATCGGGGGGAGATCACCTGGATCCAGACTTTGGATAGGCGCTTGCTGACCACCACCGACCTCAGGCAAATCCTGGAAAACGTCCTGGTGGCGCTGTGCGAGCTTTTGCGGGTGCGGAGCGGCTTCGTGGCGGTGCTGGCCGGAGGACGCCCCTGCCTGGAGGCTTTCTGTGGCTCACCCCACGACCCCCAGCACTGTCTGGCCCACTGGGACCTGCCCGCTTTGGTAAAGGCCCTGGCTGACAAAAATAAGCACCCTGAGAAGGCCGCCAGGACCGACTATTATGGGGATGGGAATGGAAGTAAAACGGCTGTCCTGGGCAATGAGGATTTTGTTGTCCAGGATGGCTACTGGCTGCTTCCGCTGCGTACCAAGTCCCGGGAGGCTACCCTGGGCATCCTGGGGGTGGAGGCGCGGGCTTCCCTTCTCGACCTGACCCCCACAGAAAGAGAGAGCGTGGGCGCTCTGGTCAGTCAGGCCGAGTTGGCCCTGGAGGATCGTCATCTGCAACAGGGGGTTTTCACCGCCCTGAAAGATATCATCCCCGACATCGAGCGCGTCCAGCGTTGGCGGTCCACCACCGTCCATTACAGCGGGTCGCAGGATTTGTTGCTGGAAAAGCTCGACGATCATCCTCTCTACGCCCCGGATTTCGCCCGTTGGGTTAAGGATGCTCTCAGTCACTACTGGGGTGGGCCCAAATTGACCGATAGCCCTCTTCTCAGGCTGAAAGTGGTGGAAGAGGCCCTGCGGGAGAACGGCGGCAACCCGGCCAAAGCGCTGCGAGTGGTGCTGGGCCGGGCTATCGAAGGGCTTAAACCCGAGGGCCAGCGTAGCATGACCGCCGCAGAGTGGATATTGTATAACATTCTGGAACTGAAATTCATTCAGGGACGAAGCGTGCGAGATATCGCCATCCGCCTGGCCATGAGTGAGTCCGATCTGTATCGTAAACAGCGCGTGGCCATAGAAGAGGTAGCCAAAACCCTGGCCGAGATGGAACAGGCCAATGATGGAAAGGAGGAGGTGAGCTTATCGTCTGAGCCAACGTCGTAACAGGCCCATCACCGCCCCGCCGAATTGGTGATGGGCGAGGTGACTGATTGATAGTGCTTGAGTGATACGTGAGCGTACATGGATGTAGAAGGTAGAAGAGGCAAAAAATGGAAAATAACGATAATCCGTGGAGAGAACCTTTGGATGACAATTATTGGAATGCTCTTTTGCTCCAGGAGGAGTCTTCTGGTGAGACCGTACCCCCTATGGATGACACGGAGGTTTTACAACAGCTTGGCGCCAGGTTTGTCTCCGATCCCACCCAGCAGAGGACAGAAGAGACCCCTCTGGCCCAGGAAGGAGCGAATGGCAGCCCTGTCGATACCGTAGATTTGTTAGAACAAGATTGGCACCTCTGTTACCAGGGGCTTGAGAGCGGCGAGACCTTTCGGCTGGAGGTCACCGGTTACAATCGGGGGGGCTTGCTGGTCAGATTGAATCGATTACAAGGGTTCGTCCCCGCTTCGCAACTGCTGGACCTGCCCCGTCACCTGGACGCCGAAGAACGGAGAGCCGAACTGGCCAGCCGGGTAGGCCAATATCTTGATCTTAAAATCCTGGAAATGGATCAGGAGCAGAATCGCCTGATCCTCTCGGAGCGGGCCGGCCTCCTGGAGGATTGGGCCGCAGAAGACATCTGGGATATCCTTGAAGAAGACGCCACTTGCCATGGCCGAATCAGTAACATATGCGATTTTGGAGCTTTCGTTGATCTGGGCGGAGTGGAGGGTTTGATCCACATCTCGGAGATGTCCTGGCACCGCATCAATCATCCCAGCGATGTGTTGGGTATCGGCGATGAGGTAGAGGTCTACGTCCTCAAAGTGGATAGAGAGCAAAAACGGGTGGGGCTGAGCCTCAAGCGCTTGCAACCCGATCCCTGGAGGTCAGTAGAGCAACGCTATAGGGTAGGACAACTGGTAGAGGGCACGATCACTAACGTCGTCAGCTTCGGAGCCTTCGCCCGGATCGAGGACGGGCTGGAGGGCCTGATTCACATCTCAGAGCTGGCGGAAGGAAATTTTTTGCACCCTCGGAATGTGGTCAAAGAGGGAGATGTGGTCACGGTGCGCATCCTTAACATTGACAGCGTCCGTCATCGTCTGGGACTCAGCCTGAGGCAGGCCTGGCCGACCCAGGAAAAGCCACCTGATATACCTGACCATTGGCCCTGAGCCTGAGCCCTTTCCCCTTAAGTCTATCCTGAAAGTAGTAGTGTGGAAGGGCCAGGCCCTTATAGGCACTTATGGCCCAACTGGCTATGAACCGTAAAAGTTCCCGTAAAAGTTCAAAGAAACGGCCCCTCAAAGATCGATATCATCTCAAGTGGGGAGTCCTGGAGCGGGAGATCGTGGGGCTGCTGCTGTTAGCCCTGGCGGTCATCACGCTGCTGGGGCTCCTGTCCGTGACCCGCGGCGCCCTGATCGATTGGTGGATCAGCTTCCTGCGTCAGAGCTTCGGGTGGGGAGCTTACGTCGTGACCGTCAGTCTGGGCCTCGTGGCCCTGCTTTTGTTGCAGCGCAACCTCGAACCCCAGACCGTGGTCCGCTGGGAAAAGATCATCGGTCTGGAACTGCTGCTGGTAGTGGGGCTGAGCTTGCTACATTTTCTGCCGCCCACTGAGGATCCCTTTCAATGGGTCAAAGACGGTAAAGGCGGCGGCTACGTCGGGTGGGCGTTGAGCGGTATCCTGATCGACACTCTGGGATGGGAGTTAGCTTTCCTGGTGCTCCTGGCGATGGCGGGCGCCAGCCTGATCCTGATCTTCGACCTCTCGGTGGGAAAGTTCAAAGAAGGGTTAAGGCTGGTCTGGGGGCTGGCCCTCTCTGCCTGGGGCCTGTGTCTCTCGATCAGGCTTCCGTTCCCCGCTGTCAGACTGCTGCCGGACCGGAGAAGAGCATCGGGAGGAGAGCATCGAGAGAAGAGGGCCTCTCTCATTCCTCGTCTCCCGGCTCCCGCCCCCTCTCCATCGCCTCTCCGGCTGACCAGGGGCCAACAGAAAAGTGGCTCCTGGAATGGGAAGCGTGGTGACCATCTCCCGCCCCTGGATATCCTGGACGAAGCCTCGCCCCAGAGGTATAACGAAACAGAGGCCCGCCGGAAAGCCAGACTCATCGAAGAGACCCTGGACAGTTTTGGCGTACCGGTCAAGGTGGTCGAGGTCAACCAGGGGCCGGTCGTCACCCAGTTCGGGGTCGAACCGGGCTACGTCGAGCGCCGGGGGCGTGATGGTCGCACCAAACGGGTGAAGATCAGGGTGCGCAAGATCAACGCCCTGGTCAACGACCTGGCGCTGGCCCTGGCGGCGGCCCCCATCCGCATTGAGGCCCCCGTACCAGGCCGCCCGATAGTGGGCATCGAGGTGCCCAACGACCAGGTGGCGCTGGTTTCTTTGCGAGAAGTGCTGGAATCCAGGGCTTTTCGTCGTCTGAAGTCCAGGTTGGGCCTGGCCCTGGGGTGCGACGTCTCCGGGCAGCCGATAGTAGCCGACCTGGCTACCATGCCTCACCTGCTCATTGCCGGGGCCACCGGTTCGGGCAAGAGCGTGTGCATCAATGCTATTGTCACCTGTCTGCTTTTCAACAACACCCCTGACTACCTGCGGCTGCTGATGTTCGACCCCAAAATGGTAGAGTTGACCAGGTATAATGGCCTCCCTCACCTGTTAGCTCCTGTAGTGGTGGAGCTGGACCAGGTGGTGGGCGCCCTGACCTGGATCACGCGGGAGATGGACAATCGTTACCGCCTGTTCTCTAACGCGGGCGCGCGCAATATCGAGGACTACAACAGCGAGCGTAAAAGCCGAAAACGAAAAGGCGAACGGTTACCTTATATAGTGGTGGTCATCGACGAACTGGCCGACCTGATGATGTCCGCCCCCGACGAGATGGAACGGGCCATCTGTCGCATCGCTCAGATGGCCCGCGCTACGGGTATCCACCTGGTGATCGCCACTCAGCGGCCCAGCGTGGACGTGGTGACGGGACTGATCAAGGCCAACTTCCCGGCCCGCATTTCCTTCGCCGTCACCTCCCAGGTGGACTCCCGCGTCATCCTGGACTCGACGGGAGCCGAAACCCTGCTGGGACGCGGGGATATGCTCTACATGGCTTCGGATTCCAGCAAGCTGGTCAGGCTGCAAGGCTGCTTCGTCTCCGACCGCGAGATCGATCAACTGGTAGCCTTCTGGCGCAATGAAACCGAGCCAGTGATACCTGCGGAAAGAGAGCCTTACCCCTGGCACGGCCTGGAGCCAGAAGAGGAGGAGGACGAGTTGCTGGAAGAGGCCATCGCCCTGGTGAGACGACACAGCCGGGCTTCGGCTTCCTTCCTTCAGCGTCGGATGCGCATCGGCTACCCTCGCGCCGCCCGGCTGATCGATTTGATGGAAGAGCAAGACATCATCGGCCCTGACCAGGGCGGAGGCCGGCCCCGCGAAGTGCTGGAACAGACCTTCGAGAACGTGGTGGACAAGCCGTCAACGGATTCGGCCAACGGATTTTAGAACGGATGTGAGATGATTCTCATTGGAACCAGTGGCTTTAGCTATAAAGATTGGGTCGGCCCCTACTACCCTGCTGACCTGCCCCAAAATGAGTGGTTGGAATTCTACGCCCGCGAGTTCAAAACCTGCGAACTTAACTTCACCTACTACCGTATACCCAAAGCCCGCACCCTGGAACGTATGGCCGCTAAAGTGCCCGATGGCTTTCTTTTCACCCTCAAAGCCTCTAAGGAGCTGACCCACGAACGAAACAACGAACAGGCGAGCATTGAAGCCGCTTTTGCCCGGTTTGTGGCCGCCCTGGAGCCTCTGATCCAGGCCGGCAAGTTTGGCTGCCTCCTGGCCCAATTTCCCTACTCCTTTCACGCCACCTCGGAGAACCGCGACTACCTCAAATTCTGTCGTGAGAAGCTGGCCGACCTGCCCGTGGTGGTCGAATTCCGTAACGCCCGCTGGCTCAGGCCCGAAACCTTTGAGTTGCTGCGGGAGAACGACCTGGGTTTCTGCTGCGTCGATGAGCCCCCTCTCAAAGGTCTAATCCCCCCTGTGGCCGAAGCTACGACCGAGGTAGCTTACGTGCGTTTTCACGGTCGTAACGCCCAGAAATGGTGGAAACACGAGCACGCCTGGGAACGGTACGATTACACTTACAGCGACCAGGAGCTTGCGGAGTGGGCGCCCAGGATCAACTCCCTGGCCGAAAAGTCCAGGCTGACCTTCGCCTTCGCCAACAACCACTGGCAGGGCCAGGCCGTGGATACCGCCCGCCAGCTAAGGATGTTGCTAGAAGAGTAAGTATTAGGTGCCTGGCACTTCGGAAGTGCCAGGCACCTGGGAAGTCAATAGAAAGGGAGGTGCGCTATGGCTAAATTAGCCCGGATCGGTGGCCTGCTGCTTGTGGCCCTCATGCTGGTGCTGGTGTTGGTCGAGGGGGCGGGGATGGCGGCCCCGACCATCACCAAAGTCGAGTCCCAGGTGACGGTTCTGGAAAACAGCCATCTCGACGTTAAATATCGGCTGACCTTTGTGGAGGTCGATGCGCGGGATAGAATCAGCGACATGGGCCCGCTCGATGCCGGCCACCAGATTGTGGAGGCCCACGTAGAGTACGGCGATGAAGAGAAACCAGTGAAGATGGTCAGCCTGGGCGGCGATCATTACCGGGTGGAGTTCGGCATGAATACCAGGGCGGGCCAGACCTACACCGTCCACGTCCATTACGAGGTGAATCGCCCTCTGGATACGACCATCAGCGACGGGGAAGATTTCCGGGTGTTGGCCTGGGCTCCCATTCAATGGAACCTGGAGATCGGCGAACAGGTGGTGACCTTCATCCTGCCCATCGAGCTGCCGGCCGAGGTTACGAAGCCGGAGCAGGTGACCGACCAGTTGGTCGATAAAACGGGCATCGCCGTGGATGACAAGGTGGTTTCCTCCTTCGACCGCTGGGTGTACTATCCCACTCCCGACGAGACCACGGGCAAAAACTGGCTGTCCGTCTACATCTCCAAGAAGAACGTCCCGGTCAAGTATCACTTTATGCCCAAGCTCTACATCCCGGGGCGCTACTTCTCCACTCCTGCTACTCCCACGCCTGTGCCGGGCGTGGCCGCCCCGACCGCCCCGTCCGAAGAGGAAGACCTTGGCCCCCTGGAGACGGCCAATCCCCCCCCTGAAAGACCTCTCTGGCCCTTCCTGGCCCTTTTTGGCGGCCTGGGGCTGGCCCTGGCGGGGGGCGTCGTCTTTTTCACCTTCCGGCTGGCCGCTCCCAAAGCGGCCCCGGAGGAATACGAGACCCCCGAGATCGAGATCGAGACTTACGAGCAGCCGGGCCTGGTGCCTGACCTGGATGCCATAGAAGCGGCTCTTTACATCGGCGACCGGGCCAAGGTTATCACCCTGATCGTCATGAGCCTGGTTCAGCGCGGCGTCCTGACCGTGCTCAACAAGAAGCCCCTCCAACTGGAAGTGACCGACCCCGGCCAGGAGGTGGCGGATTACGAGCAAGCTTTGGTGGAGGGCATCGCCGACGACGGCACGCTGCCCGCGCCGGTCATCGACCGCGTTCTCCACCTGCTCTCGGCCCGTTTGCAGGCCAAGATGTGGAACGCCGACCCGCAGGCCACGCGGGAAACCTATCAGCGCCGGGCCGACGAAGCCTGGGACTGGTATCGCGGCGCCTCCCCCGTGCAGCGCCGCGAACCTGACCACGTATACATGCCCTGGATCATCCTGTCCCGCAACTACCGGCCCGAGCCCTCCAGGCCGGTAGCCGGACGTCCGGCCCTGGCCCAGCCGCCGGCGATCACTGAAGCGCCCATATTTTCCGCCGCCGACGAGGTGGCCGGGATGCTGGAAAGCGTGTCCTCGGACATCGCCAGTAAAGCGGAAGAAGCAGCCGCCTCCGTGGCCGAGGCGGTGGAAGGGGTTGCCGCCCCGGTGCTGGGCTACGATGCCTGCCATAGCGCCTGTCACTCGGCCTGCCATAGCGCCTGCGTCCACGACGCCTGCCACTCGGCCTGCGTCCACTCCAACTGCCATAGCGCCTGCCACTCGGCCTGCGTGTGCCATTCGGCCTGCCACTCGGCCTGCCATAGCGCCTGCGTGAGCAGCTTTTGAAACGCGGAGGGCGCGGAAAGGAGGATCGAAATGGGTGCTTCTAAGAAAGAGGTTAAGACAATGACTATGTCTACTACTACGGTCAAAGAGCTACTGGAAAGCATTGGCGATCAAGAGATTGTGTTGATGCCGCTGGCACACTACAACGCTCTGCTGGATAAGCTCGAAGAGTTAGAAGACATCCGCGATATGCTGGAGAGCCTTAAAGAGCCAGCCCGCCCCTTCGAGGAATACCTACCACTCAGCCTGCCATAGCGCCTGCGTGAGCAGTTTTTAGGCGCCGAACACTGCGCAAAGGAGCGTGAAAAATGAATGTCGAGAAACGGGCTACGATTGGGTTGGTTTTGTTATTGGTTCTAGGGCTGGGCGGTTTGGTGGGCGTCTACCTGGCCCTGGCCCAGCAGCCCGGCATCGTCGAGATTGTGGTCTGCACCGCCGCGAATGACCAGTACCACCCGGACGTCTTTGGCAACGTCGTGGTCTGGCATGACTGGCGCAGCGGCTTAAGCAACGCTGACATCTACGGTTACAACCTGAGCACCAGCCAGGAGTTCACGGTCTGCACCGCCGTGAATAACCAGCAGGTCCCGGCTATCGACGGCAACGTCGTGGTCTGGCAGGATGGGCGCAGCGGCATTGGCGACGACATCTACGGCCACAACCTGGGCACCGGCCAGGAGTTCACCGTCTGCACCGCGGCCGATGACCAGCGGTGGCCGGCTATCGACGGCAACGTCGTGGTCTGGACGGATCGGCGCAGCGGCAGCAACTACGACATCTACGGCTACAACCTGGGCACCAGCCAGGAGTTCACGGTCTGCACCACGGCGAATGACCAGCAGTCCCCGGCCATCTACGGCAACGTCGTGGTCTGGACGGACTATCGCAGCGGCAGCTACGGGGACATCTACGGCTACAATATGAGCACCGGCCAGGAGTTCACGGTCTGCACCGCCGCGAATGACCAGACGAACCCGGCCATCTACGGCAACGTCGTGGTCTGGCAGGATCGGCGCAGCGGCATCGACGACATCTACGGCTACAACCTGGACACCAAACAGGAGTTCACGGTCTGCACCGTGGCGAATGACCAGTGGGACCCGGCCATCTACCACAATATCGCGGTCTGGCAAGACAAACGCAGCGGTAGCTTTAACGTCTACGGCTACAACCTGGGCACCAAACAGGAGTTCACAGTCTGCATCGTGGCGAACGACCAGATCCACGCGGCTATCCACGGCCACGTCGTGGCCTGGGTGGATTATCGCAGCGGCACCAACTACAACGTCTACGCGGCCCGTTTGCAGTCCACCAGCGTCACCACCTTCACCAACCAGGCCGGGGAAGCGGTCAGCGGCTACTACGTCGGCGGCGGCATCTACGTCACGGTCAACGACCCCGACGAGAACGAGAACCCTTTGGCCCAGGACAGCGTGAGCGTCACCGTCTCGGACGCCGCCACAGGCGATAGCGAAACCCTGGCCCTGACCGAGACAGGAAACAATACAGGAGTCTTCCGCAACACCGCGGCCCTCCCATCCACGCCCGCTCCAGCCCTCAGCGCCATGGTCACGTCCGGCAACGGCATCCTGGAGACCCAACCTGGTCACACCATCAAGGCCGACTACGCCGACCCCGATTACGGCGCAGATACCAGCTTCGATACGGCCACCATGCTGGCTCCCGGCGCCAGCCTGACCACCTTCACCGACTCCGCCGGGGGGAAGAAGAACGTTTACAACATCGGCCTGGAGGGCATTTACGTCACGGTCAACGACTCCGACGAAAACACCAACGCCCTCAGCAAGCAGACCGTCTCCGTCTCGGTCGTCAACCTCTCCACAGGGGACAGCGAAACGCTGACCCTGACCGAGACGGGCCACAATACAGGCATCTTCCGCAACGTGACAGCCCTGCCCTCCAGCGAGAGTGCGACGGGCGCGCCCGGCAACGGCACCCTGGAAGCCCGGTCCGGGCACACCATCAGGGCTACCTACACCGACGACGACGATCCTGCCGACACCAGCTTCGACACGGCCAAAACGTTGCTCTACGGCGCCAGCCTGACCACCTTCACCAACGCCGAGGGAATGGAAGTAAACGCCTACGTCATCGGCGCCGACCCCATCTACGTGACGGTCATCGACGCCGACGAGAACACCAGTTCTGCTGGTCGGCAGGCGGTGTCGGTGGTGGTCTCGGAGGCCGCCACGGGGGATAGTGAAACGCTGGCCCTGTTGGAGACGGGCGATAATACGGGCCAATTTCGTAACCCGATAGGGCTGCCCTCCAGGGACGTTGCCACAGGCACGCCTGGCAATGGCCTTCTGGAGACCAAAGTCGGGCATGGCATCAGGGCCAGCTACACCGACGACGACGATGGCAACGACCAAAGCTCGAACCTGGCGGCCATCAGAGACTTCTTCAACGTGCACCTGCCAGCGGTGTTGAGGGGTTATCCTCAACTTGTCAACGGGGACTTCGAGGGAGAGGGAGGCTGGAGCTTCGGGGGGATGGAGCGTCACGCCGTCAGCACGGTCATGGCCCACGGTGGGAGTCAGTCCGCTCTTTTGGGTGGAGATAAGAGCGTCTACGACTGTGAGGGGGGCATTCCGCAGGATCAGAGGGCCTGGATGGAGCAGACCGTCACCGTGCCCTCTACAGGTAGCCCGGCCCTGACCTTCTGGTATCGGCTGTACAGTCACGACAAGAAGCCGAGCGACAAGCCGTATGGTGATACCCTGGAGGTGAAGGTCAACGGCGACACCGTCTTTTCCGACATCCTGGACTGGGCCGCCGCCTACGGCTGCGACCTTCCTGCCCCCAACGACCGGGGCTGGCAGCAGGGGACCATCGGCTTGAGCGCCTACAAGGGTCAGGCCATTACCTTGCGTTTCGAGGTCTGGAATCGGAACGACGCCTGGTACAACACCTGGGCCTACATCGACGACGTTAGCCTTGAATAGCGCACAAGCGCGCAGGGCAAGGATATAAACATGAACGAGCGTTTGCAACAATTCGCCACCAGTTTTGTGGAAAGCACCCGTGATTACGTCTTCATCCGCCCGGAGGATAATTTGATCATCCTGCGGCCCAACCGGGTGCATTACCTGAACGAGACGGCCACCGTGATGCTCAAGCGGCTGTACGACGAGCGCCCCCTGGACGTAAACAGAATCGTGACCGAACTGGCCGCACGTTACGGCGTGCCCCCGGAACGCATCGCGGAGGACATGGATAAGCTGCTCAGAAGCCTCTCGTTCCTGCTCCAGGACGACCAGGAGAGGGAAGGCTGCGCTCCGGCTTTGCGCCGCACTCCCTTCGGCAGTCATGAGCGCAAATATCCCGTCCTGTCCGAGATCGCCATGACCTACCGCTGCCAGAACCGTTGCTACTTCTGCTACGCCAGTTCGCCGGACCGAGGCCGCCAGGTGCCGGAGATGAGCACCGATGAGGTCAAGGTGGTCATCGATAAAATCGTGGATCAGGCACGCGTGCCCACCGTGTCTTTCACCGGCGGCGAGCCTACCCTGCGCCCCGACCTGCCGGAACTAATCGAGCACGCCAAAGGCAGGAACATGCGCGTCAACCTGATCTCAAACGGCATCCGCGGCGCCGACGAGGGCTACGTGGCCCGTCTGGCCGAGGCCGGGCTGGACTCAGCCCAGATCAGCCTGGAGGCCGGGGAGGCCCAGGTGCACGACGCCGTGGTGAATCACCAGGGCGCCTTCGAGAAGACGGTGCAGGGCGTCCGCAACCTCAAGGCGGCGGGCATCCACACCCACACCAACACCACCGTCAACCGTCTAAACCGCCAGGCTCTCCCGGCCCTCATCGACTTTTTGGCCGGGATGGGCCAGGAATATCTGTCCATGAACATGGTCATCCGCACCGGCGGGGCGGTAGGCGTGCCTGACATCGGCTACGACGAGATAGGGGCACTGATCCCGGCCCTTAAGGAGCGGGCCAACCAACGAGGGATGCGCTTTGTCTGGTACTCGCCGCTGCCCTATTGTCTTTTCAACCCTGTGCAGCACGGCCTGGGTTCGCAGTCCTGCTCGGCGGCTGATGGGCTGTTGTCCATCGCCCCCGATGGCGCGGTGCTGCCCTGTTCCAGCTTCGAGGAGGGGGTGGGCAATCTGCTTAAAGAGGATTTCGCCCTCATCTGGGAGCGGCGTGCCGCCCGCTATTGGCGCAACAAGGAGTTTTTGCCGCCGGGGTGCGCGAGCTGTGACCTGGCGGCTATATGTTGCGGGGCCTGTCCCCTCTACTGGGACGAGCAGGGCGCCTTTGCCGAAATCGCCTCCCACCTGGCCCCCACCGGGGCCTGGGAACGGTTGGCCTGGCGCATCAAGCGGCGCTACCTGGGACGGGTGAAGGGCGTGGGCATCGGCTAAGCTGGCAGCAAGCAGCAAGTCCACCCGCTCTCTCCCCGTCTCGGGGACGTTCACGGTGCTCACCGCCGATGAACACCGATGAACACAGATAAAGAGATAGAACATCGGCGGTTACGGTTACCGCCCCCGGGACGGGGGCCAGAGCAATTGTTTGAGGAGGGAAAATAATATGGCCGTATCATTGGAGAAATTGGAGGATTTCCTGGGGGACAACATCGGGAAGATCGAGGCTATAGAGAGGGAAGTCGAGGAGATTCAGGTCGGCTTCAACAGCGCCTACCAGGATTTCAAGGACCAGCACGACGCCACCTTGAGGCGTCTGAGCGAAAAGGTGGTCGAACGCCTGGAAGCCGTGCCGGAGCTGCGGGACCAGATCGAGCAGCAGGCGGTGGAAGAACGGGAACGCATCGCCCAACGCATGACCGAGTTGCGGGAAACGCTCATCCCCACCACCCAGACGGAGAGCGACGAGCTGCTGGCCCAGGCCCAGACTCAGATGGCTTCCATCCGCCAGCTCAACCCCCACCTGGACGAGCGCGAGGAGGGTTACAAGGCCCAACGGGCCGAACTGGAGGCCGAACTGGAACGGCTCAACGCCGAGATATCCCGTCTATCCGGTTGTCTGGGGGTGGTGGTGAACTTTTTGGCTATCTCCCGCCTCGACCGTCAGCGTCAGCAGATCGTCGGCCAGTTGATGGTGTTGCGCAAAAACCTGCGAGAGGTGCGCGAAGAATGGCAGGAGGCCCAAGAAGATTTCACCGACCAGCAGCAGAAGCTACAGGCCCGCTGGCAGGAGGCCAGCCTGAAACTGGCCCGGCTTCGGGAAGAGTTATCTTACCTGGAAGACGAGGGCCAGCGGGAGGCTCTGGCTATGAAGAGGGCCGCCCACCACGTCCTCGACGAGTTGAAGACCCCGGTGGCCTGCTCGGACGAGGAACTGGGGAGCGAGATAGAAGCCATGACAAGGCTGAATATCCAGACCGACGACTATCAGGAGAGCCTGGGTAAAGCGGCGGGCCTCATGGCCCTGCTGAGCGGGGTGCGCAAAGGCATGATCAATGTGCGAGAAAGTGTGAACGCTCTTATCAAAGAGCAGCGTATGCACAGTGCCCACCTGCCAAAACTGAAGGTGGATGTGCCTTCGGGGGTAATGAGCTTTCACGAGCAATGGGACGGCCTGCGCCAGCAGGTGCGAGACGAGGCCAGACTGTCCGCCCATCCCCGGGAGTTCATCGCCCTCTTTGAGGCGGTTATGAGCGGCGAACTGAGCCAGGAAGCGATCGAGAGTATGTTCCAAAGACTGGGTGAAGCCCTGACCCGGGCCACTGCTCCCTGGGGGGGACAGGGAAGATCAAGGAGGTCAAGAAAATGAAACAAGTGCTGATCGTCATCGCTTTTCTGGTATCCGTGCTGATGCTGGCCGTGGGCTTGCTATTTTTGTGCGCGGCGGCCAGGGAGCCTTCAAGATTGTGGCTGGCCCTGGCCCTGATCGTGATCGGCGGCGCGGTGGCGGCCTGGAGCGGCCTGACCTGGCGACGCACCAACGAGCTTCGACCTGGCCGCCTGGCCGACCGCATCACCGAACTGGTCAGACGAAACGGTCAGGCCGAGGTCACCCTGGCCCAGATCGTGGGCCAGTTGAAGGTGCCCACCGAAGCGGCCCTGGCGGCCCTGGCCTTGTTGAAGGAGCGCGGCCTGGCCCACCTCGAACGGCGCGGCGATAAAGAGGTCTATTTTTTCCCCGGCCTGGTGGAGAGCAAGGTGGTGCGCCGCTGCCCCTACTGCGGCAACCAGTATAGCGTCCGGGAGCCACTGCACAAGTGCCCAAATTGTGGCGGCGCTCTGGAGGTGGTCGAGGAATGATAGGGGAAAAGTAATGTACCTGGAGGGGCCCAATTGTAAAGCTTAGCCTTTCGTGGTAAAATATGTGCAACCTCTATCGAATATTGATGGCCGATGTCCCTCTCGACCGGCCTGGAGGGAGTCGGTTTTTTTCGCAACAAGGTGAGGAATAGACGGGAGAAGGCGATGGACAATAGAGACGAGATTCGTTATCATTATCCCCATCCTATCGCCCTGATTTATCATCAAGCTTACAACGCCAGGGATGTTTTGGATGCCCACGATACGCAGCTCAAGCTCTTCGAGGCCACGCTTAAATATCTGGCTTCGCTGGCTATCGCGCAATATCTGCGCGATGGGATAGACGACAGGCGGGTCAATCAGACTCTCAAGGGGTTGATTCGACCTTCCCTCAACCGCTGGAATGGCTTCCTGCGCGAGATTCTGAGCTATTACAACTGGGCGGGCAGAAAAGAAGAATTGTTTATCCCGGCCCTGTACGAGGCTTACTTCGAGAAAAGGTTCGATCTGACCGCTGTGGTCGAGGCCCACAACACCATCAGGAACTTCCTTGAGGAGCGCACAGATAGCAGCATAATGGCGCTGTCTTTGCGAGATTTCTTCGACAGGCTGGGGCACTATCGCGATAAAATCCTGGCTGAAGGAGGCCCGACCGAGGCGCACTGTGCCCGTGTGAACGAGCTCTTGTTGGCCGCCCTGGAGGAAACGCTGACCGTCCTGGATTTCCTGAAAGATCGCCGTCTGGTGTACGTGGAGGAGGTGCGGAGCGAGCAGGGAAAATACGTCCACCATATGCTTGAATTTATGGGCTGCGCTCCACCTTCCAGGCTGGAGAGACCCTATGTAGCTGAGGATGAGGAAGGCCTCAGAGCGGCGAAACAGCTCTACCTGTGTGATGAGGGCAGCGCCGTTCCTCTGCTGAGCCTGCATCCGCTGGTGGTGGCCTGGGAGGAGGATATCTTCTTCCTGAACGAGCGCGAGAGCGCCGAGGAAGAGGGCCTGGAATATCTGAGCTATCAGACGGGAGAGGTCAGGGAGATCGAGCTTTTCAAGGAAGATTTCAGGCGCACATTGGGCTCTATTCTGGGGTACCAGGTGACGTCCTCGGACCTGGACAGGGTGCGCC
The DNA here is from genome assembly GCA_964646625.1 of uncultured Anaerolineales bacterium. Lineage (GTDB taxonomy): Bacteria > Chloroflexota > Anaerolineae > CAZYHC01 > CAZYHC01 > DAOULT01. Next base: position 45,952 of record CAZYHC010000011.1, read on the forward strand.
AGCGGGCGGTAGCCAGGGACGCGGAGAAGGCCCGTCTGTCCACGTACGAACGGGGGCTGGCCGCGATGGAGGCTGGTGAATGGGAACAGGCGGTCGGGTTTTTCAGCCAGGTTCCACCCGATGACCCTGACTATGGGGAGGCCGTGAACAGGCTCGAGGAGGCCCAGGCCCAACAGGCGCAGACAGAGGGCAGCCTGGTAGGCCAAATGCTGGGACGGTACCGCATTGAAGCGCCTATCGGTCGAGGCGGAATGGGCGACGTTTATAAAGCCCTCCAGCCCGAGTTGGGGCGGTACGTGGCTATCAAGGTTTTGCCCGCCGCTATCGGTCGAGACAGCACCTTCCTGGCTCGGTTCCGGCGGGAGGCCAGAGCGGTGGCTAACCTGCGCCACCCCAATATTCTGACCGTCCACGACTACGGCCAGCATGAAGGGCTCACCTACCTGGTTACGGAGTACGTGGAAGGGGGCACCCTCAAGGAGCGGCTGGGCCAGCCCCTTGCCCTGGATATGGCGGTGAACGTCATACGCCAGGTGGGCGACGCCCTGGCCTACGCCCACAGGCAGGGGATAATCCACCGCGACATCAAACCGGCCAATATCCTGATGCTCAGGGAAGACTGGCCCCTGTTGGCTGATTTTGGGCTGGTCAAGATGGCGGGAGGCAGCATGCAGTTGACGGCCTCCGGGATGAGCCTGGGCACGCCGGCCTACATGTCGCCGGAACAGGGGCAGGGTTTGCAGGTGGATGCTCGCAGCGACGTCTACTCTCTGGGGATCGTGCTCTACGAGATGCTGACGGGCGAAGTGCCCTTCCAGGCTGACACCCCCCTGGCGATGGTGTTGAAACACATGACCGAAACCTTGCCCTCGCCGCGCCACTTGAACCCCCGTTTGCCCGAAACAGTAGAACAGGTGATCTGCAAAGCTCTGGCCAAGACCCCGGCCGACCGCTATCAAAAAATGGAAGAGATGGTCGAGGCCCTGGAGAGGGCGGTGGTGGAAGCCAAAACAGCGCCTCAGGTTCCTGCAAGGGACCAGATAGCCGTGATGGAAACGATAGCCGTGAAGCCGGTGGGGCCCCCTATCCCGGGCGCGGAAGCCCCGCCTGGCAAAAAAATGCCTGTCTGGGCCCTGGCTGTCATTGGCGTGCTGCTATTGCTGGTTGGCGCGGTGGCTTCTGTATGGATAGCTTCGGGGGGCAAGCCCTTTGCCACCCCGACGACAGCCGTTTTAGCCGACCGCACCGTCACGGCCACGTCGGCGGCCCTGGCTACCCCGTCGGCCACCAGTCTGCCCAGTCCATCCCCCACCCCAAAACCGACGGAAACACCCCGGCCGACGAACACACCCACCGTCACCAATACTCCAACAGATACGCCTACCAACACCCCTACCGTCACCAACACCCCTACCAACACGCCCGACGTGGGAGCTACCGAGACGGCCCTGGCCCTGGTAGTCAACGCTACCTTGACCGCCAGAGCCCCGACCTTCACCCCTGCAAGCACCGATACGGCCACCCCGACCGCTACGCCGAAAGCTGAACCCAGCTTTACCCCTGTGGTGACCGATACCCCAACGGCCACCCCCACCGAGACGCCCTGGCCGACGGATACGCCCGACCTCCAGGCCACCAGGCAGGCTGTGGCCCTGGAACTGTACGCCACCTTGACTGCCGAGGCTCCGACCTTCACGCCCACCCCCACCGAAACGCCGACCGAGACCCCTACCCTGACGCCCATCCCCACCGACACGCCCACCGACACCCCCACCCCGACGGACACACCGGACCTCATAGCTACTCAGGAGGCGGCTATTGCCGCCACTTTGACGGTGGAAGCGGCCATTCAAGCGGCCATTGCCGCCACTCAAACGTCCGTGGCCGCTACCGTGACTGCCCAGGCTCCCACTCACACCCCCACGGCCACCGATACGCCTATCCCCACCGACACGCCCACGGACACCCCCACCCCGACGCCGACCGATACCCCTACGGTGACGCCCACCCCGACGGACACGCCTGACTTCATAGCTACTCAGGAGGCAGCCATGGTTTCCATTAAAACAGCCATCGCCGCCACTCAAACGTCCGTGGCCGCTACTATGACCGCCCAGGCTCCCACTTACACCCCAAAGGCCACCGATACGCCTACCCCAACGGACACCCCTACGGTAGAAGAGGTCGTCCTGGCTGCCACTGATACCCCGACGCCAACAGAAACGTTCAGCCCAACGGACACCCCTACGGTAGAAGTGGTCGTCCTGGTTGCCACCGCTACCCCCACGCCGACGGAAACGCTCAGCCCAACGGACACCCCTACGGTAGAAGTGGTCGTCCTGGCTGCCACCGATACCCCCACGCCGACGGAAACGCCCGCTCCTTCCCCGCTCCCTGAGAGCGGAGGGGTGCCGCAGGCAGTGGAGCCGGAGGACGGCCATCGCTTCAGCGGAGCTGCCATCGTCCTGAAATGGAGCTATGGCCGTGAACTGGCGCCCAACGAATATTTTGACATCAGGATCAAGCCCGACGGTAGCCCCGATTCTGTGTTCGTCGATTGGACCAGGGAGCTCGAATATGAGCTATCCCAGGCCAGGTGGACGACCTGGGAGCCGGGCCCCTACACCTGGAGTATCGGCATCATCAGGGGCCACTACGAAGGCGACCAGAAAGTATTTGAGGGAGACACAGGCCTGGCCAGCGTGCCCCGTCTGCTCCATTGGGAAGCGGGCGGCGGCGGTGGTGAGGGCGGCGGCGGTGGTGGGCCGGTTCGATAAACGATCCTCGATCTCAAGCATGTTGTACAATACACCACATCCAGTGCGCTTGAGCGCACTTTAGTTATCAGGCTGGCAATCAAATTGCCAGCCCGGAGAGGAGTGACGGGTTGGGAAATATCTACCGCAAACTGGTCGAGTTCACGGAGCGCGGGGAGAACGTAGCCTTAGCCACCGTGATCCGCACCAGGGGCTCGGTGCCCCGTGAGGTAGGGGCCAGGATGATCGTCCATCCCCAGGGTCAGCATGTGGGCACTGTGGGCGGGGGCTGTGGCGAGGCGGAGGTGATACGCGCCGCGCTGGACGTGATAGCTACGGGAGAGCCTCGTGTGGTCCGGGCGGACCTGGCCGGGGAGATTTCCATGGAAAGCCAGGGCGTCTGTGGAGGCACGATGGACATTTTCGTGGAGACCTGGCCCCCTCCTGGCTGTCAGGAGTTGGTAAAGTGGCTGCTCCAGTCGGTAGAGGAGCGCAAATCGATGGCCCTGCTTACCGTCGTGTCGGCCCCAGGCGGGGAAGCGGGCTGCCTCGCAAACAAGGCCCTGATCTGGCTCGATGGGAAGCCTGTGAGCAACCTGGGTCTGGGTCAGATGGAGCCCACCATCCTGGAGGATGCGCGGCTGGCTCTGGAAGAGGGGGAGTGTCGTCTGCTCGAATACGAGATAGCGGGCCAGGAAGTAGAAGTCTTCGTCGAAGTGCACCGCCCCCCGCCCACCCTGCTCATCGTGGGAGCCGGACACATCGCCCTTCCGCTGGTCCAGATGGGCAAACTGCTCGATTTCGAGGTGGTGGTCCTCGACGATCGGGCCAGCATGGCTAACAAGGAGCGTTTTCCGCAGGCCGATCGGGTTATCGCCGCCGATTTCGAGGCCACCCTGCGCCATTTTCCCATAGATGAGGGCACCTACGTGGTGCTCATCACCAGGGGGCACCAGCACGACGTGACCTGTCTGTTGGAAATTATCGACTCGCCAGCGGCCTACATCGGCATGATCGGCAGTCGTCGGCGGGTGGCGGCTGTTTTCCAACTCCTGGAAGAAGAGCAGGGGCTCTCTCGGCAAAAATTAGGGCGGGTCTACGCCCCCATCGGCCTGGACATCGGGGCGCAGACGCCGGCCGAGATCGCGGTCTCCATTATCGCTGAGGTGGTGAAGATTCTGCGCCAGGGGGCGGCACCTTCCATATCCGATTACAGGCGGTGATCGCTTCTCTGTTACCGGTAAAGGCAGGGGCCTGGCACTAACTTGAAACCGGAGTGTGCGAATCGAGCGCTTGTAGTAACGACTTAAGTCGTCACTACAAGGTCGCTTTGGAAGCGCCAGGCCCCTTTACCTTCTAATAGATCCGCTGCTCGGCCCGCAGTTTATCCAACACCTGCTGGAGGTCGGGCGGCAGGGCCGCCTGTAGCTCCAGGTATTGGTCGTCGGAGGGGCGGCGAAAACCCAGGTATGAGGCGTGAAGGAACTGGCGAGGGATTTTGAGGCGTTGTTTGCGGAAGCCGTACACGGCATCCCCGACCAGGGGATGGCCGATGAAAGCCAGGTGCACACGAACCTGATGGGTGCGTCCCGTTTTGGGTTCGGCCTCCAGCAGAGTGTGGTCGGCGAAGTATTCCACCACCCGGTAGGTGGTGTAGGCCGCTCGCCCCTCTCTGACCACGCCCATCCGTTTGCGCTGTCTTCTGCTGCGGCCGATGGGGGCCTCGATCGCTCCCTGCCGGGTCGTAAGGTGGCCTTCCACCAGGGCCAGGTATATCTTTTTGACCTCTCGCCGCTTGAACTGGTCTTGCAGGTAAAGGCGGCTGTGCTCGTTTTTAGCCACGATGATCAGGCCCGAGGTATCCTTGTCCAGGCGATGGACGATGCCTGCTCGTTCATCGTGGTCCTGGTCGGCCAGAGCGGGACAATGGGCCAGCAGGGCGTTAACCAGGGTCCCGGCCTGATGACCATAGGCTGGATGAACGACCATGCCCGCGGGCTTGTTGACCACGATGAGGTCATCGTCCTCGTAAACTATATCCAGGGGCACGGGTTCGGGGCGCACCACCGCCGGCTCGACGACCGGAACGCGGACCAGAATAGCGTCCCCGGTCTGGACTCTGTAGCTGGCCTTGAGCAGTTCAGCGTTAACGGTGACTCGACCGTCCTTGAGCAATTTTTGGACCGCGGCGCGAGATAGAGTGGGGACCTCTTGGGCGATGTACTTATCCAGGCGCTGACCACTCTCCGTCACCCAAAGCTCTATAAGCTCTTCCATGTTACCAGGTAATTTTGCTGTCGTCTACTCATCATCCCTCAAAAAGTCTGGATAAAGCTCCTGTGCGCATTCAGGACAGATGCCGTGACTAATCCGAATGTGGTGGTCTAGCATGTAGGCTTCGATTGGGTGCCAATGGTCCTTCTCGTAGCGTATCTTTTTGCAGGAAGCGCACATGGTAATGAAGGCGTTCGTTTCGACTTCGGCAGGTTGTGTTCGCTCCGTCTCCGCCTGCCTGCGCTGGGTGATGTCACGGCCGATGGCGATGGACCCCATCATCACTCCCCTCTCGTCCACCAGGTTGCGGGAGTTCCACGATATGATCCTGGTTTGGCCGTCCTTGCACCGGATGGTCGTCTCGGTATCCTCTCTCTCGGCGAATGTGGTGACTCTCTCTATAATTTCGTTGCGATACTCCTCGTCCGGATAGAGCCATTCCCAAATCTTATCGTGCCCCACCACCTCGTGGCGTGAGTAGCCGCTGATCTCCTCCGCGGCTTTGTTCCAGACCAGGACGTTGGCCTTCTCGTCAAGCACGTCGATCCATACATTGGCATTATCGATGATGCTTTCCCGGAACTGGCTGAGCTTGCGGATCGCCTCCTCCGCCCGCTTGCGCTCGGTGATGTCCGTCACCACTCCCTGAAACCCCACGAGGCGGTCTCCCATAAAGACCGGCCGGCCGGAAACGCGCACCCAGCGGATTTCGCCAGACTTGGTCACATACCGATACTCACTTGGTTCTTCGATATGGTCAGAAGCAATGCTTCGCTGAAGAGCCTCTATCATAAGTGGCAGGTCTTCCTGGTGGATGAGTTCGGTTAAAGATCGACCGATGAGGTCTGATGGAATATAGCCGCTGAGCGATTCTATAGCGGGGCTGACGTAGGTTAACACCCCGTCTTTATCGACCGTGTAGACCACATCGCTTATGTTTTCTACCAGGTGGCGATACTTCTTCTCCGATTCCAGTTCAGCAATCCGCTGGCGCATTTCCACCAATTCATTTATGAGTTGCTGTTTTGTCTTGTCTTCATCTCTCATAATTGGTCTCCTAAAAACAGATAAGGCAGGCCCGCCTCAGCCTGCCAGCCAGGAGGACACGATTGTTTATGGAGGCCCCGCGGGGATTTGGGCTGGACAGCCCCGTCCAGGTATAAAAATAACCGAGGTCGCCCTCGGTGTGAAACAGGGAGGCTGAATTTTACGTTAGTGCCAGGGGTACTGCCAGAGGATTGCCACCCAGAGACTTAATTATGCGTTTTCCTGGTCAAGGGATTCCTCGGTCACTGAGGATAACAGGCCAGCGACCCGTTCTCGCCCCCACCGTCTGATCTCCACCGATTGCTGCTCAGGCTGCGCTTTTTTGCGCTGACTCAGGTTATATTTGGCTTCGACTTTGCGCAACAAAAGACTTCGGCTTCTGTTCTCCCCCCTCTTGGCCTCATCCAGCCCCGCAAGCCGGACTTTAATCCATTGGGCGAACCCTTTTCGGTATTTAGCGGTGCTCGTCTGCATCCTGCTTCGCTGACGACGGTAGTAGTTAGCGGCTCTATGCAGCAGGGCGCTGCGTTCTCCGTTCATCTTCCTTGCGCCTTGCTGATCGGCTTCGCTCTCTTTGCCCGCCATCCAGTTATTCTCCCTCGTTCTCGCTCTCCGCGCTTCGATCCAGCAATAGATAGTAGGCCAGGATAGCCACGCCCAACACGATGGCGCTATCGGCCAGGTTGAAGACGGGCCAGATCTTAAAATCGAGGAAATCGACAACATGGGCGTAGCGAAACCGTTCTATCAGGCGGCCCTCAGCGAGCAGAACGGAGCGGAGCCGATCCACCAGATTCCCTAAAGCTCCTCCCAATTGCAGCCCCAGACTGATGGTGATCAACCACTGGTTCTGCGGCAGGTGGCGATGATAGACCAGAATGGCTACTACCACAATGATGGCGATGATAACGAAAACGAGACTCTTTTCAGGCAACAAACCGAAGGCCGCTCCCGTGTTAGTCACGTAGGTGATGCTCACCCAGTTTTTCAGAGAAACGATGGGATTCCAGGATTCTCCTGGTTGCAAGTTGGTCGAGACCAGATATTTGCTGATCTGATCGATAGCCAGGGTGAGGGCGGCTACAACCGGCAGGACGGCCTTTTTCCATTTACCTGTATCAGTTTGGTCTGCGGACGATCTCACTCCCTCGTTCTCCACCCCTGCTCGAAGCGGACCACTTTGGTGCGGTGTCGTGGGACGGGGGATAACGTCCATCACTATTTTCTCTCCTGTCGTTGCTGGCACTCAAAGCACAGATTGGCATAAGGAATAACCTTCAAACGGGCCGGATCGATGTTCTGTCCACACCGTTCGCATAATCCGTAAGTGTCCTGGTCGAACCTTTCCAGGGCGTTTTCTACCTGCTCCAGAAGGTGCTCCAGGTTCCTGCGCAGCGCCAGGTCCTTGGCCTGCTCAAAAGCTTCGGTCGCGTCATCGGCCATGTGATTACCATAGCCCAGGTTTTCCCGTTGGGCGGTACCCAACTGGCCGATCTCTACTCGCAAGCGGTCGCGCTCTTCTTCTAGCCGCGCCTTGAACACGTCTTCTTTTAGACTCTTACCAGCCATCCTCCATACCTCCCGGGATTACCAGGCTTGAGCTGCTATGGGGAGGCCCTCGGTGAGCCGGTCGAAGGCATTAGCTTCATTAGCTACAAGCGTGTAACCCTTAACATAATATTGGAAGGCCGCCCCGTGGCTCAGGTGGTTCTTATTGTACTCCATTACAGATAAAAAGGCAAGTTGAAAGGAGAGCATTTAGCGGGCGCGTGGCCGACGGTTAATGGTCGTTTAGCCTACGGACACCAGACCCAGGCTGACCTCTTCGTCCCCGATCACCGCGGTGACTTGCCGGGCCTCGGCCGGCGCGGGCTCATCGGTCAGCGCGGTGGATAGGGTCTCCTGCTTAATGTATTCTCCGTACGTGGCTAACACCTGTTGCAGGAGTGGGCCGGCCTGATAGTAAGTGATGATCTCTTCCTCGATACGGAAATCGGCCTCTTTGCGCAAGGTCTGAATACGGCGCACCAGTTCACGGGCCAGTCCTTCTTGTCGCAACTCTTCGCTGAGGGTGGTGCTGACCCCCACCAGGTAGCCGGCCTCTTCGGCTACGGCATAGCCTTCTTTGGCCTGTAGACGCACCTCCAGTTCCTCGGGCAGCAGGGTCACCCGCTGGCCGGCCACGTCTAACTCTGCCTGTCCTTCGCTCGTCAGGCGGTGGACCAGGTCGGCGGCCTCCACAGCGGCCACCGCCTCGCGAATACGAGGGAAGAGGGGGCCATATTTCTTACCCAGCAGGCCGGGCACGGGACTGACCTGGTACTGGGCTACCTGGCCCACCTCGGAGATGAACGCCACCTCTTTAACGTTCAGCTCGTCCAGCACCTGCTCCTCCAGGCGGCGCAGGCTGTTTTCTTCGTCCTCGTTTCGGGTCTTGATCAGGGCCTGGGCCAGGGGTTGGCGCACCTTGAGGCCGGCCCGGTTGCGGGCTCCGTGCCCCAGGCTGACCACCCGCATCACCAGCCGGGTGTCATCCATCAACTGCTGGTCGATCAGGCCGTGTTCGGCGGTGGGGAAATCGCAGTAGTGGACGCTTGCCGGGGCGGTTTCATCGACGCTCTTCACCAGATTGCGATAGATTTCCTCGGCGATGAAAGGGGCGAAAGGAGCCAGCAGTTTGGCCAGGGTGACCAGACAATCGTAGAGGGTCAGATAGGCGGCCGCTTTATCCTGGTCTTGTTCGCTCTTCCAGAAGCGGCGGCGGGAACGACGCACGTACCAGTTGCTAAGGTCCTCCACAAAGTCGGCGATGGGACGCGCTGCGCCGGTCACGTCGTAGCGGTCCAGCCCTTTATCGACGCGATCGATCAGGAGGTTAAGCTCGGACAGAATCCAGCGGTCCAGCGGCGAACGTTCAGCCGCCGCCATACTATGTTGGGTGGGATCGAAGCCGTCGATGTTGGCGTAGGTGACGAAGAAAGAGTAGGTGTTCCACAGGGTCAGCAGGAATTTCCTGACCACCTCGCCCACCAGATCGGCGGAGAAACGGCGGTCGCTGCCCGGTGGGGTGGCAGTGAAAAGGTACCAGCGCAGCGCATCGGCCCCGTGAGCCTCGATGACCTCCCAGGGATCGACCACGTTGCCCCGTGATTTGCTCATCTTGTAGCCCTCGGCGTCCAGGATCAGGCCCAAACAGATGCAGTTCAGGAAACACGGCTCGTCGAAAAGCAAAGTGGAGATGGCGTGTTGGCTGTAGAACCAGCCTCTGGTCTGATCGACGGCCTCACAGATATAATCGGCCGGGAATTGCGACTTGAAGACCTCCTGATTCTCAAAGGGATAGTGCCACTGGGCCACAGGCATCGCTCCCGAATCGAACCAACAATCGATGACCTCCGGCACACGATGCATCGTGCCCTGGCATTGGGGGCAGGGGTAAGTCACCTCGTCGATGTAGGGCCGGTGCAGGTCCAGCCCGTCCAGGGCCGCCGCCCAATCTTCCCTGACCTTATCCTTTAGCTCCTCTACCCCGCCAATGCACTCCTGATAGCCACACCCACATTCCCAGACGGGCAGGGGCGTGCCCCAGTAACGTTCTCGTCCCAGGGCCCAATCGATGTTGGTTTCCAGCCAGTTGCCGAAGCGGCCAAGTTTGATGTGTTCGGGATACCAGTTAATCTTCTCGTTGTTGGCCAGTAAGTTCTGACGCAGGCGGGTGGTCTCGATGAACCACGAAGTCCTGGCGTAGTAGAGTAGCGGGGTATTACAGCGCCAACAGAAGGGGTAGACGTGCCGATAGGTGGTGACGTGGTACATCAGCCCCCGATCTTGTAGCTCCTCGATGATCAGGGAATCGGCGTCCTTGACGAACAGCCCGCGCCAGGGAGTGACGGCGTCGATGAACGCGCCCCGCGGATCGACGGTCTGTAACACGGGCAGATCGTACTTTCTGCCCATCTCCAGGTCTTCGCCGCCGAAAGCCGGAGCCATGTGCACGATGCCTGTGCCCTCGGTGGTGGTCACGAAATCGGCGGTGACCACGTAAGCGTAATCTTTTTCCGTAGGCAGGAAGGTGTAGAGCGGCTTGAACCTCAGCCCGGCCAGGTCTTTGCCTTTCACGGTTTTCACCACCCGGTAAGGCCCTTTGATCGCCGTATCCGCCAGCTCCTTAGCCAGGATCAACCGCTCTTTATCTCCCTCTTCGGTCTCCTGCTCGACGGTGACGTATTCGACCTCTGGATGGACGGCCAGGGCCACGTCGCCGGGCAGCGTCCAGGGCGTGGTGGTCCACACCAGGAAATAGGTGCCCGCTTCGTCGCGCAGGGGGAAACGAATGTAGATGGATGGGTCGTCGGTCTCCTCGTAGCCCAGAGCCACCTCGTGGTCAGAAAGAGGCGTACCACAGCGAGAACAGTAAGGCACCACCTTGTAATCCTGGTAGATCAGACCCTTTTCCCACAACTGCTTGAGGATCCACCACACCGACTCGATGTAGCCGTTAGTTAAAGTGACGTAGGCGTTTTCCATGTCGATCCAGAAGCCGATGCGGTCGGTCAGGTCCTCCCACTCCCTGACGTAGCGGAAGACGCTTTCCTTGCACTTCTGGTTGAATTCGGCTATGCCGTAGTCCTCGATGGCCTGCTTGCCGGAAAAGCCCAACGCCTTCTCGATCTCCAGCTCCACGGGCAGGCCGTGGGTGTCCCAGCCGCCTTTGCGCAGGGCGTGGTACCCTTTCATGGTCTTGTAGCGGGGGAAGAGGTCCTTGAAAATGCGGGCCAATACGTGATGGGTGCCGGGCAGCCCGTTGGCCGTCGGCGGCCCCTCGTAGAAGACGTAGGAGGGACCACCCTCCCGTCGCGCCACGCTCTTTTTGAAGGTGTCGTTCTCCTTCCAGTATTTCAAGACCTCTTCTTCCATTTGGGGCAAACTGACTTTGCCGGGTACTTCTTTGAACATGAGTCCTCCTTAAAAATCTATAATTACCCTTGCCAGGGTGTTGCCTCTTCCCACATTTGCTCACATGCTTTACGAAACACTTCATACCAACGTGGGTTATTAGTCGCTGTAAGTTCAAAATGACTGTAGGACGTTACATCGCTCTTATAAGGAGAGAGTTCCACTCTGATTTTACCATTAGACTGTTCGCCATCAACCATGAGCAAAATCAATTCGGGAATGTAGTTTATGAGCCTGATTTCTAATTTATTATTATAAATATTCTTAAAACCCTTCAATCTATTTAATGAACCTATTGAATCGAAACTGCAAATTGCAAAGGAAACTCCCATGTTATTTTGTAAGTTTTCAACCCCAAAAATCTCTGGATTTACTAGAATAAATCTTAAATTGCATCCTTTTCCCATTATCTCCTTCCAAAAATCTTGATATTGAGAAACCGCACTCAATAAAGTACGTCCAGCTAAAAATACTTCCCTTGCCTGCCCTATGTAGCTGTCTAATCGTGGCATGTCTGTTCTATCTCTAAGAACAAGCCCCGATGGAACTGCTAAGCTCTTTATTCCGCTTGCAATCTCTTCTTCCAGCTTCTCCATTCTATCAAGGCGTTCTGGATATTCCAAAGTCTGGTAGTTGCTTATCAGTTGAGCAGCGGCTAAGCCACCTAAAATAGCCACGATGCTCATTAAAACCAGGTTGGTATCGCCTCCCCGTATCCCTATAACTGCCAGAATGACGCCGATAACCAGGGTGATAACTGTAAGCGCATTGTCAGACTTGCGTAAGAATTGCCATGCCTTTTCCCACCATTTCTGCTGATTCATCTGTTTGAACCTCCGGTAGATTCAAGCGAGTGGCTTTGCCCACGACTTTGGAATCGCGGAGAGCGTGGAAAAACGGAATACGCGGAAGGCCACAGGCTGCAACTCGGGGGCTGTCCGCTATTTGCGTTTTGAAAATCTCTTTCCGCGATCTCCAGTCCTCCGTGTCCTTCGCGATTCGAAGGCTGCATGAACTACGCCTCCAGCGCAATCCTCAGCCGCTTGTTGATCTTCCCTTTGCTTTCGTGGCCCACCACCTTGATCGTGCCCACCTCTTTGGTGTTGGCTACGTGGGTGCCGCCGTCGGCCTGGAGGTCCAATCCTTCGATCTCCACCACCCGCACCTCCTTGATGCTCTCCGGCAGGAGGTTGATCTTGGTGCGGATCAGGTCGGGAATCTGGAAGGCTTCCTCACGGGGCAGGATGTACATTTTAACCGGGCGGCCTGCTTCCACCTCCTGGTTGATCTTCTTTTCCACCTCCTCGGCGAAATCGACGCTCATGTGTTCCAGCTCGAAGTCCATGCGGCCTTGCAGGGGCTTCATATCGCCGCCCGTGACCAGCGCCCCGTAGTCGCGCCAGATGACGCCGCACAGGACGTGAAAGGCGGTGTGGGTGCGCATCATCTGGTAACGGTGCCCCCACTCGATCCGCCCCACCACTTTTGTGCCTGTCGGTGGTGGATCGCCCTTCACCTTGTGCCAGACGGTTTCGCCCCGTTTTTTCAGGCCGCTTAGGGCGTGCTCCACCCCGTCCCAGATCAGGACGCCTTTGTCGGGCACCTGTCCTCCTCCGCCGGGGAAAAAGGCCGTGCGGTCCAGGGCCAGCCCCAGTTCGCCCGTCTCGGTGACGGTGGCCTCGAACTCCTTGAGATAGCAATCGGTCAGGTATAAAAGTTCGGTCATTTCGCCTCTCCTCGTGGAAAAGTATAAGTTTATGGAAGTGAAAAGCCCTCATCCACAAGGGACGAGAGCCAATTATCTGTACTCCCGCGGTACCACCCTTCTTAGCGTTACCGCTCGCTCAACAAGGTACGGGACACGGTCAGGTCCGATACCCCCGTCCCGCTAACGGAGGACGAAACCGGCCAGGTCTACTCAACGGCCGTTACTCGCCATTTTTCGGCTGGCAGCTCCGGAGGGATTTTCGGCGGGCTTCTCGCATCCGGCTTCCACCTGTCCCGGACTCTCTGGGCGATACCCTCCGCCTACTCGTCTCCATCATGGCTTTTATAGCCTTTTTATAGTTTATGGTTTTGTGCCACTGTTATTTTACCATGCTGCGGGGGGATTGTCAAACTTACAACTTCCTGGGGGGCGTCCCAGATTTTAGGCGAGTCTCTTTTCGCCCGCTCCCAGTCCCCGTCTCGGGGACATATTGGATAGCGTCACGGTGTTTCACGATCACCGCCCCCGGGGACGGGGGCTGGAGCAATTGTCACCTCCCAAAAATTTGGACAGCCCCACTTCCTGGGGTGCGTCCAGGAATTTTGGCGACTGCTCATAATATCTTATACTTTAGATAGCGCAGAGAACGGACTGGCACTTTGGCATTCTCGGAAGGAGCTTATACCTGGTGGGGCTTGTCGGGCCTGTTCGATGTTTGGGCTGCCCAAAATGAGACTATATTCCTATACAAAAAATCTAAAATTTGTGGTATAATAGATGTGAGAGGACCATGCCAGAACTGCCCGAAGTGGAAACCATTGTCAGAGGTTTGAGAGCGCCCCTTATCGGTCGATGTTTTACGGATATCCGGATCGAGTGGGATAACATGGTGGCTGCTCCTTCAGTGGAGGAGTTCAGGCCCCGGCTCGTGGGGCAGGAGATACAGGATGTAGGACGGCGGGGCAAATACCTGGTCTTCACCCTGTCGGGGGGCGATTATCTCATCATCCACCTCAGGATGAGCGGCTGGCTGAGGGTCGAACCTGCCGAGAAAAAGGGCCATAGACACGATCGTATCGTTTTCAGCCTGGACGATGGGCAGGAGCTACGTTTCAATAATATGCGCAAGTTGGGGCGGGTCTACCTGGTAGGGGATGCGGACCAGGTGGTGGGGCGGCTTGGCCCGGAGCCCCTGGAGGACGATTTCACTCCACAGCGCTTGACCACCCTCCTGGCCCGCCGTTCAGGGGCGCTCAAACCGTTGCTTCTGAGCCAGGAATTTGTGGCTGGCATCGGCAACATCTACGCTGACGAAGCCCTTTTTGTGGCCGGTCTCCATCCTCAGCGCAGGGCCAACACCCTGACGGATAAGGAGATCGGGCGTCTGCATCAGGCCATTCGTTGGGTACTGTGGCGGGGCATCGAAGAGCAGGGAACGACTTTCGACGGCCTCTATCGTAACACGGATGGAGAGCCGGGCCGGCATCAGGAGAACCTGGCGGTTTTCCGGCGGAATGGCGAGCGGTGTCCTCGTTGTGGAGAAACCATCCAACGCATCGTGGTAGGTGGCCGGGGGACGCATTTTTGCCCCCGCTGTCAGAAAATGGAGCCATGAGGAGGGAGAAATCGAGGGCTGTAGGGACGCCTGCTGGCCTTGTGCCAGCGGGACTCAGGCAAAGAGACGGAGGGAATCATGTTTTTAGGAGAGGCCGGTGCAAATCAATTACTTATATTATTGGTTGTTGGTATCGTTGGCATCGTTATCCTGATAGGGGCGTTGGTGGCCTACATTGTATTAGGCAGCCGGGAAAAGGAGAAAGAGGAAGGGTTGCTGGCCGCCGAACCCAGCGAGCTTGCCAAAAAAGAGACGCCAGAGCCAACGGATGATGACGGCCAGCCCTTTTTTGAAGTGATGCGTGTCTTGCGCGATAGAACTAATAACAACATCATCGTTGAGGTAGAGGGGCGGCGATATAAGCGCCTGGCGGATATAAGAGATGGCCGGGTAGGGCGGCGGATTGTGCAGACAGCCGCCGATTTGGTGAAATTCGCGGGCGTTATGGGAGTCAAGAGCGCCTCCTGGGCCGCCGATCTGAAGACCGAGTCTCCGGAACCGGCTGCTTCCCAATCTGCGCCGCTGCCCGATCAGGATAGAACGGTGCTCAAACCCCGACCCGAGGGAGGAATGCTCAGATTCATCGATAACCCCCCGCCTGAGGTCACGGAGGTCAGGCCCGCCGCACCCCAACCTCCGGCCAAAGAAGAGGAAAAGCCCGTCCGCCCCAAAGCAGTCCCCTCTCCGGCGGCCGATGTTCTTGCGCCCGAGACAGCGGAGTTCCTGAGTGACCCGGACCAACACGGTGTCCGGCCGCTGCCGAGGGCCAAAGCGCCAACGCTTCCTCCTTCTCCTCCGGAAATCCCGGACAAACCGAGCATCGGCGGCTTCTTCGGAAGAGCTTTCAAACCGGTGACCACTGCCCCAACGTCCCAGCCTTCCATGCTCGACGAGATAGAGGAGATTCTGCAACAGCTCATCGCCAAGGCTCCTTCTCCGCTGGGTAGAGAAATTCACGTCAGGACCGGGCCCAGCGGGGCGATACAGCTCGACGTAGACGGCGTGCTTTATGACAGCGCCGATGAGGTTCCCGACGTGATAGCCAGGGAGTTGATCAAAACGGCGGTGAGACATTGGGAGAAGAGCCAGTGATGGACGTTTGTAATTAAAGAGGGCTGCCGGGCAGCCCTCTTTTTTTAAACGCAGATGGCAGCGGATTTATTCCAGAGCTTCCACTTTGTATTGCCTTTCCTGCTCGCGCAGATAACCCAGCGGAATTTTGGTGTCGTGCTCAAAGATAAGGAGCGCCTCTTTCTCCAGCGCCCACCGCATGATACGGCGCTTGGTTTCGATGGACTCCAGAGGCTCCACGTCGAAAGCCGCCACCCAGGCCAGACGCTCCATATTAGCGGTAAAGGGAGCCACCTCGCTCAGGTAGATGGCCGTCTTCCCTTCCGACTCGATGACCACGCTCTGATGGGCGCGAGTGTGGCCCCGCGTGATCACACACCGCACCTCGGAGGTAACACGGGTATCGCCATAAAGCAGACGCAGTTGCCCGTGTTCCTCCAGGGGCCTGAAATTATCGGCCAGATAGGTGCCCCGGGTGCGTTCGTTGGGATAACAGGCTTCGC
Source organism: uncultured Anaerolineales bacterium (assembly GCA_964646625.1). Classification (GTDB taxonomy): domain Bacteria; phylum Chloroflexota; class Anaerolineae; order CAZYHC01; family CAZYHC01; genus DAOULT01. Next base: position 61,882 of record CAZYHC010000011.1, read on the forward strand.
TCCATTCCAGCCGCTGGATCCAGTACTCGGCTCTGGGAAAAGTGGGCACGATCTCAGCGCCCCGCGGCACGGTGTTGCCGCCGCAGTGGTCGGAGTGAAGATGGGTATTGATGACCACCTCGATATCGGCGGGGAGCAGGCCCAGGGCCGCTAATTTTTCCAGCAGGTCGCCGTCCCGTTGCAGGTCGAAGACTTTGCGTTGTTTGTCAGATAGCTTGTTCCCCAGGCCGGTATTGACCAGGATGTTCTTACCTTCCGAACGAATAAGAAGACAATTGAGGGCGGTCGGCACGCGGTGAAGTTCGTCAGGCGGGATGACCTTCTCCCACAACACTCTGGGCACCAGCCCAAAGGCCGCGCCGCCGTCCATCCAGCACAGGCCGTCGCTAACCATGTATAGTTCTGTGCTACCAAATTGCACTTTGGACTCCCCTGTAGCTCACTTATCAAACGTATACTTTCACATCACAACTCCGACCGTAGCAAGCTTGACTTTGCTCCTGGCCGGAATCTCTCGCCCCCGTTTACGGGCCACAAGCACCCAACCCTCGATAACGTCTTTGATATTAGCCAAAGCCTCTTCTTCAGTGTCTCCTTCAGAGACGCAGCCTGGCAGAGCAGGAACGATCACCATGTAACCTCCTTCTTCTGCCGGGATCAATACCACGTCGTATTCGATCACAGTCAGCCTCCAATTCCGTTAGCTTGAACGCTGGCTTCAAGACCAGGTTATAGTACAATTCCGGGCGGGAGGGATTGTACGTTTGTCCTTTGATAACATTATATCACTACCGCCTTCCAGCGGCCTTACAAAATGTCCTTCCGGCTTTCCAAAAACCTTCCAATTATCATCAGGCTCAGGACTCTCGGAAAGCCTGTCAGGGGGCGTACTTCCCTGAATCAGGATCAAAATCAGGATCAGCAGGTTTTTTGTTGGCTTTTTGCCATCTCTGCGCCGCGCATCAGCACCCGCTTATTAGGTTCGATGATGTGCCGTCGCCGTTCGGGGAGGTGCGTATCCAAAACCTGTTTGATGGATTCGAGAGAGACGATAGCCCTGGCCGCCAACAATGCGCCCAAAAGAGCCATGTTAGCCATCTTAACGTCGCCCTCCTGGTGGGCGATGTCGTTGGCCGGTATCTCGATCACGGTGATATCCTTGCGGGTCGGGCGGCGGTGTATCAGGGAGCTATTGAGCACCAACACTCCCCCGGGCTTGATCAGCGGCTCGTATTTATCCATCGAAGGGGGATTCAGGGCAATGACCGCAGTGGGATTACGGATGATGGGCGAGCCCACAGGATCGTCGGAGATGACCACCGTGCAATGGGCTGTGCCCCCCCGCATCTCTGGCCCATAGGACGGAATCCAGGTCACGTATTTGCCTTCTTCCAGGCCGGCGTAAGTCATCAGTTGACCGGCGAAAAGCGAGCCCTGCCCCCCAAAGCCGGAAATGATCACTTCTTCGTGCATGTTCGGCTCTCCTTCGGTTTCACAGGTGGTTGACTTCGGCGGTGACCTTGTAGTCCCCCAGGGGATAGTAGTGCAACATATTTTCTTCCATCCACTTGAGGGATTCCCTGGGAGTCATTCCCCAGTTGGTGGGACAGTTAGAGAGCACCTCCACCAGGGAGAAACCCAGCCCGGCCATCTGCACCTTAAAAGCAGTCTTGACGGCCTTCTTCAGTCTCTTGATGCCGGCCGGATTGGTGGCTGTGCGTCGCACAATGTAAGCTGCGCCGGTTAGAGTGGATAGCAGTTCACACACTCGGATGGGCCAGCCGGCCAGGTGCACGTCCCGCCCGGTGGGCGTCGAGGTCGTCACCTGGTCGGGCAGGGTGGTGGGCGCCATCTGCCCGCCGGTCATGCCATAGATGGCATTGTTAACGAAAAAGACGGTGATGTTCTCTCCCCTGGTGGCGGCGTGCACGATCTCGGCGGTGCCGATGGCCGCCAGGTCGCCGTCGCCCTGATAGGTGAAGACCACCTTATCGGGTTGCACGCGTTTGAGGCCGGTGGCCATGGCCGGGGCCCGACCGTGAGCGGCCTCCCCAAAATCCATCTCAAAGTAGTTATAGGCCAGCACCGAACACCCCACCGGAGCGAGGCCAATGGTCTTCTCCCGGATGTCCAGTTCGTCGATCACTTCGGCGATGACGCGGTGGAGGATGCCGTGTATACAGCCCGGACAGTAATGGGTGGGCACGTCGGACAGGGCCTGTGGCCGTCCGAACACCACTTTTTCGGCCTCTTCCACCTGGGCACGAGGCCGCAGGCTGGCTTTTTCCAAAACCATTTCAGTCATGAGCATAGACCCCCTTGTCTTTGAAAGTTGGTTATCCGCCCGCACGAAGCGGGGCAGGGTTCGTCTGGCCGGCCAGCTTTTTGATTTCGGCCAGAATTTCCTCGGGCAGAGGCACCATCCCGCCCAACTTGCCGTAGAAGGCGATGGGCGCCCGGTCCTGGACGGCCAGCCGCACATCTTCGATCATCTGGCCGGCGCTCATCTCCACCACCAGGAACTGTTGGGCCTGCTCCGCTACCTTCCTCAACTGGCTGTACGGGAAGGGAAAGGCGGTGATGGGCCGGAACAGGCCCACCGCGATGCCTTCCGCCCGCGCCTGCCGGATGGCCGTTTGGGCGATACGTCCCACCGTACCGTAAGCCACGATGACCATCTCGGCCCCTTCCAGCATAAACTGGGTATAGCGGACCTCGTTGGCGACGATCTGCTGAAAAACTTCTTGCAAGTGGATGCTGACCTGTTCCATCTCTTCGGCTTGCAGGAACAGGGAGGTAATGACGTTCTTCTGGCGGCCTTTGGCTCCTCTCAGCGCCCAGGACCACTCTCGACGCTGCACGGGTTTCAATTCCGGCAGTTCGACAGGCTCCATCATCTGGCCGATCATGCCGTCGGTGATGACCATCACCGGCTGAAGATATTTATCAGCCAGGTCGAAGGCCAGAGCAGTGAGGTCGATAGCTTCCTGCACCGTAGCGGGCGCCAGGACGAGGAGGTTATAATCGCCGTGTCCGCCGCCCTTGACCATCTGAAAATAATCGCCCTGGGCGGGCTGGATGTTGCCCAGACCAGGGCCGCCCCGCATGACGTTGACGATCACGCATGGCACCTGGGAACAGGCGATGTAGGAAATGCTTTCCTGCATGAGGCTGAACCCGGGGCTGGAAGTAGAAGTCATGACCCTCACTCCCGCGCAGGCCGCTCCGTAAACCATGTTGATGGCCGCCAGTTCGCTTTCGGCCTGGAGAAAAGTGCGCCCCAGGGCGGGCATCCTTCTGGACATATATTCGAGCACCTCGGTCTGGGGGGTGATCGGATAACCAAAATAGGCTTCACAACCGGCCCGAATGGCCGCCTCGGCGATGGCTTCATTGCCTTTCATGAGCACCTTTGCCATTGTATGTTCTCCTTATCCTGGGTCTTATCGGTACACTGTTATGGCCACCTCGGGACACATCGCGGCGCACAGGGTGCAGCCTGTACACTCGCCTTTGGAATCGACCAGGACGGAAGGGCGATACCCCCTGGCGTTGAAGTGATCGGCCATCTTAACCAGCCCCTTGGGACAGGGGATGGTACACAGCTCGCACCCCTTACACCGGTCTTCGTCAATAACGATTCTGGGCATATTATCAACTCCTTTGTTGATATATTATACATCTCCTACTTAAGAGCGTGTCTCCCAGGGCAACAGAAAGTAGCGTTTCAGGATCAGCATCGGCGGGCGGAAGTGGTTGACCCCGAACTGGTGGGCCAGGCTCTCTTCCACGCTGATGAAGGCGATGGGCAAATGCAACCCCTGGCTGGCCTCCTCCAGCAGGCGGTGTCCTTCTTCAATGACCTCCGCGGTTGTTTCCCCCATCAGATTGGGATTGCTGACCAGGGCCACGACCTTCAGGCGAGAACTGCGCTCGATCTCGGCGATGGACTGGCCGATACCGGCCACGGTGGTGGTGAAGGGGCGGTAGGGGTTGACCACAAAATAGAGGGTGTAGCCCGTCTGCTTCAGGTACGGACTGAACTGGCTCAGCGCCCTGGCGCCTTGTTCGTCGCCCCCTACGTCCAGGACGACCGGGCGCTGGTTCTGTTGCATGGCGCCCAGAATCTCAGGAACTAAGCCCGGGATGTCCACGTAGCGGGAGACGGCGGCCGGGGCGATCACCTCCACCCCTTCTCCTTTCAGCGCTTCGGTCATTTCCCGAGAACGGAAATAGGGGGTGACGATGTCCAGGTCGATCAAAATTGGATCGGGCCTGGACGAAGGCAAGACGAAGGGGGCGAAGTTAGATTTATCTTCCCGTCCTCTATGGTCCTTTAGGCTCACGGCGTAGTTGATAGCTATCTCTGTTTTTCCGCTGCCGAAGCGACCAGCAAAAATGAGGATTCGGTTTCCTCCAGAGTTTTGCGAAACCACGTTTCCAGTCTTTCTTTTTCCTCCGAAGGCAAGAAGGCCGCTCTGACACCGTTGAGGATCATTTCCCTAAGCTCGTCCAGAGAGAGGCCGATTTCCTGGATCGCTATATAGTATTCATCCGTCAGGGTGATGTCGCTGATGCTGGGGTCGTCGGTATTGATGGTAGCTATCACCCCCTGGCGATGGAAGTCGCGCAAAGGATGCTTGCTCAACTCCTGCACCACCCCGGTTTGGAGATTACTGGTAGGACACATCTCCAGGATCACATTTTCGCGACGCAACAGATCGAGCACGGACGGGTCTTCGCCCGCTCTTACCCCGTGACCGATACGCTGTGCCCCCAGACGCTCGACGGCCATGCGCACGCTGTCCGCTCCCTGACCATCTCGGGCCTCTCCAGCGTGGACGGTGATGCCCAGGCCGGCTTGTTTGGCCAACTGGAAGATGTCGGCAAAAGTGTGCATCGGATAGCTGACCTCGTCGCCGGCCAGGTCCAGCCCAACGACCCCCGCAGGGGCGTAGGCGATGGCGGCCATGGCGATGCGTAAGGATGTTTCGTGATCGAATTCCCGCACGATGGTAACCAGCAGCCTGGTTTTTATCTCCCATTCTCGTTGAGCCTTATCCACCGCGCTGGTGACCCAATCCATCACCTCTTCCAGGGGAAAACCCTGGCTGAGGGCCAGGCTGTAGGGACTGAAACGCAGCTCAAGATATTTAACGTTGTCGGCTGCTGCATCGGCTACCGCCTCATAAGCGACCCGTTCGATGGCCTCTCGGCTGGAATAGAACTGGCGCAGAAACCGAAATTTTTCCAGAAAGCCCTGAAAATCAGGGATGTGATCTTCGGTTACCTGGGCTAGAGGCCGGATAGCTTCGATGTCATAGTTATGTAGGGAGACGTTATGTTGCTGAGCGATCTCCGACAGGGTTTCTAAACGTAGAGAACCCTCCAGGTGCCTGTGGAGATCAACTTTGGGTAAGTGGTGTAGCCTTTCCTTTAAGTTTTGGTCCATACGGTGTATACCTTATCCTTGGGAGGAATAAAGAGTTACTTTGTAGCAGGCAAACACGGCGCAATTACAACTCAGGTCAGATACGATCATGGGGAGAGCAGAATCCCCAGTGCTATCGAGATCAGTTTGGTTTCGTGAGGGTCGGAACGCGACGTAACGATTAACGGAGACTTGGCGCCCACGACCACCCCGGCCATCCGCCCTTTGGCGAAGTAGATAATGGCCTTAGCCAGCATGTTGCCCGCCTCAATATCAGGTGTGATCAGGATATCAGCCTGACCAGCCACCTTACTGTGGATACCCTTAACTTTCGCGGCCTCCAGAGAGATAGCGTTATCCAATGCCAGGGGGCCATCTACCAACCCGCCTTTGAGTTGGCCGCGTTCCGCCATCTTGGAGAGGTTGGCCGCATCGATAGTGGTGGGTATCTTGGGATTGATCATCTCGGTGGCGGCCAGGGCGGCCACTTTGGGCTCCTTGACCCCCAGCCTGAGGGCCACGTCGATGGCATTTTGCACCAGCTCCACCTTCTGTTCCATGGTAGGAGCCACCACTACGCCGGAGTCACTGACGAAAATCAGACGCTCGAAGCCCGGTATCTCGAAGATGGCTACGTGGGTAAAAAGCCGGTTGGTACGCAACCCTATCTCTCGGTCTAAAGCGGCCCGCAGGAAATCGCCGGTCTCGATCTGGCCTTTCATCGCCAGGTCAGCGTGGCCCTGACTGACCAGTTGCATGACCTTGCGGGCCGCGTCCTGGGGGTCGGGTTCATGGATGATCATCATCCGCCCGATATCGAGCTGGTCTTGTTGGGCCAGGTTTTCGATCACGGCCCGGTCGCCCACCAGGATGCACTCGGCCAGACCCTGCTGTTCGGCATCCTGGGCGGCCAGCAGCACCTCATGCTCATGGGCCGCCACGATAGCCACGGTTTTGGGCCCTCTGGCCCGGGCGGCTTCCATCAATTGAGCAAAATTTTTGATAGCCATGCTTTCAGCATCTCCTTGAGATAGAATACCTCACCCGGCCAACAGGCTCTTATTGCTCCTCGCGGTCTGTTTCCTCGCTGTAGCCCAGAGCAGTCATATAGGCCATGTTCACCGTGGGCAAGGTGAAGAAAAAAGTACTCCCTTTGCCCAGCTCGCTTTTGACTCCTGCCTTTCCGCCATGTGCTTCCACGATGTCCTTTACGATGGCTAACCCCAAACCGGCCCCGCCAAAATGACGCGTGGTGGAGCCATCCACCTGGTAGAAACGTTCGAAAACTTTATCCAGCTTATCGGTGGAGATCCCGATGCCTGTGTCGGCTACCTCCACGCGCAGATACTCGTTCTCATCCTCAATACGCACCGTGATTTCCCCTCCATCGGGACTGAACTTGATGGCATTGCCTAACAGGTTATCGAAAACCTGGCCGATGCGATCACGATCGCCCAACACCAGGGGCAGGGAATCGGGTATCTTGGTCTTCAGGCTGATGCCTGCTTGCTGGGCTTTGGCGTTGGCGGCCTCCAGGGCCAGGTGAGCTATTTCGGCCAGAGAGGTAGGCATTACTTTGATGCCCACCGTCTCAATGTGTTGCAGCGAGAGGATATCGTCCACCAGTCTATCCAGGGCTTTCGCTTTGTTGACCACGATTTCCATTTTCTCTTTCTGGGCGGGGTTTAGCTCCCCCAGGCTGCCATCCAGGAATAGTTCGACGTAACCCCTGATGAAGGTCAGGGGAGTACGTAACTCGTGGGAGACGTTTTGCACGAACTCGGCTTTCAGGTTACTCATCTCCTTGAGCTCTTCGTAAGCGCGCTCCAACCTTGCGGCTCTTTCCCGGAGGCTTTCGAACAGGCGGGCATTCTCGATAGCCACCGCCGCCTGCGCGGCGGCGATGGTCAATAAGCGCCCTTCGTCGGGGCTGAAAGCGCACACCTTATCGTCATCGACGTTGAGCGTGCCGATGACCTTGCCCCTGGCAAGCAGCGGCACCACAAAGAGGGAGCGCACGCTGGGATCGAAAACGATAAAATCGGGATCTTGCCGGCTATCGGGGATATAGACAGGGACCGCCTCGCGCGCTACTTTACCGCCGATGCCCTCGCCCACTTTCATCCTGGCTTCTTTGAGCCACTTAGGTTTGATCCCGGAGGCGGCCTTGATCTCCAAAATCTGGCTCTCTTCGTTGAGCAGGAAGATACAACAGGCCCGACAATCGAACACTTTTCTCAAAATGTGAACGATGCGATCCAGGATCTCGTTAAGGTCCAGGCTGGAGGTGATCTGGTGCGCCAGGGTGAGCAGGGTGGAGACCTCGGACAGATGACGCTCCAACTCTTCGTGAAGCATGGCATTCTTGATGGCGATGACCGCCGAAGTGGAGATGTGAGCCAACAGCTTCAGATCATCCATGCCAAAGGGGCGGTCATCGACCCTGTTAATCAGCTCGATGACCCCGATCACGCGCTGGTCCTGATCTTCCATGGGCACGCACAGCACCGATTTGGTGACGAAGTCCGTGGAGAGGTCGAATTGAGCGTAGTGACGGGGGTCGCTGCGGGCGTCAGGGACCAGCAGAGGTTCGCCCTTCTCCGCCACCCACCCGGCAATGCCCTGGCCTACCGGCAGGGTAAGGGGTTTCAACTGGTCGCTTTTCTCCCCGATGGCCACTTTGAACCTCAGTTGGTCGCCGTCCACTAACAGCAGGGAACCGGCTTCTACCTGGAAAAGCCTGCTGACCTCGTGCATGATGGAGGTCAGGGTGGTTTCCAGGTTCAGACTGGCCACGATGGTCTTTCCGATCTGGTCGAGGGTGGTTAGCTCGGCGATGCGCCGTTCGCGTTCCCCGAACAGCTTGGCGTTTTCGAGGGCGATGGCGATCTGGTCGGCCAGCGTTCGTAAGACGAAGACATCGCTTTTAGCGAAGACGTGGGCTTCGGTGCTCTGTATATCCAGAACGCCTAACACCCGTTCCCCAATTTTAAGGGGAACGGCCAGTTCGGCCCGGGTATCGCTCAAGGGCTCGTAAAACTTGTAGCGGGGCTCCTGGGTGACGTCGTTGGCCACTAACGGTTCCGCCGTTTGAGCCACGTAGCCGATAATGCTCCGCCCCCCGATTTTGAAGCGTATTCTCTCGGTGGCTAGCAACTCCCCTATGGGTCCAACGCCCGCCTTGCATTCAATGTAATCGGTTTCAGGTTCGATGAGAAAGATGTGGATGTAATTGTAGCCAAAACTGTCCTGGATCAACTCCACCACCTGGGCTAACAGCTCATCGGGATCCAGGATAGAGGCGATCTTGCGGCTGAGCTGACCGATCGTTTCCAGATGGTGAAGCCATCTCCGTTCCGCTTCCAGGAGAGATTCTTTGTCAATTTCCAGTTCGGCGGCAAGAGTAGGTTTTTCAATCGCTCTCATTTTTCTTTAAACAACCAATCCCAATAGCGCAGGGTGATGAGCAGCACAATGGTAGCTCCCAGGGCTAAAGGGAAGCTATAGACGATCAAATAGAACAGATCGTCGTTCAAGAAGGCCGCGGTTTGTGGGGGAGTATAAAAGGTGCCGATCCGCAGCAGACGGGCGAGCAAGGCGATGAAGAGGCAAATAGCTCCCAGGTAAAAGCCTCGGTAGTACTGTCGCATCTTGGTCACTGCCCCCAGCCTTTGGCTGAGTTCGGCCAGAATGAACACGATATGTATAACGGCTATCAAGCCTGCTGAGCCGAACAAAGCTGCTATAATGTTCAACGTTTACTACCTCTCGTCATCAAGCCCAGAAGAGAGGCTCCCAGAAAACTCAAAATCAGACCGCCGGAAAATAACAGGGTGTCGCCCATCACGTCGCCAGCAAAATCGTAGCTGGAGAAAAGGTACTGGATAGCACTCAATAGGAACAGGATCAGCGGCAGAATAAACAGATGGCGATGGGTACTCTGTCCAGACTTTTTTTCATAAAACCTGGCTATCATGAATAGAAAGAACAGGGTAATGGCAATGACCACCCAGGAATAGATGTTTAAGATTCCGATCAGGGTCTTAACCATAGTGTTTTTTTTGCTGAGTGTGGTGCGGTGCGGCCTATTTCTTTACGAAGGCCTGCACAAACGAATCAGCCATGCGGTGGGGACTCCCGCTCATGATCCCTTCCTGCCCCTCGAACTTAGTCTTAACCTCGATGCCTCTGGACGTGATCTCGAAACGACGGATGTCTTTATCGTGATCGCTGCCGCGCAGCTTAAGGATCAGCAGCGCTTTATGCAACGCGCTTTCGATCTCCACATACCGTAATAGAATGTATGAGTCCACGATAAACGCGGTGTCTTCTTCACTGCCGTCCATTCCCCCGAACGGGGCGCTGCTTTCACGGGTCAAAATGCTGGTTAACCCCTCGCGCTTGAGGGCATTGATAAAGCTGTACTCCAGGGCTCTGAGCTCGATGGGGTCGGGGGTCAACTTCTCGAAATGGGACAGACTGTCGATCAGGATGCGCCGCGCTTCCATCTCGCTGGTCCAGGTCTCGATCATCCCCCCCACCCCTTCCAGATCGGCCTTGGTCACCTCTGGGCTGGTCATAATAACCTTGAGTTTCCCTGCCCGCTCCAACTGTGCGAAATCCCACCCAAAAGAGGCGGCATCGCGATAGTATTGTTGCGGAAACTCCTCGAAAGTCACAATCAAACCCGGCTCATCGTACTGCTGGATACCATTATAAATAAATTGCATGCCCAGGGTACTTTTGCCCGTGCCTGGCGCTCCCTCGATCAGATTGGCCGACCGGGCCAGGAACCCGCCCTGAAGCATCTCATCCAGACCTTTGATACCCGTTTTCACCCTTTGCATAATCGTTTCTCTCCCTCATCCGCTCCTGGTTACCTCATGCCCCGAATGATGTGATAGACCGCCTTGACCCTGAAATGACGGTCGTCGCAGGCCATAACAAAGTCATCTATCAGTCGATGCATGTCTTCGTCCCTGGCCAACGAGTAAATAGGCATTTCGCCGGCAAAATGTTTTTCCATCACCCCACTGTTCACCAGTTCTTCGAGCTCAGGCTCGACGGTCAGCACGTTGCGGCCAAAATACTTGGCTATGTTCTCAGCCGTATCGACGGTGTTCGGATTCTCGTGAAAGAATCTGACCAGGTCCCATTTGACGAACGAGTTTACTTTCGTTTTCACGAAGTCTAGCAGTTTGGGATCCATGTCTTCCATCAGTTTGGCTGTAAAATCGTCGCTGTTGTCGTTCAGCATCGTGGCCTCCTTTCGCCGATGGGGAGGATCTTAATATATTTTAACATCAAAGGAGAAAAAATCAAAGTCCTGAAGCTGCCGTGACCAACCTGAGCGGCTGGGGCGTCTGGCGGAAAACGTTGCTCACCACGCGCCACTGAATCTCCCGCTCCAGGTTGCCAAACATCTCGAAAGCGCGGCGCTTGTATTGGACCAGGGGGTCGCGCTGGCCGTAGGCCTCTAAGCCAATGCCCTCCCGCAGTTCCTCGATGGCGGTCAGGTAATCGATCCACAAATGGCTTATCACCCCCAACATCAAGTCTCTGCTGATCTGGTTGACCATTTGGCCTCCCAGATAGGCGGCGATGAGGGCCCGTGTCTCCTCATCCAGGTCGGAGAGCCTGGCGGGGGCGATGGCCTCCACCTGGGCGCGGCCCAAAAGCTGCAAAATATCGTCGTAAGCTTCCAGATCAATTAACCTCTGAGGCTCGAAATACTCTCTTTCTTGCTCGTCCAGGGTGAGGCCCCTCTGGTGCAGAAAGGAGCGTATTTTGCGCCGGGTGGGGGGATCAAGCGCGCCCACTGGCTGCTCCCTGAGAGCTTCCTCCTGCCGGGCGCGAAGGTGCTCCATCAGGTCAGTATACACCTCTTCCTCCAGGTCTGAGAGCTTTCGTGCCCGGAACTTTTCCAATCTCTCCTGGGCCACAAAATGGCCCTCGGCGCGCAAGTGTTGTCTGATGTCCTCTCTGAGCTCTGGTTCCAGATCGACGATGGCCCCCTGCCTGATGTCCGCCAACTGCCACTGCCCCAGGGAGCGGGCCAGATCGCCATACTCGCTTTTGTGAAGATAGGCGGCCAGCGTGCTCTGGGAAAATCGGGCCAGGTCTTCCCTGTTGAGGAAATAGCCGATCTCGTCCAGGTAGCGCCGTAAACCCTGCCGCAGATTCTCCTCCAAGGCGCCCACTCGTTCCTGCCCGATTTCTAGCTCCAGGTGATGGCCTATATATTGTGCTACATTCTGGTAGGTCTTTTCATCGAAATCGATCAATTTCTTCTGCCGGTACTCCTCCAGACGCCCCCTGTCCACGAAAAGGTCGATGCTTTCCAGGTAATGCCACACCTGCCTTTGCAGAGCCGCGTCCAGCTCGCTGATGGTCCGTTCGGTGAAAGGAGCCAGGAGAGCGTGCCCTACCTGCTGACACAAGCCCTCGTAAGCTTCCATCGCTCCCAGTTTCGTCCGTTCCAGGTGGGCCGCTTTGGCTTCGTCCAGGAAGTAGTCGTGAGCGTTGAGGTAGCGCCGTAGCTCGCTCACCACGCTCTCCCCCAGGGAGCCTATTCTGTTCCCCTTCAGGGCGGCCCGCAGTTCGGAGGCCAGGTGGTCGTGCACTTTACGGTCCAGGCCGTCGCCCAAATCCATCACCCGCCTTGCTTGCAGGGCCAGCTTTTTGTCCTCGTCCACGAAGTAATCCGTCTCTTTGAGGTAGCCCTGAATGCTTTGTTGCAGGTCGGGCGGCAACTCCGAGAAACGGCGTTGTTTGACGGCGGCCAACTGTTCACGGCCCAGGTGATGGGAGATGTCCAGGTACAGGGAGCGATCCAGGTCTTCCAGCTTTTGCTCCATGAGACGGCGCCGTTTGGACTTTTTTCTGTAAAGGGCATTGACGTCCAGGTAGCGCAGAATACTTTCCCTGGTAGCCTGCTCCAGGTTGAAAAATTTGCGCTTCTTGAGGGCTTCCATCATCTGGTCGCCGATATGCTGCTCCAGGTCGTGGTAAACTCCTCCGTCCAGGCTGGCCAGCGTTTGCCCGGCCCACTGCCGGGCCTTAGCCTGGTCCACGAAATAATCCTGGCTGTTTAGATAATCGTACACCCTCTCCTGCACGTCCGGCTCCAGGTCGGCTATGGGCCTTTCGGTCAGACTGCTTTCCAGAGCGTGAAGCAGGTGTCGCTCGGCTTCGGAAGCGTATTCTGGCCCCAGGTCGGACAGCTTACGTTGAAGGAGGGCTTTTTCTTTGGCCTGGTCAGTTAAATAGCCCTCATTTTTGAGATAGCTCCACACCTCCTGGCGGGTGTCGGCGCGCAGGTCGGCCAGAAGGCCGTCGGGCGGGAGCTTTTTTTCGCCCAGATGTCGGGCCAGGCCGTCGTACGCGGCCTGATCCAGGGCGGCCAGTTTGCTCTGAGCAACGACCTGTCTTAGTTCTGCGTCCCATAGAAGGCCCTCTTCCTGGAGGTAGCCCATCACTTTTTGGCGGGTGTCGATGTCCAGATTGTGTATCTTGCGTTGCTTGACTCCGTCCACCCGTTGGGCGCTTAGATACTGGCAGGCCTGATGCCGCACCTCATCCCCCAGATCGCTCACCAGTTGGTGGATGAAGAAGTGTTGGATCCTTTCCTCGTCAACGAAGTGCCCCCGGCTTTTAAGGTGGGCCAATATGTGCTGCTGCATCTCCTCGTCCAGGTCGGAGATGATTTCGTTTTCGATATTCGCCAGGAGCTTTTGGCCCAGCAGCGCGCCCAGGCTCTCCTGCATTTTATCGTCCAGGTCGCCCACCCGGCGTTCGAGGAGACGGGCCTCGGCAGCCGGGTCGTCAAAGTAGCCCCGGCGCTGAAGGTGTTCTTCTATCCGGGCGGCCAGTTCTTTGTCCAGGTCGATGACCCTCTGCTCTCTGATGCTTTCCGAAAGAAAGTGCCCCAGATATTCCAACAGTTCGGCGCCCATCTCCAACTCGCTCAGCCTTTGGCCTTCCACCTGGCGCATCTTCAAGCCGCGAAAAACATCGCGGCGGAGCTCATCGTCCAGATCGCCTATCAGTCTTTCCTGGCTGTCGCCGACCCGCACCTGACCAAAATACCGTTCCAAACCGGCGCGGCTCTCCGGATCCAAATGGGCCAGGCTTAGCTTTCCAAGCCGCGCCATCTCCTGTGCGCTCCAGATGCGTTGGCGGTCGGCCATAGCCCGCTCCAGGTGGGCCAGGATAGTCCGGCCTAACTCCTCTTCCCTCAAATCTATTACCTGAGCTACGACGATGAAAGGCAACGGGAAACGCGCTACGTGTCCCCTGGAAGGCGCGGTATTATCCAAGTAGCGCACCCCCAGAACCTTCAGCAGCAATTGGACGATGTCCTTTTCCGAGAGAGCCTGCCTGCCCTTCAATTCTCGGCTGAGGGTGGCATCCAACTCGGCCACCTGTTGTTCGGCCCACTTATCGTACTCTCGATCTACCGCCTGGAGAAACACCCGTTCCAATATTCCAAGCTCCAGCCGGGCGTCGGCGTTGATCTCCAGGAGGACCTCAACGAAGTTATTTTTAGCGTCGTCCTTTCTCTGCATTCTCTCCAACCGCGCTCCGGCCTCTTCATCTGGGGCGCTGGGTATGGCCTGCTCAAACAGCCTCTTTACGGTGCCGGCCTCAAGATCGGTCAGCCTGACGTCCTCAAGGGGCAACTCTCTGGAGAGGCGCCCCATAACAGCTCTTATCAGAAGGTCGCATCTCCATCGATGGTATGCCGCCTCGGACACGGCCAGTATCCTGTCGTGCACCTCGTCCAGTTCCAGACTGCTAAGCTCGGAGGGCTTGATATCCAGGCCAAAGGGCAGGCTGTCCCGCACCTGTTGGAGCAGGCTGCGGTTGTTCATCGCCTGTCCCTGCTCCTCGGCCAGCCCCACGTATTCGTCGATTCTGACCTCCACCCCCTCGAGAAAGGCTTGCTGCTGGTCCTGGTATCTGTCTATTTCTTTCTCGAAGGTCTCCCTGACCACCTCTTCCAGCAGATGGGTTTTGTGCTGGGCCAGTCCTTTCTGGACCATACCTACCACTCTGGAGCCTACCTCGGCCGGGGCAGGGTCTCCTTGCCCGGCCTTTTCGGCCAGCAAGCTCACGCTGAAGGGGGGCAGACAGGTACGACCAGAGGGAAGGGCGAAAGGATAAGAAAAAACTTCGTAGACCTCCTGCTGTCTCTTATGGCCTCGTCTGTCGTGTCCGCCCGCACGAACGGCCGTATAGGGCGAGGAGAGCGGTAGAATGGTATCCAGGTAATGCGCCAGTTCCCATTGCCGGCCGTCCTTATTCCAGGTTCTGTCCAGCAGATCGTCCGCCTGCGCCTCGAGCATCTGCCGCAGGTCGGGCAGCAGATCGCCTTCGGTCAGGATGCGGTGTCGCTGCCCATAGATAAGCTCCCGTTGACGGTTCAAAACGTCGTCATATTCAAGGAGATGCTTGCGGATATCGAAGTGATAGCCCTCTACCCTGGTCTGGGCGCTCTCGATGCTTTTGCTGACCAGGCCGTGTTCGATGGGGATGTCGTCCTCCACCCCCAGCCTCTCCATAAGGCTGGCGATGCCGCTGCCCCCGAAACGACGCATCAGGTCGTCTTGCAGGGAAAGGTAGAAGCGAGAGGAGCCGGGGTCGCCCTGTCGGCCGGAGCGGCCTCTAAGCTGGTTGTCGATCCGGCGGGCTTCGTGGCGCTCGGTGCCCAGGATGTGCAACCCGCCCAGGGAGAGCACTTTTTCCTGTCGCAGGGCGTAATCGGGATCGACCTCGGCGATGGCGCTTTTGAACTGGTCGGGGGTGGCGCGGAAAGGATCGATGCCCCTTTCCCGCAGGACGCGGTGTGCCTCTTCGATGGTTTCTTCCGAGAGGTCCCCGCCCAGCTTGATATCCACTCCCCGGCCGGCCATGTTGGTGGCCACCGTCACCGCCCCGGGTTCGCCGGCCCCGGCAATGATAGCGGCCTCTTTGGTGTGATTTTTGGCGTTGAGCACCGCGTGGGGAACGTCCTGTTTCTTGAGCATCCTGCTCAGCTTCTCGGATTTCTCTACCGAGGTGGTGCCCACCAGCACCGGCCGTCCGCTCCGATGACACTGTTCGATCTCCCCCACAATGGCCCGCCACTTGGCTTCCTCGGTGCGATAGACCATGTCTTCACGATCTTGCCGAATCATCGGTTCGTTGGTAGGAATGACCATCACGTCCAGGTTATAGATTTTGTGGAATTCCTCGGCCTCGGTGAGGGCCGTGCCCGTCATGCCGGCCAGCTTCTCGTACATCCTGAAGTAGTTCTGGATGGTGATGGTGGCGTTGGTCATGGTGCGCGGTTTGATGCGCACCCCTTCTTTGGCCTCGATAGCCTGGTGCAGACCATCGCTCAACCGCCGGTCGGGCATCAAGCGGCCGGTGAATTCGTCAACCAGGATCACGTTTCGTCCCTGAAGGATGTAGTCTCTGCCTCTGCGGTATAGCATCTGGGCTTTCAGAGCTTGTTCCATGTACTGCACGTATTGGACGTTCGATTCATCGTAGAGGTTGGCGATACCGGCTTCCTGCTCCACCCTGGCCAGTCCGGGCTCGGTCAGGACCACGGAGTGTTCTTTGGTGTCCACTTCGTAATCGATATCGGCTTTGAGTTTTTTGGCCACCTGGGCAAAGCGGTGATACTCCTCGATAGGCTCGTCCGAGGGCCCGGAGATGATCAGGGGGGTGCGGGCCTCGTCTATCAGGATGTTATCCACCTCGTCGATGATGGCGTAATGTAGCTCTCGTTGCACCCGATCTTCCAGCCTGTAAGTCAGGTTATCGCGTAGATAATCGAAGCCGAACTCGTGGTTGGTGCCGTAGGTGATGTCGGCGCGGTAGACCTCTTGCCTGGCCGCCGGGCGCAGAGAAGGGTATTGCCCGCTGGTATAGGCCGGGTCGTACAGGAAAGACTCCATCTCTTGTTGCAGAAGCCCCACGCTTATGCCCAGCAGGTGATAGATAGGCCCCATCCACTGCACGTCGCGGCGGGCCAGATAATCGTTGACCGTCACCAGGTGCGCTCCCTGGCCAGTCAGGGCGTTTAAATAAAGAGGCAGCGTGGCTACCAGGGTTTTTCCTTCGCCGGTCTTCATCTCCGCCACTTTGCCCTGATGCAGCACGATGCCCCCGACCAGTTGCACGTCGAAAGGCCGCATGTAGACGGTGCGTTTGGCTGCCTCCCGCCCCAGGGCAAAGGCTTCTGGCAAAACATCTTCCAGGGGTTCGCCCGCTTGCAGCCTGCTCTTGAATGCGGGCGTTTTAGCCTTCAGCTCTGCATCCGATAGGCTCTGGAAGGTTTCTTCCAGGGCGTTTATTTGCTCTACGGCGGACTGTAGGCGCTCCAACTCCTTCTCGTTTGGATCGCCCCACACCTTTTTCATTAAATTCTTAAACATAGCCAAAACCTTTGGTAGGCTGACCATCGAATGGCCAGCCTGATAGCCTAAGCCTGCGGCCTGGAGATCAAATCTCCAGGCAGCTTGCTTTCAGCCCGAGATTCTCGGGCGGCGCTCACCCGACGGCACTGAGCGCCGCCAGGATGCGCTGGTCGAACTTTTCTCCCACTTCCTGGATGGAGAGAGGAGGAGTCCCCCCTTCCAGGTACATGATCATGGCGAAGGCCACCACCGCACTCCGGCGGAAGACCAGGATGTCCGTCCGGAGCTGGACGCCCTCCTCCATATTGGTGACCATCGTCAGCCCTTTGGCCTTGTCGCCGATGGCTGCTGCCAGGGGCAATTCCTTCTCCTCTACGATGCCCGCTTCTCCCTCCCCGCCGATAATCAGCGCCAGCAAGGTGTCAGGGTTCTCCAGCACTATGTCCACGCCTGTCTCCTGGAGCCTGTTTTCAACGGACGTGGTGAAACCCATGACCACCTCGAAACTTGCCGCCTCTGGATAAAGGTAGATGAAGATATTTTCTGCCTGGAACTCTCCCTGGGCGAAGTCTTGTTCGCTGAGGCCCAGGTCCTCCAGGCTTATTGGCTCAAAGCCCGCCGGCAGGTCCTCCGGTTGCAGGCCCACATCTCCCAGGGCGGCGGCCGGGGTGAGGGGCACTAAATGCCAGAGTTGAGTTTGTTCGGAGCTCGCTCCTTCTGGGGCCCACACCGCTACTTCCAGTTGTTCTTCTCTGCTCACCAGGGTGACCTTTAAGAATTGCTCGTCTTCAGCCCTGCCGACCACCTCTACCACCTCGTCGTCGGCGAGATTGCCTACCGCCTCTGTTGGATCGCTGATATCTCTTATCTGCACCGCAGAAGTTCCTATCAAGCGGTCGCCGGGGGATTCCTCCCGCGCGGCCATATCTACTTTCTTCAATTCCAGCTCTGGCTCCTGTGCTTCTTGGGAGCCTGGCTGAGCGTAGGCCGACGGGAGGGGGGCGAGCCCCGCTCCCAAAACAATGACCAGCAGCAAAAGGGAATGAAACAGAACTTTTTCTCTCACTATTTAACCTCTTCGTATATTTGCCGATAGGGACTTTCTGGCAGGATAATAGCTCCCCCCCATCTGGGCGGGGGCGCAGGCGATAGCGATGTCCACTAAGACATCATTTGCTTCTCCAGAGGTTATTATACCACAGATCGTTGGCGAGAAGAAATGGGTGGGAACAAGGCTGGCAGGGAACGCAGATCATTCGTTGAACATCTCTCCTACGGAGATGCCCAGGTGGATGCGGCGCATCACCTCGCCTAGCAAGGGGGCTACAGAGAGGACGGTGACGTTAGGCAACATCTTTTCCTTTAAGGGGGGGATAGTGTTAGTCACTACCAACTCTTTCAGGTTGCAGGTTTTGAGGCGCTTGATAGCCGGAGGAGATAGCACGGGATGAGTGGCGCAGGCGTAAATGTCTTTGGCGCCTCTCTCCTCCAGGATGTGGATTGCATGTTCCAGGGACCCGGCGGTATCAACCTCGTCGTCGATGATGACGGCGTGCATCCCCTCTACCTTACCGATGATGTTCAGGGCTTCGGTCTGGGTTTCAGAACGACGTTTCTCGATGATAGCCAGGGGAGCGTTGAGGGCCTGGGCGAAGTTTCTGGCCCTTTTGGTGGCCCCTACGTCGGCGGCGACCACCACCAGGTCCTCGATATTTTTCTCTTTGAAGTATTGGGTGAGGATGGGAAAAGCGGTCATCTCATCGACGGGGACGTTGAAAAAACCCTGAATCTGGCCGGCGTGGAGATCGATGGTCAACACCCGGCTGGCGCCAGCCACCGAGATCAGGTCGGCGACCAGGCGGGCAGTGATGGGCACCCGGGGTTGATCCTTCTTGTCCGTCCGTCCGTAGGCGTAGTAGGGGATCACGGCCGTGATCCGCCCGGCCGAAGCCCGCTTGAAGGTGTCGATCATGATCAATAGCTCCATGATGTTCTCGTTCACCGGCGAGCAGAGGGGTTGGATGACGAAAACGTCCTGGCCCCGCACGCTACAATGCAGCCGGACAAAGATGTTCTCGTTGGGAAAAGTGATGATATCGATGCCGCCCAGAGGAATACCCAGATAGCGGGCTATCTCTTCCGCCAGGGCCGGGTTGGCTCTACCGCTGAAAACACGTAACTCTCCATACATCTTACGATGCCTCCCATTTTCACCGCAATGATTTTACAAAAAAGCAACCCTCGGATGGGAATGCCTCCGGGCAGGATTTCAGGGCCGGGCCTCGTTGCGCCTTCTACGATCTGCGTTTTCTAACAGTTCTTCTACAGCGGTGTAAGGGTCCATTTTCCGGCAGGTAACGCATTCGATCAGACCGTCCAGGCGGGCCTTTTGCACCTGGTCCAGAAATCGCCTGGTCAGTTCCTGCTGGATGATGTGGTCCAGTTCTCTCTCCACGCGAGCCTTTTCGCGGCGGTAGAGGGTCTGGCTTTCCTGGAGATAAGCCAGGTGGCGGTCGATAGCCTGCACCACCGCCTCGATGCCTTCTCCTCGCAGCGCGCTGGTTTTATAGATGGGGGGCTGCCAGTCCAGGTCAGAGCAGCCCGTATCGAGCATCGTCTGAAGGGTCAACACGGCGTTATCTGCGCCTGCGCGGTCGGCCTTGTTGACGACGAAGATGTCGGCGATCTCCAGGAGGCCGGCCTTGATAGCCTGAATCTCGTCGCCCAGGCCCGGCACTTCCACCACCAGGGTGGTGTGGGCCGTCTGGGCGATGTCCACCTCCGTTTGACCGACCCCCACCGTCTCCACGAAAATCACCTGATAGCCGGCGGCATCCAGCACCTTGATGGCGTCGGCGGTGGCGGCGGCCAGTCCGCCCAGCCGGCCGCGGGTGGCCATGCTGCGGATGAAGATGCCCTCATCACCGCTCAGGTCGCTCATGCGCACCCGGTCACCCAAAAAAGCCCCGCCTGAAAAGGGGCTGGTAGGATCGATGGCAATGATCCCCACCGTGCTGTTTCTGTGCCTGTAAACCTGGGCCATCTGGTTGACCAGGGTGCTTTTGCCCGTGCCCGGATAGCCAGTCACCCCCACCACGTGCGCCCGGCCGGTGTGGGGATAAAGGGCGGCCAGGGCCGGGCGGGCCCGCCGATCACCGTTCTCGATCATCGTGATCAAGCGGGCGGTTGCCCGCCGATCAGCAGTCCGCAATCTTTCCACCAGTTCCATTTTCACCTGGACACGTCAAAGCTCGGCCAGCACTTTCTCCCACTCTTCGTCGCTGATGGTAAAGCAGTGCTCCGGGCCAGGGAAGGTGCCTGCTTTGACCTCCTGGCAGTACTGTTTGAGGGCGCGGCCGATCTCGTCAAACAGGTTGGTGTAACGCTTGGCAAACTTTGGAGTAAAGCGGTCGAAAAAGCCGATCAGGTCGTGCAGGACGAGCACCTGACCATCGCAATGCGGTCCGGCCCCGATGCCCACCGTAGGGACGGTCAATTTTTCGGTGATGATCTTAGCCACCCGGTCGGGGATGCACTCCATCAAGACTCCCCAGGCGCCGGCCTCCTCCAGAGCCAGCGCATCGTCGATCAGTTTGCGGGCCGAAGCGGCGTCCTTGCCCTGCACCTTGAACCCCCCCAGCTTGGCCACCGACTGAGGGGTCAGCCCAATGTGGCCCATGACCGGGATACCGGCATCGTAGATGGCCCGCACCGTTTCGGCCATCTCCTGGCCCCCTTCCAGCTTGATGCAGTCCATGCCGGCCTCTTTTATGAACCGGGCAGCGTTGGCTATGGCGGTGGGGATATCGGTCTCGTAGGAAGAGAAAGGCATGTCCCCGATCAGGAAGGGAAGGCTGGCCCCACGACGCACAGCTTTGGCGTGATGGATCATCTCGTCCATTGTAACCGGTATGGTGTTCTCGTAGCCCAGCACCACCATTCCCAGCGAATCACCGACCAGCAGGATATCGACTCCGGCCTGCTCCACAAGCAGGGCGGTGGGGTAGTCATAGGCGGTCAGCATGGTGATAAGTTCGCCCCGCTCTTTCTTGGCTTTAAGCTTCAGAATGGTTACTTTGTCTCTCTCCATAAAATGATTATCCTCCATGTAATAGTAGTAATAGTAATGTATTAGCCCTGCTCAGTGAGGTCAAGTCGCAAGACCTCACCCCCATGGTTATTACCCTTTTGGATGTGAGGTCTTATCAATCGCTTTGTTCGGCTCTTTTTTTCGAGGTTGACCCACGAAGTCCCAACCTTTCAGCGAGATTATTTCGCCCTTGAAATCTGGGGACGGTCAGCTTCCCTTTCGATTTTTATGATACCATGCTTTAATTAAAAAGTCAACGGGGTGTCCGAACCCGAAAGATAACGACTTCCTGGTTGGCAAAGCTTTCGACCAGATACGGATTATTTTGGGGCTGGAAGTCTCCCAGGGCCTTTTCTCCAGGGCCGTAGAATAGATAGACGAGGCCGTAGCTATTCAGGAGGGCCAGGCGGGCCTGATCGTCGGTGCGCCGGTCGAAAAAAGTTTTGATCGACCCCTCTTTCTCGGCCAGGTGTATGGTCTCGGTCCAGTGTCCCCAGAAAACCCGGTGCCCGATACGGGCCGGGAGGTAACTGCCTATTTTGTAGGAGGACAGCACGGTGTCGGTCCACTGGCTATGAGCCTCTAACCAGTCCACGGCCTCGTTCTCGGCCCCGGTGTAGAACAGGGGCGGGTAGCGCATCAAGATAGCCAGGCTGATGCTGGTCAGGAGGTACAGGTTGGAGAGGAAGGTCAGGGTTACGATGAGGTTGAGGAGGAACAATCGTGCCCGGCGGCGGTCGTAGGACAGGAGGGCCGTTACCCGGCGGAGGAACCCGGCGCGGTAAACAGCGGGCAGAAAGACGCCCACCAGCCCCACAGAGGCCAGCAGACACAGGGGGATGTGGGCGCCCTCGATCATGCGCCGCTGCAAGGGCAGAGGTAGATAAGATAGTACGAACACGGTGGCTATCCAGACCAGGGGAAACAACCGAAAGCCTTTCTCCCTCTCTGGCTCCTTCCCGCGTCCGCTTGTGAGGAGGCGATACGCGCCGGGCAGAGCCAGGAACAGAACCAGGCCGTAGCCCCACACGTAGTAGATAGGCGGCGGCGAAGGGGTCAGGTTTTGGGCCTGCCAGGCGCGGAGCACGGGGTCGGCGCGGAAGGCCAGGTAATAGTAGGCCAACACGGGCGTGGGCGCGACGCTCACCAGGGCCGTGCTCAGCCCCTCACGCCAGGGCCAACGTTTTCTCAGCGCCCACAGCAACAGCAGGTAGACGGCCATCACTGCGTATACGATCAGGACGGCGAAAGGATGCACCACGCCCAAAACCAGGACGGCCAGAGCAGCCCCCAGAACGTAGCGAAATCGGCCGCTGCGAAAATAGATCAGCAGGCCCAGAAAGGTCCACAGCAGGGCGGCCACGGACAGACAGAAGTGGGGATAGGTCAAAACGGTGAAAAAGGTATAGGCGTCTATAAACCAGAAATCGATGGGGGAGATGCCTCCTGGCTGAGTAGGGGCTATCATTTCTACCAGCCAGCCCAGGCCCGAGGAGAAACAGGTCAGCAGGTAGGCTATCCAGCGCAAAGCTCCGCGGCGCAGGAAAAAAGCCAGAAAAATGTAGGCGCTAACCAGGAACACCCCCCCAAAGAGGAGGCGGGCCAGATGGTAAGTCCATACCAGAGACAGACCGCTCAGCCTGGAGAGGTGGCCCAGGGCCACGTAAAAGGTTTGTAGATAGGCGCCCCTTTGTTCCTCGGGGGTGAAGAGTAGACGGTAACGCCACTCTCCCCTGGCTCCTTGTTGCATCTTAGCCAGGTGGCTGTGGTAGTCTTCGATTTGGCCTTCGGCCAGGCCCCCGCTGTAAGTAAGCGCTGGTGAGGACACGAGGTAACCCAGGACGTAGGGCTGGCAGGCAAAGGCCAGAACCAGGACGGCCAAACCGATGGCTTTGTACCAATCTCCTCTGGATAGATAGGGCATTGAGGCTACCCCACAACCCTGAAAGCGTTCCCCTGCTAGAGATCAGGTTCGGAAGAGGCATCGCTACTGTTGCGCAGGCTGGTGATCTTTTTTTTCATCCTGGCCCAGTGGGTGCCCTGCCAATAGATTTTATCGCAGTGGGAACAGAGGCTAAAATTCTCCTGGGTTTGGAACACGTAAGGGGGAACACGTTCCCTGACCGCGTCCTTATCCACCTGTTGCAGGGAAGTGTTACACACAGGACAGCGAGAAAAAGGCCGGTCCACGGAAAGCCCCAACTGCTCGATGACCTGTCGCACCTGATCCTCCAGGCTTTCGCTTTCGATCAGCAGGACCGTGAAACCACGACGGCGGGCCAGGCCCGTATCACGAGTCAAAAGAACACGTCCCTCAGCACGAGCCAGACGTACCAGTTCGTTGTCGTCTGCGCCAGGGGGGTAAGCGACGTCGTAACCCAGTATACGCAGCCATTTAGCCAGACTGCCCAGCATGTTATCGGCCAGGAAATTCATGATCTTTGGAGGACTCCAGCCTGTTTTCGAGTCGAGTGCCGGGTTATTGTATCACGGGCCGTCAATTCTGGCAACCTGGGTATCATCACGAATTAGCATAGCCCCTCATCTAAATGTTCGAAGAAGTCAGCCGCGGGGTCGAGATAATCACGGCCTGGCATTCAGCACCTCCACTTCCATGACCCGGTAGCCACAGGTGTTAATCACCTGGGTGCCCTGGTAGACGGTGGTCGCTTTTTGCTTGTGGCCGTAAAGGTGCACGTGGCCGTGCAGCAAATAGCGGGGTCGGTAGCGTTCGATGAGCCACAGAAAAGCCTTGAAGCCGGTGTGGCACAGGTCTTTGCCGTCTTGGATGCCGTAAGGCGGAGCGTGGGTGATGAGGATGTCCAGGTAGCGGCCCTTTCGCAGCCGATTGAGGAGCAGGGTGGGCGTCATGTCCAGGACTCTCAGGTACATTTCCAGGTCGGTGTATTGATAACGGGCGTCCTGGCTGTACTTCATTGAGCCTTGCAGCCCGCCGATCAACAGCCCTTTGTGATCGACGACCCGTTTGTCCAGATTGATGCAGCCGCCGGGGAAAGTCTTGGTTACGCCCCGATGGGTATATTCCACGCGGCGGTCGTGGTTGCCGTAAACGTAGTAAAGGGGCACGTTCAGGATGTCCACTATGAATTCCAGGTAGTAGAAGGGCAGATCGCCGCACGACAGCACCAGGTCAACGTCGCCGAAATGCTCTTTGGCCGCCGGGCTGTAGATGATGTTCACCACCTCGTCGCTGACGGATAGGATTTTGAGTTTCTGCTTGCCATGACGGGCTTGAAGGTCGGCGGTCTCTTCCGTCATTTGCCTCCTGCCGGTTAAATCTTGGGTCTCTGCCCAATGTCTATTATACCACCGTCTCAGGCCAAAATCAAACGATGTTTTTAACCGCTGGAGCTTGAATCAGGTCACCCTCGACTGGGCCTCTACGACGGTGATTTCCCCTAACTCCACTCTCAGCCTGACATCCCCCTCCTGCTGCTGCCAGGGAGGCAGTGGGCGGCTTAGCTCTACGCTGAGGGTCTGCGAGCCTGAAGGGGTCTGGGAAGACACCACTACCAGGTGATCCTCCACCAGAAGGCCCGCGAGAAGGCGAAAAACAAGGCGGCGAAAACGGAGGGGAGCCGCTTCCCGGTCAGGACGAGCATGATGGCGTAAAGAAGCACCACCCCGCTGGCCCCCAGAATGGCCGACATGAGGTTGACGCGGTGGGCCACGTCGCCGATGGGGATGAAGGTGAAGAGCTTGCCCAGCCAGGTGTAGAGCGGATAGCCCGTGGAATGGGCCAGGCCCAGGGTGTAACAGATAGTGAGCAGTTCGTTGCCGTCGGGGCTTTTGTAAGACAGGCTGGGAGTCAGGGTGGCGTTGTAGATGCCCAGGGCCAGCGCAAAGATGACCAGGGCCACGAGCGCGTCAGGCCAGTAACGGCGGACAATACCTCGAGCGGTCATGATCTATCAACCTCCTATCGTCGTTCTCCCTGATATTATCCGCCTCAAGTGTTAAGAAGATTTTAGCAGATTGTAAAAAGTTTGCAAATTTGTTTTGCAAATTTCCAGGGAATGCGGCTATCTGTCGCTTTCCCGCGAGCCGTGCTTTGACTCTGAACAGCTATTGCCCAGTTACCGACAAAGTGATATAATATCAAATGGCACGATGGACAGAGGCCACCAATTGGGAGAGAGGAGAGAAAGGATCCATGAGTCTAAAAGCCATCCTGGACCTTATTCTGCGAGAGCCAACTCCGGCCGCGTTGTGGGCCTTGCAAGGCGAGCTTCTGGTGCGGGAGGGAAGCGCCTCCGAAGAAGAGATACCGGCTCTGAGAGGAGCGCAGGAGGCGGCCGCCGAGTTTTACCTTTACCTGAGCGAGCTCCAAAGCAAGACCAGCGCCCGTACTTTCAGCGAACTGGCTTCTTTGCTGGACATCGGGGCCGTGGGGGCGGTGGCTATCGAAAACGTGATTACCGAGCGCGAGAATATCCTGGAGAAACTGTTGCTGGGCGGCCTGGGCGAGTCCCTCATGGTGCTGGCCAGCCGCCAGTACATCAAAGCCTGGGAGGTAGAGGCCGGCCTGGTGCATCGGCGGGCGGCCTGGTATCTGTTTGAGGCTCTATGGCGGCTGTCGGCCCAGAATCAGCCCACCCTGCCCCCGGCCGAGCGAAAGGACCGAATCCAGGCTCTGCTGGCTCCCTGCCTGGACGACGACACTCCGGCGGCGCTCAAGGTGGTTCTTCTGGTCCGCCTCTTTCAAGTGCTGCTCCTCATTCATCTATCCCAGGTTTAGAGAAAAACCTTGAGGGGCATCGTTCGTATATACATTTGGGACTTTAGGTGCACGGCACTTTCGAAGTGCCGCGCACCTGCGGAAGTGGCTTTGGAACGGGAGGGTACAGATGTCGGATATTTTTGAGCAGTTGAAAGACGGAGCCGACCAGGTGATATCTGAGGTGGATAAGCTGCGGCAGACCGGCCAGTCGGCCCTGAGCGCCATACAGGAACGGATGGCCGAAGCGGAGCGAAAACGCAAGCTCAAACAGCTCCAGAGTGAGTTAGCCAGGCTGCGCCAGCAGATTGACCAGATGATCACCGCCCTGGGGGTACAGGCGGTAGGGCTGTACGAGCAGGGGAAGCTCTCTAACCCGGAGCTGGTGACCCTGTGCGAACACGTCAGCGAGCTGAGGGGTCAGGTGAAAGAGAAAGAGGAAAAACTGGCCGCCTTGCAACCGCCCTCGCCTGAACCCGCTCAACCGACCAGCCCGGCCGCTCCCGTTGAAACTCGCCTTCTCTGCCGCTCCTGCTCCCAACCGCTGCCCGCTCAAGTGGCCTATTGCCCTTACTGCGGGGCGCAGACCCCCTCACCAGCGCCTCCCGCAATGCACTTCTGCGCCCAGTGTGGAGCCGCCCTGCGCGAACAGGCCCGTTTTTGTCCCCAGTGTGGAGCCGAAACGCTGAAAGGATAAACGCTCAAGGAGGAACGGGATGGCTGATCGGGCAGTTTCACCTGCCGGACGCGGCTGGCGTGCTCTGCCCCGCAACGTGTGGGTGGTCAGCGCCACCAGCTTTTTGACCGACATCAGCAGCGAGATGGTCCTCAACCTGCTGCCCCTTTTCCTGGCCAACGTGCTGGGAGTGAAGACGGGCCTCATCGGGCTGATCGAGGGTCTGGCGGAGACCACGGCCAGCCTGATGAAAATTTTCTCGGGCTGGCTTTCCGACCGGCTGGGCCAGCGCAAATGGCTGACCGTAGCCGGGTATAGTTTCTCCACGGTGGTCAAGCCATTTTTATATTTCGCCAACTCCTGGGCCTGGGTGCTGGGGGTGCGTTTCGCCGACCGGCTGGGCAAAGGGATAAGGACCGCGCCCCGTGACGCCCTCCTCGCCGATTCCATCAGCCAGGATCAGCGCGGTCTTGGCTATGGGATCCACCGCGCCGGAGATACGGCGGGGGCTTTCATCGGGCTGCTCATCGCTCTGGGGGTGGTGTGGGCCTACCAGTCCAGTCAGGCGGCGCTCCAGCAGGCCACTTTTCGCACCGTCGTGCTGTGGAGCATCGTCCCCGCTGTTTTGGCCGTGCTGGTGCTGGTTTTCGGCGCTCAGGACGTACCCCTAACGACTGAAGTGGCTACTACAGAACCAAAACCTGTTGAGCGTAGTAACGACTTTAGTCGTTCCCTCTCGCTCAAGGGTTTCGCCCCTCGCTTTAAAGGTTTTCTGCTCGTGGTGGTGGTCTTCACCCTGGGAAACTCCTCGGACGCCTTCTTGATCCTGCGGGCGCAGGAGCGAGGGCTTTCCGTCCTGGAAGTGATGGGCATGTTGTTGACTTTCACTTTGATCTACACCCTGGTTTCCGGCCCGGCCGGGGCGCTGTCGGATCGCATCGGGCGGCGGGTGTTGATCGTGGGCGGCTGGCTGGTCTACGGCCTGATCTACCTGGGCTTCGCTCTGGCCGGGGCAGGCTGGCAGGTCTGGACTTTGTATGGCATCTATGGAATCTACTACGGGCTGACGGAGGGGGTGGCCAAAGCATTCGTGGCGGACATCGTGGCCCCTGAGCGGCGCGGCACGGCCTTTGGGGTGTATAACGCCGCCATCGGCCTGACCGCGTTCCCGGCCAGCTTCGTCGCCGGGCTGCTGTGGCAGGGAGCGGGAGGCTGGCCCGGCTTCGGGGCGGCGGCTCCTTTCTACTTTGGGGCGGCCCTGGCCCTGGCCGCCGTTCTGTTGTTGATCTTGTGGCTGCCGTCGCTTTCACATACAAATAAAGCAAGGATAGGGGCATGATCGATTCCAAGATGATTAAGGAGAGGGCAATTCGAAAGGGGGCAGATATATGTAGGATCGCGCCAGTGGCTCGGTTCGCGGATGCTCCGGAAGGCTTTCACCCGTGTGATATTTACCCCGATTGTAAGTCAGTGGTCGTCTTTGCTTCCCGTTTTCCCCTGAGCACTCTTCAAGGCGAGACCAACGTTCCATATACCTTCGTGAGAAACGTGATGGTTGATAAATTGGATCTGCTCTCCTACCATCTATCCAATGAGTTGGAAGCGGAAGGCATCACGTCAATTCCCATCCCCTCCGCTGAACCGTACGAGTATTGGGATCCGGCTCGAAACCATGGCCGGGGTATTCTCTCTCTGAAGCACGCAGGAGTTCTGGCCGGCCTTGGGGTGATGGGAAAGAACACCCTTCTCGTAAATGATGAATATGGAAATATGATCTGGCTCGGGGCTATCCTCGTATCTGCTGAATTAGAGCCGGATCCAATTGCTTCCTACGAAGGTTGTATGCCCAGGTGTACGTTGTGCATAGATTTATGTCCACAACGTGCCCTTGATGGGATAACCATTAACCAGAAGCTTTGCCGGGAACGCTCCACCTCCTGCACTGAGGGCGGTGGCTGGGTGCTCTCTTGCAACATGTGTCGAAAGGTCTGTCCCCACCATGCGGGACTTCGGAGATAAAACCTGTGGAGATAGCCCCAGTGGACGCGGGACAACGCCTCATTGTCAACCCATCGGGATGTGATGAAATTAACAAAAGGAGGTAGATATACGATGAAAGAGCGGAAGATTCCTATCAGAGTGTTGACTGTAGTTCTCATTCTGGTTTTGGCGGTGGGGCTGACCCATGCTCAGGCCCCGCCGGGCACCGCCTCCAACACCATCTACTACGTGGCGCCCAACGGGAACGATGCCAACCCTGGCACCCTGACCCAGCCCTGGCGCACCATTCAGCACGCCGCCGATTCCGTCGGCCCGGGCGACACTGTCTACGTGCGAGGGGGCACCTACGCCGAAATGGTCACTTTCTCCACCTCCGGCACGGCCGCAGCCCCCCTTACTTTCGCCGCCTACTCCGGCGAGACGCCGGTCGTTTCCGGCGATTTCACCCTGGCTCAGGGCACGTCCCACCTGCGCCTGCGCGGCTTCACTCTACAGGGCTTCAGCATTTGGGGCGTCACGCTGGAGGGCACCAATTCAGACGTGGTGCTCTCCGGGTTGAACATCTCCGGCGGCGAGGCGGCAGTACGCTTTACCGTCGGCTACTCCGAGCAGCCCCCGCAGTACGGCCCGGTAAGCGACATCATCCTGGAGGATAGCACCATTCGCGGCACTGAGTACGAAGCGGTGGACTGTACCCCCGGCCCCTGCGACCGGATGACCTTCCGGCGATTGGAGATCTCTGACTCCGGGTTGGAGGCCGGTTTCGGCGGCGACGGACTGTCAATAGCGCGGGGGAGGGACATCCTGGTGGAGGATTGCTTCGTCCACGATAACGGCGGCGATGGGATTGACCTTAACTCCCGCGACCGGGATGGCAACGTCCCCGGCATTGTCGTGAGGCGTAACAGAACCGTGCGCAATCACCTGCAAGGCATCAAACTCTGGGCCGGCGGGCGCATGGAAAACAACGTCGTCTGGGGGGAAGGCATTAACCCGGTGGTGGTTGGGATCTACACCGGCACGGTGGAGGTGGTCAATAACACCATCGCCTACAATATGTATGACCCGGCCTACAGCGCCAGGGATTACGCCTTCGTCGCTGCCTACCCCGAAATCGGCTTCTCGCCGCCGGTGACGCTGAGGCTGGTCAATAACATCTTCGCCTTCAACACCGGCTCCCAGGTGGACCCGACGCCGACCGGGCTTTACCTGGGGGAGGGAGTACAACTGACGGAGCACCATAACCTGTACTGGAGCTACGATGGCTGCGAAGTGACGGCCGAGTTCGTCACCGGGCGCTTAGACACCTGCTTCACCCGCGCCGAGATGACCGACGGCACCTGGACCACCTTCACCGGCCAGGGAACGGAGGACGTGACGGCTGACCCCCTCTTTGTGGCGGGCTGGCCGAACGTAAACCTGCACCTCCAGGTGGGCAGCCCTGCGGTGAACGCCGGGAGCGCCGCCGGAGCCCCCTCCAACGACGCCGAGGGCCTCCCCCGCGACGATCACCCCGATATCGGGGCCTACGAGCGTTGGATACCGACGGCGTGGGTGCATCTGCCGCTGACGGTGCGGAACTATTGAGAGCCGGGGCAAGCCGGGTCTGAGGAGATTTGACAGGCGTTGCTCCTGACGGTATAATCACCTGTTAGATGCTTTACTGTACCAGGGGACCTGGAGGAGAGTATAATTTGAAAGTTCTGGTCACAGAAACGTTGGCCAAAGAGGGGTTGGAACTGCTGCGCCGCCACCTCGAAGTGGACGTCAGGCTGAAGCTGACTCCTGACCAACTGCTACAGATCATTGGCGGCTACCAGGCTTTGATTGTACGTAGCGCCACGAAGGTCACCGCGCCGCTCATCGAGGCGGGCCAGAAGTTGCAGGTTATCGGGCGGGCGGGCACCGGCGTGGATAACATAGACCTGGAGGCGGCTACCCGGCGCGGGGTTCTGGTGGTCAATGCGCCTGGGGGCAACAGTGTGGCCGTGGCCGAGCACACCATCGCCCTGATGCTGGCCCTGGCCCGCCATCTTCCCCAGGCCGACGCCTCTTTGCGGGCTGGCCGCTGGGAGAGAAAAAAGCTGGCCGGCACCGAGGTGCGAGGCAAGACCCTGGGGACCATCGGGCTGGGCCGCGTGGGCGCGGAGGTGGCCCGACGGGCCAACGGGCTGGAGATGGAGGTCATCGCCTACGATCCTTTCGTGCCGGTCGAGCACGCTACCCGCTGCGGTGTGCGCCTGGTTCCCCTGGAAGAGCTGTTGTCTGAGGCCGATTTCATCTCCATCCACGCCCCGGCCACAGACCTGACCCTGGGCATGATCGGCGCTAAGGCCCTGAGCATGGTCAAACCTACGGCCCGGCTGATCAACTGCGCGCGGGGCGGCATCGTGGACGAGGAAGCCCTGGCCGCCGCCCTGGACGAAGGCCGCCTGGCCGGAGCGGCCCTGGACGTGTTCGAGTGCGAGCCACCTGAAGATTCCCCCCTCCTGCGTAGCGATAAGGTCATCGTCACCCCTCACCTGGGGGCATCCACCAGGGAAGCTCAGCGCAACGTGGCTATGGAAGTGGCCGCCCAGGTGGTGGACGTTCTCAACGGGGAGCCACCCCGCTATCCGGTTAACGTGCCCTTTATGTCCGCCGAGGAGATGATGGAGCTAAAGCCCTACATCGACCTGGCGCAGCGGCTAGGGGGCTTCTACGCCCGCACCGCAGTGAACAACCTGCGTGGTCTGGAGTTGGCCTATAGCGGCGAAGTGACCGAGCATAACACCGCTCTCCTGACGGCGGCGGCCATTGTGGGCCTGCTCTCGCCTATCTCCGAGGAACCCGTGAACCTGGTCAACGCCCGGCTGGCGGCCACAGAGCGGGGCTGGACGGTGACCGAACGGGTAAGCCCGGCCATAGAGAATTTCGCCAGCCTGATCACTCTGCAAGCCTCCACCACGAGCGGAGAACGACTGGTGGCGGGCACGGTCATGCGCGACGAGCCGCACATCGTGCGCATCGACGATTTCTGGCTGGATTTCGTGGCCCGCGGGCTGCTCCTGGTCAGCGAACACACCGAGAGACCGGGTATCATCGGGCGCATGGGCACCCTGCTGGGCGAGGCGGGGATCAGCATCTCTTTTATTCAGACCGGCCGCAAGGAGCGGGGCGGCCCAGGGGTGATGGTCACGGGCCTGGATGATCCGGTCGCCCCGGAACTGCTGGAAACGATCAAAGCTCTGCCCAGCGTGCGTTCGGCGCGGGTGGTGAAATTGTAGCCGCCAGCTTTCTCAACGGCCTCGGTGGTGCAAAAGTGAACCGCCATGGGCCTCAAGGCCAACAGAGAGACTGCCGATAGTTTGAAAGGAGTGGAAGCGATGAAAAGGGGGTTCAGGTTTTACGGGTTCGGAGGCTTCCCGCCGTTCTTCGATTTTCACTTTCATGGAGGGCCGTGGCCGAGGCCCTGGCCTTTCCCCAGGCGCAGGGATTATCTGCGTATGCTGGAGGAATACAAAGCTCAGTTGGAGGAGTACAAAGCCCAGGTGGAGGAAGAGCTGCGAGAAATCGAGGCGGAGATCGAAGAGGTAAAGAAGGGCATAGAGTGATAGCCTGGGCCTGGGACTCTGAGTCCCAGGCGGGTGCATCCCAGACTTTTGGTAGGGGCCTGGCACTTTCAACAGCGAACGTTCGTTGTGCCAGGCACCTTCTGGAAATTGGAAATCGTTATGCCGGCTGGTAACGGGTAATGGTTACATCTCTATAGGTCTGGCGGGGCTTCATCTCTGTATAGTGGCACAGGGCGTGTTTCAGCCAGTTCTCGTCGTCGCGGTCGGGATAGTCCAGGCGATGGTGAGAGCCTCGGCTTTCCTGACGAGCCAAAGCTCCGGCCGTCACTGCTTCGGCCAGGTCCAGCATCCCTTCCAGTTCCAGGACGTTGACCAAATCCTGGCTATCGTCTCTGTCCAGGGCCACCTGGTGGCCGCGTTCTTTTAGCTCTCTGATCTCCTCCAGGGCTTCTTTCAAAGGCCCTTCCTGGCGGAGGAGGCCCACCTTTTCCGTCATTATGGTCTGTAGCCGCTCCCTGATGACGTGGCTGTGTTCCCCTTGATCCCGCTTCATCAGGGCCTCAACTTTTTCCTGGTCGCGTAACAACGCCTCGCGGCGAGGCGTCTTCGCCTGGGAGGGCCGGATGCAAGAGCTCACGTATTGGGCTGCCGCCTCGCCCGCCCGTTTTCCAAAGATGATAGTTTCCAGCAGAGAGTTGCCTCCCAGCCGGTTGGCCCCGTGGACGCTGACGCACGAACACTCGCCGACGGCGTAAAGGCCCGGCACTTTGGTCTGCCCATCCACGTCGGCGGCGATGCCTCCCATCGAATAGTGCTGGCCGGGCTGAACGGGAATGGGCTCCTCGATGGGATCGACGGCGGCGGACTCCATCACGATCTGGCGGATGTGCGGCAGACGTTCTTTGATCTTCTCCTCGCCCAGGTGACGAATGTCCAGGTGGACGTAGCCGTCCGGAAAACCACGCCCCTCGTTTAGCTCGGTCTGGATGGCGCGGGCCACGATGTTCATGGGCGCCCGTTCCATATCCTCGGGGGCGTAGCGTTCCATAAAGCGCTCTCCTGCCCTGTTCAGGAGATGGCCCCCCTCGCCACACGCTTCCTCGGTAACGAGGATGTTGGAGCCAAAGAGAGTGGTGGGGTGGAATTGCACAAATTCCACGTCCTCGATGGGAGTCCCGGCCCGATAGGCGATTGTCACCCCGCTGCCGGTGGTGCTCGGAGCGTTGGTGGATCTATGGTAGAGGCGGCCAAAACCGCCCGTGGCCATGATGACCGCACTGGAAGCGAAAGCCTGAAGCTCCCCGCTCTGGACGTTCAGGGCCACCACCCCAATGCAAACCCCGTTGTCTACGATCAGAGATGTTACCAGCCACTCCTCGTAAACGGCGACGCCGCGCGCGGCGACCTGCTCCCAGAGAGTATTTACGAGATGATAGCCGGTGCGGTCGGCGGCGTAGCAGGTGCGGGGAAAGCCTCTCCCCCCAAAAGACCGTTGGGCGATGCGCCCATCCTCAAAGCGGCTGAAGGGCGTGCCCCACTGCTCCAGCTCCTGGACCCGCTCGATGGCCTCACGGCACATGATTTCCACTGCGTTCTGATCGGCCAGGTAGTCGCTGCCCTTGATGGTGTCGAAGGCGTGTTGTTCCCAACTGTCGTCCTGGCCGTCAGGATGGTTGCCCAGAGCAGCGTTGAGCCCGTCCTGAGCGGCAGCCGACTGGGAGCGCAGGGGCGGTACCTTGCAGATCACTGCTACGTCGCAGAGCTGGCTGGCCTCCACAGCCGCCCGCAGTCCGGCCAGTCCTCCGCCTACAATCAAGATTGGGTGGGATAGTATCTTGGGCATGGTTCACCTCTCATGCATGAGGATAATATATGGGGACCTGGGACAAATATATCATTAAACGGCGGTTGTGTCAAATGTCCAGCGGCCTCCCAGGGGCCTGACGCTCCCAAAGTGCCAGACCCTTGATAGTCAGCCTGGACATGTAGGACAGTTTGTGATACAATGAAACAGTAGTGAACAATCTAACCACGAAGAGCACCAGGAGCACGCAGGAGGTGACGAAGATGCTTCCAAAATTCGGTTTTCGCATCAAGCTGATGATGGCGGTGCTTGTCGGCGTCACGGCCATAGCCTGGAATCCTGGGGCGCTCATGGCCGGCGAACCCGTGGGAGAGGTTTTCACCCTGGCCCGGGGAGCGTTCCTGCCCGCCGTAGCCTCCCTGCCAGGGAGTGACCGCTTTCTGGTGGTCTGGGACATGGGCCTGGTGTCCCTGGATGGCACCCACCTGCGCGCCCAATTTGTGGATAGCGCCGGCCAGCCCCTCGGCCCGGATTTTGCGCCCACCTCTCCCGGGCCTGGCAAGCAGGGCATCCCCTCGGTGACGGCCAATCCCGAGGGGGGAGAGTTCCTGGTGACCTGGTGGGATGGGCGGGAACAGGGGGGCGATATCTACGGCCAGCGGTTGGCGGCCGGTGGTAGTCTCATCGGCGGGGATTTCCTCATCGCCCACGCTGCCAACTTTGAGAACTGGCCGCCTGCCGTGGCCTATAATCCCTGGGCCAATGAATACCTGGTGGTCTGGTACCAGGACCGGGGCGAACCAGGCGGGACCAACATCTACGGCCAGCGGGTGTCGGATGAGGGGGGGGCCGTCGGGGACGTCTTCCTGGTCAACAGCGAGGGCTCCCAGGTGCGCCCGGCGGTGGCCGCCAACCCCGCCATAGGCGAGTACCTGGTGGTCTGGTCGAACGTTGAAGCGGGGTTGAGCCTGGAGCTCTTCGGCCAACGGCTGAGGAGCAACGGAGAGAGGGTCGGCGAGACCATCCCCATCGGGAAGGGCGACAAACCAGCGGTAATCTACAATGGCACGAGCCGTGAATACCTGGTGGTCTGGGCCGATGACGACTTTGCCCAGGCGGCTCGCGTCTCCCAGTTTGGCAGCCCTGTCATCGGGGGGATCGCCCTCTCGGAGCCGGGCGGCAGCAAGGCTTTCAGCGACGTGGCCTCCGACGCGACCGGGAGCTACCTGGCCGTCTGGGATGCGCCCGCTGGCGGCGATCAGACCGTCGTTGTGGGGCGGGAGCTTTCGCCCCAGGGGGAGCCGCAGAGCATTCAGTGGACCTTGAGCCACCCCTCGGGGCAGAATATTGCTTACCCGGCCGTGGCCTGCAACCTCCAGTCCAACGTCTACCTGGTGGTCTGGGACGTGTGGGCCGAGGGCCAGCACATGGTACAGGGCCGCATCTACGCGCCCCCGCCGCCTCCCCCCACAGAGCTGGTCAACGGCGACTTTGAGGACGGCTTCTATCTCGACCCGACGGGGCGGAGCGTAGCCAACGGCTGGGCCGCCTACGCCATTGCGGGCTATCCAAGCTTTGCCGGGGAACGGTTCACCGTCCACCGCGGCCGGTGGGCCTATAAGGTGTCCGGCTACGCGCCTTTCATCGGGGGGCTGATGCAGGCGGTGCAGGTGCAGCCGGGGAGGACCTACCGGGTCACGGCCTGGTACCATTTGTATCCGCCTGGCGATGGGCAGGCTATCCTGATAATTCGAGATAAGGCCCACTCGGAGCGATGGGCGACGGGCGGTTGGCCGGGCGTCTGGCGGCCTTTGTCCCAGCAGATGACCGTCACCACAGGCCAACTGTACGTCTTCCTGCAAGGGAGGAGCGGCGCCGACCCCAATACCAACGTCTACTTCGACGACGTGAGCGTGGTGCTGGTCGGCTCGCCGTGAAGCAGCGATGGGTTCTAAATGACCTTCAGCTCCCGCAGCACGTCCAGAACGGGGGGCAACGGCCTCTCCCACAGCCACTCGACCCGCAGCCAGAAGCCGGGCAAGACTTTCGAGCGATAGACGCCCTCGGCGTCGGGCAAGGCGACCTGGTAATTGTCATCCACTCCCAGGTGGTAGAACTCGGCCCGTCTCCGCTCAGGGTCGAGCAGCCAGTATTCGCCCACCCCGGCGGCCTCGTACTCGACAAATTTCTCCCCCCGATCACGGGCCACGCTCTCCGGCGAAACGATCTCCACCACCAGATCGGCCGGGCCGTCCAGGTAGGTCTCGCGCACGATGTCCATCCGCTCCCTGGAAACGAAGAGCAGGTCCGGCTCGCGGCCGGGCAGGTCCGGGCCCAATTTCATCTGGAAAGGAGCGCTGCATACCCAGCCAAGATTGTGTGTCTCCACGTAGATCAATATAACGGCCCCCAGGAAGTCGCTCAACTCCTGATGCTGACGCGATGCCGGTGAAAGCATGATCACCTCCCCATCGACCCACTCGGCCAGGGTGTCTTCGTCGGCCCAGGCCAGGAACTCTTCGTAGGTCATCCTGCCGGGGGGCGGCTTCCGCTCCCCGGCAACAGTCGGGACTTGTTTTTGCTCTACGGCCATACCACACCTGCCTTTCTATCAGGTGCCTGGCGCTTTCAACAGCGAACGTTCGTTAGCGAACGTTCGTTGTGCCAGGCACCTCCGAGAGCCACAAGTATAGCATAACACAGTTTCGGGAAATGTTCAACCTACCGCTCTTCCTGCACGTCGCCGGGCGAGGCGACGAAGACTCTAAGTCTGGTTACAGGTTCGGCCACAGTTTTTTCCTCCTCAGATACATTATATTATCTCTTGCTAGTCGTGACAACAGTGTTCTGCCGCGTGTTTCGTTTTTCCACCACCGCCGCGAGCCAAAAATTATGGGCAGGTCCAGAGGCGCACTTGACGCCGGGCCTTAATTGTGCTAATATATATCGGACGCAAAAATTTTACACTCCAGTCCACCTTAAACAGTTCAGGAAAGGAGAAAAGTAATGGCTAGTGTAACCTATGAGCACGTGACCAAAACCTTCGGCGAAGTGGTGGCCGTCAACGACCTGGACATCGAGATCGACGACAAGGAGTTCCTGGTCTTCGTTGGGCCTTCAGGTTGTGGCAAGACCACCTCGCTGCGCCTGTTGGCCGGTCTGGAAGAGATCACCGAGGGCAACATCTACATCGGCGACCGGCTGGTCAACGACGTGCCCCCCAAAGACCGTGACATTGCCATGGTCTTCCAGAGCTACGCGCTCTATCCCCACATGAGCGTCTACGACAACATGGCCTTTGGCCTCAAACTGCGCCGCACTCCCAGGGTCGATATCGAACGACGGGTGCAAGAGGCGGCGAGCATCCTGGGCATCAGGGAGCTTTTGGCTCGTAAGCCCAAGCAGCTTTCGGGTGGGCAGCGGCAGCGCGTGGCGGTGGGACGGGCCATCGTGCGCGAACCACACGTCTTCCTGATGGACGAGCCGCTCAGCAACCTGGACGCCAAACTGCGGGTGCAGACCCGTGCGGAGTTGATTAAGCTGCATCTGCGGTTGGAAACGACCTTCATCTACGTCACCCACGATCAGATGGAGGCCATGACTATGGGCACGCGCATTGCGGTCATGAACGACGGGCTGCTTCAGCAGTTGGACACGCCGCAGAACCTTTATGACCTCCCGAACAACATCTTTGTGGCCGGGTTCATTGGCAGTCCGGCTATGAACTTCTTCGACGCCAC
The DNA here is from genome assembly GCA_964646625.1 of uncultured Anaerolineales bacterium. Taxonomy (GTDB): domain Bacteria; phylum Chloroflexota; class Anaerolineae; order CAZYHC01; family CAZYHC01; genus DAOULT01. The sequence continues at coordinate 99,324 of CAZYHC010000011.1, forward strand.
TCTGGTGGGGACGGCAGAGGAGATGTACGTGGATGGCGGGACCTTCCGGCTGCGGGTACCTGCGGACAAGATGCCACCTGTGCGGGACTATCTGGGCCAGGAAGTGATCTTTGGCGTCAGACCGGAGGACATTCATGCCCGGCCCTTCGTGCCGGCGGGGATAGCAGAAGCGCCGATGACGGTCACGGTGGACGTGACAGAGTTGATGGGCAACGAGATATTCCTGTACCTGCTCACGGGAGAGACGAGTTTCACGGCGCGGGTGGACCCACGGGTGAGAACCCGCCATGGGGAGGATCTCGAGGTGGCGGTCAACATGGAGAACATGCACATCTTCGATCTCCAGACCGAACAGGCCGTCCGCTAAAAACAAAACATTAATCATAGGTTGCGACCCTTTCGTCGAGGTCAACCGGCCGTATTACGACGTGACTTGGGGTGAGTAATAAGCCGTCAACTTAACGGATGGCAACTCCCCTGATCTGCTGATAAGCACCTATCGAAAGATTAGTGGGGCGATCATCGTATCTGCTGTCGGACAGGGCGTTGATCCCACTTTTCGGATAGGCGCTAAGCAGATTATGGCAAGTTAACGTTGCAGTAAATGTTGCCTCGTATCATCTCGTTGCGCGTATCATCTTGATGTTGATGGAGATACCGGACGCTGGCCTTAAGGCCTGGTGTCCGGTATTGATTGTCGGACCGGAGAGGAGCTATGAGTGACTTCGCTTTGATGCAAGAGCTGAGGATAAAAGCTGAGACCAGGATCGTCCTGCTGGTGCTGGACGGTCTGGGGGGGCTGCCCAGAGAACCGGGGGGGTTGACGGAGCTGGAGACGGCTAAAACGCCTAACCTGGATCGGCTGGCCAGCCAAAGTCTATGTGGGTTGAGTGTGCCTATCGCCCCAGGTATCACTCCAGGTAGCGGGCCGGCTCATCTGTCACTCTTTGGCTACGATCCTTTGCGCTACGAGATTGGGCGGGGCGTTTTGGAGGCGCTGGGCATTGGTTTTGACCTGCAAGAAAACGATCTGGCTGCGCGCGGCAATTTCTGCACCGTGGACGAAAAGGGGCTGATCGCCGACCGGCGGGCCGGCCGTATCTCTACGGAGAAATGCGTTGCGCTTTGCGAACTGCTGGGCACCATCACCCTGCCCGAGGTAGAAATCTTTGTCGAACCGGTGAAAGAGCATCGTTTCGTGCTGGTCTTTCGGGGCCAGGGCTTGCGCCAGGAGTTGCCCGATACCGATCCTCAACAGGTGGGGCTGGCCCCTCTGCCCCTTGAGCCCCTGGTCCCGGAGGCCGGAGATACGGCCGCCCTGGTCGGGCGCTGGATCGCCCGCGCCCAGGAGATGCTGCACGACCAGCATCCGGCCAACATGATCGTGCTGCGCGGCTTTGCCAAGGACCCCGGCCTCCCCAGTGTGGCAGATATCTTCGGCTTGAAGCCGGCGGCCATTGCCACCTACCCCATGTATCGAGGGGTGGCTAAACTGGTAGGCATGGAGGTGCTATCCACGGGGGAGAGCCTGGAAGACGAGTTTGAAACCCTCAGCACCCATTTCGACCGTTACGACTTTTTCTTCGTTCACGTCAAGAAGATCGATAGCGCCGGAGAAGATGGGGACTTCGAGCGCAAAGTCTCGATTATCGAGCACGTGGATGAACTGTTGCCCTCCCTGCTGGACTTGAGCCCCGAGGTGATAATCGTCACCGGCGATCACTCCACGCCGGCCGTTCTCAAAGCTCATAGCTGGCATCCGGTGCCGACCCTCATCTGGTCCCGCTACTGTCGGCCTGATGGGGTGCAGGAATTCTCGGAACGAGGATGCAGCCAGGGAGCGTTGGGCCGCTTCCCGGCCACCGATCTGATGACCCTGGCTATGGCTAACGCCTTGAGATTAGCCAAATACGGAGCTTGAGGCCCAACGAAAGCCACAGAGAGCACAGAGGGCACAGAGGGAAAAACCTCTTTCTCTGTGTTCTAAACGGGGTTCCCGGCTGGCTTTTGGAATGTACTGAATTTTCATTCTGGGGATTGACCTTAAGGGAGTCAATGGAGTTCGAAAGCTGTTTCACCGTCAGCGAGATCACGGCCTATATAAAAGAGAAGTTTGAAGTCGATCTTTTGCTCCAGGACCTGTGGCTGGCAGGCGAGGTCTCCAATTTTTCCCGCTCGGCGGCTGGGCACCTGTATTTCACCCTCAAGGATGAAAAGAGCAGCTTGCGCTGTGTGATGTGGCGCTCCCTGGCGGAGCGACAACTCTTCCTGCCAGATGACGGTCAGGCCATCGTCGCTCACGGTCGGATTTCCATCTATGAGCTTCAGGGCCTCTATCAGTTCTACGTGGACACTATCCTGTCTGCCGGGGTGGGGCTTTTACACCGTCGGTTTGAGGCCCTTAAGGAGCGGCTGCGGGCAGAAGGACTGTTCGAGCGTAAGCGCCCTCTGCCTTCTTTTCCTGGCTGTGTGGGGGTGGTGACCTCGCCCACCGGGGCGGCTCTCAGGGACATTTTGCACGTCCTGGGGCGCCGTTACCCTCTGGTGGAGGTCGTGCTGGCCCCCAGCCTGGTGCAGGGCGAGGAAGCGCCGCCCCAGATCGTGGCCGCTATCCAGGCTCTTAACCGCTACCCCGACGTAGAGGTAATCATCGTGGCGCGGGGCGGCGGTTCTCTGGAGGAGCTATGGGCCTTCAACGAGGAGAGGGTGGCGCGGGCCATCTATGCCTCCCGCCTGCCGGTGGTCTGCGGGGTGGGACACGAGACCGATTTCACCATCGCCGATTTTGTGGCCGACGTGCGCGCCCCCACCCCTTCGGCGGCGGCGGAAATAGTGGTCCCCGACCGCATGGAGTTGCGGGCCACGGTCGAGTTGCGGCGGGAGAGGCTGCACCAACTCGTAGCCAGGCACGTGGCCGATAGACGGCAAACCCTGGCCGACCAGCGACGGACCCTGCATCGTTTCTCCCCTCTATCGCGCCTGGAGAGTAACCGTCAACGGCTGGACGATCTGAGCCACAGGATGGCTTCTCTCCTGGAGCACCGCCTGGCGCTGCGTGGGGAGCAACTGCGAAGCCTGACTTTGCAACTGCACACTTTGGGTCCGCGGGCTACCCTGGAGCGAGGTTATGCCCTCGTTCGCCGCCAGGAAACGGGAAGGGTGGTCAAAAGCACGGCCCAGGTAGGGCCGGGAGACGGCATCGAGGTGCAGGTCAGCGACGGGAAATTTGACGCTACGGTTGAAGAGTGAAGGGCTTCAACCCCAGACTTACTTGCAGAGCCACGTCTACCTTTTCCATAACTACCTCTGGTAATCTGCCCGCCAATCTATCCAGGCGTCTCTGGTCTACGGTATAGATGTGGCCCAGGTGAACGACCGATGGGCGTGGCAACCCGCTCTCCTCTGGGGCGATGGGAACGCCGACAGGTAGACGGGCCACCTTCAGGTTGCTGGTGATGGCGGCCACGATAGTCAGGGCGCTGGCCTGGTTGCCGACGTCGTTTTGGATGACGAGGGCCGGATGGGGGCCTCGCATCTCCCTGCCGAGGGAAGGACTGAAATCGAGGAAATATATCTCGCCGCGCTGTGGCACTCTCATTGCTCGGCCTCTGCGTCGCTGTAAGGCGGCAAGGTTTCCGCCGAAATAGATAGAAAGTCTTCGGCCAGCCTTCGATCCGTCTCCTCTATCTCGGCGTAGAGCGCCTGAGCCTGGGCCAAAACTTTCCGAGCTTCGTATCCCTCCAGGGTTTGCTCCAAACCGCGGCGTACAAAGGCGCTTCTCGTTTCGCCTCTTTCCTGGGCCAGCGCATCCATCCTGGCTAACATCTCTTTCGGCAGGCTGATGGTGATCCTGGTCAATATCATACTCCTTTCATAACTATTTTGTTACCAGTATCATACCATAGTATGAAAAGGTAGTCAAGTGTGGCAGGGTGAGTTTCGTACAGGAATCTACAGATGAACGCAGAAGAACTGACTTTTGAGGAAGCCTTTAAGGAGTTGGAAGAGACGGTGCGCCGCCTGGAGGAGGGGGAGTTAACCCTGGAGGACTCTCTGGCCCTCTTCCAGCGCGGCCAGGAGTTGGCCCGCTACTGTGGGGAGAAGCTGGACGCCGCGGAGTTGAAAGTCCGCCAGCTTCTACCCGCGGCAGGGGACGATCAGGGGTACAAGGTCGTACCCTTTGAAGAAGAAAATGAAGAAGAGCAGGAGTGAAATCAACAAGAGCCACCGCGCCCGGAAGGCCGGTGGCTCTTGGCAGGTAGGAGAAAGGGATAGGGGTTACCGGCAATCGCCGTGTACACCTACAATACACACCCTGGCTACGTACTGCTCGGTGATGAAGGGCGTGTAGCATACGTTTTCGCCGTCTTCGATCATGGTCACGCTGTCGCTGCCCTGGTTAGTGATGTAGACCATGTGGTTGGCGGGGTTGATCGCTATCCCCTCCAGCGGATCGGTGCCCGTGTCCAGGGTGTAGAGCTTGCCGATCTCGGGCCAGCCCTCCCAGCCCTTGAGCACAATGGCCTTATTGACTCCGCCGTCTGAGCCAGCACTGGTCACCCACACGTGGCCGGCCTGGAACCAATTTTGATCTACCGGGATCCTGAGGGTAGGATCGACGGCTATCATGCGCAGCGGCACCGATGGGCCGCCCAACACGGGCGAGATTTCGGCCCACCCTTTGTAGGTATCGTTCACGATGGACACCACCCGGTGGGTATCGATGGAGGCCACGTAGACGATGTTGCGATTGCTGTCCACCGTAATGCCGTAAAGCCCGGCGCTGTAGGTATCTATGTCGGACAGCTTGGAGTTTCCGCTGAGGATGCTGACCCTGCCGCTGCCGTGGTTCGAGACGTAGATGCGGCCGGTGTTGGGGTTGACGGCTACGTGGGATGGCTCGTCTATCGGGAAACCTGAAATGGTGGTTTCTACCTGGTGGTTGCTGGTGGTGATGACGCTGACCGTGTCGCTCCCGTAGTTAGCCACGTATAGCCGGCCGCTGTGGTAGGCCAGGCCGTTGGGCAGGCTGCCCACGTCGATAGTACCCATGATCAGCCTGTCGCTGACCCTGATGATGGTCACTTTATTGGTGTCGCGGTTGGACACGTAGACGTAACCCTGATCAGGGTTGAAGGCCACCCCGTTGGCCCCTGGCACGTTGTTGATGAGGAACGAAGGGCCGCCGGTGGTGCTGATGACAGACACGGCGTTGGAGCCGTAGTTAGCCACGTAGAGCTCGGAGTTAACGAGGGCTATTCCCTTGGGCTGGTCGTGCACCGTGATGGCCCCTCTCGACTGCGGGTAGCAGGGCCCGGGCGGCGGCTGCGGCGTCTCGGTGGGCGAAGGCGGACCGGGAGGTATGGGGGGCGGGACGTACATTTTCAGCACGATGGGCAGTAAAATCCCCTCGATGGGAGCGCCGCTGGAATTCAGGTACAGCTCGTAGCTGGTATCGCAGCCGTACCAGGTGGGATGCTTGTTTGTCGCTCGACCGACCTTTACGTAGTAGATTCCCGAATTACCTACCGGGCATCGCCAGTCGATGCGCGAGTACAGCTTGTTCGCGTAGCTGGCCTCGTAGTCATCGCTGAAGGCCAGTACAGTGTTGTGATCTCTGTCGTAGAGGGTCAGGGTGGTGTCGGTATTGACGCTCAGGTTGGCGGTCATGATGGTGTAGGTCACCCCGGATGTGGCTGAGAACTTGACCCAATCCACGTCGTCTGCCACGTCGAAATTGTGTCCCAACTGAGGCACGCCGTCCAGGATGAGCGTGGCCCAATCCCAACGGTCGTCCACCTCGTATACGTCAGCACAACCCAGGTGGCTGGTGATGACCAGGGTGGGCCCGGCGGTGGCCTCGTTGTTGGCGTAGTTAGTCTCGGTGATGGCCGCGCCGATGCGCACCGTGTTGGTCAGGATCGTGCCGCTGATGGCCTGGGTGCTGACCATGACCGTCACGCTGAAGGTGCCGCTGGCTCCGTTGGATATGACGGGCGTCGTCCAGACCAGCGGATCGGTGCTGATCGTGGTGAAACCCGCATCGCCCGCCGTATCCGACACCAGGGTCACGCTGACCGGCAGGGTGTCGGTGACGCGCACATCGGTGGCGACGGTGGGACTGGTATTGCTGTAATACACGGTATAGGTCATGAGCCGGCCTGGCGGGATGGCCGCTTGCGCTCCCCCTTTGTCGATGGCCAGATCCGTGACTTCAGGCACCACCCCCCACTCAGACACGGACAGGTCGTAACTGGTGTGGCACCCGTACCAACTGGGGTGTTCGTTCGGGTAGCGAGAAACCTTGACGTAATAGACTCCGTTGGCTGGCGCTGTCCAGTCGATGCGCGAGTACAGCTTGTTCAGAGTGGCCGGTTCGTAGTCGTCGTTTTCAGTTATGAAGGTGACGCCATCGGTACTATAGAGGGTCAACACCGTGTCGGTGCCGGCGCTCAAGTTGGCGGTCATGATGGTGTAGCGCACTCCGGCCGTGGCCGTGAACTTGACCCAGTCCACGTCGGTTTTATCCTCGAAGTTGTGGTCTGGCTGAGGAACGCCGACGGTGATGGTCTGGGCCTGGGCGGTGGAGTCGTCATCTTCGTAGCCGTCGGGACAGGGTTGGGCGGGCTGGATGGGCGGATTGCCGCCGAAGGGGTCCGGAAGATTCTTGCCGCCCGGCGGAACCGGGTTAGGGTCCTGGGCCCAGACCGAGATGGTCAGGAACAGGACAACAGCGGCTAAGGCCATTATAACCAACAGGGCCCTGCCGAACTTCAGAGACGCTTTCTCTTTCATTTCGATCCTCCTTTTTGCACCAGAAATGAGGCGTTACTCAACGGCTCTGCTGAAAAGGTCCTGTGGGTATCGCGTACCGGGGTGGGGAAGGCGACTTCTTCTAGGTCATAACGCCAGGCCGCCGCCCTGAACCTTGTTCAACAGATTTCAGAGTGGAGTAACGGTCAGACAATATTCTGACGCCAGAAACCGCCAGGTTTGTAATGGGTGGGAGATAGAGCAAAAACACACTCCTCACCATTATAACACAAAGGTCCTATCCGCCAGTATACGTTCGGTGGAGATTCGGTGGAGATTTAGTGGAGGCTCAGGCCAGCGTCCTGGCTTGCCAGACCAAAACCAAAGTGCTCTATACCGCTCAGGATACTATAAATCAGGCTCTTTGTCAACAGGCAAGGAGGAGTTGAATCATGAAGACAATTGTATCTTTATGGCTGCTTTTTTCCATTGTCTTGTTCGTCGGCGTTTTGTTCGTCGGTGGTAGCTCGCGGGCCGACGGTCCAGCCCCAGGGCAGGCCGCGGTGCCCAGGGAGACTTACGTCTTCGTCACCGCCTGGGGAGAAACAGGCAGCGGCGATGGGCAGTTCCGAGGCCCTAACAGCGTGGCCGTAGACGCCTCAGGCTTTGTCTACGTGGTGGATGGGGACAACACGCGTATCCAGAAGTTCACCTCCGAAGGAGCCTTCGTGACCAAATGGGGAGGCCCAGGCGACGCCCCCGGCCAGTTTGAAGGGCCTTTGGGCGTGGCCGTAGACGCCTCAGGCTTTGTCTACGTGGCGGACGGCGGCAACGACCGCATCCAGAAATTCACGTCTGATGGGGCCCCGGAGCGCACCTGGGGGCGCACAGGCAGCGCGGACGAACAATTTAACAACCCCGCTGCTCTGGCCTTCGATCCAAAAGGCTTCATCTACGTGGCGGACAGGGAGAACTACCGCGTTCAGAAATTTGGTCTGGATGGCGAGTTCGACCGCAAGTGGGGAGAGAAAGGGAGCGGCGATGGACAGTTCGAATGGCCCTCCGGGCTGGCCGTGGACTGGCAGAGCTACGTCTACGTGTCGGACCAGGACAACCACCGCATTCAGAAATTCGACGAGGATGGCGAGCTGGTCGCCGCCTGGGGAGAGGATAGCCCCATAGGGCAACCCTGGGAACCTCTGGGCTTGACGGTGGATGCCGCCCGCTCCGTTTACGTGGCCGACGTGAAGAACCACAGCATCCACAAATTCGGCTCCCAGAAAAATCTCATCCTCACCTGGGGGAGCGAGGGCCGCGGCCCAGGACAGTTCCGCCAGCCCCATGACGTGGCGGTGGACGCGGCGGGCTTCGTTTACGTGGCCGATAAGGGCAACGATCGCATCCAGAAGTTTAAGCCCGTCCTGGATGCGGCGCCGCCTTCTTCCAGCGTGGTCGCCCTGCCTCTTTACCAGAAAAGCACCGCTTTCCCCGTCCGTTGGAGTGGGTGGGACGAGGCCTCGGGTCTGGCCTTCTACGACGTGCAGTATCGGGCAGGAGGCGGGGCATGGACGGACTGGCAGCTCAGCGCCACCCATACTTCGACCGTCTTCAGCGGCGTGGTGGGCCAGACCTACTACTTTCAGTGTCGCGCCACCGACCAGTCAGGCCAGGTGGAACCCTACCCCGGAGGCGATGGGGACACACACACCACCATCGTCAATTACCTCCTGGGGGGCACGGTGGAAGGCAATCGCGGCACCGCGGTTTTATCGGCGGCCGTGGATCTCTCGCCCGCCGCTCCCGGCCCGGACGCAGTTCAGACGGATGGGGCTGGTGCTTTCTCCGTCGGCCTGATCGGGGCCGGGACTTACGCCCTGACCGCTTCCCAGGCCAATTTCGGAACTTTACCGGCCATGCACCTCAACGTGAACGGCGATGTTTCCGGCCTGCGTTTCGTTCTGCCGCCTCTGGACAACACCGTGACGAACTGGGGCTTCGAGAGCGGCACAACAACGAACGGGACAACGAACGGGACAGCGAGCGGGCTGAGTGGCTGGACGACAGGCGGCTCGGTCGTCCCGGTCATTACCGCCGGGGCCCATACAGGAAGCTATGCTGCTCGTTTCCCGCCGGGGGCAGGCCATTCGACCCTGAGCCAGACGGTGCCCATTTCCGGAGAGGCTCCAACGCTATCCTTCCTGTACCGGGCGACGGGCGGCGAGGTGGGGAGCGATATCCTGCGGGTGGCGGCAGGCAGCCTGATCTATACCCTGCCCGTAACCACTACGGACTGGGCGCACGTCTGGTACGACCTGAGCGGCGGACAGACGGTAGAATTGCGCTTCGAAGCAGTGAACAGCGGGGGAATGGACGTTTATCTGGACGAGGTCAGCGTAGGGAGCGGGGCCACGGAGCCGACCAGGATCCATCTGCCCCTCACCGTAAAAGGCTACGGCCATCCGTAGGGGAATCGCCCCTCAGTTCAGGGTCGGAAGTACCTGTGATCGGGCTCCGCAGACCGTCAACCAGCTCCATCCCCCGGTCCAGAGCATCTACTGTAAGGAAGCGTTATGGATCAGACGCCGCAGACCCAGGCCAATGGCGATGAAGGCCGTTCCCACCGTCAGAAAAACTGCCGACAGAGGGAAGCTGCCGGTCTCTCCTCCGCTTACCGGTAGTTCGGCAGGGGTAGGCATTGTGGTTGGTATCTCGGTGGGCACGGGTGTTGGAGGCGAGGTCGGCGTCGGCGGTGGCGTGGCGGTAGGCGGCACGGCGGTAGGCGGCACGACGGACTCGATGGTGGGGCTGATCATAGCCGAAGCAATGATAGGACGCAGCCCGGTCTCCTTACCGGCATCGGCCTTGCGGCCGGTGATGATAATGGTGTAGATTTTGCCCGCCTCGAATTTAAAGCCGGGAATGGCCACTGCCGGGTCGCGTTCGCCGGCCAGGCGCACCTCCAGGTCGTATTGGCCCTTGTCGATGTTCACGTACTTTTTGGTGTAATCCTCGAAGCTGGCCCCGGAGAGCAGGGTTTGGCCCTCCTTTAGCACCACTTCGGCGCGGCCCGCATCGGCCGAGAGGTGAAAAGCGCGGATCCTGGCCTGGTCGGCGGCGGGTGGCGTCAAGTCGTCTTCCACGAACAGAGCGGCCACTTTCTTGTTTGCGTCGCTATAGGCGATGATGGTATAGCTCTGTCCGGCCTTCAGGGCCACGTCGGTGGTGACCAGGGCCTGGTCAGCTTTTTGACCGGCGGGCGCGAGCTGTACCTCGTGCTCGCCTTCCGTCAGAGCCTGAACCTGCCCCCCGCCGTAGGGAACGCCGCTTAAGGTCAGTTCACCATCAACGAAGGCATCGATGGTGCCGGCATCCGGCGAGGCGTGGATTATCGTCAGACGAGCTGTGCCCCCCTGAGCCTCCACGCTGAACACGGGCAATATAACCACTAACAGAGCCAAAATCAAGCATTTCTTCATGGTCTCTTTCCTCCTTCTGATTCTATTTTATAATGATATTTCCTCCATTCTAACATAGATAGGGATATCTGTCAATGTAGGTGAGGGTTGCATTTCTAGTCTTTTTGTGCTAAACTTAATAGCTGAAGTTTACAAGAACGTCCGCTGCTGGAAAGGCCGACTGAAAGAGAAATCTTGCTAAGACAACAAAACGGTGATCTGGGTTATTATCGATTTGCCAGCCTGGCCTGCTATGAGGAGGTTGTCCACGGTATATTCACCCGGCTGGGCGGCATCAGCCCTCCCCCTTTTGCTTCGTTGAACGTGAGCGTCTCGGTGGGCGACGAGGCGGAAGCGGTGGCCGCCAACCGGAGGCGCATCTGCCAGACCCTGGCCCTTGATGATGGGGGGGTCGTCACCGCCCGTCAGGTGCATGGCGCTCAGGTCTTTGAGGTCCAGGACGGGGAGCAGCACCCAACGGCCGACGCCTTGATCACCAACGTACCCGGTGTAGCCCTCATGTTGTGCTTCGCTGACTGTGTGCCTGTGGCCCTCTACGATCCTTTCCGTCAGGCCGTGGGGTTGGTTCACGCGGGCTGGAAAGGGACGGTCGAAGGTGTAGTCCGTCAGACGGTTTGGGCCATGGGCGCGGTCTATGGTTGCCGGGTAGCCGATCTGATAGCTGGCATTGGTCCGGCTATTGGGCCCTGCTGTTATCGGATCGGTGAAGACGTGGCGCAATTGATACGACAGGCCTTCACCCCACAGCCACCTCCCCTGAGAGAAGGAGCGAACGGTGCTTTGTACCTCGACCTCTGGGAAGCCAACCGCCGGCAATTGGCTTCCGCCGGGGTGGAGCGCATCGAGGTGGCCGCCACGTGCACCGCCTGCCACAACGACGAATTCTTTTCCCATCGCGGCGATGGTGGTCACACGGGCCGCTTCGGGGTGGTGCTGGGGATCAAAGGGTAGCGCATGGACGACGGGGCAGTCGATATCGGGGCCAATTTGGAGGAGGTGCAACGTCGGATAGAGGAGGCCGCCCGGCGGGCCGGACGGGAGGCTGCCCAGATCGCCGTGGTGGCCGTCACCAAGACCATGCCCCTGGCGGTCATCCAGAGGGCCTATGAGCAGGGCCTTCGCCGTCTGGGAGAAAATAGGGTGGAGGAGGCCACGGAGAAAATTGCGCCCTTCCACCGCTGGCTCGAGGACCATCAGGGTGAAGCCGTCAGGTGGCACATGGTCGGCCATTTGCAGAGCCGCAAGGCTAAAGTGGCCGTCGGCCTGTTCGATATGATAGAATCGGTGGACAGCCTGAAGTTGGCGCGCGAGATCGACAAACGCTGTGGCTACCTAGAGCGCACCATGCCCATCCTGCTGGAGGTGAACGTTTCCGAGGAAGCCACCAAATACGGGTTTAGGGTTCGTAGCGGTGAGGACAAAGAAAAATTTTTCTCCGCCATAGAAGGCATAATGGCTCTGCCTCACCTTGAGGTACAGGGGTTGATGACAATGGCCCCTATCGTGGCTGATCCCGAGGAAGCGCGCCCCTATTTCCGCCAGTTGCGGGAGTTGAGGGACGAGCTGGCCGCTCGTTTCGCGGCCCCCTGGCAGCATCTATCTATGGGCATGACCGACGATTATGAGGTAGCCATCGAGGAGGGGGCCACCCTGGTGCGCATCGGACGGGCCATCTTTGGCGAGAGAAGAGTAATAACCGGGTAAGGAGCGAAAATTCGTTGTTGCATGAAGCTACTATTTCTTTCATTGGCAGCGGCGTTATGGCCGAGGCTATGATCAAGGGCCTGCTGGATCAGGGTTTGGTCGAGGCGGAGCGTATTATCGCCAGCGGCCCCCGCCCCAAGCGAGGCGAAGAGTTGAGCGCCCGCTACGGCCTGGTAGGCACTACCGACAACCGACAGGCCGCCGGGGTCGGTCAAATCGTGGTGCTGTCAGTCAAGCCCCAGGTGTTGCCCAACGTGTTGCCCGAACTCACAGGCGGCATCCAGGATGGAGCCCTGGTACTGTCCATCGTGACCGGCGCAAAGATCGCTGCCATAGCGGCCGGCCTGGAGCACCAGGCCATCGTGCGGGCCATGCCTAACACCCCTGCTCAGGTGAGGCAGGGGATGTCGGTCTGGACGGCGGCTCCCCAGGTAACCGAAACGCAACTGGAGCAGGCGCGCACCATCCTGCAAGCCCTGGGCGAGGACGTATACGTCAAGGATGAGGACTATCTGAACATGGCTACGGCCTTGAGCGGGACGGGGCCGGCCTACGTCTTTCTGTTCATGGAAGCCCTGATCGACGCCGGGGTACACATGGGCTTTTCGCGGCGGGTGGCTCAGCAGTTGGTGTTGCAGACCATGCAAGGCTCTATCGTCTTCGCCCGGCAGAGTAGAAGACACCCGGTGGAATTGCGCAATATGGTCACCTCGCCTGGGGGCACCTCGGCTGAGGCGCTCTATCAACTGGAGAAGGGGGGCTTACGCACCGTGATCTCCAAGGCGGTGTGGGCCGCCTATCAGAAAGCCAAATATCTGGGAGGGTTGAGTGACTAATGCTCTGGGCGCGTTACTTTATCGAGATCATTTGCAATCTACTTAGTCTGGCTATCCTGGCCAGAGTGCTTATCTCGTGGCTTAATGTCGATCCTTATCATCCGGCCGTCGTCTTCATCCATCAGATCACCGAGCCCATTCTAAAACCATTGCGGGGTGTCATCCCTCCTATCGGAAGGTTGGATATCACTCCCATTGTAGCCCTCTTCATCTTGCAATTTATCGAACGGATATTATTGAGCATCACGATATAAGGACTGGTCTACAGGCTTATTGAAGTGGCCTGATTTATGCGCTTTAATTACATGCGTGCGGAGGCAGAGATATGCGTGAATTCAAAATCACCAAGGCCGAAGGTGGTTCAGCTTTCGCCGTCCGTGTTGTTCCCCGTGCTCGCAAAACCGAGATCGTCGGGGTGCAGGGTAACGCTCTCAAAGTGCGTCTCACCACTCCGCCGGTCAGGGGGGCGGCCAACAAGGCGCTCATCGAACTATTGGCTAAATCCTTGCGCGTGTCGCCCAACCAGATAGAGATTGCGGCCGGTAAGACCTCTCGCAACAAAATGATCTGTGTGCTCGATCTATTGCCTGCCGAGGTCGAGGCGCGGCTGGCAGAGGCCATCCAGCTCTAACCTTAGACCGGGTTGGCCTGACTATTGGTCTGAACCTTGACCCCGGACGGGATATGCTGACTGCATTCCCCTAACATTGCGAACTATACACAATAGAAAATGCCAGCCAAACGCGTGCGTTGCGGCTGGTTTTTTCGCGGCCTTTGACAAGAGAGAGGGAGGGTGGTAAAATTTGAAAGCCGATAATGTGGAGGTGCTATAGTGAAGTGTCCTGCCTGTAATGAAGATAATGTGGCGGGTATGTCCTTCTGTACGTTGTGCGGAGAGAAACTGTCTTCGGCAGACGAGGAAACGGGAGAGGTCTCCGAATCGGAAACAGTCGGGCCGGCCTCACCCCAGGTCGAGGCTCCTGCCGAGAAAAGCCCTGAGGAGGCCGCTGAACCGGAAACGGGCACCCCAGTCCCGTCCTGGGTCGAGGTCCCTATCGAGGAAAGCCCCGGTGAGGCTGCTGAAC